>NZ_LZSY01000183.1 GCF_001665625.1 Mycolicibacterium peregrinum | reverse complement strand
CTTAATTTGTGTTCGGCGGTGTCCTACTTTTCCACCCGAGAGGGTAGTATCATCGGCGCTGGCAGGCTTAGCTTCCGGGTTCGGGATGGGACCGGGCGTTTCCCTGCCGCTATGGACCGCCGTAACTTTATTCACCCGTTTCTGGGTGTAAACCTTTGTGTTTTGGTGGTGGGGTGCGGTATCGCACTCCATACACAAGTGTGTGGGTGTTTATGAATTGTGGTTGCGAGGCTTGTTGTGCGTCTTACTGAAACCCATCAAACATTTGGTGTTTGTTGGTTGTTGTAAGTTTTCGGCCGGTTAGTGCCAGTTCCCTTCACCCATTACTAGGCTTCCAGGTCTGGCCTATCAATCCCGTGGTCTGCGGGGGGCCTTATCCCTCTAAAAGGGTGAGAAGCCTGGTCTTGGAGGGGGTTTCCCGCTTAGATGCTTTCAGCGGTTATCCTGTCCGAACGTGGCTATCCAGCCGTGCTCCTGGTGGAACAACTGGTACACCAGAGGTTCGTCCGTCCCGGTCCTCTCGTACTAGGGACAGATTTCCTCAAGCTTCTGACGCGCGCGGCGGATAGAGACCGAACTGTCTCACGACGTTCTAAACCCAGCTCGCGTGCCGCTTTAATGGGCGAACAGCCCAACCCTTGGGACCTGCTCCAGCCCCAGGATGCGACGAGCCGACATCGAGGTGCCAAACCATCCCGTCGATATGGACTCTTGGGGAAGATCAGCCTGTTATCCCCGGGGTACCTTTTATCCGTTGAGCGACACCCCTTCCACTCAGAGGTGCCGGATCACTAGTCCCGACTTTCGTCCCTGCTCGACATGTACGTCTCGCAGTCAAGCTCCCTTGTGCACTTACACTCAACACCTGATTGCCGTCCAGGTTGAGGGAACCTTTGGGCGCCTCCGTTACATTTTGGGAGGCAACCGCCCCAGTTAAACTACCCACCAGGCACTGTCCCTGAACCGGATATACGGTCCGAGGTTAGAGGCCCAATACGATCAGAGTGGTATTTCAACAACGACTCCACCCACACTGGCGTGTGAATTTCACAGTCTCCCACCTATCCTACACAAACCGTATCGAGCACCAATACCAAGTTGTAGTGAAGGTCCCGGGGTCTTTTCGTCCTGCCGCGCGTAACGAGCATCTTTACTCGTAGTGCAATTTCGCCGAGTCTATGGTTGAGACAGTTGAGAAGTCGTTACGCCATTCGTGCAGGTCGGAACTTACCCGACAAGGAATTTCGCTACCTTAGGATGGTTATAGTTACCACCGCCGTTTACTGGGGCTTAAATTCTCTGCTTCACCCCGAAGGGTTAACAGGTCCTCTTAACCTTCCAGCACCGGGCAGGCGTCAGTCCGTATACATCGTCTTGCGACTTCGCACGGACCTGTGTTTTTAGTAAACAGTCGCTTCTCACTGGTTTGTGCCACCCCCTCCCGCTGCCGGCCGCAAAAGCCTTGACGATATGGGGGTCCCCCTTCTCCCGAAGTTACGGGGGCATTTTGCCGAGTTCCTTAACCATAGTTCACTCGTACGCCTTAGTATTCTCTACCTGACCACCTGTGTTGGTTTGGGGTACGGGCCGTGTATGTCCTCGCTAGAGGCTTTTCTTGGCAGCATAGGATCACCGAATTCGCCTCAAACGGCTATGCATCACCTCTCAGGAATATGAAACGCGGATTTGCCTACGTTTCTCCCTACCGGCTTACCCCAGTACAACCACTGACTGGTACGGCTACCTTCCTGCGTCACCCCATCGCTTGACTACTACCCACCGGGGTCCCACGCAGCCCCGTCAACGCCTCACCCCGAAGGGATCGGTCACGACGGTTTTGGATGGTTAGCACAATGGATTCATCATGGACGCACATACACGGGTACGGGAATATCAACCCGTTGTCCATCGACTACGCCTGTCGGCCTCGCCTTAGGTCCCGACTCACCCTGGGAGGACTGGCCTGGCCCAGGAACCCTTGGTCTTTCGGCGGGCAAGGTTCTCACTTGCCTATTCGCTACTCATGCCTGCATTCTCACTCCCACACCCTCCACAGCTAGATCACTCTGCTGCTTCACCGGATGCAGGACGCTCCCCTACCCAACGTATAAATACGTTGCCGCGGCTTCGGCGGTGTACTTGAGCCCCGCTACATTATCGGCGCACAATCACTTGACCAGTGAGCTATTACGCACTCTTTCAAGGGTGGCTGCTTCTAAGCCAACCTCCTGGTTGTCTTCGCGACTGCACATCCTTTTCCACTTAGTACACGCTTAGGGGCCTTAGCCGGCGATCTGGGCTGTTTCCCTCTCGACGCACGGAGCTTATCCCCCGCCGTCTCACTGCCACATTCTTGGACTTGTCGGCATTCGGAGTTTGGCTGACGTCAGTAACCCTGTGGGGCCCATCGGCCATCCAGTAGCTCTACCTCCAACAAGAAACATGTGACGCTGCACCTAAATGCATTTCGGGGAGAACCAGCTATCACGGAGTTTGATTGGCCTTTCACCCCTACCCACAGCTCATCCCCTCAGTCTTCAACCTAAGTGGGTTCGGGCCTCCACGCGGTCTTACCCGCGCTTCACCCTGGCCATGGGTAGATCACTCCGCTTCGGGTCCAGAACACACCACTACACCACACACTGTTGTGTGGATACGCCCTATTCAGACTCGCTTTCGCTGCGGCTACCCCACACGGGTTAACCTCGCGACATGTCCCTGACTCGCAGGCTCATTCTTCAAAAGGCACGCCATCACCCCACGACAAAGTCGAAGGCTCTGACGGATTGTAAGCGCACGGTTTCAGGTACTATTTCACTCCCCTCCCGGGGTACTTTTCACCATTCCCTCACGGTACTAATCCGCTATCGGTCACTGGGAAGTATTCAGGCTTACCGGGTGGTCCCGGCAGATTCACAGCAGATTTCACGGGCCCGCTGCTACTCGGGAACACTGTTCAAGGCAGATGTCAGGTTTTCACGTACCGGGCTCTCACCGTCTACGGCAGGTCATCCCAAACCACTTCCGTTAACCACGACATTTTCTAACTACCCTCCAGCCAGGTAGAACTGGAAAAACAGGTCCCACAACCCCGCACACACAACCCCTACCCGGTATCACATGCATACGGTTTAGCCATCCTCCGCTTTCGCTCGCCACTACTCACGGAATCACTTTTGTTTTCTCTTCCTACGGGTACTGAGATGTTTCACTTCCCCGCGTTCCCCCCCACTACCTATGTATTCAGTAGTGGGTAACACGACATCACTCGTGCTGGGTTTCCCCATTCGGACATCCTCGGATCAACGCTCGGTTGGCAGCTCCCCGAGGCATATCGCAGCCTCCAACGTCCTTCATCGGCTCCCAGTGCCAAGGCATCCACCATGCGCCCTTAAACACTTACAACACAAAAACCAAAAAATGAGTTTCAAAAGAAATTGCACATCAATCGCACACAAACACTGGCCCACACCACCCATACAGGCGGTGAGAGCCTCACGTATTCGCGTGCTAGATGCTCGCAACCACTATCCACAAATCAAACACCACACCCCACCACCAAAGTGAGGCAACAACACGCCGACACCCGCAACCGGGAGCCACCCCCCGAAAGGGGCACGGGCCTGTTGTCTCAAAGCCCAATAGTGTGTCTGATGATTTTCCGCAGATGCTTTCCCGCATCCCACGCCAAGTTTGTTGAGTGCACCAGACCCCCACCCACTACAGGTGCGAGGCCATCCAACGAATCGCCTGAAAGCTCAGCTGATCCCGCGATCTGCGGGGCCGGCCCAGGTCTCGTGGTGCTCCTTAGAAAGGAGGTGATCCAGCCGCACCTTCCGGTACGGCTACCTTGTTACGACTTCGTCCCAATCGCCGATCCCACCTTCGACGGCTCCCTCCACAAGGGTTAGGCCACCGGCTTCGGGTGTTACCGACTTTCATGACGTGACGGGCGGTGTGTACAAGGCCCGGGAACGTATTCACCGCAGCGTTGCTGATCTGCGATTACTAGCGACTCCGACTTCACGGGGTCGAGTTGCAGACCCCGATCCGAACTGAGACCGGCTTTGAAAGGATTCGCTCCACCTCACGGCATCGCAGCCCTTTGTACCGGCCATTGTAGCATGTGTGAAGCCCTGGACATAAGGGGCATGATGACTTGACGTCATCCCCACCTTCCTCCGAGTTGACCCCGGCAGTCTCTCACGAGTCCCCGCCATTACGCGCTGGCAACATAAGATAAGGGTTGCGCTCGTTGCGGGACTTAACCCAACATCTCACGACACGAGCTGACGACAGCCATGCACCACCTGCACACAGGCCACAAGGGAACCAATATCTCTACTGGCGTCCTGTGCATGTCAAACCCAGGTAAGGTTCTTCGCGTTGCATCGAATTAATCCACATGCTCCGCCGCTTGTGCGGGCCCCCGTCAATTTCTTTGAGTTTTAGCCTTGCGGCCGTACTCCCCAGGCGGGGTACTTAATGCGTTAGCTACGGCACGGATCCCAAGGAAGGAAACCCACACCTAGTACCCACCGTTTACGGCGTGGACTACCAGGGTATCTAATCCTGTTCGCTCCCCACGCTTTCGCTCCTCAGCGTCAGTTACTGCCCAGAGACCCGCCTTCGCCACCGGTGTTCCTCCTGATATCTGCGCATTCCACCGCTACACCAGGAATTCCAGTCTCCCCTGCAGTACTCTAGTCTGCCCGTATCGCCCGCACGCCCACAGTTAAGCTGTGAGTTTTCACGAACAACGCGACAAACCACCTACGAGCTCTTTACGCCCAGTAATTCCGGACAACGCTCGGACCCTACGTATTACCGCGGCTGCTGGCACGTAGTTGGCCGGTCCTTCTTCTATAGGTACCGTCACTTGCGCTTCGTCCCTATTGAAAGAGGTTTACAACCCGAAGGCCGTCATCCCTCACGCGGCGTCGCTGCATCAGGCTTGCGCCCATTGTGCAATATTCCCCACTGCTGCCTCCCGTAGGAGTCTGGGCCGTATCTCAGTCCCAGTGTGGCCGGTCACCCTCTCAGGCCGGCTACCCGTCGTCGCCTTGGTAGGCCATTACCCCACCAACAAGCTGATAGGCCGCGGGCCCATCCCACACCGCAAAAGCTTTCCACCACACACCAGGAAGTGCGCGGTCATATTCGGTATTAGACCCAGTTTCCCAGGCTTATCCCAAAGTGCAGGGCAGATCACCCACGTGTTACTCACCCGTTCGCCACTCGAGTACCCCGAAGGGCCTTTCCGTTCGACTTGCATGTGTTAAGCACGCCGCCAGCGTTCGTCCTGAGCCAGAATCAAACTCTCCAAACAAAAACTTCCCATCCAAAGACAGGCAGAATTCGAATCAGAAAAATTCGACCAAACAAAAGACACCAACAAACTGGCATCAAAAAAACAAAGCCACACCCTAAACGGGAAAAAGAGCGTGGCCAAAAACAACAAACAAAAACCACCAAACACACTATTGAGTTCTCAAACAACA
>NZ_LZSY01000182.1 GCF_001665625.1 Mycolicibacterium peregrinum | reverse complement strand
ATCTCCCACACCGAGAAGTCGAACGCCAACGAATGACACTGTGCCCATACCTGACCCGACGACAACGCCACATCACGATCGATTGCATCCAACAACCGCGTAACATTCCGATGCGGAATCGCCACGCCCTTGGGCACACCCGTCGTACCCGAGGTGTAGATCAGATACGCGACATCTTCGGGGGCAGGTTCGATCAGTGGGTCGGTGTCCGGCCGGCAGCTCATCGCGGGATCGTCGACGTCGATCACCGTCAACCCACGCCCACTCAGCCGATCCATCAGATCGGCGGTGCTGACCACTGCTACCGGCGCTGAATCAGCGAGGACGAATTCTATGCGTGCATCCGGCACCGACGGATCGATCGGCACATACGCCGCACCGGTTTTGAGCACACCCAGGATCGCCACGATGGCCTCGACCGAGCGTGGAAACAGCAGCGCAACCCGCTGCCCCGGACCGACACCGCGCTCGACAAGCAAGTGCGCCAACCGATTCGCAGC
>NZ_LZSY01000181.1 GCF_001665625.1 Mycolicibacterium peregrinum | reverse complement strand
GTCCGATGTGGATATCGGCGCCCAACGGTTCGGCGACCTCGGTGCGCAGGTATTGACCGATGGTGCGGCCGGTGACCCGGCGCACCACCTCGCCGAGGATGAACCCGAACGTCACCACCTGATAGCCCTGAGCGCTGCCCGGCGGCCACCACGGAGTCGCGGCTGCGATCCGGGCGCACACCGCGTCCCAGTCGGTCACCTGCCGCCAGTCCATCGGTTCGCGCGGACCGATCACACCCGAGCGATGGCCGAGCACCATCGCGACGGTGATGTTCTGCTTTCCGGCCTGGCCGAACTCGGGCCAGTACCGGGCGACCGGTGCATCCAGATCGATCTCACCGCGGTCGGCCAACAGGTGGATGCAGGTGCTCAACAACCCCTTGGATCCCGAGTACACACTGGCCAGGGTGTCCTGCTGCCAGGGTCGGCTGCCTGCCGCATCGGCCGATCCGCCCCACAGGTTGACCACCAGGTCGCCCTCAACCCAGACCGCGACAGCCGCGCCGACCTCATTGTGGTGGGCGAAGTTGTCCGCGAAGGCATCACGCACCCGGGCGAATTCCGGTGCGCAGGTGCCTGCGATCAGGGTCGTAGCGGGCATTCGTCTCCTGCACAAGTGCGGTGGCTTTACGGCAGCGGTGCGCGTAGTTGTCTGCTTGCGCTGCCATCTTCAAGATCGGTCGACGGTCCGCACCTGTTACTCACGGTAGGCGGACGGCAACCGCAAAGCATCCCCGTGGCACGGAATCGCAAGCCGTTCGAGACGGGGCCGTGATGGTTCTCGCCAACACGTCGGTCGCCAGAATCGCCATTGCCCGACGTTCCTTGCCATTACCATCGCAATTCGCCGGCGATGGGGGGCACATGGCACAGGACGCCCTTGTTCGTGAGTCGGCGGCTGCCGTGGCAATGCGTCGGGTTAGGCGGAGTACCGGTCAGTGGTTCGACGTCGCTCGCAACATCATCGAGTTCGACAACCTTATTGACGCTCATACCGACCTGGCAAACCGCAAGCGCTGCAGGAGGTTTCGATGACCTTCGACTCCGACGGCGACCACACTGCGAGCGCGATCATCCAGGCTGACTGTTATCTGGAAGTCCGCAATTTCCGGCGTGCCGAGGAAGTGCTGCGCGCAGCGTTGGCGAACAACCCGCACGATGAGGCGCTGCTCAGCGAATTGGCACGGACCCAGCATCTCTCCGGCGACCACCACGCTGCGGAGCGGACCGTCCGCGACGCGCTGAGCCGCACTCCCGAAGCTGCCTATCCGATGCGAATCTATGCGTCGGTCCTTGATGCCCTCGACCGACAGGAGGAGGGGCTGTCATGGGCCCGAAGGGCGGTCGAAGTCGCTCCGCTGGACTCGATGACGCACTTCGAGTACGCCCGGCTCCTGGTATCGGCGGGCGATGCCGAGGCTGCGCTTCCGGTGGCGGCCGAGGCGCTGCGCTTGGCGCCGGATGATGCCGATACCCACGACCTGATGGGGGTAGTTCTCGGCATGGTGGGGAGGCTGGCAGAGTCGACAGCGGAGCACGAGATGGCGCTGCGGCTCGAACCCGGACACGCGCAGGCGTTGCACAACGTCGCGGTGAACCGGGCGCACAGCAGGAAACTGTTCAGCGCGATCGTTGGATTTCGTCAAGCAGCACAGCTTGATCCGCACCTCGGTGACAAGGTTCGCGCGAACATCGCCGCCACCGTCCGTGCCTGGTTGTGCTGGACGACTCTTGCGGCCTGGCTTGTGCTGTGGATCCTGTTCAGGGTTGAGCGCACCAGTGCGTCAGGTCAGGCGGGGCGGGTCGTCGCCGGCGTCGGCTGCGTCGTCTTGTTGGTGATGTTCGGGCGATTGGCGCGCAGTCTGCCGCGGCACCTCTGGCCGGTCGTTCTCCGCCAGCCCGGATACCGGTCGCCGCGGATCTATCTCGGACTTTGCGTCTTGGTGGTCGCCGTGTTGGGCGCGTTCGCGCTCGGGGCGCCGGTCCACCAGTTGATCCTTGCGGGCACCTTGCTGCTTGCGGTCGTTGTGTCGTGGGTAGCGCCCCGACTAGACAAGGAGTGGCTCGACGAAGTTCGATCCGAAATCCAGTAATCCCGCAATCGGGGTGCGTCATCGTCGACGGAGATGGACGAGGCCAGGCCCCTGCAGCTCATGGGCAACCGCTTCGACGCGTCCGGTCATCGCCAGCAGCAGCGCCTCGCCCGGCCCGTGGATCTCTGGCCCGCGGCCGGCCGACCAGTCGACATCCGTGGCGATCAGCCGCAGGCCGCGGGTCCGCCGGGCCCCGCCGATGACCGGGCTGTGACGGGCAAACGTCAGGGATGCCAGCAGCGCGGCGGTTGGGATCGTGCGCGGCCGTCCGAGCGGACGCCGGATGTCCTGCTGGTGGACCAGGCACTCGATGAGCGCCACCCGGCAGCCGTAGAGTGCGGCAACGCCCGATGGATCCACGCCGGCCCGCATCAGGGTGCAGAGTTCGTCAGGTCCGAGGCCCGCCCCGGCCCGCAGCGCGCGATCGTTGATCCGGTCCACCTGACCTCGCGCGGCCAGCATCGCGGCGGTGAGTCCCAGTCGGGTCTGCCCGAGGTAGGCGACGGTGTGGGCGGCGACATCGCGGACAGTCCAGCCTGCGCACAACGTCGGAGCTTTCCATTCGTGCGGGGCCAACCCTTCGAGCAGGTCGGCGAATTCCTCACGTTCCCGACGGGCCAGGACGTGGTAGTTCATTCGCGTCCCCGTCGCTCGAAAACCTGACCCGGTCAACAAGATCTAAACAGGCGCCGGGACGAGGCTGTCCTGCGCCAGCTGACGATGACGCAAAAGGAGGCTCCGCCGATCGAGGAACACGATCGGCGGAGCCCGGGTTCCGCACTTAGTGACCGACAGGCGTGCCGCGTCGGCCGGAAAGGCCGGTGTAGACCGCGATCAGCACGATCGCCACCACGACGCCAACGACGAACGGGATGATCTGGAACCCGCCGTTCGCGTTGCTGTAACCGAAGGCCGAAGTGATCCAGGAGCCCAGCAGGGCTCCGGCGATCCCGAGCAACACCGTCATGAGTGTGCTCAAGTTCTGCCTACCGGGCATGATGAGTCGCGCAAGGACGCCGATAATCGCGCCGACGACGATTGCGCTGATAATTGCTCCGATCATCTCGCTGCCTTTCGTTCAAGCCGACTTCCATTTCGCCGGTGTGATGTACACCACTGTCCTCCGAATTGGGGCTGTCCGCCCGCGCCGAGATGTAGTCGATACCCAGCAGTCGCCTACTCGTCGGTAAACCGCTCGGGCCCGTCGGGCTCGAAACCGCACGTAGACCGCTATGACCGCGCGATAATCGGCCTCGTGTCGGTTGCGCTCTGGGTGCTTGCCGCGGTGTTCGCCATCGGGGCGGTTGCCGGTGGGTTGCTGCGGATCCGTGCCTGGCTCGCCAAGCCCGTGCCACCCGAAGTGATCGAGGCTGCGCACCGTGATGACGACAAAGATGACTAGCGCCGTGAGGTTCGCCCTCGTCGGCGTGTTCGCTGGGGCCGTATCGATTGGGATTCCGGTTGCTCATGCGGATCGAGTCGAACCACCGCCGCTGTACGGGCACTACAACCTGTTCATCGACTTCTCGAAGCAGACGTTCAACGGTATGCCGACCCCGATGAACCCGATGACGGTGCCTGTCGAATTCACGACCGACTGTGACGTGAACGGATGCGTTGCGCGCATGGACAATTCGGACGATCACGCTCGCAACCCGGGTGCCCCCGTGGCATATGAGTACCGCTGGAACGGCAACCGTTGGGAGACGAGCGGTGAGTATCCCTACTTCTGCGATCGCAGTGACCCGAACAGCGCGGTGCAGGCCCGGCGCTCGGATTACTGGATCCCGAACCCGGACGGCAGTTTCTTCGGAGAACGCACCCTCATCACCGAGGGGCCCGGTTGCCCCGGTGAGGGACCAGGCACCCATTGGCTGCCTATATCGCTGAACCCGATCGACCCGCCGCAGGGCGCCTGAGCCGGGTAAGCATCGCTTTTCTACGCGTGGGTCATGGAACGCGTCGCGCAGCGACCCCTCAGGTGGAAAACGGCGGCCCGGCTAACAAAAAACCGCCCCATCGGGGCGGTTCAATGGAGCGGGCGACGGGAATCGAACCCGCGTAGCTAGTTTGGAAGACTAGGGCTCTACCATTGAGCTACGCCCGCATGTGCAGCATCAGCACTGTACCGGGGTGCCCCCGATCAAAGCCAATTGAATGCTCTGTGCCGTGAGCACGTAGTATCTCGCGTGGTCCGTTCGTGGGTTTTGCCGCGGCGGGTGGACCACCACCACGGGGTGTAGCGCAGCTTGGTAGCGCATCCGCTTTGGGAGCGGAAGGCCGCAGGTTCAAATCCTGTCACCCCGACTCACCCGCCAGTACGAAAGAACTATTTAGGAGCAGGAACAGTGAAGAGCACGGTCGAGCAGTTGAGCCCCACCCGGGTGCGCATCAATGTGGAGGTGCCCTTCACCGAGCTTGAGCCCGATTTCGATCGCGCGTTCAAGGCGCTGGCCCAGCAGGTCCGCCTGCCCGGATTCCGTCCGGGCAAGGCTCCGCGCAAGTTGCTGGAGGCCCGTGTCGGCCGCGGCGCGGTGCTGGAGCAGGTCGTCAACGACGCGCTGCCGAGCCGCTACAGCGAGGCCGTCACGGCCTCCGACGTCAAGCCGCTGGGTCAGCCCGAGATCGAGGTGACCAAGCTGGAGGACGGCCAGGAACTGGCGTTCACCGCCGAGGTCGACGTGCGTCCCGAGATCACCCTGCCCGAGTTCGACGCACTCAAGATCACCGTCGACCCGATCAAGGTCGAGGACGACGAGGTCGACGCCGAGCTGCAGTCGCTGCGGGCCCGTTTCGGCACCCTGACCGGCGTCGAGCGCGGTGCACAAGAAGGCGACTTCGTCTCGATCGACCTGTCGGCGACCGTCGACGGCACCGAGGTGCCCGAGGCCGCCACCGAGGGCCTGTCGCACGAGGTCGGTTCCGGTCAGCTGATTGAGGGCCTCGACGATGCGATCACCGGTCTGAAGGTCGGCGAGTCCAAGGTCTTCACCACCAAGCTTGCCGCCGGTGAGTACGCCGGCCAGGACGCCGACGTGACGGTGACCGTGAAGTCGGTCAAGGAGCGCGAGCTGCCCGAGGCCGACGACGACTTCGCCCAGCTGGCAAGCGAATTCGACACCATCGGTGAGCTCAAGGAAAGCCTCATCGACCAGGTGCGCCGGGTCAAGAGCGTGCAGCAGGCCGAGCAGATTCGCGACAAGGCCATCGAAGCGCTGCTGGAGCAGACCGAGGTTCCGTTGCCGGAGAAGATCGTTCAGGCCCAGATCGACGACGCGCTGCACAACGCGATCCATGGTCTCGACCATGACGAGGACAAGTTCGCCGAGCAGCTGACCGAACAGGGCAGCAGCCGTGAGGAATTCGACGCCGAGAACAAGACGAACGCCGAAAAGGCCGTCAAGACCCAGCTTTTGATGGACGCCGTCGCGGACAAGCTCGACATCCAGGTCGGCCAGAACGACCTCACCGAGCGTCTCGTGCTGATGTCGCGTCAGTACGGCATCGAGCCCCAGCAGCTGATCCAGATCCTGCAGCAGAACAACCAGCTGCCGGCCATGTTCGCCGACGTGCGTCGCGGCCTGACCATCGCCGCTGTGGTGCACGCAGCCACCGTGACCGACACCGACGGCACCGTGATCGACACCACGGAGTTCTTCGGCCCGGCCGAGGCTGCCCAGGCCGAGGGCGAGCAGGACGACGAGGCCGCCGACAAGGACGCTGACGCCGCTGAATGACGCTGTGAGCGAACGCGCCCCCGTACGGGAGTGCGTCACGCCCCAGTTTCGTTAGTGTCGTCAGTACCAACGCGTGAGAGAAAGCAGGTATCCAGTCGTGACTGACATGCGTTCGAACGGGAGCGGGTTCAGCCTCGTCGACTCCGTCTATGAGCGCTTGCTTGCCGAGCGCATCATCTTCCTGGGCTCCCAAGTGGATGACGACATCGCCAACAAGCTGTGCGCGCAGATCCTGTTGCTGTCGGCGGAGGATCCGACCAAGGACATCCACCTCTACATCAACTCGCCGGGCGGCTCGATCAGCGCCGGTATGGCCATCTACGACACGATGGTGCTGGCGCCCTGCGATGTCGCCACCTACGCGATGGGCATGGCCGCCTCGATGGGTGAATTCCTGCTCGCCGCGGGCACCAAGGGCAAGCGTCATGCTTTGCCGCACGCCCGGGTCCTGATGCACCAGCCGCTCGGTGGCGTCACCGGCAGTGCCGCGGACATCGCCATCCAGGCCGAGCAGTTCCACGTCATCAAGAAGGAAATGTTCCGGCTCAACGCGGAGTTCACCGGCAAGTCCGTCGAGCAGATCGAGGCCGACTCCGATCGTGACCGCTGGTTCACTGCGCAGGAGGCTCTGGAGTACGGGTTTGTGGATCACATCATCACCAGCGCCAACCTCAACGGTTCGGGCCCGACGGCAGGACTAGACAAATGACCGATCAGATTCATCCGTCATTGGACGCCCGCGTGCAGCCGCAGGCCCGCTACATCCTGCCGTCGTTCATCGAGCACAGCAGCTTCGGTGTCAAGGAATCCAACCCGTACAACAAGCTGTTCGAGGAACGCATCATCTTCCTCGGCGTGCAGGTGGACGACGCGTCGGCCAACGACATCATGGCCCAGCTGCTCGTGCTGGAGTCGCTGGATCCCGACCGTGACATCACCATGTACATCAACTCGCCCGGTGGCTCGTTCACGTCGCTGATGGCGATCTACGACACCATGCAGTACGTGCGCGCCGACATCCAGACGGTGTGCCTCGGTCAGGCCGCCTCGGCCGCTGCGGTGCTGCTGGCCGCCGGTACCCCGGGTAAGCGTCTGGCCCTGCCCAACGCCCGGGTGCTGATCCACCAGCCTTCGCTGTCCGGAGTGATCCAGGGTCAGTTCTCGGACCTGGAGATCCAGGCCGCCGAGATCGAGCGGATGCGCACCCTCATGGAGACCACGCTGGCCCGCCACACCGGCAAGGACCCCGAGGTCATCCGCAAGGACACCGACCGCGACAAGATCCTCACCGCGGCCGATGCCAAGGAATACGGGATCATCGACACGGTCCTGGAGTACCGCAAGCTGTCCGCGCAGGCCTAAGCGCCACCCGCACTTTCGGTGGCAACTTCCAGCCCGATGACACACGCCCTGCCCGGTCACTCCGGTGCGGGGCGTGCGTCGTCAGGGCGGCGGTGGGAACTGTGCTGACCTGCGGTTACCCGGGTGCCCGAGAGGCGCGCGGTATCGTCGACCACGATAAATGCCGGGCCAGGGCCGCGGCGCGCGGTTATTCGTCGGCGTTCCCCGACGACACGCCAGGGACACGGTCAGCGCGCCGACGGGTGACGAGCCGCCGGGAGAGATATGTTCTCCTGCACACGAACAAATACCACTGGAGCGATTCGGCCTTATCGGTCGCACCGTGACAGAACGAACGGGTAGCGTCGGGTTAACGCCCGAGGTAACCGAGCAAGTGGCGTAACGACCGACCTGCGAACAGGAAGTAGGACCTCCCCATATGGCGCGCATCGGAGACGGCGGTGACCTGCTGAAGTGCTCGTTCTGCGGCAAGAGCCAAAAGCAAGTCAAAAAGCTCATTGCTGGTCCTGGCGTGTACATCTGCGACGAGTGCATAGACCTGTGCAACGAGATCATCGAGGAGGAACTCGCCGACGCTGACGACGTCAAGCTCGACGAGCTGCCCAAACCGGCTGAGATCCGGGATTTCCTCGAGGGCTACGTCATCGGTCAGGACACGGCGAAGCGCACGCTGGCCGTGGCCGTCTACAACCACTACAAGCGGATCCAGGCGCAGGAGAAGTCCCGCGATTCCCGCTCCGAGCCCGTCGAGCTGACCAAGTCCAACATCCTGATGCTGGGCCCCACCGGCTGCGGTAAGACCTACCTTGCCCAGACCCTGGCCAAGATGCTCAACGTGCCGTTCGCCATCGCCGACGCCACCGCGCTGACCGAAGCCGGATATGTGGGCGAGGACGTCGAGAACATTCTGCTCAAGCTGATTCAGGCCGCCGACTACGACGTCAAGCGCGCCGAGACCGGCATCATCTACATCGACGAGGTCGACAAGATCGCCCGTAAGAGCGAGAACCCGTCGATCACCCGCGATGTCTCCGGGGAAGGCGTGCAGCAGGCCCTGCTGAAGATCCTGGAGGGCACCCAGGCCTCGGTTCCGCCGCAGGGTGGGCGCAAGCATCCGCACCAGGAATTCATCCAGATCGACACCACCAACGTGCTGTTCATCGTTGCGGGGGCGTTCGCCGGCCTGGAGAAGATCGTGTCCGACCGCGTCGGCAAGCGCGGCCTGGGCTTCGGTGCCGAGGTGCGGTCCAAGGCCGAGATCGACACCCAGGACCACTTCGCCGAGGTCATGCCGGAGGACCTGATCAAGTTCGGTCTGATCCCCGAGTTCATCGGCCGTCTGCCGGTCGTCGCCTCGGTGACCAACCTGGACAAGGAATCCTTGGTCAAGATCCTCTCGGAGCCCAAGAACGCGCTGGTCAAGCAGTACGTCCGCTTGTTCGAGATGGACGGTGTGGAACTGGAGTTCACCGACGAGGCGTTGGAGGCCATCGCCGATCAGGCCATCCACCGCGGCACCGGTGCCCGCGGCCTGCGCGCCATCATGGAGGAAGTCCTGCTGCCGGTGATGTACGACATCCCGAGCCGCGACGACGTCGCCAAGGTGGTCGTCACGAAGGAGACCGTGCAGGACAACGTGCTGCCGACCATCGTGCCGCGTAAGCCCTCGCGTTCGGAGCGGCGCGACAAGACCGCCTGACCTGCACAAGCAAAAGCCCCGCTACGGCGGGGCTTTTTGCATTCGGCAGCTCAGCGGGTGACGCGATCGGGGCGGGTGTAGACGTTCATCGAATCGCCCCGCAGGAAAGCCACCAGGGTCAGACCCGATTGGCTGGCCAGATCGACAGCGAGCGAGGACGGCGCCGAGACGGCGGCCAGGATCGGGATGCCCGCCATCACCGCCTTCTGGGTGAGCTCGAACGAGGCGCGGCCGCTCACCAGAAGCACTGTGCCGCTTGACGGAACGCGGTTGTGCTCCAGTGCCCAACCGATGACCTTGTCGACGGCGTTGTGTCTGCCGATGTCCTCACGGACGACGAGCATGGTGCCGTCGACGGTGAACAGCGCCGCCGCGTGCAGGCCGCCGGTGCTGGCGAACACCTTCTGGGCCTCACGCAGTTTCGCCGGCATCGCCGAGAGCACCGGAGCAGGGACCGTGGACGGGTCATCGCCGGGGCAGTGCCTGCTGCTCAGCCGCACCGCCTCCAGCGAGGCCTTGCCGCACACCCCGCATGACGAGGTGGTGTAGAAGTTGCGGGTCACGTCAACCTCGGGCTTGGGCACATCCGGGGCCAAGGTCGCGTCCAAGACGTTGTACGTATTGACCCCGTCCTCATCGGCACCCCGGCAGTAGCGCACCGACACCAGATCCTCGCGCTGTCGGATCAACCCCTCGGTCAGCAGAAACCCTTGGGCCAATTCGACATCGGCCCCGGGCGTGCGCATCGTGACGGTGATGGCAGTGCCGTCGACGCGGATCTCCAGCGGTTCCTCGACCACCAGCGTTTCCGGCCGGGCTTCGGCAGTCGCGCCGGTGACGTGGTGGGCGCGGCGCCGGGCGGTCACCCGTCCCACTAGACCTTCTCCAACCGGATGACGACGGCCTTCGACACCGGCGTGTTCGATTTCTCGGCCGTGTGATCAAGGGGGACCAGTGGATTGGTCTCCGGGTAGTAGGCGGCGGCGTTGCCCTGCGGGGTGGAGTACTCGACGATCAGGAAGTCCTTCGCGCGGCGCTCCTGCCCGTTGAATTCCGAGACGAGATCGACCCGGTCGCCGGCGGCCAAGCCCATGGTCTGGAGGTCGGCGGGGTTGACGAACACCACGCGGCGGCCACCCTTCACACCGCGGTAACGGTCGTCCAGGCCGTAGATGGTGGTGTTGTACTGATCGTGACTGCGCAGCGTCTGCAGGACCAGGCGGCCCTTCGGTACCCTCACCCATTCCAGAGGCTGCACCGAGAAGTTGGCTTTACCTGTGGTGGTGCGGAATTCGCGGGAGTCGCGGGGCGGGTGGGGCAACTGGAATCCATCGGGCTGACGGATCTTGCGGTTGTAGTCTGCGCAGCCGGGCACCACATCGGCGATGGCGTCACGGATGCGGTCGTAGTCGCCGTTGAACTGCTCCCACGGCACCGGATGCTCCGGGCCCAGCAGTTCGCGAGCCAGCTGACAGACGATTGCGACCTCGCTGCGCAAGTGCTCGCTCGGCGGGGTCAGACTGCCGCGGGACAGGTGCACCATCGACATCGAATCCTCGACGGACACCATCTGTTTGCCGCCGGCCTGGAAGTCCTTGTCGGTGCGGCCCAGCGTGGGCAGGATGAGCGCGGTGCGACCGTGGACCAGGTGACTGCGGTTCAGCTTTGTCGAAATCTGAACGGTCAGAGCGCAACTGCGTAGGCCGGCCTCGGTGACTTCGGTGTCGGGCGTGGCCGAGACGAAGTTTCCGCCCATCCCGATGAACACCTTGGCGAGGCCGTCGCGCATCGCGCGGATCGCGTCGACGGTGTCATAACCGTGCTTGCGGGGACTGGCGATGCCGAACCTGTTGTCGAGCGCATCCAGAAACTTCTCGGGCATCTTCTCCCAGATACCCATGGTGCGGTCGCCCTGCACGTTGGAGTGCCCGCGTACCGGGCACACTCCGGCACCTGGTTTGCCGATCATGCCCCGCATGAACAGCAGGTTGGTAGCCTCGCCGATGGTGGCCACGGCGTGGCGGTGCTGGGTGAGGCCCATCGCCCAGCAGATCACCGTTCGCTGCGAGGCGATCAGCATGTCGGCGACCCGGCGCAGTTGCGTCTCGTCGATGCCGCTGGCCTCGGTCACGGTGGCGAGGTCGACCGCGCGGGTCTGGCGGGCATAGTCGTCGAAGCCTGCGCAATGGGCCTCGATGAACTCCCGGTCCAACACCGTGCCCGGCATGGCGTCCTCGGCTTCCAGCAGCAGCCGGCCCAGACCGGCGAACAGCGCCATGTCCCCACCGAGGCGGATCTGGACGAACTCGTCCGCGATCGGAACTCCGTGCCCGACCACACCGTGCACCTTCTGCGGGTCCTTGAACCGGATCAGACCGGCCTCGGGTAGGGGATTGATCGCAACGATCTTGGCGCCGTTGGCTTTTGCCTTCTCCAACACCGACAGCATGCGGGGGTGGTTGGTGCCGGGATTCTGCCCGGCGATCAGGATCAGGTCGGCCTCGGTGACGTCCTCGACCGTGACCGAGCCCTTGCCGATGCCGATCGACTCGGTCAGTGCCGTGCCCGAGGATTCGTGACACATGTTCGAGCAGTCCGGCAGGTTGTTGGTGCCGAAGCTGCGGACCATCAGCTGATAGAGGAACGCCGCCTCGTTACTGGTGCGCCCGGACGTGTAGAACAGCGCCTCGTCCGGAGATGCCAGCGCATTGAGGTGTTCGGCGATCAAGCGGTAGGCGTCGTCCCACTCGATGGGCCGGTAATACGACTCGCCGGGCGCGAGGACCATCGGCTGGGCCAGGCGGCCCTGCTGGGACAGCCAGTACTCGGGTTTGGTCTCGAGTTCGGCGATGGTGTGCCGGGCGAAGAACTCCGGCGTCACTACCCGCTTGGTGGCTTCCTCGGCGACCGCCTTCGCGCCGTTCTCGCAGAACTCGGCCAGCTTGCGGCCACCGTGTTCCTCGGGCCATGCGCAGCCCGGGCAGTCGAACCCGTGGCGCTGATTGAGCTTGGTCAACGCGGCGGCCGTGCGCAGCGGGCCCATCTGCTCGAACCCGCGCTGCATGCTGACCAGGACCGCCTTGACGCCGGCGGCCTCGTCTTTGGCGCCGGTGCTGATGACGTTGTGCTCGTCATAGTCGGCATCGATGTCTCTGGCGCTGGTCATGAACCCAATCTAGTCCCCGAAAACCGATGGACCCGCCGCTTGGCGGCCGTCCATATTCGATATTTCACATGCAGTGATAGATGCTTTCTATCGAACTTCGACGAAGGCAGGGAGTCATGGCGAGCGATGTGCTGCTACAGCAGCTCGACTACCTGCTGGCGCTCGCGACCGAGCGGCACTTCGGCCGGGCGGCCGCCCGGTGCCACGTGAGCCAACCGACGCTGTCGGTGGCGATCCAGCGACTCGAGCGCGAGCTGGGCATCGTCATCGTGCAGCGGGGGCAGCGGTTCGAAGGGTTCACCGAAGAGGGGCAACGGGTCGTGACATGGGCCCAGCGGATCGTTGCGGAACGCGATGACATGCTCGCCGACATCGACCGGATGCGCGGACGGTTGACCGTCACGGCCCGGATCGGTGCGATACCGACGGCGGTGCCGACGGGTCCGTTCATCACCACGGAGTTTCTGCGCCGCAACCCGGCGGCGTCGGTGCGCATCGAGGCCCTGTCATCCCGCGAGATCGCCCGGCGGCTGGCCGATTTCGAGATCGACGCCGGCCTGACCTATCTCGACGACGAAGCCCCGCCCGGTACGCGGTCGGTGGAGATGTACCGGGAGCGCTATGTCCTGGTGGCGCCGGCCGATCATGCGTTGATGAGTCGGCCGGAGATCGCGTGGGCGGACGCGGCTGGTCTGCAGCTCTGCGTACTGACCACCACGATGCGCAACCGCCGCATCCTCGATGCCAACATGGCCGCCGAGGGGGTGCGGTATCGGCCTGTGGTGGAGGCGGATTCGGTCGATGCGCTGTATGCGCACCTGACGAACTCGCCGCGCGCGACCATCGCCTCCACCGCATGGTTGCAGCAGTTGGGAGTGCCGCCGGGTTTTGCGGCGCGGCCGATGGTGCAGCACGGTCCGCGCCCGGCGATCGGACTCGTGGTGCTTGACCGTGCGCCCGCGTCGATCGTGGCTGCCGCGCTCGTCGAGGTCGCTGCCGTTCTCGATCTCGGTGCCCGCATCGACCGCTGGTGGGACGAGACGGGGCAGACAAGCGCCGGGCCTGGGTAGACGGCGGTTACGCGGGTGCCCCTACCGGCTCAGCCGGGCTCGGCGGTGGGGGCCGGTTGAGCCTTGACCGGCGGCGTGGCGGCAGGTGTGTCGGGTGCGGATGGCGCCACGGATTGGGTGACGGTCTCGCCGAAGTGCATGGTCGGTTCGGCTGCGGGCACGGACATTTCGGGTGCGGTGTCGATCTGGGCCGTTTCGAGGCCGACTACGGCCATGGCTGCTACTGCTGCAAATCCGGCGGTACAGAGGAGAAGTTTGGTTCTCGAATCCACGCGCATCTCGCAATACCCTTCATCGTCACATCGGTTGCCTATGTGTTCTCCAATGCGTATCCGCCGCGGGGCATTCCATATCAGTGGGTGAGACCTGGGTCACATTTCGATCTCGGGTCGGGGATCGGGCGGGGCCGAAGAGCGGGGCGACTGCTCTGACCGGGAGACTTCATCCATGCCACGAGAGCTAGCCCCCGGGGTGACCGTGCTCGGCAACCTCGCGATCGACATCATCAACGGGGCGCCGCCCAGCCCCGGAGGATGTGCCTCGTTCGCCGGAGTGGCCCTGCAGGCCGCGGGCGGGCCCGGCCGGATCATCGCGATGGGCGCGGAACGCGATCACGTCCTGTTCGACGGGCTTCGCGCGCGGTTCGGGCCGCTGGTACAGATCCTGCCCTCCGCGGAGACGAGTTCGTTCAGCCTCGACTACGACGACACCGACCACCGGCGCATGGGCGTGCAGTCGATCGGACCGGTCTGGACGGCCGCGGACATCGACGTGGCGGATCCGGTGACGACGTGGGTGCACCTGGCTCCCTTGCTGCGCACCGATTTCCCAGCCGAGACGCTCGCTGCCCTGGCGGCACGCGGCCATCGCATCGCCTATGACGGGCAGGGTCTGGTGCGGGCCGACCGATTGGGGCCGCTGGTCGAGGATCGTCACTTTGCTGCAGACCTGCTCGTGAACGTCGACATCCTCAAACTCGCCGAGGACGAGGCGGTGATCGTTGCCGACGGGGTGTTCGACGTGTCGGCCGCACAACGACTCGGTGTCGCAGAGATCCTGGTGACCTACGGCTCCGAGGGGTGTGACATCTATATGGACGGTGCGGTGCAAAGGGTGCCGGCAGCCTGGCAGGTGCTGGACGTCCAGACCACGGGGGCGGGGGACATGTTCACCGCCTGTTATGTCGCGCACCGCGCGGTGGGGCACGACCCGGGTCGTGCCGCGGAGGCGGCGAGCGCACTCGTGGCCGGGGAGTTGGACAAGCGGGTGCACGCCGATCGTGGGTAGGTGTCCGCAGGGGTTAGACTCGACAGGTGTCAAGTTCGTGCTTGCCGGTGCTAGCGGAGAGCTACCGGCCAGTAGCCTTTTCCTTAGAGAATGGCATTCTCCTAAACGTGACGAAAACCACAGTTTTGTCTCAAATGGGGCTTGTTCACGTCAGTGAACAGCGTCTTCGCCGGGATCTCACCCGCGTGTCGGGGCGCGACGGGGTGAAGCGCAGCCTAAGAGCAGTGCAATAATCGGTACTGGTAGTGACATCAAAATTCGGTGGACGTTCGATCCGGCGGCAGGTTACGAGACAGCGGCCCGGAAAGACGTGGTCAAAGCAGTGTGAAAGGCGGTAGCCGTGGGTAAGAACGGCAACGGCAATGGCGCCGCGCCGCGGCAGAAGCTCGAGAAGGTCGTCATCCGCTTCGCCGGCGATTCCGGCGACGGTATGCAGCTGACCGGTGACCGCTTCACTTCTGAAGCTGCACTGTTCGGCAACGACTTGGCGACCCAGCCGAATTACCCGGCCGAGATCCGCGCGCCACAGGGCACCCTGCCCGGTGTGTCGTCGTTCCAGATCCAGATCGCCGACTACGACATCCTCACCGCCGGTGACCGCCCGGACGTGCTCGTGGCGATGAACCCCGCCGCGCTCAAGGCCAACGTCTCGGATCTGCCCCGCGGCGGCCTGATCATCGCCAACTCCGATGAATTCACCAAGCGCAACCTCGCCAAGGTCGGGTACGACAGCAATCCGCTAGAGGATGACACGTTGTCGGACTACGTGGTGACGTCCGTCGCGATGACGACGCTGACCCTGGGTGCGGTCGAGGCGATCGGCGCCACCAAGAAGGACGGCCAGCGCGCCAAGAACATGTTCGCCCTCGGTCTGCTGTCGTGGATGTACGGCCGCGAGCTCGAGCACAGCGAGGGGTTCATCCGCGAGAAGTTCTCCCGCAAGCCCGACGTGGCCGAGGCCAACGTCCTGGCGCTGAAGGCCGGCTGGAACTACGGCGAGACCACCGAAGCGTTCGCCACCACCTACGAGGTGTCGCCGGCGAAGCTCAAGTCCGGTGAATACCGCCAGATCTCGGGCAACACCGCGCTGGCCTACGGCATCGTGGCCGCCGGACACCTGGCCCAGATCCAGGTGGTGCTGGGCACCTACCCGATCACCCCGGCGTCGGACATCCTCCATGAGCTGTCCAAGCACAAGAACTTCAACGTCTTGACCTTCCAAGCGGAGGACGAGATCGCCGGTATCGGCGCCGCCATCGGCGCCTCCTACGGCGGCGCATTGGGTGTCACCAGCACCTCGGGCCCGGGCGTCTCGCTCAAGTCCGAGGCGATCGGCCTGGCCGTGATGACCGAACTGCCGTTGCTCATCGTGGACGTGCAGCGCGGTGGCCCGTCGACGGGACTGCCGACCAAGACCGAGCAGGCTGACCTGCTGCAGGCGCTGTTCGGCCGCAACGGCGAGTCGCCGGTCGCGGTCCTGGCGCCGAAGTCGCCGTCGGACTGCTTCGACATCGCCGTGGAGGCCTCGCGGATCGCGATCGACTACCACACCCCGGTCATCATCCTGTCCGACGGTGCGATCGCCAACGGCTCTGAGCCCTGGCAGATCCCGGACATCAGCACCTACCCGGCGATCGAGCACAACTTCGCCAAGTCCGGCGAGCCGTTCGCGCCCTACGCCCGCGACCCCGAGACCCTGGCCCGCCAGTTCGCGGTGCCCGGTACCCCGGGTCTGGAGCACCGGATCGGTGGCCTTGAGGCCGCCAACGGTTCGGGCAACATCTCCTACGAGCCCAAGAACCACGACCTCATGGTGCGGTTGCGCCAGGAGAAGATCGCCGGCATCACGGTGCCCGATCTGGAGGTCGACGACCCCACCGGCGACGCAGAACTGCTGATGCTGGGCTGGGGGAGCAGCTACGGCCCCGTCGGCGAGGCGTGCCGGCGTGCCCGGCGCAAGGGCATCAACGTGGCCCAGGCCCATCTGCGCCACCTCAATCCCTTCCCGGCCAACCTCGGGGAGGTGCTGCGCCGCTACCCGAAGGTGGTGGTGCCGGAGATGAACCTCGGTCAGCTGGCGCTACTGCTGCGCGGCAAGTACCTGGTCGACGTCCAGTCGGTGACCAAGGTGGAGGGCATGGCCTTCCTCGCCGACGAGGTCGAGGGCATCATCGATGCGGCGCTGGACGGCACGCTCGGTGAGAAGGAAGCGGACAAGGCCAAGTTCGCGAGGCTGGCGGCAGCCACCATCGAGGAACCAACCGAGTCGAATGCTGTGGGAGCGAACGCATGACTGACCTGATCGGCGCAGACCTGGGGCTGACAGATGCTCTGACCAAGAACGCCCTGGTGCCCACCACCGACCAGCCGCAGAAGGGCAAGGACTTCACCAGTGACCAGGAGGTCCGCTGGTGCCCCGGGTGCGGTGACTACGTCATCCTCAACACCATCCGCAACTTCCTGCCGGAGTTGGGCCTCAAGCGCGAGAACATCGCGTTCATCAGTGGTATCGGCTGCTCCAGCCGATTCCCGTATTACCTGGAGACCTACGGCTTTCACTCGATCCACGGGCGCGCCCCGACCATCGCGACCGGCCTGGCGCTGGCTCGCCCGGACCTGTCGGTGTGGGTCGTCACCGGCGACGGTGACTCGCTGTCGATCGGTGGTAACCATCTGATCCACGCGTTGCGTCGCAACATCAACATCACGATCCTGCTGTTCAACAACAGGATCTACGGCCTGACCAAGGGCCAGTACTCGCCGACCTCCGAGGTCGGCAAGGTCACCAAGTCCACTCCGATGGGCTCCCTGGACTACCCGTTCAACCCGGTGTCGCTGGCGCTGGGCGCCGAGGCCACGTTCGTCGGCCGCGCCCTGGACTCCGACCGCAAGGGCCTGTCCGAGGTGCTGCGTGGCGCGGCCGAGCACCGCGGTGCCGCGCTGGTGGAGATCATGCAGGACTGCCCGATCTTCAACGATGGATCGTTCGACGCGCTGCGCAAGGAAGGCGCCGAGGAGCGGCTGATCAACGTCAGCCACGGTGAGCCGATCAAGTTCGGTACCGATGGCGAGTACTGCGTGGTCAAGTCCGGGTACGGCCTGGAGGTCGCCAAGACGGCCGAGGTCGCAGCCGAGGACATCGTGGTCCACAACGCCGAGATCGACGATCCCGCCTACGCTTTCGCGCTGTCGCGCTTGAGTGAGCAGAACCTCGATCACATGGTGATGGGCATCTTCCGGAAGGTCAGCCGACCCACCTACGACGACGCCGCGCGTCAGCAGGTCAACACGGCCATCGAATCCAAGCCCCATGACACCGCAGCTCTGCAATCCTTGCTGCGTGGCAAAGACACCTGGACCGTGGACTGAACGCGCTGATCGCACTGACCTCGTCGACCGAAACGAACTGAGCACAGCCCCGCTCGCCGCGGTAGTTCTGGCGGGCGGGGCTTCGCGCCGTATGGGGCGCGACAAGGCGACGCTGCCGTTCGACGGCTCGACGATGGTCGAGCACGTGGTCGCCGCCGTGAGTAAACGGTGCTCACCGGTGTTTGTCATCGCCGCGCCCGGTCAGCCGCTGCCCGAATTGAGCGCCGAGGTGTTGCGTGACGAGGTGCGCGGCGTCGGGCCGCTGGTGGCGACGGGTCGCGGGTTGCGGGCCGTCGCCGAGGCCGGTTTGGACCGCGCGTTCGTCTGCGCGGTGGACATGCCGTATCTGACGTCCGACCTGATCGATGTCCTGGCGGCGTCCGCCGAGCGGGTGCCCGCCGACATCGTGCTGCCCTGGGATGGCAGGGCTCACTACCTGGCGGGGGTTTACCGCAGCGCGCTCACCTCGCAGATCGCCGCCCTGGTGCACGACGGCCGGCGCAGCATGCGGGCGCTGGCTGAGTCCGTCGACACGCAGCGGATCGTGATGCCCCCGCAGCGAGCACTCACCAACGTCAACACCGCGGCCGATCTGGCCGGAGCCTGAAACTAATGGGTCGGTTACGGCTCAGCAAATTGTGAATTCGCGCCGTAACTCGACGCAATTTACCGATTCGAGATAATTGTCCGGTAATTTCACCGTATTCGAGCGCTCGGAAGCCGGATCAATTCAGGAAACGTCATCATCGGGCGAACGTCGAGCCTGCGTCAAAGTTACTGGTGTTCAATGGAACTCATCTTTCTACTTGGCGCGGGAACTTATCCAGTTATTCGCTCCGGACTGTGTTCAGTCTGTCTAAGTTTGTGCCAAAACGCCCCTGACCGCTCTGTTTGTCGGAGCTGGGCGTCCCTGGGTCGTTCCGCGTAGTTGGCCGGACGGACTGACGATTGTGCTGATACCGACGAAAGTGGCTGTAGTTCAAGAGTTTTGACCAGTCAGTTACCTGCTGGGTGGGCGCCGGTCGCGTTGTGGTTCAGTCCGGCCGCGCTGACTTTCCGGCGCGATATCCCTTGTGTACCAACGTGATCGGATCACCGACCGGACCGCGAGAGTTGTGTCTGCGCAGCGAACAGAATCGGTTGGTCCGGCACTGAGTGACACTCGTCGATGGCATCTACCAGCGCATTTGTTGTCTCAGGCGTTGTTTGCTCGCGGTGTCGCACCCGAATCAAGTGGGCCAGTTCACAAAAAATGCGTGATCTGCCTCACCTTTCGTTTGCTTCAATCACGAAACGGTAACGGCGGCCATCCCTCGCTGACCTGCACAAACGATTCGTTCAGCGTCTCGTTATCTGTCCGTGATAATTCCGCGATCGTGTCTACATCGAGATGACTTCTCTTCGAGACCTTTGTACGGTCCAAAGCGTCTCCGACACGGAGCAAATAATTTCAACACCAAGAACCTGCGTGTGAGTGGGGCCGCGGTGGCGATTACGCCCGACGCGGGGGCCTGGGTCTGATCCCGGGCCGGGCACTGTGGCCCTCCCTTTCGTGCCTGACCGAGACGGCGCGAACCAACCCTTCCGGCCTGGATTCAGGCTGCCGCACCCGCCTGGCGCGGGTGTTGATGGTGCGCGCTTGGCGAGAGGAATGAAGTGAAGAACATCCGCAAGACGTTTGGGCTGGGCATCATCGCCGGAGCGCTCGCTGTCGCTCCCATGGCACTGGGTGCCGGTACCGCCAATGCGGACAGCGTCAACTGGGACGCCGTCGCCGCCTGCGAGTCGGGTGGCAACTGGGCGATCAACACCGGTAACGGCTACTACGGCGGCCTGCAGTTCAACATGGGCACCTGGCGCGCCAACGGTGGTTCCGGTTCGCCGCACCAGGCTTCGCGCTCGGAGCAGATCCGGGTGGCCGAGAACGTGCTGCGCAGCCAGGGCATCGGTGCGTGGCCGGTGTGCGGCAAGCGCGGCTAGTACGCGCTACGACAACTTGATAAGGAGCGGTGGGGGGGGGGGGGGGGGGCCCCCCGGGGGGGGGTGGGCGCGCCCCCCCGGGGGGCGCGCGCGCCCCCCCCCCCCCCAAACAACCCGCCCCCCCCGCCCCC
>NZ_LZSY01000180.1 GCF_001665625.1 Mycolicibacterium peregrinum | reverse complement strand
GGCCCGAGTCGACGGCTGCCCGGCCCCCTGGAAACGCGTCTTGTTCTCGATAGCGCGGAGCGGGAAACGCTGATGGCGCATCGCTTCCTGGATGCGTGTGTCGACATGCCTGCAGAATTCGGCCACTGTGGACTGCGGTGACGTCGTCAGAACCAATGGCACGACTCCGGAAACCATCCCGGGCATCAGCAGTACTTCAGGACTCACCCGTCGACTCACCGGAAAATCGAGGACAACCTCGGATCCCCCGGTCTCGCCATGTACGAGCAGCGCGTACGCCGCGGCGACCACCGACGCTCGGCGGACCCCGAGAGCTTTCGAGAGCTCTCGCGCCCTGTCGACCGCGCAACGATCCAATCGGATTGGCGCAGAAGGCTCGTACTCATCGATCGGGTTTGCGACTCCGACGGCGGGTCCAGGACGAGACTCAGCTTCAGGCGGTACATTCTTGGACCAATAGGCCTGATCAACGAGGTAATCGTCGGTAGCCTCGTATTCGAACTCGCAATCGATGATGCTCTTCAGCGGGCCGAAGATCGTGGGCGGTATCGCCTCGCCGGCATCGATTGCTGTATAGGCAGCGGCAATCTGGTGAATGACGAGACCCATGCCGATGCCGTCGATCGCGATGTGGTGACAGCACACAAAAAAGTAGAACTCGTCAGACCGAGTCTGCATCAACGCGAACTTGAACAGCGGACCATCCAGCGGCATCGGCGTTCGACGGATCGCTGCAACCACCCGATAGGCGTCCTGCACCGGGTCGGCCGAGCCCGTCAAGTCGTAGCGGCCGAGTTCGATGTCCGGATAGTCGACAACCGTCTGGAAAACTTGGCCGTCTACCTCCGCAAATACAGCCCTGAGGGGTTCGGCCTCGGCGACCACGTGACGAATGGCCCGTTCGAGGACGTCATGTTCGATGACGCCGTCGAGACGGGCAAGCATTCCCAGCTGCCACTTGACACCGGCGCGCCCAGACTCCTCGGCAAGCCAAATGTCCAGCTGGCCCCGCGTGAGCGGAAGTGCCCCGTGATCACTTCGGGTATTTCCAGCCGACGGCTTACTGATCAACAGTCCGACCCTGTGCCAACCTCTCGCGGAGACTCTTCGGCCGGATGTCAGGCCAATGTTGCTCGATGTACTCCAAGCAGGAGGCGCGATCCGCCTCGCCGTAGACCACCCGCCAGCCGGCCGGAACATCTGCGAAGGCCGGCCACAGGCTGTGTTGCTCCTCGTCGTTGATCAAAACGAAAAAACTGCCGTTGTCGTCGTCGAATGGATTGATGCTCACCAGTTCTCCAGACCATCTGGGCGAGTTAAATGGAACACGTTCTAAACCTAACCCAGACAGCCCGGTCGCCAGGCGGTTTTAGAAAAATCGTCAATATTTGCTACTCGCCGCCCGGTGGGCGATGCACAGTGGCGTTCCCGCCACCGCGACCCCCGTTAACATAGCGAATTAGCCACTAACGCTTGGACCGCGACGTGTTTCGCCGATACGTACGCAGCCACCACCGCTGATTACGCCCACCACCTTCGTAGAGGCAATATTTGCTGAGGGGTGGACCTTTCCCGCCCGGCCGCCCACTTCGCAGCACCAGGCCGACCTCTACGAGCCTTCAGCGAGACAAATGCAACTCATAGAAATCTGCTGAGCAGCAGCACAGCATTTCGCCCGGCGAACGGGAACTAATGGTCGTCACCGGAACCGAGTTGAAGGCAAACGTGCCATCACCCGCCCCGGGTCACCCGCAGTGGGTGATGTCTCCGACCGAAAGCACCCCGTACCCATGCCAAGACTCGTACGGTTGGGAAATACCGTAGAGCCCGGATCTGCGACCGTGGATCGTGCGAGCGCACGCCACGACCGGCCACCCGTGTCGGTTGCGATCCGAGGCCGTCGGTCTTTCCGCACCCGTACCGTCTAGTAGCTAGGGATCACGCAAAGTGACTGCCGCGAAAACCGAACTGCCGCCCGGCCCTCCACTTCCCATGGTGGTGCAGTCCACGTTGATGGCAAGCTTCGGTCTACGCTTCCTGCGCGCGTGCCAGCGCCGCTATGGGAACATGTTCCGGCTGCGTATTCCGTTGTCGGGCACGGTCGTCTACCTCGCCGACCCTGCCGACATCAAGACGGTGTACGCCGGTGACCCTCGGGTCTTTCATTCCGGCGAAGCACATTGGTTTTTCCGCGGTCTCCTCGGCGAGAGCTCGCTGTTTGTGCTCGACGAGGACGCGCACCACTCCCTGCGCCGCCTGACGATGCCGGCATTTCATCGCGACGCCGTCGCGCAGCAGGCTGCTCAGATGGTCGAGATCGCCGCAGAGAACGTCGCCGGGTGGCCGGTCGGAAAGAGCTTCCCGGTGGCACCCATGACTACGGAGATCACGCTCGAGGTGATCCTGCGAACAGTCATCGGCGCCAGCGACCCCGCGCGACTGGCCGCGCTGCGCCGGGTGGTGCCGCGGTTGCTCTACATGAAACCCTGGGAGACACCGGCGATTACGAAACCGAGCCTGCGGCGCCATCGCCCGTGGCGAGGCGTCGGCCGGCGATTCGAGGAAGCTGACGCCCTGCTCTACGCCGAGATCGCCGACCGGCGTGCCGACCCCGACCTCGAGCACCGTACCGACGTGCTGGCCATGCTGGTCCGCGCCACCGACGACGACGGTCGCACCATGTCCGACAGCGAACTGCGCGACCAGCTCCTGACTGCGATCGCGGCCGGACACGAGACCACCGCGACGGCACTGTCCTGGGCGTTGGAGCGACTGACCCGCCACCCGGAGGCGCTGGCCAAGGCGGTGCGGGCCGCCGATGCCAGCGCGGCAGGCGACGCGTCCGGCGACGAGTACCTCGACGCCGTGGTCAAGGAGACGTTGCGGATCCGTCCGGTGCTGTTCAGCTCCGGACGGGTTCTCAAGGAGCCGACCGAGATCGGTGGCTATCGGTTGCCGGCCGGCATCATGGTCGACCCGGCCATCGGGCTGGTGCACGCGAGCGCCGAGGTGTACCCCGATCCGGATCGATTCGACCCGGATCGAATGCTCGACGCCTCCCTCAGCCCCACCACCTGGCTCCCTTTCGGTGGCGGAAACCGCCGCTGCCTCGGTGCCACCTTCGCCATGGTGGAGATACGGCTCGTCCTCCGTGAGATCCTGCGCCGGGTCGAATTGAGCACGACTGCTGCGGCTGACGAAAAGCAGCGGGCGAAGCACGTCACGTTCGTTCCGCATCGTGGCGGGATGATCCACGTCCGCGCGATCCGAGATGCCGAGCCGCCATCGCAGGCCGCAACGCCACAACACTGCCCCGCCAGCGCTCATGGTTCACGTGACTCGCCGGAGTAACGCGGAAAGCTCCGATCAGAGCTGTGTCACAGCCGGCCGACGCCGGCAAGTTTCTCCACGAGATCTGCCGCGGTCGCGATACTTTCGGCAGGCTGGGTCATCTGGGCGGCGACCTCGCGCGCTCGGGCGGCATATTGCGGCTCGAGGATCGTGCGCAGGTCAGCAACCAGGCTCTTCTCCGTCGTGCCCGAAAAGCGCCGGGCCGTACCCACTTTCAGCACCTTGACCCGGCGCCCCCACAGCGTCTGATCGAGATCGGTCGACAGGATCAACGTGGGAACCCCCGCGCGCAGGCCCGCGGCGGTGGTGCCCAATCCGCCATGGTGCACCACCGCGCGACAACCGGGAAACGCCGTCGCGAAATTCATCGTGCCGACGATCTTGACGTGCTCGGACCGGGGAAGGTGGCTCAGGTCGGTTCCGGCCGCACACACCAGCGCCCGCTCTCCGAGCTGTGCGCAGGCCGAGTTGATCATCGCGAGTGTTTTCGCGCCCGATTCCATCGGCAAGCTGCCGAAGCCGAAGAATATCGGTGGTGGCCCCGCCGCGATCCACCTGGCGACCTCTTCGTCTGAATCACCTGGCAGATTCATCGTCAAGGCACCGACGAAGGGCCGCTGACCGGACCATTGCGCCCATTCGTCGGCCAACCCGGGAAAGCAGGCTTCGTCGTACCCCTGGATCTCCAGGCAACCGCGTTCGGTGAGCCGCCACGGCGAGGGAGAGGTGGCCTTCGGCAACGCCAGTTCGCCTCGCTGTATGCCCTCGACTTTCCTGGCGTTGCGCCAGGCAATCCATTCGGACACTCGCATCGCCGTTCGGCCCAGCCGCCCCGGCAGGAACGGCACGAACTGGCCATTGGCGCGAAGCGGGAACAGATGCAATGTGGCCAACGGAATGTCGTAGTACTCAGCGACGTTGCCCGCGGCATCCTCGAAATTCACTCCGGTGAACAGCAGGTCGGCATCTTCGGCGAGCGACGTCAAAGTGGCAATGATGTCCTTCCAGCACTGGTGGAACGGCGCCACCACTTCCCGTCGCAACCTGATCATCTCGCGGACCTTCCAGAAGTTCCGGAAGAAGTGGGTCCAGAAGTCGCGGTGCGCATCCAGCACCGCCTGCAGATCCGGCCCGTACGGGATCGCTGTCGGCCCGGCCGCCTCGGCAAAGCCGACGAGGTCGGGCGGGACAGCCATGTGCACGTCGTGTCCGCGTCGTAGCAGCTCACGGCCCACGGCGACACACGGCTCGATGTCACCGCGGGTTCCGTAGCTTGCCAGGACAATCTTCATTGCAGATTCTGGCCTCTCACGTCCCTTGCGCGCCCGCGAAAATGACAGCCGGAGCTCTTGCGGACGACGCTCAACTGCTCGGCAGCATAACGCGGCCGGCACGCCGTCGACGTGAGATCCAGAACGATCCAACGCCTTTCGCTATTTACGCCAGAGCACAGCAGTCCCGTCGATATCTACGATCTCGGCGGTGATCCCGTGCTCCGCACGGTAGTCGGTGACGGCTTGCCGACATGGCTCGAGATCGTGATAGTCGTCGATGATGCAGAAGCCCTGCGGGGACAGCCGCGGGTAGAGCGCGTCGAGTGCCTGGATCGTGGATTCGTACAGATCGCCGTCGATCCGCAGCACCGCAATGCGATCGATCGGCGCGTCTTTCAGGGTGTCCTTGAACCAACCGGGCAGGAAGCGGACCTGGTCGTCCATCAGTCCGTAGCGCTCGAAGTTCGCCCTGACCTCAGTTTCTGGCACGCCCAGTATGCCGGCCAGGCTCTGCGTCCTGAGCCCCTTGTCGGCGATGTAGTTGTCGGGGTCGGCAGGTGGCAGGCCCTGGAACGAGTCCGCCACCCAGACGCTTCGTGTCTGATCCCCATAGGCGGCCAGTACGGCACGCATCAGGATGCAGGCCCCGCCCCGCCACACACCACATTCGATCAGGTCGCCGGGGATGTCCTCCGCGAGTACAGTCTCGACACACTGCTGAAGACTGGTCAGTCGTTGCATTCCGATCATCGTCTCGGCCTCCGCCGGCCAATCGATGCCCAAGTCCCGCTTGTGCCGGACGAGGGTGCTGCGATTCTCGTTCGGAGTCGCGCGGGCAAGTCGATGCGCCCCACCGCGAACCATCATGCGATTGAGGGTCTTGAAGTAGAGCCGTCGCCTCAGCGTCCACTCGGCGGGCATTCGTTCCGGCATCCCGTACCTCGTGAGGTTGCCTCGGATCAGATCGAGGTACAGCGATCGAACATCGTGGTCGGTCACGTGAAATTGGGCCCCCAGCTCGTATTCCAGTAAGTTCGAGTGACTCTAGCCTCGAGCCGGCACTACCCGGATCGGTTTGCTGATTGAGTATGGGGAAATTGACCCGCACGATGGCACGACGACGAAAGCGCAGCGGGCCAACCGGTGCCCGAATCGCAAGATCGACTGTGAGAGAGAAGATTTCCGGTGGCCGGCCGCTCCCACTCGTCCGATACCTCAGATTGCCTGTAGGACGAATCCCGTCTGGTCGCCCCGTCCCTGTCGGTTGAGCAATTGTGCGCGTTTTTCCCACGCCCACAGCTGCTTGGGTCCGAACATCCGCAGTATCTTCGGATCGGTCACCGGGACATCACGTCGATACGCTTCACTGCCGAGAAACTGGCCCAAATTCGAGTCATCGAACGTCCGAACCACTCGCATTCCAGCCCGTTCGGCCGCCACTGCCATTCCCTGCCGCGAGGGTATGACCATGTGCCGCGGTGCATCGGCCTGCACCCAATCGGCCCGGTAGGTGCTCCACGCTTCCGACGAAGTCGTGGGCACACGAGCCAGGCACATGCCTCCGGCGGCGAGCTTGCCGTACGCCACCTTGAGGGTCTCGACCGGGTCGGGAACGTGTTCGAGCGAATGATTGAACATGATGAGGTCGAATTTGCCGTCGACATCGCGCAGATCTGCCTTCATCAGCGGCACACCTTCAGCAGATCGGCCATCGGCCTCGATGAACGGGTCCGCGCCGACCAAGTTGTTGAATCCAATTCTGGTCAGACGGTCCAGCAGTCCCCCGGTGCCACAACCGACGTCCAGAATGCGCGAGTCGTGCTCGACGGCCAATTGAGCGAGCATTCTGACGACGTCGCCGCCGAGGAGCACACGGAAGAGCCCTTCGGTCAGACGCGCCTTCATGAATGCACCGACAATCGGATTGCCGCCGCGCAGCTTGTACTCGTCATGCTGTGTGACCAGCCATCGAAACGCGCCCGGTTGCGCTGACTCGCTGTGTGAGTAGTAGTTCGAGGGGTAGTGACGCATGAGGTCTTCGCCCTCTAGCTCCTTGTCGATCTGCAAGGTATCGCACGCAGCGCAGCAGAAATATTCAAATTGTTCCCGAGTACCGAACATCATCTCGCGAACGTCAATCGCCGGATGGGGGCCAGTGGATCCGCATAACCGGCAATCTCTGGTTATCGCGGACACTCGGCCATCCTCAGAGAACTCCACGCCACCGCGAGAGCATAACGTCCGTAGTCTGCCGCCGGGCCGAAACCGACATGCCGGCAGGCCTGTGCATGAGCCAAGTTGGCGCTCGCAAACCGACTTTGGCGTGCCGGGAAAGCATCATCAAGGACACCGTCGGTGCGAAAAGAGCGGGCCGGCAGGAGCAACCGGGTAGTGTTTCGACCGTGTGGGGATCGGTGCTGGCGCTAGGAATTTTGGTTGGCCTCGATCCCATGCGCATCGGGATCACCCTTCTCGTGATCTCCCGGCCGCGACCCGTGCAGAACCTGCTGATGTTCGGTGCCGGCTGCATGGCTGCATGCATTCCTACGCTGATCGTTCCGCTGACGCTGCTGCACGCGACGCCGATGTTCAAGTCGACCGCGGAATCCTGGGCCAAGAGTTCGACCGGCGGTTACATCCAGATCGGCATGGGTGCGGTCGCGCTGACGACTGCCACAGTGCTGACGGTGCACTTCTGGGTGCGTCAGCGGGCGAAGCTACCGGCTACGGATGGTGGCGCGTCGACGATGGTCCTCGACGCCGACACGTCGACGCCGGTCTCACGACTCCTCGCCCGCGCGAAAGAAGAACCGGAAGGCGGCACATCCTTTTTCCGGCGCCTGCTGCGGCGCGGCCACGATGCCTGGGAAAGCGGAGCCCTGTGGGTCTCGTTCGTGATCGGCTTCTCATTTGCCGGGGCCCCACCCGACGTGGCTCTGTTCCTACTCGCGATCGTCGTCGTCTCCGGAGCGGCGGTCGGCACGCAGATCACCGCCGCGATCGCATTCATCGTCGGCATGCTGGCCGTTGTCGAGATCGTCCTCGTCAGCTATCTGGCCGCTCCCACGAAAACCGAAGCTGTCCTGCAACGGCTGCATGACTGGGCGTGGGCTCACCATCGAAAAATCTTGGTGGCCATGTGCATATTGGCCGGCGTCATGCTGATTGCCAAGGGTTTGAACACCATCTGAGCTGGGCACGACCCGACGGACTACGAGAGTTCGATCGACTCCGCTAGCCACCGTGCCGGGACCGGCTGGCCACCGCCACCGTCGGACCCAGGCCTCGTCGAGTCCGGAATTCGACGGTGATCGACGGGTCAGCGTGCCGGCCCAGCGCACGCAACGCCGCCGGACTGTAGGCGCGCAGGGAGCTGATGAATCCGTCGTGTTGCAGCGGCGAAACCTTTACCAGCGGCAGCACCACCGCCAACAGAAGAACGTGCAAAGGCGCCGGCGGCCTGGGGAGATCGACTATCAGCAGCTTCTTCGCCGCCCTGGTGCCCGCCGCAAACACCTGGACGGCGAGTTCGGGAGTCAGATGATGCAACGACAACGCAAACACCGCCAGGTCGTAATAGCCGTCCGGCGCGTCGATTTCGGTGGCATCCATCTCCCGGACAACGGCGCGAGGGTGACTGCCGAGATCTCCGGCGGCCATGCCCGCCACAAACGTCGGCTCGAGGTCGGTGACCGTCAGCTGCGCGGTGGGATGCATCTCCAACAGCTTGCGCGACAGCCCGCCGAGTCCCGCACCGAGTTCCAGGATCTTCGGTGCAGGCACGTCGGCCACCTCGCGAAGCACCATCCGGGCGCACTTCTCGTGGATACCGATCCGCCGCCGCCCTCCGGCACGGTCGAGAGAATCCATGACCTTGCGTTTCAGATCATCGACGTCGTCGCGGTCGAGGTACTCCAGTCGGTCGGTCTGCAATCGCCGATCCAGCCAGGACGCGTCCGGCCCGCCCCGGGGCATGTTCGCGATGTCGGAGGTTCTGCTTTCCACCCAGACATCATGGGTCATCGCGGTCGTGATCCGATCAGAAGTCGTAAAGTCACCGCGATTGCGGCGTGACAAAAGGGCTTTCACCGTGCGATGTCGTTGTGCCCGGGCGGGACGATCAGCCGGCACGCTTGAGGCGACCGAGCTTTTCCAACAGGTCGGCTGTGGTCGCCACGCTTTCTGCGGGTTTGGTCATGCGAGTGGCGACCTCGCGGGCGCGAGCCGAACACTCCGGCTCGAGGACGGTACGCAGGTCCGCCACCAACGTCTTCTGGGTAGTGGCCGAAAGACGCCGAGCGGTACCCACTTTCAGTCGCTTGATCCGCGCCCCCCACAGCGTCTGATCCAGGTCCGTCGAAAGGATCAAGGTGGGAGCCCCGGCCCGCAGCCCAGCGGCGGTGGTGCCCGCGCCGCCGTGGTGCACGACGGCCCGGCAAGCAGGAAAGGCAGCGGCATAGTTCATGGTGCTGACCACCTTGACGTGATCGGAATGGGGGACGTCGCTGAAGTCACTCGCGCCGGCGCACACCAACGCCCGCTCGCCCAACTCGACACATGCGGCACTGATCATGGCCAGCGTCTCGGCGCCGGAGTCCACCGGCATGCTGCCGAAACCGAAGCAGATCGGCGGGGTTCCCGCGGCGATCCAGTCGGCGACCTCGTCGTCGGTGTCGGTCGGCAACTCCATCGTCAACGCACCGACGAAGGGTCGCTGCCCATTCCATTCCGCCCATTCCTCCGCCAGCCCGGGAAAGAAGATCTCGTCGTAGGCCTGGAGCTCCAATGAGCCGCGTGCGGCAACTCTCCACGCAGAGGGACCAGTTGCCTTGGCCAAGCCAAGTTCGCGCCGCTGCGGGTCCTCCAGCCTTTTCATCATGGGCCAGCTCAGCCACTCTGACGCCTTCATCATTGTGCGAGCCAACGGAGCCGGTAGCGCCGGGACGAGCTGCCCGTTGGGCCGCATCGGGAACACATGCAACATCGCCAGCGGAATTCCGCAACCTTCCGCGACGTTGCCGGCTGCCTCCTCGCCGATCACCCCCGTAAAGAGCACATCCGCCCCGTCCACCAAAGACGTCAGCGTCTTGCTTACGTCCTGCCAGTACTGGTCGAAGAGATGCCATTCCTCGCGCAGCAAACCGGCCAGATCCCGGACCCGCCAGAAGTTCCTCCAGAACTTGCGCAAGAAGCGCGCCCAGAAATCCCGGTTCAGGTCTTGCCACACCCGCACGTCCGGTCCGCACGCAATGGCCTCCGGTCCGGCCGCCGTCACGAACTCGACCAGATCGGGCGAGACGGCCATGCGCACTTCGTGACCGCGCCGCACCAGTTCACGACCGACCGCAACTCCAGGCTCTACATCACCACGCGTCCCATAGAAAGCCAGCACAAATTTCATCGCGGAGCCTCTAGCCTTTCAGTTGTCGAGCCTGTGAGCTGCCCGAAGACATCGGTCATTATCCCCATCCCGCGTCAGTTCTGTTCCAAAACGGAGCAGCTGAATCCGGAAGAGACTACGGAAGATTCGACCGATGCCCGCACGCAACCGCAGCGCGTCGGCGCCGCCGGTCCGTGCCAGAGCACGGCTTCCGTCGGAACCGCCCCACGTACGGGCCGAGGTCACGTAGACCAAGATCGACCAGGTTGCCAAAGGCCCAAAAAATAATTAACTAGCAGGTAATGTTCCCCGCCGTGTGGGGCTCATTACTCGGGATGGCGATTCTGATGGCGTTCAATCCCGCGCTTCTCGCCCTCATCCTCCTCGTGATCTCGCGTCCACGGCCGGTGCAGAACCTGCTCGTGTGCTGGATCGGCTGCCTCACAACGAATATTCCCGCCCTGTTGGTGCCAGTGGTGTTGCTGCACCGCGCGCCGATGTTCAGCCCTCAGACACCGGCCGCCAGCGCCGCAGCCCGGCACATCCAACTCGGCATGGGCGTCCTGGTGTTATCGGTCGCGCTGCTGATCGCAGTTCGTTACTGGGTGCGTCAGCGAGCGCAGGTGCCGACACCGGCCGGTAATGCACCAAGCGAGGTTCCGGAATCCGAGGGGACGGGCCAGATCTCGTCGCCGTTCGCCGGTGTGGGGGAAGCGACAGAAGGTGACTCCGCCATTCGCCGCCTGTTCCGCCGACTTCAACGAGCCTGGGACAGCGGCGCCCTGTGGGTCGCGTTGGTGTGCGGTCTGGGGTTCATACCAGGGTTTCCGCTGGTCCTTTTTGTGGCGACCACCGTCGTGTCCTCCGGGGCGTCGACGGGCACACAGATCATCGCCGTCATCCTGTTCGTCGTCGCGATGTTCGCCGTTTTCGAGGTCGCCGTCATCAGCCACCTGATCGCCCCGGCACGAACCCAGGCTGTCCTGCAACCGGTCCACGACTGGGCGCTGGCCAACCGACGCCAGGTGATGATAGGCATCTTCGTGATGATTGGATTGCTGCAGGTAGTGCGGGGATTGGGCATCATCTGAGCGGGAAGCTCAGATGCTCAGCTCATCCAGAACGCCCTGACCGCGCGAACCGCTCCAGGTGATCGGCGGTGTCGGCGACGCTGTCGTCCGGTGTGGTCATCTGGGTAGCGATCTCGCGGGCACGGGCAACGTACTGCGGATCAAGAATCGTGCGCAGGTCTGAAGCGAGCCGCTCACTGCTGGCCGCCGAGATGCGCCGTCCGAAACCAACTTTCAGCTGTTCGACGCGAGATGCCCACAATGCTTGGTCGAGCGCCGTCCAGTAGACGAGCATAGGTACCCCGGCGCGTAGGCCCGCGGACATCGTGCCCATACCGCCGTGGTGCACCAACGCGCGACACGCAGGGAACACGGACGCGAAGTTCATCGTGTCCACGACCTTGACCTGGTCGGAATCGGGTACCTGGCTGAAGTCACTCGAACCGGCGCACACCAAGGCCCGCTCCCCCAGCTCCGCGCAGGCCTTCTCGATCATCATCAACGTGTCAGCGGGAGACTTGACCGGTGTGCTGCCAAAGCTGAAGAAAATCGGCGGTGTTCCCGCCGCAACCCAGGCAGCGATCTCGTCATCGCCGTCTGTAGTCAGCTCCATCGTCAGGGCACCGACAAAGGGCCTTTGGTCGGTCCATTGCGCCCACTCCGCAGCCAGCCCGGGAAAACACACCTCGTCGTAGGCCTGTATCTCCAGGGATCCGCGTTCGGTGATCCGTCGCGGCGATGACCCCGTGGCCTTCGGCAGACCGAGCTGGCGACGCTGCGCGTCGTCGAATTTCTTGACCCCGCGCCAATTCGCCCACTGGTACACCTTCAGAGCGGAACGCCCCAACGAGGGGGGCAGGAACGACAACATCCGGCCATTGGGCCGTACCGGCGAGACGTGAACCGTGGCCATCGGGATGCCGTAGTACTCAGCGACGTTGACCGCCGGCGGTTCGAAATTCAGGAATGTGATGAGTAGATCCGCCCCGTCGGCCAACGACGTGAGCGTCGTCGTGATGTCCTCCCAGAACCGGACAACGGACTCCCCGATCTCGCGCATCTCGCGCATCAGTTTCATCAGTTCCGGGATCTTCCAGAAGTTGCCGAAGAAACGGACCCAGAAGTCGCGGTGCGCGTCCGCCCATACCGCCGTGTCCGGACCGTAAGGGACCGTCTCGAGCCCCGCCGCCTCGGAGAAGGCAACCAGGTCGGGCGGGACAGCCAAACGCACGTCATGCCCGCGGCGCTGCAGCTCGCAACCGACCGCGACGCAGGGCTCCACATCACCGCGGGTGCCATAGCTTGCCAGCACGAGCTTCATCGCGCGTCTCTCGACATGACTTCTCCAGTTGGGACCTGTTGGCGAACAACGGTGTGGCAGATGATCTTCGGGATTGAACGGTCTAGGCTACCTACCGCACAGCTGGTACGTCAGTGGATCTCGCCGACAAGATCAAAATCAGCCAGCGTGCGTTCGGCCAGTTCCCGCAGGGCGAATGTGGAGTTCTCCGCGCCAGGTTGGTAGGCCCCGACGCTGATGAAGATCTTGCCACTCAGGCGTCCAGAGAGGATGACCAATCGGCCGCCGGTCCGCTCGAGGAGCTGTCGCGATTCTTGTTGCCCGGTCGTTCGCGCATTCGCGAACTCGGCCACGGTGCCGTCGGCCTCGCTGATGAACGAGCTGAGATCGCCCAGGTAAGAACAGAACACCGCTTGGTCCGGATCCGCAGGCACTCTGGAGACCATCTGTTTGAGCATCCGCTTCGGCATGAACGAGGGCAGCCACAGGAGCTGCTTGGACTCCGCTGAGGTCTCTTTCAACGTCGCCAGCGTCTGTTTGACGGCCGCACGGACTTCGCGCAGATCCGTCGCGACAGGGGCGGGGTCGATCGTGACGCGCGCGTACGACAGTGCCATCGCTCGGGTGTCGTCCTCTGTGCGGTCGCTGATCGGGATCTGGAGGGTGACGGCACCGTCCTTGTCGCGCGTGCGGCCGATGTGCTCACCGAACTTCGCGGCAAACGCCGCGGCCAGCGTATGACTCGCTCCCCCGAGTGCTTCGGCGCGCGCGTCCCACTCACCGAGGTCGACGTAGACCGTCAGAGCCGGTACGAGCACGACCTCATCGGTGCCGACTGCATTGACCGCCGGGACAGACTGCGGTGCCGATGAAGGATTGTCCTCGGACTTGGCCCGAGCCTGCTCTCTGGCAGATTTCACCGCCGTGACGAGCGCCCGGGCGGCCTTGGGTACGTCGCGCGCGGTTTCTCGGGCATCCTGGGCCAACGCGCGCAGTCGAGTACGCGACCGTGGCGGCGGATACCCGAGATCGCGGGTTTTACCCAGTGTCCCTTCGACTATCACGAGCGCAAGGCCGAGCCCGTCGATCAGATTGTGCGAGAGCACCAGACTGACCGCGGTCGAGCCGTCGTCGAGGCGTACGACACCGATGTGCCAGCCGGGGCCCGTCTCCGCATCGACCGGAAGCTGCGACCGCTCGTCGACCCAGGAACTGAAATCGGCACGCGGACGGGTCGACTCAGCGATGTCGACATCTGACGGACCCCGGTCCACAACCCATCGGTGCCGGGCGACCGGCAGCGCCGGGCGCTCGATGCGACGCCCCAACAAACCCTGGCCGAGATTATGGTGAAAACGTCGCAGCCCATCGAGATCGACGGCACGGTCGTACAGCCAGGTGACCTGGATGACCACCTTCATGCCGGCAGCGCGATGCTCCGCCAACGATGCCTCGTCGGCCAACGCGAGCCGATTATCCAGTTGCACACGTTCTTTGGGTACTTGGCGCGGTCTCAAAGATTCCCGTACACGACTTGTTCGTCCCGACACTAACTAGCCTCTTTCATCATCGGCATGCGGCTGCGTGACCGCAACGGCGCCCGGTTACAGACGGGTCAGGCCCAGGTCCCACGGCGCCGGTTGGCCAGTGCAACGGCCTCGTAGCGAAACTTCAGGAGGGACGGCCGGACGAATCGATTGAGCTTGTTCAACCGGACGGAATTCTCGAACACCGACCGGAAACCCTGTTCGCTCGCCCGGTACGCCGCATACACGCGATCCAACTCGACCTGGTCCACGGGCTCGTCGCGTGCGGCCGCGCTCAGCGCGTCGTAAACCGAGGAAATCCAGTCTGTGCCGAAAGTTTCCGTCACAGGGCCGGTCTGCCGCTGGCGGTGGAGATCCGGGGTGAGGAACTCCTCGATCGCGTCCTCATCCCGGTTGTCCAGATCGATGCCGAGAGCCAACGAGATCCGTTTGACTTCACGACGCCAATCCTCGAGCAGGTTGGCGTACTCGACGAACACGCGCGGTAGCTCGCGGGTATCTCTCTCGGCCAGCAGGTTGAACTTCAGCCACAGTGCACTGCCGAGCTCCGGCGATGTCAGGAAGTCCGCGGCACCTGATGCGATGACTTCCTGCGGAGGACGCACCATGTTCACAACAGCGATGTCGAAGCCGGCCTGCCGTGCCGCTTCGAACCACAAGCTGGACAGCAGCGTTATCTGCAGGTCCTTGATGAGTACGACAGGCGCGGCCGGCAAGGTGGCGAGAAACTGTCCGATCTTGTTGATACAGAAAGCCTTCTGGTCTGCATCGAGCCCCCCGTCCTCTTGCAGGCGTAGTGACGGGTCGAATACGGCGCTGCCGTAGCGGCGCAAGATCGTGTTGTTGAGATGGAGCGACGCCCGCGGCTCCCAGTAGCCACGCGGGTTGCGCGGATCTGCACCCGACAGCCCCGCCGGGAGCGTGGCACCGCACAGCGAGAGGACCCGGGTGACCGCAGAGGTTCCGGAACGAGGCACACCCAAAACGAACAGTGCGACCGGCCGGGCCGTCGAACCGCTGTCACTGGCGGGGGTCACGAGCACGACTCCTCGAACGACGTTGCGGGCAGCTCACGCGCGGAGCAGATGGAGGGAGATCCTGCGGCGCGTTGCGCAGCGGTGTATCGGCTCTGACTCATGACGGCAGAGTATTAGGAAATGCGTTGCTATCGGGGCGAATTGCCGTAGGCCGCACAATCTGTTGGCAATCGGTCACCGATCTCGCCGAAGGGTTCGACCGTGGGCCCGACGGACCCGCCGTAGACGAACGAAACGACCACGGCGGCACCGACTTCAGATCAGAAGTTGTTGCAGGTGTTGAAGGCTTGTTCGATGGTGCCGAGGTACGGCTGGAACATCGGAGCGTTCGCCACATCCTGCGCTGTCTTGGCCCGCTTGGCCGGCGCGTCGGCGATGAACTCACGCAAGCCACGCTGCAGTATCGGCGATTGATCGAATGCCATCCGGACCTGCGGATCCTGCGCATCGAGCGCCGATACCAACTGCGGGTACGTGCACGTCGTGTTGATGGCCGAATCCAGGTTCGGCCCCGCGGACGCGATCCCGGCCCCGGCGGTCAACGACAGAGCCAGGCCGCCGAGCCCGACGGCCAGTCTGGTCAACGACAGACGGAACATATTCAAACTTCCTCCCTACCATTGCTCCCGACCATTCCGACTGTAATCGGCCTGGGCGGATCTCACCCATGCTTTGCCCAGCTCGACCACAGCGTGAAATCAGGCCTCCTGCTTGACCAGTCGGTCAGCAGGCGCCGTGACCGGGCCCAGAACCGCACTGGAGGGCCGCTGACGGACCCGCAGTGGCCACCAGAACCAGCGCCCGAGCAGGGCTGCGATTGCCGGTGTCATGAATGCACGTACCACCAGGGTGTCGAACAACAAACCCAGACCGATGGTCGAACCCACCTGCCCGATGATGCGCAGATCACTGACCACCATCGACAACATCGTGAACGCGAACACCAGGCCCGCGGTCGTCACCACCTTGCCGGTGCCGCCCATGGCTCGGATGATGCCCGTGTTGATCCCGGCGCCGACCTCCTCTTTCATGCGCGACACCAACAGCAGGTTGTAGTCGGAACCCACCGCCAACAGAACGATCACCGACATCGCCAAGACGAGCCAGTGCAGTTCGATGCCGAGAATGTGCTGCCAGACCAGTACCGAAAGCCCGAACGCCGCACCGAGCGAAAGCGCCACCGTACCGACGATGACCAGTGCGGCGACGAAACTCCGCGTCACCACCAGCATGATGCCGAAGATCAGGCAGAGCGCCGCGACACCCGCGATCAAGAGGTCGAATTTCGACCCGTCTCGCAGATCTTTGTATGTCGCAGCGGTTCCGGCGAGGTGGATGGAAGCGTTCTGCAGCGGCGTCACCTTGATCGCCTCTTCCGCTGCCGTCCGCACAGCATCAACCCGCGAGATGCCCTCAGGAGTTCCGGGATCACCCCGGTGCGTGAGGATCAGCCGGACGGCCTTCCCGTCGGGCGAGAAGAACAGGCTCATCGCCCGTTGGAAGTCCTTGTTCTCGAACACTTCCGGGGGCAGATAAAACGAGTCGTCGTTCTGGGCGCCGTCGTAGATCTTGCCCATCGCGCTGGCATTCGACGTCGTCTCATCCATGATCGCGATCATTCCGGACATGGTGCTGTGCATTGTCAGCATCATGGCTCGCATCGACTTCATGATCTCGATCATCGGCGGCAATTGAGTGACAAGCTGCGCCTGTAATCCGTCGACTTTCACCAAGTTGTCGAGAAGTTTGTGCATCTGAAGGCTGAGCTGGTCGGTGCTGTCAAGCGCGTCGAACACCGATCGAATGGCGAAGCAAATGGGAATGTCGTAGCAGTGGCCTTCCCAATACAGGTAATTGCGAAGCGGCCGGAAGAAGTCGTCGAAATTTGAAACGGTGGCCATCAGATCGTCAGTAAGTTCGGCAGTCTCCCCGGTCACCTCGACCGTGTTGTGGGTGATCGAGCCGATCAACTTCATCAGATTGTGAGTGCCCTCCATCTGGGTGATCATTCTCTGCATGTCGTCCGCCTGCTTCAACATGCCATTCATGCGATCTTTCGCGAACGGCACGATCTGTCGGAGGCCGGCGCTCTGCAGGCTGATCTGAAACGGTATCGACGTGCGCTCGATCGGGCTGCCCTCTGGCCGGGTGATGCTCTGCACCGTGGCAATCCCGGGGACCGCGAAGATCTTCTTGGCCAGCTTGTGCAGAACCAAGAAATCTGTCGGGTTGCGCATATCGTGGTCGGCTTCGAGCATCAGGATGTCTGGCGTCATCCGCGATTCGGGGAAATGACGCTCGGCGGCCGCATATCCGACATTGGCCGGGATGTCCTGGGGCACATACAGCCGGTCGTCGTAGCTGGTCTGATATCCAGGCAGGGCGAGAAGACCGACAAACGCCACCGCGCAAGCCCCGGCAAGAATCGGCACCGGCCATCGGACCACCGCCGTGCCGACCCCCCGCCACCGGCGGACCATGAGCTTCCGCTTCGGTTCGAACAGCCCGAACCGGCCGCCGACGGCGATGACGGCCGGAACCAGCGTGACGGCCACCGCGACGGCAACCGCCATGCCTATGGCGGACGGAATGCCCATCGTCTCGAAGTACGGCAGCCGGGTGAAGCTCAGACAGTAAATGGCTCCGGCAATCGTCAGACCTGAGGCCACAACCACTTTCGCAACGCTGCGATAGGTGGTGTAGAACGCGGTTTCGCGGTCTTCGCCGGCTTGACGTGCCTCGTGATATCGCCCGATGAAGAAGATTCCGTAATCGGTGCCGACCGCGATTCCGAGCGATACCAGGAGATTCACCGCGAATGTCGACAGCCCCAGAACCTGGTGGTCGCCGAGGAATGCGACGACTCCCCGCGCCGCCTGCACCTGGATCCCGACCATGGCCAGAAGGAGAACAACGGTGATGACCGAGCGGTACACGAAAAGCAGCATCGTGCAGATCACCACCAGCGTCACCAGCGTGATCTTCATGATCGACGTGTCACCGGCGTGGTTCATGTCGGTGATCAACGGGGAAGGACCCGTGACGTAGGCCTTCACGCCCGGCGGCGGGACCGTCCCCGCCACGATGTCCCGGACCGCTTCCACAGATTCGTTGGCCAGGGCCTGGCCCTGGTTACCCGCGAGATTCAGCTGGACGTAGACACTCAGATCATCGGCACTCTCGACGCCTGATGCGGTGAGTGAGTCCCCCCAGTAATCCTGAACGTGCTGCACATGTTTCGTATCGGCTCGCAGCTGGCGAACCAAGTCGTCGTAGTACCGGTGCGCGTCCTCACCGAGGGGTTTGTCTCCCTCCAGGACGATCATCGCGACGCTGTCGGAATCGGATTCGCCGAACACCTGCCCCATGCGCTGCATCGCCTGAAACGACGGCGCATCTTTGGGGACCAGCGATACAGAGCTTTCCCGCCCGACTTGTTCCAATGACGGAACAGCGAAGGTGACGACGGCGATGATCGCCAGCCAGCCGAGAATGATCGGCACCGACAGCCGATAGATCACCCGTGCGATCAACGGCGGCCGGTCGCTTGTGTGCCTACTGCTCATGCGGCTTTCACCGCACAGAAGGAAGACGCATTCATGGCTGTCAGCGCTCTTCTCTCTGCAGGATCGACCGCACTAGCTGGCCCCGGCCCGACGGGCGTCCTGTTGCACTGAGCGGCCGTGGATGCACCCGTTGCGGCCACCAGAACCACCGCCCCAGCAGCGCGGCGATCGCCGGCGTCATGAACGCGCGTACCACCAAGGTGTCGAACAACAGACCGACGCCGATGGTGGCACCCAACTGCCCGATCGTGACCAGGTCACTGACGACCATCACCAACATCGTGAACGCGAACACCAGGCCGGCAGCCGTCACCACCTTGCCGCTGCCGCCCATTGCCCGGATGATGCCGGTGTTGATCCCGGCGCCGATCTCCTCTTTCATCCGGGACACCAGCAGCAGGTTGTAATCGGAACCCACCGCCAACAGAACGATCACGGACATCGCCAGCACCACCCAGTTCAAAGGCATACCGAGGATGTGCTGCCAGATGAGCACGGAAAGCCCGAAGGCCGCGCCCAGTGAAAGCGCCACCGTGCCGACGATGACAAGCGCGGCGACGAAACTCCGCGTCACCACGAGCATGATGCCGAAAATGAGGCAGAGTGCGGCAACAGCCGCGATCAGCAGATCGTATTTGGACGCTTCGACCAGATCTTTCACTGACGCTGCGGTGCCTGTGAGATAGATCGAGGCATTTTGCAGCGGCGTGCCCTTGAGCGCTTCTTCGGCCGCGGTTTCGATCGGGTCGACCAGCGACATGCCCTCAGTCGTTGCCGGGTCGCCTCGCTGGGTGATGAGCATGCGGGCCGCTTTCCCGTCCGGTGACAGGAAGATGTCCATGACGCGCTGGAAGTCCTTGTTCTCGAAGACTTCCGGAGGCAGATAGAAGGAGTCGTCGTTCTGGGCAGCGTCGAATGCCTTGCCCATCGCGGTGGCGTTGTCGTTCGACGTCGCCATTTGATCCATGATCCCGGACATGGTGCTGTGCATCGTCAGCATCATGGTTCGGGTGGATTCCATGGTCGAGATCATCACCGGAAACTGAGCGGCCAACTGCGGCAGAATCGCGTCGAGTTGATCAAGGTTGTTCACCAGGCTGACCATCTTGACGGTGATTTGGTCAATCCCGTCGAGCGTGTCGAAAACCCCTCTGATCGACGAACATATGGGAATCGTGTAGCAGTGCGGTTCCCAGTAGAAGTAGTTCCGGATCGGTCGGAAGAAATCGTCGAAGTTCGCAACGTGATCGCGCAGTTGATTGGTCACAGTTTGCAGCTCGTGGGTATCCGCGACCATTTGATGCGTGGTGCTGACCATCTCTTCCGTCAGAGCTTGCATGCGCTTGACGATGGCGATCGTTTTCGTCATGTCGTCGGCCTGCACCAAAAGGTCTTCCATTCGATCCTTCTGGAACGGCATCAAATGGGTTTGAGACGCATTGCTCATGCTGAGCATGAACGGAATCGTCGAGTGTTTGAGCGGCTCGCCGGCCGGACGGGTCGGCGCCTGGACCATGGCGACTCCGGGCACGGATTGCACACCCTTGGCCAGTTTGTTCAAGACCAGAAAGTCGATCGGATTCCGCATGTCGTGGTCGGCCTCGACCAACAGAATGTCGGGCGCCATCATCAATGACTGGGGAAAATGTCGCGTCGCCGCCGCATAACCCACGTTGGCGGGGATGTCCTGCGGGATGTAATTCTGGTCGTTGTAGCTCGGTTTGTACGCGGGAAGCGCCAGCAGACCGATGAGCGAGACCGCGCACGTCGCGATGAGAATGGGCCCGGGCCACCGGACGACCGCAGTGCCCACCTTCCGCCACCGACGGGTGGTGAGCTTCCGCTTGGGTTCGAACAGCCCGAAGCGGCTACCCACGGCGATGACTGCGGGGACGAGTGTGACGGCCACCAACACGGCGGCAGCCATGCCCACGGCAGTGGGAACGCCGAGAGTCTGATAGACCGGCAGACGGGTGAAATGCAGACAGAGAATCGCCCCGGCGATCGTCATGCCGGAACCGACGACCACCTTCGCGACGCTGCTGAACGTCGTATAGAACGCCGCCTCTTTGTCCTCGCCGGCCTGGCGCGCCTCCTGGTAGCGCCCCGTGAAGAAGATGCCGTAGTCGGTTCCCGCCGCGATCGCGAGCGCCACGAGCAGATTGACGACAAATGTCGTGATACCGATGACGCCGAGACTGCCGAGAAACGCCACAACCCCTCGGGCCACCGTCAATTCGATGCCGACAACGATCAGCATGAGAATGACGGAGATGATCGACCGATAGACGAGCAGCAACATCACGAAGATGACCGTGAGGCTCAACGAGGTGACCAGCCCCACCGTCCGGTTGCCGGCCGGACCCAGATCGGCGGCGAATGCCGCCGGCCCCGTGACATAGGTCTTGACTCCCTGCGGCGCCGGTATCCGGTCCACGATCGCGCGCATCGCCTCGACGGACTTGACCGCCGAGATGTCCTGGTTGCTGGTGAGAGTCACCTGTACGTACGTGGCCTTGCCGTCGACACTCTGCGCAGCGCCCTGGGTCATCGGGTCGCCCCAGAAGTCCTGGACGTGCACCACATGCGTGGTGTCGGCCTTCAACTGACGAACCAATTCGTCGTAATAGCTGTGCGCAGCGTCGCCGAGGGGTTGATCGCCCTCCAGGACGATCATCGCGACAGCGCCCGAACCGGCTTCGCCGAACAGCTGCCCCATGCGCTGCATAGCCTCGAACGACGGTGCAGCGATGGGATCCATCGCTACCGCGTGCTCTTTCTCCACCTGCTCGAGCGACGGCACGGCGACGCTCAGGATGACGGTGATCGCCAACCATCCCAGGATGATCGGCACCGACAGCACGCGGACCATCCGTGCGACGAACGGCGGGCGCTTGCTTATCGGCAACGGCTCGGTGATGGGTTCGCTGGGGTCGTTGGCTGTACTCATGCGGCCTTCAGCTGACAGAAGGTGAAGGCACTCACGCCAGTCCGGACCTTCTCGTCCTTCACCTCGTCGCCGACGAGGATGCGGCATCCGATCGAGTCAGTATTGCCTTGAGCGGAGATGTTTCCCATCGCCGTCGCGTCGGAGATCGGGAAGTCCATCGACCATGGCAGCGGCGCATCCCTGATGAGTTTCGGCTCGGCATCGGCGTCGAAATAGCTGATGGTCGCCAACGTCCCAGGAGGGCCGAATACCTCGTAAACCAGGTGCTTGGGGTCGTGGGGCCGCTTCTCCTCGCGCTCGGCGCTGGTGTACGCGGGACGGCTCTGGCTGCCGAAGACGCCATGCAATCGCGACACGGTAAATCCGCCTGCGACCCCCACCACCACCAGCACCAGCGGAATCCACAGCCGCTTCAGGATCCTGAAAATCGCGAGTTCCTCCGACTGTCTTCCGTGCCGGCACCCTGCGGGTGCTCAAACATGCATTTGCAGATCGGATGCGAACGATCGAGCCTCGGATGCGGTGGCATCCCAGGCCTGACCCTGCACGAAGCTCCCGCAAACGTGCGGCGCCCCTCGATGAGCGCAACCGATCCCGAAGAGTAAACCATGCCGGTGCGTCAATATGGCGCAAACGGGTCAGATAGCCGGAATCGGTTCAACGCCTTGACAATCACCCGTGAAGCCACGCCGGTGGCACACCAACCGGCACCGCCGATCAATACCACTTCCGGGCACTGCCGACCCGCTCCCCCAACTAGGAACTAGCTATGAATCCGGCCAGAATGGACCACGAAATATGCCATTGCTGCAGGACAGTCGACGCAAACTGTCTGGCGGCGATGAATCCATAGAAGCACACGTCTGGAACCCACTCACGACCGACAGCCGCCGACGACCCTCAGCTCACCTGAACGGCCGGCGCAACGTCGCGGATGGCCTGACGGATGGTGCGGGGCCGGGGCACCGCACCTGCGGGGTACACCACGCTGATGTGCAATCGCGGGTTGCTGGTCCGGATTGTCCACACGTGGCTGTACACCACGCCGCGGGCATCGCGGGACGAATAGCTGACGGCCGTGACGCTGTCCCATGGCCTGAAACCCGGGTCGTCATCGGAAGTTGTGGCATAGCCGATCCCTTCGCGCGACAGCCAGAGGTGGGTGCGCCCATAGGACCCGATGATTCGCGCGGGTATCGCGACGGCCATCGAAACCATCCCCACCAACGCCATCGCTGCGACCACAGTCACCCCGACGGCCGCCAACCCCGTCGTGTCGGACCGGTCGAGACCGCCGTGCTGTATCGCTCTCCGAACGAAACCAGCCACGCCCGAGGCCGTCAGCGCAAGGACAACGGCGGCCAAAGCGGCGAAGAGCCAGAACACCAGACCGAGCGGATGACGAACCTCCAGCATGGTGTCGGACGGCGCATCCGGCGGTTCACGCCGCGGTTCACCGCGTGACGCGCAGCGGAAGGCGACGGCCCCGAATCCCGCCGCCATCAACAGGACACCCACCAGCGCCGCCCAAGGTGAGCCCGACAGTTCTCCGCGGGCCCAACCAACCACTACGAGTAGTCCCCCGACGACGGAGGCGACGGCTGCGGCAGTGAACAGCCAGACCAGTGGACCGATCCGGTACACCCCCGCAGCAGAATGTCTGCGGTCATGCGCGCCGCGTGTCACGCGATGCCGCTACGGCAGGAAACGAGCGATCTGGGGTGACGGAAGTGTCTGCGCCGCGCGTGCCTGCCGGACTCCCACCGCTCCCCCGGCGGCCGTCATCAACAGCATGCCGGCGAGTCCGGGCAGCACCGCGAACAGCAGATCACTGGTGCTGGCCGTACGCAGATAATCGGCGTATCCGAGCCGGAAGGATTCGGGCACCGCAGGCACCGAAAGCGGCTGTGCCACTGGTGGTTCGGACCGCGGAACCGGAATGGTCGGCGCACTCGGGCCTGCCGCCGGCACCCCTGCCGGCGGGGCCGCGGGCGCCGGGACCGCGATGACGGGAGCGGGAGGGGCCACCACCGGAGCCGGAGCGACCGGGGCGGCGGGTGCAGCGATCGCCGGAGCCGGCGCGGCGGGAATCTTGGGCGGGGTCGATCGGATGACGATCGTGCGACTGCTCGGAGCTGTCGGCACCGGCGCGAGGCCCGGGGCCCGGCCGAGGTTGCCATTGGTCGGCGCCCCCGCGGCTCCGCCTCCTCCGCCACCGCCCGACACAACAGCTGAAGGGGCCTGACTCGTGCCGCCGGTGACGGCCGCGGTGGGTGCCTGGGCGGTCCCACCCGACAGGACCGCCGACGGCGCCTGTCCGGTCGTGTCGACGCGGGCCGACTGGGGTGATTCGGCGAATGTTCCCGAGCGGGCCGCCGTCGCCGGAGCCTCACCGGCGCCCACTGTCGTGGCCCCGGTCTTGGTGGTCGCGGAGCTGGTGGTCCCGGTCTTGGTGGTCCCGACCTTTGACTCGGGCTTGGAGCCGCTGGAAGCCCGCGGCCCGCCGAGACTGCCACCGGAATTCTTGACTCCGCCGCCACGCTGCGGACCCAACTTGGCCGCCGCGGGACCGGACTTCTTCTTGTTCTTCTTCTTGTGGTCGAAGAGGTCGTGGATGTCGATCCCGAACAGATGCGCCGAAGCCACACCGGTGCCGGTCATGCCAGGTCCGACCACCATGGCGCCACACGCGATCGCACAGCCGGCAGCGGTGTTACGCACCCATGACCGATCCACCTCGAGATCCCCCCCAAAAGAGATCGGCGGCACGACGGCCGCGCGCACTGGAACAAGTTCCCATTGTGACATACCGGCATTTCGTCGGATTTGCTGGACAACGATTCGAAATAGCGGCCGCGTCAATGTCGGCCAATCCGGTGGTCTGCGGCGATACCCTTTGTCCGTGGTGGTCAGCGAGTTCCGCCGATCGGTGTGCATACCTGAGATGGCGTTGAGCAACCGCGTTCCGGCCCGCACTCGGCACTACGCGGAGAGCGTGTCGAGCCGACTGCGGGTGTTGACGATTGCGACGTGGATCGCGGCCGCGGTATCCGGTGGATTCGGCGTATTTCAACTGATCCTCGGCGGGCCGATGTGGCGGTTCGGTTTCGTCAACCTCGGATCCGCCGCGTTGTTCCTGCTAGTGCCGCTGTTGTACCGGTTCGGTGAACTGATCGCACCGCTCGCGTTCTTCCTGTTCGCCTACGTGTCGGTGTCGACGATGTGCTTCGCCGTCGGGACCGGTTCAGGACTGCAGTTCTACTTCGTGGTGGCCGCCTCACTGGCGGTCCTGGTGCTGGGAATCGAGCGCATCGTCCTGGCGGGGGTGCTGACGGCACTGGCGGTCGCCGCCGCGATCGTGCTCGAGGTCCTGGCCCCCAAAGACCGCGGGCTGGGGCCCCCGTGGGCAATGACGGCGGGCTTCGTCCTTTCAGCGGTCTCAGCCGGAGTAATGGTGTTTGCCACAGTCTGGATGTCGTTACGCGAGATCGCCCGGGCCGAACAGGCGATGGAAGACGAATATCAACGATCCGAGCAGCTGCTGGCCAATATCCTGCCGGCCACCATCGCCCAGCGACTCAAGGAGCCTTCACGCACGATCATCGCCGACAAGTACGACGACGCCTCGATCCTGTTCGCCGACATCGCCGGCTACACCGAGCGGGCCAGTGACCTCACCCCCACCGATCTGGTGCGCTTCCTGGACGTCCTGTACACCGACCTCGATGCACTGGTGGACCGCCATGGTCTGGAGAAGGTGAAGACCAGCGGTGATTCGTACATGGTGGTGGCAGGCGTGCCCAAGCCGCGCACCGATCACATCGAAGCACTCGCCTGTTTGGCGCTCGATCTGGCCGACGCCGTAGCCGACCTCAAGGACCCCCAGGGGCGCGCGGTGCCGTTGCGGATCGGCCTGGCCGCCGGACCCGTGGTTGCCGGGGTGGTCGGGGCACGCAAGTTCTTCTACGACGTCTGGGGCGACGCGGTCAACGTCGCATCACGAATGGAAACCACCGACGTGGCCGGCCGAATTCAGGTGCCGCAGAACGTTTATGACCGGATCAGCCACGCGTTCGTGCTCGAGGAGCGCGGTGACGTCGAGATCAAGGGCAAGGGCCTCATGCACACCTGGTATCTGGTCGGACGCCGCGACGACGAAGCGGCACGCGCCCGGCTGGAGGTCGCCGGTCCGATGCGTGCCGCCTCGGTCGAGCCGCCGGGCGATGGCTAGACCTTGCGGTTCTCCGACTTGATCAGCCATGCCAGCTTTTCCAGACCATCGATCAACTGGTGCAGGATGTCGGCGGTGGTCGGGTCGTGCGCGTCGACCTCGTCGTGCACCCCGCGCATCGTCTCCACGGTCGCATAGATCCGCGTGGTCACGAGGTCGACCACCTCAGCGGTGCTGCGCTCATAGGCGGGGAACTCCGGCAACGTGGTGCCGGCCACGACAGTGTCCGACCGACCGTCGGGCACGGCGTCCAGTGCACGCATCCGTTCTGCGACCGTATCGCTGCCTTCCCTGGCGAAATCGACGAGCTCGTCGAGCTGCAGATGTAGGTCCCGGAAGTTCGTGCCGACGACGTTCCAATGCGCCTGCTTGCCCTGGATGCCGAGCTCGATCAAGTCGACCAGCACCTGCTGCAGGTAGCCGCTGAGCTCGGGCGCGGCCTGGTATCCCTGGATATCGGATTCGATTCGACGTGTACTCATGCCAGTTACAACGGTCCGCAATCTGGAATCACTCCAGATTAGTCGAGATGTGAGCACGTTCACACAGACTGCTGGTCGGCCGCCTGGTCCTGCTGATTGAGCAGGCGTGCGTACCCCGCTCCCATTCCCAGCAGCGCCAACCCGACCACGATGAACACCGCCACCCGGAAGATTCCGGCCAGGGTCCCTAGGTCGAACAGGAACAGCTTGGTCATGGCCGCCGCGACGAGCGCCATGCCTCCGCCGATCGGCAGGGACCGCTGCGCCTTGGGGCGCCGCGCCGCGTAGCCGAGCAGGCCGGCCGCGACCGCGATCCAGCAGATCGTCGCCACCATGTGACCGCCGAAGAAGCCGGCCTCGATGCCGCCGACTGCGACACCGGCCGTCACGGCGAACACCGTCAGCGCATATCCGGCCACGACACCCGCCGCTGCCCACACCAGCCGGAGCAACTCCTGATCCGCGGCACCCTCGGACGACCACGCCCACGAGACCGCGGCCGCCGCCGCGATCGCCAGGACGCTGCCGGTCAACACCGAAACCGTAAGCCCTGCAGACATTTTGGTGGCACTAACCAAGATGTCGGGCCCGGCGGAATCGAGATAGATCATGCCCCCGACCGCGGCCAACCCGAGGGCAATCGACCGCGCGACACCGGCGTGGCGCCCCGCGAGGGCGACCACCGTGGCCATCGCCAACAGCACCGGGCCTGCCACCGGTCCTTCGAAGGCCACCAGCACCGCAATCAGAGCAGCCGCAGCCGCGAGTACCGCCCAGATCTGGCGGACCACCACGACCACCCCCGGAATGCGGTCGCCGAAGGCCACGATCGCCACGAGGGCGGTTGCCAACGCCGCCGCCATGAGGGCCGCGATAACGCGGTCGACGCCGCCCGCCACGCACAGCACGGGAAGAACGCCGCACGCCGTCAGAACGGCCGTCGCCGACGGCTTGGTGGTCCACCGCAGCACCAGCAGCCCGCCCGCCAACGCCAGCACTGCAGCGAGCCCGCAGGCCGGCGCGAGCAGGACATCGGTCCGTCCATCGATTGCGGCGGCCGCGAGTGCCATCAACAACGGCAACGTGGCCGCGGCGATACGCGCGGCGTACAACCCGGTCCAGTCCCGGCGGAACTGCACCGGGAGTGCGGCAGCCGACAGAGCCAGCATGAATCCGATCAGCAGGTGGGTCACCCCGTCGGTGACGACGGGCGCCAGGGCGATCAGCGGCACCAGCACCAACAAGCTCAGCTGTTCGGAGTTCCACCGCCGTGCCAGCATCAGGCCGCCACCACCGACTGCGGCGGCAACCAGAAGACCGATCGGCGCCGCAACCCACTCATAGACCGTTGTCACCGCGATCACGTCGATGTACGCGGCGGCAACACCGGTCGCGGCCAACGCGATGGCCCCCACCCGGCCACCCGGCCGACGATGAAGCCACCATCCGGCGCCGACCAGTCCAGCGGCCAGAACGGCTCCTGCGGCCACCCGGAACTCCGGTCGCAGAAGACCGGCCTGCGCGGCCAGCACCAGCAGCAGCACCACACCGGTGAGCGTCACGGCCACTCCCGCTACCGCGAGCGCCTTGCCGATCCAGCCTTCGGAGCGCTCCGGGCCGAACGTGGGCTCAGACCTCGGCGGCGGCACCGGCACCGGAGCGGATGCGACGGGCCAAGCGACCGGCGCCGCGGCAGGGACCGGGGGCGGCACGGCCACCGGGACCTGATCGAGCCTTCGACCCAGCTCCCCCAGATCCGTCGACACCCGGTTCATGTACGCCGAGATCGCGGCCAGGTCAGACGACATCCGGGCGATCACGACCCGATGAGATTCGCTCATGCGGTCATGGTGGCAACAAATGCGGCCGCCCGGATGAGTAGGACTACGTGTCGAGGCCGTGTTCGATGGCGTAGCGGGCCAATTCGACGCGGTTGGCGACCTGCAACTTACGGAACGTCGCCTGGACGTGATTCTCCACCGTGCGGTGACTCAGGGACAGTCGCGTCGCAATCTGCTTGGCCGTCAATCCCTTTGCCACAAATCGCAGCACCTCGGTCTCCCGCTCGGTCAGGCTGGGCGTGGCCGGGCCGTCCTCCGGGCGTTGGGCGATACGCCGGTACTCACCGAGCACCAGTCCGGCCAACCCTGGGGTGAACACTGCGCGCCCCTCCGCGGTGGCCCGTACCGCCGCGGTCAGTTCGGCTTTCGACGCGCTCTTCACCAGATAACCGGTGGCCCCCGCTTTCACCGCCTCAAGAACGTCATCGCGCTCGTCCGAGGCCGAAAGCACCAGCACCCGCGACGACGGCGACACGGTGAGCACCTCCGCGGTGGCCGTGGCGCCACTGCCGTCGGAAAGGCTCATGTCCATCACCACCACGTCAGGCAGTACCACCCCGGCCCGTCTCCGCGCCGAAGCCACCCCATCGGCGGTGGCCACTACATCGAATCCCTCGTCGGCGAGGTCGCGTGCCACCGCGTCGCGCCAGATCGGGTGGTCATCGACGACCATCACCTTCAGTGCGGTCTCGGTCATCACTGTCCCTTCTCGACGGAGTCACGGCCCGAGGAGCGGGGCAGCGTGAGCTCCCATTCCGTGCCACATCCGGGTGCGGTGTTCAGCTGCGCCTGACCGCCCAGCCAATCCATGCGTCCCACAATCGATTTCGAGATACCGACATGACCTTCGCGGACCGCTTCGGCCAGTCGTCCGTCGCCGATACCGATCCCGTCGTCGCGAATACTCACCGTCACCGATTCGCCGAGATCCTCAAGCAGCACGAAAACCCGGGCGTCAGGTCCGGCGTGTGCGGCGGCGTTGTCCAAGGCATTGCCTGCGGCAGCGAACAATTCGTGCGCGGCATCGTGGTCCAGCAGCACGGGTTCGGCCGGCAGACTGACCGAAATTCGATCAGAGGCCCTGGACCGTAGAAGCGCGCCGATGTCGGTGACCCCGCCGGTGTGAACCTCCGGATCGGGTGCGCTGACCAACCTGCGCAACGCACGCTCCTGCTCCCCGGCCAGTTCGGCCAATTGAGCTGTCTCTCCACCGATTTCGCGACCCCGCCGCGAAACCAGCGCCAACACCTGAATGGCGCCGTCGTGCACCCGCCGGGACAACCGTTCCCGTTCCTCCAGCGACGCCGCCAACCGCACCGCACGCTCCAACTCGGCATGAGCCCGGCGTGCGGTCTGCGCAGCCATCCCTACCGCGAGGCCCACGGCCAGTTCGATGACGATGGTGGCGTTGCGCCCGAGATTGATGCTGACGTAGCCCTTCAACGCGGCGGCGGCGGCCATCACCGCCAGTCCGGCTCCCATCCCTCCGACCGGGCCGAATTGCAGGGCCGCCGAAATGGTGGCGTTCGTCGCCCACAACGTGGTGGGCCAGGACTGGTTGTCCGCGATCCAGTGCTCGGACGCCACCAGTTCGGTCGAGAGCATGAGGGCAAGAACGACCACGACCTCCGCAATCACCCACGACGGACGACGGCCGAACCCCTGCAGGTAGGCAATCGCACACACAACGCTCCACACGATCAGCACCGCACACAGCCCGCCGGCCACCACCGGACTGGTCAGGTCATCGTTGATCGCGATCTGAAAACCCAGCGCGTACAGGCAACTCAGCAACCGGAAGATCTGGGCGGCACGCCACAACGGGGTGACCGGGTCCGGGCTGCGCTGCATTGGCTCAGCATAAAGTCGCCGACCGGCGCCGCGGAGCACCGATGTCGCGCGTCGGCGCTGCTACTCGCCCCGGGCCACGGGGCGCGCCGGATCCGACGCCCACTCCGACCATGACCCGGGATACAGCGCCGCATCCACCCCGGCGGCAGCCATCCCGGCCACCGCGAGCGCCGCGGTGACCCCGGAGCCACAGTAGGCACCGATGTCCGCGCCCGCGGCTGAGTGATCTGCGAGCAACGCCTGCAGTTGGGCGTCCGCAGCCAATGTGCCGTCTGAGGAAAGGAACTGGGTACTCGGCAGATTGACCGCCCCGGGGATGTGCCCGGCCACTGGGTCGACGGGCTCGACGTCCCCGCGGAACCGCTCGGGTGCCCGAGCGTCAATCAGCACACCGATCCCGGACCCCGCCTCTTCTGCGGTGAGAGTGCGCCGGGCACCGCGATACAGATCGCCATGGACGACGTCGATGTCACCGGGCGCCGGCGTGACCGGGCCGCTCTGTAGCGCCCCGCCAGCCGCTGTCCAGGCAGCCAGGCCACCGTCGAGAATGCGGACGTCGTCGATGCCGGCCGCGGTCAGCACCCACCAGGCCCGGGCAGACCCGGCGCGGTTCCAGTCGTCGTAGACCACGGTGGGCACCCCCTTGCGCACGCCCCAACGACGCGCTGCCGCCTGCAGGTCGGATCCGGACGGCAGCGGATGGCGACCCCGACCGGCGACGCGGTGGTCCGTCAGCTCCCCATCCAGCGAGACATAGACCGCGGCGGGCAGATGGCCGCTCAGATAGGCCTGTTCACCGTCGGGCTCGGCCAGCGACCATCGCACGTCCAGCACGGTGACGGGACCCCCGGAGGCGATGCGCTCGCGAAGGTCACCGGCCGTGACGAAGACGTCTTCACGTGTGGAAGCCACACAGTCGACGCTACATCACCTTCGACAGAAACTCCTTTGTGCGTTCATGTTTGGGGTTGGCCATCACCTCGCGGGGATTTCCGCTCTCCACGATGACGCCGCCGTCCATGAACACCAACTTGTCGGCGACCTCCCGGGCGAAACCCATCTCGTGCGTGACCACGACCATGGTCATGCCCTCGCCGGCAAGTTTCTTGATCACCGCCAGGACCTCCCCGACGAGCTCGGGATCCAGCGCCGAGGTCGGCTCGTCGAACAGCATCAGCTTCGGATTCATCGCCAGCGCCCGGGCAATGGCCACCCGCTGCTGCTGCCCACCAGACAGCTGTGCGGGATAAGCGTCGGCCTTGGCGGCCAAACCCACCTGGTCGAGCAGATCCTTGGCGCGGGCCAGCGCGGCGTCCTTCTTCACCCGCTTGACGCGCATGGGCGCCTCGATGATGTTCTCCAAGGCAGTGCGGTGCGGGAACAGGTTGAAGTGCTGGAACACCATGCCGATGTCCCGGCGCTGCCGGGCGGCGTCCCGCGGAGCCATCTCGTGCAGCTTGCCGCCCCGTTCGCGATACCCGATCAGCTCCCCGTCGACGTAGAGGCGGCCCGCGTTGACCTGCTCGAGATGGTTGATACACCGCAGGAACGTCGACTTGCCCGAGCCCGACGGCCCGACCATGCACAACACCTCACCCCTGCTGACGTCCAACGTGACGCCCTTCAGGACGTGCAGGGCACCGAAGTTCTTGCAGACACTCTCGGCCCGCACCATCGGTTCGGCGGCGGCGGTCATGGATGTGGCTCTCCCATCTGGGCGTTGGCCAGGGCCTGCAGCTGCTTGGAGGTCAACTTGCGCGACGCACCACGTGCGTAGTGCCGCTCGAGGTAGTACTGCCCGACCATCAGAATGCTGGTGATCGCCAGATACCAGGTGGACGCCACCAGCAGCAGCGGGACCGGCTGAAACAGATCCACGCCGATATCTTTTGAGCGGCCGTACAACTCGAAGCTGTACGGGATCGCGGTGACCAGCGAGGTCGTCTTCAGCATGCTGATGAACTCGTTGCCGGTCGGCGGGATGATGACCCGCATGGCCTGGGGAAGCACCGTACGTCGCATCGTCATGGTCCATGACATGCCAAGCGCCACCGAGGCTTCCGTCTGCCCTTCGGGCACTGAGTTGATGCCCGCCCGGATGATCTCCGCCATATACGCGGCCTCGTTGAGACCCAGGCCGAGAACCGCCAGCCAGAACACATTCGGGTCAGACAGAGTGAACTCGAAAAGCTTCGGGCCGAACGGGACGCCGATCTGAATGTTCCTGTAGATCACCGGGACCAGGCCCCACAGCACCAACTGAACATAGATCGGGGTGCCGCGGAAGATCCACAGGTAGGTCCAGGACACCGCTTTGAGTACCGGATTCGGTGACAACCGCATCACCGCGAGGAGCACACCCAGCACGAGCGCCAGGATCATCGAATAGATGGTCAGTTGCAGCGTGTTCCAGGCAGCTTGCGAGATGCGTTGATCGAAGAGGTACTTGCCGTACGTCTCCCACCCGTACGCCTCGTTGGTCGCAGCGCCCCAAAGGAACAGCCCGATCAGGACGAGGATGAGGATCGCCGCCACCCAACGCCATGGATGTCTCAGCGGGACGGCGTCGATGGCGGCCGGCGAGGATTCATCACTCATCGGCGGCTCAGCTGGTCGCACCGTTGATGACCGGCTTCTCGATCATCCCCTTCTCCGCGCCCCAGTTCGTGGCCACCTGCTTGTACGCACCGTTGTCGATCAGGTGCTGAAGCGCCTGTTGCAGCGACGCTGCCAGCGGCGAACCCTTCTGGACCGCCCAGCCGTACGGAGCCGAGTCGAAGATATCCCCTGCGGCTTCGAGTTTCCCGTTGCTCTGCTTGATCGCATACGCCGTCACCGGCGAATCCGCCGACATGGCGTCGGCTTGGCCGAGCATCACCGCGCTGGTGGCGGCGGTCTGGTCGTCGAACTTGATGACGTTGATGGCGGGCTTGCCCGCGGCGACACACTTCTTGCTACGGGCCGGCATTTCCTCGGTGTCCTGCACCGTTGCCGTCTGCACTGCGATCTTCAAACCGCAGGCATCGTCGGGGTTGATCCCGGCACCGACCTTCTGCGCCCACGATGAACCCGCATTGAAGTAGGTCACGAAGTCAACCTGCTCTTCACGCTTCTTCGAGTCGGTGAACGACGACATACCGACGTTGTAGTTCCCGCCCTGCACCGACGGGATGATCTTGTCGAACAGGGACGCCCGGTACTCCGGGGTGAGGCCCAGAGTGGCGGCGATCGCATTCATCAAATCGACATCGAAGCCGATGATCTTGCCCGCGGGATCTTTGAATTCGTTGGGCGGGTACGTCGGGTCCGTCCCGATGACCAGCTTGCCGCTCGACTTGATCGGCTCGGGCACCGAATTGGCTATCGAGTCGACTTTTTCAACCTTTGCCGCCGTCGTCGATTTGGTTTCCGACCCACCGGATTCGGTGTTGTTCGCGCAGCCCGACATCGCGAGTGCGCCGCTGGCGGCGACCACCACCGCGAAACGCCACATCTTGCTTCGTCGGGGACGACATCCAACTGTCACGGTTGCCTCATTTCTCTGTCTTCGGCTGCGGTCGGGCTGTTCCAAAACGAAGAGGTTAACGGCCGCGGGCCGGGGATGCAGCGCCGGTAACGGAACCTTAACTACCAGGCTGCGACACCACAGCCGTAACGCAAAAACCGCGATCTACATCTACGTTTGTGTCAAACTGCCTGCATGGAAACCACTGCTGCCCCAAGCTTGTTGCCACATCTGTGGAAATCGACGCTGGTTTCGGGAATTCTCGCCGTCATCCTCGGCGTCCTGGCGTTGGTCTGGCCCGGGATCACCATTCTGGTTGCCGCGATCTTCTTCGCCGCCTACCTGTTGATCACCGGTATCTCGCAGCTCGTCCTGGCGTTCAGCATCCGGTCCTCGGTCGGTGGGCGGGTATTGCTGTTCATCGGTGGCGCCGCGGCACTCGTGCTGGCCGTGCTCTGTTTCGTCAGCCTGCAGAATTCGTTCGAACTGCTGGCGATCTGGATCGGTGTCGGGTTCATCTTCCGCGGTGTCGCAACGACGATGTCGGCCATCGGCGATCCCTCGCTGCCCGGGCGGGTCTGGGAGATCATCATCGGCATCATCAGCGTGATCGCCGGCATCATCATGTTCGTCGCCCCCATGGAGGGGCTGGTCGCCCTCGCTCAGGTCACCGGCATCATCCTCATCGTCGTCGGCGTATTCGAGGTGATCTCCGCCTTCGCAATCCGTAGCGAGGCCAAGAAACTCCACGCGGCAATCTCACACCAGGCGCCTCCGGTGACGTAAGACACCGGTCACGGTCGGCGCCTGGCCCGCGACCTTCTACTACACTCCGTCGTAGATTGGTCTGAGACCTCGGAAGTAGGGCCAGATGGACGCTTTGGACGTATCGCGGTGGCAGTTCGGAATCACCACCGTCTACCACTTCATATTCGTACCGCTGACCATTGGGTTGGCGCCGTTGATCGCCGTCATGCAAACCGCATGGGTGTTCACCGGTAACGACAGCTGGTATCGCCTCACGCGATTCTTCGGCAAGCTGTTTCTGATCAACTTCGCGATCGGTGTGGCCACCGGCATCGTGCAGGAATTCCAGTTCGGCATGAACTGGAGCGAATACTCGCGTTTCGTCGGCGACATCTTCGGCGCACCGCTGGCCTTCGAGGGCCTGGTCGCGTTCTTCGTCGAGTCCACGTTCATCGGTCTGTGGATCTTCGGCTGGACGCGACTGCCGCGTGCCGTTCATCTGTTCTGCATCTGGATGGTCGCCTTTGCGGTCAACGCGTCGGCGTTCTTCATCATCGCCGCCAACTCGTTCATGCAGCACCCGGTCGGGGCGAAGTACAACCCGGAGAGCGGGCGGGCTGAGCTCATCGACTTCGGCGCCCTGCTCAGCAACAACACCGCTATCTGGGCGTTCCTGCATGTCGTCGCCGGGTCGCTGCTCACCGCGGGCACCTTCGTCGCGGCCGTGAGCGCGTGGCTGATGGTGCGTGATCGGCGCAGGACAAACGCCGACAAGGCGGCTGCCGAGTCCACGGAGGCATCCGACGCCGCGGCCGCCGACGATTCCGCTGGAATGTACCGACCCGCAACGATTCTCGGCAGCCTCGTGGCACTGGCCGCAGTCGCCGTGATCTTCTTCACCGGTGACATTCAAGGCAAGTTGATGTTCGTGCAACAGCCGATGAAGATGGCCTCGGCCGAATCCCTGTGCGACACGCAGACAGACCCGGACTTCTCGGTCCTGACCGTGGGTACGCACAACAACTGCGCCAGCGTGACCCACGTGATCGAGGTGCCCTACGTGCTGCCCTTCCTTGCCGAGGGCAAATTCAGCGGCGTCACCCTGGAGGGCGTCAACGACCTCCAAAAACAGTACGAATCACGGTTCGGGCCCGGCGATTACCGGCCGAATCTCTTCGTCACCTACTGGTCGTTCCGGGCGATGATCGGCCTCATGGTGGTGCCACTGGCGTTCGCCCTGCTGACGCTGTGGCTGACCCGCCGCCGACGGCTCCCCGACCAACGGTGGTACGGCATCTTCGCGCTGATCACCCTGCCCACACCCTTCCTGGCCAATTCCGCCGGCTGGGTCTTCACCGAGATGGGCCGGCAGCCCTGGGTGGTGGTGCCCAATCCAACCGGTGACCAGATGGTTCGGCTGACGGTGCAACAGGGCGTGTCTGACCATGCGGCCGGCACGGTGTTCTTCTCACTCGCGGTCTTCACCCTCCTCTACGGCGTGCTCGCGGTCGTCTGGTTCTGGCTGCTGCGCCGCTATGTGACCGAAGGGCCACAGGAACACGATTCCGAGCCGGCACCGCCGACGCCTCCAGACGAGGACGAATCCGCCCCGCTGTCTTTCGCGTACTGAGAGGACTGATCTCAGATGGGACTCCAAGAACTCTGGTTCATACTCATCGCCGTCCTGTTCCTCGGATTCGTGGTTCTGGAAGGCTTCGACTTCGGTGTCGGGATGCTGATGGCCCCGCTCGGCAGCGCGGGCGAAGGCGATCCGGAAAGCCGCAGACGAGCCGTGCTGAACACCATCGGACCGGTGTGGGACGCCAACGAGGTGTGGCTGATCACCGCGGGCGCAGCCATGTTCGCGGCATTCCCCAACTGGTATGCGACGCTGTTCTCCGCGCTGTACCTGCCGCTGCTGGCGATCCTGTTCGGGATGATCCTGCGCATCGTGGGCATCGAGTGGCGCGGCAAGATCGACGACACCAAGTGGCGCAAATACGCCGACCTCGGCATCGCCGTGGGATCGTGGCTGCCCGCCATACTGTGGGGTGTCGCTTTCGCAATCCTGGTGCGCGGCTTGCCGATTGACGCCAACCATCGGGTGCACGCCGGGGTCGGCGACGTGCTCAACGCCTACACGGTGCTCGGCGGGCTCGCGACCGCATCGCTGTTCGCGTTCTACGGTTCGGTGTTCATCGCATTGAAAACCGCCGGCCCCATACGCGACGACGCGTTCCGGTTCGCCCGGATACTGACCCTGCCCGTGATCCTGCTGGCCGGCGGCTTCGGTCTGTGGACACAGCTGGCCCACGGCAAGCCATGGACCTGGGCGGCCCTGGCGGTCGCGGTGGTCGCACTGCTGATCTCGGTGGCATTGATGTGGTCTCGGTCGCGGGAAGGCTGGGCCTTCGTCGCCACCGTGGTGGTCGTGGCCGCCGTCGTCGTCCTGCTGTTCGGTGCGATGTACCCGTACCTCCTGCCGTCCACGCTGAGCTCGGAGTGGGGCGTGACCATCTACAACGGCTCCTCCACCCCGTACACGCTGAAGATCATGACCTGGGCGTCGTTGACGCTGCTGCCTCTGGTGTTGGTGTACCAGGGCTGGACCTACTGGGTGTTCCGCAAGCGGATTTCGGCAGACCGTATCCCCGCCCCCATCGGACTGTCTCGGCGGTCGGTCTGAATCTCTGGCGCGCGCTCGGTATCCGCGGGGCCGCCGGCGCTACGACGGGGTTACGGCGCTACCTGCTGGCGGCGGTGATCTGCGGCGTGACCATCAGCGCCAGCACCATCGCCGCAGCGGTGGTGCTGGCACACATCGTGGCCGCCATCATCGTCGACCCCGGTTCAGCGGCCGGCCACGGCAGTGCGCTGGTGGCACTGTGTGCGCTGTGGATCCTGCGCGCGGCCGCACACTGGCTTCAGGGCCGGCTGTCGCAGCGCGGTGCCACCGCGGTGATCGGGGAATTGTCCAGCCAGGTGCTGCGCTCGGTAACCTCGGCCCCGCCAAGGCAATTGGCGGCCGAGCGCGATGCCGCAGCCGCAGTGGTGACCCGCGGCCTGGATGGTCTACGACCGTACTTGACCGGCTACCTGCCCGCGGTGATACAGGCCGCCGTCCTGACACCGGTGGCGGTGATCGTGATGGCCTGTTACGACCTTCAGTCCGCGGCGATCGTGGTGATCGCGCTGCCGCTCATCCCGGTGTTCATGATTCTGATCGGCCTCGTCACGGCCGACCGGTCGGCCGCCGCACTGGCCGCGATGACGACCCTGCAGGCCCGACTGCTCGACCTCGTGGCAGGGATCCCCACCCTGCGCGCCGTGGGCCGGGCCGCCGGCTCGGCCCAGCGCATCACTGAACTGGCTGCCGCGCACCGACGCTCGGCCATGGCAACCCTACGGATTGCGTTCCTGTCCTCATTGGTGCTCGAACTGCTGGCCACCCTGGGCGTGGCGCTGGTGGCAGTCAGCGTCGGCCTACGGCTGGTCTACGGCGAGATGGACCTGTCCGCGGGCCTGACCGCCCTGTTGCTGGCTCCCGAGGTGTTCTGGCCACTGCGCCGTGTCGGCGCGGCCTTTCACGCGGCCCAGGACGGTAAGACCGCCGCGGAACAAGCGTTCAAGCTCTGCGAGACGCACCAACCCGCCGAAGGTGCGGTGCGCGTGGCGGACTCCGCTCCGGCGATCGAGTTGGAGGGTCTGGGGCCAACCATCGAGCCGGGCCGGGTCATCGTGCTCACCGGCCCCAACGGAGCGGGAAAATCGACTGCACTACAAGCCATTCTCGGTTTGGCCCCGCTTCCGTCCGGGCCCGTGCGGATCGATGGAGTGGATGTCGGTGACCTGGACATGACGGCGTGGTGGCACAGCATCGCCTGGCTGCCACACCGGCCCGTGCTGATCCCGGGAACGGTCCGAGAAAACCTTGAGCTGCTCGGACCACTGACCGACCTGGCCCGCGCCTGCCGCGATTCCGGCTTCGACGACGTGCTGAACGACCTTCCCGACGGACTGGAGACGAGGATCGGCCGCACCGGAGTCGGATTGTCACTGGGACAACGACAGCGGTTGGGCCTTGCCCGGGCACTCGGGGCCTCGGCACGGGTGCTGCTTCTCGATGAGCCCACCGCCCACCTCGATTCCGCGCTGGAACATCGGGTGTTGCAGGCGATCGTCGCCCGGGCCCGCGCAGGTGCCACAGTCGTCGTGGTCGGCCACCGGGATCCGGTGGTGGCGATCGGCGACGAGGTGATCACGATTGGTGCGGCGCATGTTTCGACGTGATCCGCTGCTGCGACTGACACTGGACCTGCTGCGGCCCCGGCTGAGCCGGCTGATCCTGGCCGGCGGCCTCGGAGTGCTCTCGCTGGGCAGCGCGCTGGCCCTGGCGGGCATCTCGGCGTGGTTGATCACGAGGGCCTGGCAGATGCCCCCGATCCTGGACCTCTCGGTCGCCGTCGTCGCAGTGCGTGCGCTGGGTATCTCCCGCGGTGTGCTCGGCTACTGCCAGCGCCTGGCCGCCCACGACACGGCACTGAGGTCCGCGGCCAACGCCCGCACCGGCTTGTACCGCAGGCTCGCAACCGGCCCCGACGACGACGCGATGCGGCTTCCGAGCGGGGAGTTGGTGTCCCGGGTCGGCAGTTCCGTCGATGAACTGGCCGACGTCGTAGTGCGGTCTGTGCTGCCGATCGTGGTGGCCACAGTGCTCAGCGCGGTGGCGGTCGGTGTCATCGCGCTCATCTCCCCCGGCGCCGCGGTGGTGCTGACGCTGTGCCTGCTGATCGCCGGCGTGGTGGCCCCGGCACTCACCGCCCGCTCCGTGGCCGCCGCGGAATCCGTTGCTGTCCAACACCGTGGTGACCGCGACTCCGCAACGATGTTGGCCCTGGAGTACGCGCCGGAGTTGCGGGTGAGCGGGCGCCTCGACGATGTCATCGCCACCGCGGAGCGCCACCACCGCGACTGGGGCCACGCCGCTGACCGCGCGGCCGCCCCGGCAGCGCTGGCCGCCGCGATGCCCAGCATCGCCATTGGTGCCAGCATCCTGGGTGCGGTCATCGCAGGCATCGCACTGGCCCCCACGACCGCGCCGACCACCTTGGCCATCCTGATGTTGTTGCCCTTGTCGGCTTTCGAGGCCACTACCGCCCTGCCCGACGCTGCCGTCGGGCTCACGAAGTCCCGCATCGCCGCACGCCGTCTGCTCGAGCTCACCGAGGGCGATCCCCTGGCCCGCCGACGTCCCACGGCACCTTCGGTCGACCTGCCCGACGGGGGCCGACTGGCCGTCGTCGGGCCGAGCGGCTCGGGAAAGACGACGCTGTTGATGGCGCTGGCCGAGCGACTCGATGAAACACCCGGACGTGCAGCGTTTTTCGCCGAAGATGCACACATTTTCGAGACCACGGTGCGGGACAACCTTCTCGTGGTCCGCGGGGATGTCACCGACACCGAATTGCTGTCAGCGATCGACCGTGTCGGTCTCACCGAATGGTTGGACGGCCTGCCCGATGGCTTGTCGACCGTGCTCGAAGGCGGTCACACCGCGTTGTCGGCCGGTCAGCGACGCCGGTTGCTGCTGGCGCGAGTGCTGGTGTCCGATTTCTCTGTCGTCCTGCTCGATGAGCCCACCGAGAACCTCGACGCCGCCGACAGCCAACGGATCCTGACCGAAATCCTCACTCCGGGTGACTGGTTCGCCCCAGACCAGACCGTCGTCGTCGCCACCCACCATCTGCCGGACACGCTCGCCTGCCCCGTCGTCCGCTGTCCGCAACCGGGCACCATCACCGACGGGTAGCCTCGCAGACATGACCGACGAGCGATCCAACCCATCCGGGTCGGAGGAGCCGCAGCCGACCGGGCCTCTCCCTCCGTCGGGATATCCCTACGGGCCGCCCCCCGGTGCGTATCCCGGGCCGTACCCGCCGCCGTACGGCGGATACCCGATGCAGCCCAGCCCGCGTGGGCCCGCCAACGGACTCGGCCTCGCCGCGCTCATCCTGGCCATCTTCGCGTTGCTGCTGACATGGACGGTGATCGGTGGACTGATATTCGGCATCGTCGCACTGATCCTCGGATTTCTCGGTCGTGGGCGCAGCCAACGTGGCGAAGCCACCAATGGTGGCGTCGCCACGGCCGGAGTCGCGCTCGGCGCCATCGCCTGTGTGGTCTCTCTGGTGTTCGTCGGAATCTGGGTGTACTTCGGCCAACGATGGTTCGACGATGTCGGTGGCCGGGACTACGTGCACTGCATGCAGCGGGCCGGCGACGATACCGTCGCACAGCAGCGGTGCGAGAAGGAGTTCGAACGGCGGATCGAGGATTCCTTCGGCGACACGCCGACCTCTACCCGCTGAACCGACTCACGTCGTGGCGGCACCGGGGAAGTACTTGACGATTCCCTCCTGGACCACCGTCGCGACCAGATGGCCCGCTGCGTCGAAAAAGTGACCGGTGCCCAGGCCTCGGGATTCGGCCGCCACCGGCGACGTGGTCGAGTACAGCACCCACTCGTCGAACTTGACCGGCCGGTGAAACCACACGGAGTGGTTCATCGTCACCGCGAAGATCCGGTCAAAACCCCAGGACAACCCATGCGTGGTGATGATCGAATCGAGCACGGTGGTATCGGAGGAGTACACCAGGGCCGCACCGTGCAGTACGGGATCGGAGGGCATGGTGCCCTCCGTCTTCAGCCACACCCGGTTGTGCTCGAGCTTGCCGCCCTTTTTCCGCATCACCCAGGACGGATCGTTGGTGTACCGCCATTCGATCGGGCGTAACGCCTCGACGAACAACGGCACCGTTTTCTCATAGCCGCGCAGCAATTCATCGATCTTGGGCAGCGTGTCCGGATGCGGAACCTCCGGAGCCGGCACGCTGTGCTCGAGCCCCCGGCCGGCGTTCATGTAAGACAGCATCACCGAGGTCAGCAGGTTCCCGTCCTGCATGACATCCACCCGGCGGTTGGCGAACCGGCGCTCGTCGCGCAGCCGCACTACATGGAACTCCAGATCCTTTTCCGGATCGCCACCGGCGATGAAGTGCGCATTCAGCGCACTCGGCGCGAGCTTGTGTTCCAGCGTGCGCCCGCCTGCGACAAACGCCTGCGCGATCATCTGGCCGCCGAAGGTGCGCACCGGGTTCTTGCTCGGATGCGAGCCGATGAACAGGTTGTCATCGACGCGATTCAGATCGAGAACAGCCAGCAGCTCCTCGAAATCCGGGTGTGTCAAGGAATGCCTTTCGAGATCTTTGGCGGCGCTGGTCGGCAGGCGACCGCTAGACGTCGTCCTCCCCGATGCGGTGCACGTGGATCAGATTCGTGGAGCCTACTGTGCCCGGCGGAGCACCCGCGACGATGACCACCAGCTCACCGCGCTTGTAGCGACCCAGATCCAGCAGCGACTTGTCGACCTGGCGGATCATGTCGTCCGTGCTCTTCATCTGCGCCACGATGAACGTCTCGGTGCCCCAGGTCAGGGCCAACTGGCTGCGGACCTCGGGCAACGCTGTGAACGCCAGCACCGGAAGCGGGGTGTGCAGCCGGGCCAGGCGACGCACGGTGTCACCGGACTGGGTGAACGCGACCAACGCCTTGGCGTCGAGTCGCTCCCCGATATCGCGGGCCGCATAGGAGATGACCCCGCGCTTGGTGCGAGGGGTGTGCGTCAGCGGCGGCACGCTCACCGAATTGTCCTCGACCGCCTTGATGATGCGGGCCATCGTCTTGACGGCCTCCAGCGGGTACTTGCCGACAGAAGTCTCGCCGGACAACATCACCGCGTCCGCGCCGTCGAGCACGGCGTTGGCGACGTCCGAGGCCTCCGCGCGGGTGGGCCGGGAGCTTTCGATCATCGACTCCAGCATCTGGGTCGCGACGATGACGGGTTTGGCGTTCTCCCTTGCCATCTGGATGGCGCGCTTCTGGACCAGAGGCACTTCTTCCAGCGGCAGTTCGACACCGAGATCGCCGCGGGCGACCATGATCGCGTCGAACGCCAGCACGATGGCCTCGAGGTTTTCGACGGCCTCCGGCTTCTCCAGCTTCGCGATCACCGGAACGCGCCGGCCAACCCGGTCCATCACCTCGTGGACGAGTTCGATGTCGGCGGGCGACCGGACGAACGACAGGGCAATGAGATCAACGCCGAGGCGCAGCGCGAATTCGAGATCCTCGATGTCCTTCTCGGACAGCGCCGGTGCCGTCACGTTCATGCCGGGCAACGACATGCCCTTGTTGTTGCTGACCGGGCCGCCCTCGGTGACCGTGCAGATCACGTCGTTGCCGTCGATCTGGTCGACCACCAGGCCGACGTTGCCGTCGTCGACGAGGACCCGATCCCCCGGCCGGGCGTCCTCGGCCAACCGCTTGTAGGTGGTCGACACCCGGTCGTGCGTGCCCTCGCAGTCGTCGACGGTGATCCGCACCGATTCACCGTTCGCCCAGTAGGTCGGGCCGTCTGTGAATCGCCCCAACCTGATCTTGGGGCCCTGAAGGTCAGCCAGCACACCCACAGCGTGGCCGGTGGCATCCGATGCCGCCCGAATCCGCTTGTAGGCGGCCTCGTGGTCGGTGTAGTCACCGTGGCTGAAGTTCAGCCGCGCGACATCCATCCCGGCCTCGACCAGCGCGCGCACCGTCTCATCAGTGCTGGTAGCCGGGCCAAGCGTACAAACGATCTTTCCGCGTCTGCTCACGTCATGTCAGCTTAGTCGTTGATCGATTCAGATGACGGCCAGAGGCAGGGTGCCGGGCCTCACCGGCGACGGCAGATCCGACTCACCCATCAGGTAGGCGTCCACCGCGTGCGCCGCGCTGCGGCCCTCGGCGATGGCCCACACCACCAGCGAGGCGCCCCGGTGGGCATCGCCGCAAACGAACACCCCGGGCGCGTCGGTCTGCCAATCCGAACCGCACGACACAGTGCCGCGCCGGGTCAGTTTCAGGTGCAGCCCGTCGAGCAGCGCCATGTGCTCCACGCCTTCGAACCCGATCGCCAACAGCGCCAGGTCGCAGGGAATCTGCAACGACTCGCCGACCGGGGTGATCTCGCGCCGTCCTTCCGCGTCGCGGGTCACCTGAACCTCGGCAATCTCGACGGCCCGCACGTGACCGTTTTCGTCGCCTAGAAAACGCTGCACGGCCACCTCGAACCGGCGCGCGCCACCTTCTGCGTGTGCCGGGGAGGTCCGCAGCACCAACGGCCACGTCGGCCAGGGAGAGAGTTCGTCGTCGCGGGTCTCGGGTGGCTCGGCGTTGTAGTCGAGCTGCGTCACTGACGCCGCACCCTGACGGTGCGCGGTACCCAGGCAGTCGGCGCCGGTGTCACCGCCACCGATGATCACCACGTGCTTGCCCGCCGCCGAGATCGGCGACGACGAGTCGCCTTCGCACTCGCGGTTGGCCGGCACCAGATGCTCCATCGCCAGGTGCACGCCGTCGAGCTCTCGTCCGGGCACGTCGTTGTCTCGGCCCCGGAGCGCGCCGACCGCCAGCACCACCGCCTGGTGACGCTGACGCAGCTGCTCGACGGTCAGATCGACGCCCACTTCGCACTCGGTGACGAATCGGGTGCCCTCGGCCCGCATCTGGGCCAGACGCTGATTCAGCACCGACTTCTCGAGCTTGTACTCGGGGATCCCGTAGCGCAGCAGCCCACCCACCCGGTTGTCACGCTCGTACACGGTGACCTCGTGGCCGGCCCGCGTGAGCTGTTGTGCCGCAGCCAAACCTGCCGGTCCCGAACCGACGACTGCCACGCTTTTGCCGGTGGAGATCGCGGCGGGCTGGGGTTCGACGGTGCCGTTCATCCAGGCGTGGTCGGCGATCGTCTGCTCGATGCGCTTGATCGTCACGCTGCCGCCGGTCTGCTCCTCGGAGATCGAGAGCACGCAGGCTGCCTCGCATGGCGCCGGGCACAGCCGTCCGGTGAACTCCGGAAAGTTGTTGGTGGCGTGCAGGCGGTCACTGGCCGCATCCCAACGTCCCCGCCGCACCAGGTCGTTCCATTCCGGGATCAGGTTGCCCAGCGGACAGCCCGCCTTGCCGGAATGGCAGAACGGGATCCCGCAATCCATACAGCGCCGGGCCTGCTGCGACACCTCGCCGGCGCGCGCGTTGGGATCCTCGCGCTCGTACACCTCGCGCCAGTCCCCCACCCGCTCCTCGACGGGGCGCTTGGCCGCCTCGATTTTGGGGACACGAAGAAATCCGGTCGGATCAGCCACGGCTGGCCTCCATGATCGCGCTGTCCACATCGCGTCCCTCGGCCTTGGCCATCCGGGTCGCCTGCAGGACACGCTGGTAGTCGGTGGGCATTACTTTGGTGAATTGCGCACTGCGCCTGGGCCAGTCAGCCAGAATCGAGGACGCCAGCGTGCTGCCGGTATGGCGAGCATGGGCGGCCACCACATCGTGCAGCCAGGCCAGATCTTCGGCCTCCAACTGCTGCAGCTGCACCATTTCGGTGTTGACCCGGGCCGGGTCCAGACCGAGCACGAAGGCGATGCCACCGGACATGCCGGCAGCCAGGTTGCGCCCGGTCTTACCCAGGATGACCACCCGTCCTCCGGTCATGTACTCACACGCATGGTCTCCGACGCCTTCGACAACGGCCAAGGCGCCGGAATTGCGCGCGCAGAACCGCTCACCTACCCGACCCCGCAAGAACACCTCACCCGAGGTGGCTCCGTACAGCAGAGTGTTCCCGGCGACGACGTTGTCCTCGGGCAGAAACAGCACATCGTCGGGTGGCCGCACGATCACCCGGCCGCCGGAAAGCCCCTTGCCCACATAATCATTGGCATCACCGATCAGATCGAGTGTGACTCCCGGCGGCAGGAATGCCCCGATCGACTGGCCGGCCGACCCGGTCAGGGTGACGTGAATGGTGTTGTCGGGCAATCCGGCCGCACCGTAGCGTCGGGTGACCTCTGATCCGAGCAAAGTACCCACTGTGCGGTTGACGTTGCGGACCGGGAGTTCCAGGCGAACCGGTAGCGCATCTTCGAGTGCGCCCTCGGCGAGTTGGATGAGGGTCTGATCGAGAGCCTGCTCGAGTCCGTGATCCTGGTCGCGCACCCGGAGCCGCTGAGTGAGCGTGCCGCCGTCGGCATCCGTCGGCAACGCGAAGATCGGGCTGAGGTCCAGCCCACGGCTCTTCCAGTGCGCCACACCGGGATCGGTGTCGAGTACCTCGGCATGGCCGACGGCCTCGTCGATACTGCGGAATCCCAACTCGGCCAGGTAACGGCGGATGTCCTCGGCAATGAAGGTGAAGAAGTTCTCGACGAACTCGGGCTTGCCGTTGAACCGTGCCCGCAGTTCCGGGTTCTGCGTGGCCACGCCGACCGGGCAGGTGTCGAGGTGACAGACCCGCATCATGATGCAGCCCGACACCACCAGCGGCGCGGTGGCAAAACCGAACTCCTCGGCGCCCAACAGTGCAGCCACGATCACATCGCGGGCGCTGCGCATGCCACCGTCGCACTGCACGGTGATCCGATCACGCAAACCGTTGAGCACCAACGTCTGCTGGGTGTCGGCCAGACCGATCTCCCACGGTGCCCCGGCATGCTTGAGTGAGGTCAACGGTGCCGCGCCCGTTCCACCGTCATATCCGGATATCAACACGACGTCGGCGTGCGCCTTCGACACCCCGGCCGCGACCGTGCCGACGCCGACGCTGCTGACCAGCTTCACGTGGATCCGGGCCTGGTCATTGGCGTTCTTCAGATCGTGGATGAGCTGGGCCAGGTCCTCGATCGAGTAGATGTCGTGGTGTGGCGGCGGCGAGATCAGTCCCACGCCGGGAGTGGAGTGCCGGGTCTTGGCGATGTTGGGATACACCTTGTAACCCGGAAGCTGGCCACCCTCACCGGGTTTGGCGCCCTGAGCCATCTTGATCTGGATGTCGGTGGCGTTCACCAGATAGTCGCTGGTGACGCCGAAACGCCCCGAGGCCACCTGCTTGACGGCGCTGCGCCGGCGCGGGTCGTACAGTCGGTCGACGTCCTCACCACCTTCACCGCTGTTCGACCGGCCGCCGAGGTTGTTCATGGCGATCGCCATGGTCTCGTGGGCCTCCGCCGAGATGGAGCCGTAACTCATCGCCCCGGTGTTGAACCGGGTCACGATCGACTCGACCGGTTCGACCTCATCGAGCGGAACTGGGGGCCGCAGTCCCTGCTTGAACTCGAACAGCCCGCGCAGGGTCCCGCCTTCGCGAGACAGCCGGTCGACCTCCGCCGAGTAGCGAGCGAAAATGTCGCGCCGACCGGTCCGGGTCGAATGCTGCAGCAGAAACACCACTTCCGGGGTGAACAGATGCAGCTCACCTTCCCGACGGAACGCGTACTCGCCCCCGACCTCCAGCCGGCGGTGCACCCGCTCGGTGGGGTTCTCCGGATAGGCGCGCCGGTGACGAAGCTTGACCTCCTCCGCCAGCACATCCAGCCCGACGCCGCCGAGCTGACTGGTGGTTCCCGTGAAGTAGTCGTCGACGACGTCACGGCTCAGCCCGATCGCCTCGAAGACCTGGGCGGCGGTGTACGACGCGACCGTGGAGATGCCCATCTTGCTCATCACCTTCACCACGCCCTTGCCGAGCGCCTTGACGTAATTGCGTACGGCAGTGGCTGTTTCGATGCCGGTGAGCTCTCCTTCGCGGATGAGGTCCTCGATCGACTCGAAGGCCAGATACGGGTTGACGGCGGCAGCGCCGTACCCGATGAGCATGGCGATGTGATGGACCTCGCGGGCGTCACCGCTTTCCACCACGAGCGCCACTTTGGTGCGTTCCTTGGAACGCACCAGGTGGTGGTGCACCGCGGAAACGGCGAGCAGCGACGGGATGGGAGCCCTGGTGTGGTCGGAATCGCGATCGGAGATCACCAGTGTGCGGGCACCTTTGGCAATCGCCTCGGTCGCCCTCGACCGCAGGTCATCGACCGCTTCGGCCAGACCTTCCCCACCGCGCTCGACGTCGTAGAGCGCACGCAGCACGGCGGTGCGTAAGCCAGGATGCTCACCGTCGTCATTGATGTGGACGATCTTGCTCAGCTCGTCATTGTCCAGAACCGGCCAGCGCAAGACGATTTGACGACACGACGCGGCCGAAGGCTCCAGCAGATTCTCCTCCGGCCCCATCACGCGGGCCATCGAGGTGACCACCTCCTCGCGGATGGCGTCCAACGGTGGGTTCGTCACCTGGGCGAACAGTTCGACGAAGTAGTCGTAGAGCAGCCGTGAGCGCTTGGAGAGCACCGCGACGGGGGTATCGGTTCCCATCGAACCGAGCGGCTCGCCGCCGGATGCCGCCATCGGCGTCAGCAGGATCCGCAGCTCCTCCTCCGTGTAGCCGAACGCGATCTGACGGCGCACCACCGAGTCGTGATTCGGCTGGGTCCGGGCCCGCTCGGGCAACGTACCGAGATCGAGCAGCCCGGCATGCAGCCACTCGCCGTAGGGTTCGGCGGCCGACAACTGCTCCTTGATCTCGTCGTCTCCGATGATGCGCCCCGCAGCGGTGTCGACCAGGAACATCTTGCCGGGCTGCAGGCGCCCCTTGGCGACGATCTCGCCCGACGGCACGTCAAGCACACCGCTCTCGCTGGCGAGGATGACCCGGTCATCGACCGTGCGCCACCAGCGTCCCGGCCGCAGACCGTTGCGGTCGAGTACTGCCCCCACCACGGTGCCGTCGGTGAACGTCACGCAGGCCGGCCCGTCCCACGGTTCCATCAGCGAAGCATGGAACTTCCAGAACGCGCGCTCCGTGGCGTCCATGGTGGTGGCGTTCTGCCACGCCTCCGGAATCATCATCAGCACCGCGTGCGGCAGGCTACGCCCGCCCAGATGCAGCAGCTCAAGCACCTCGTCGAAGGACGCCGAATCAGAGGCGTCGGGGCTGCAGATCGGCGACAACCGGCTCAGATCACCAGGAATCAGGGCGCTGGCCAGCAGCGCCTCCCGGGCATGCATGCGGTTGCGGTTACCCCGCACGGTGTTGATCTCGCCGTTGTGGGCGACGAAGCGGAACGGATGCGCCAACGGCCACGACGGAAAAGTGTTGGTGGAGAAGCGACTGTGCACGATGGCGATCGCGCTCATGCAGCGCTCGTCCCGCAGATCCGGAAAGTATTGCGGCAGCTGCATTGTCGTCAGCATGCCCTTGTACACGATGGTCCGGCTGGACAACGACGCGAAGTACACCGCATCGGCGCCCTGGCCCTGTTCGGCACGCTTGCGCAGTGGATAGACCTTGCGGTCCAGCTCGATACCGCTCGGCCGGTTGCCGTCGACCTCTGGTGCCGCGACGAACAGCTGTGCCATGTGGGGCATGCAGCCCAACGCCGTCGAACCGATCTCGGCGCCGTCCGGATCCACCGGCACCTCGCGCCAGCCGAGAACCTCAAGGTCTTCCTCAGCGGCCAGTGCTTCGATGCGGGCGCGCGCAGCACCGCGCGCGTCCTGATCCTGCGGCAGAAAACAGATGCCCGCGGCGAAACTGTGGCTGCCGTCGGCGGCAGAGGCCGGCAGTGCGAAGTCGACCACTTCAGTCAGGAGTTCGACCGGCAGCTGCAGCAGGATACCGGCGCCGTCGCCACTGTTGGGCTCGGCCCCGGCGGCACCGCGGTGTTCGAGGTGCTCGAGGGCGATCAGCCCGTCGGTGACGATGCCGTGGGAGCGGCGGCCCTGAATGTCGGTGATCATGGCCACGCCGCAGGAATCGGCCTCGTTGGCGGGGTCATACAGCCCCTGCGCATCTGGCAATGCCGAGAACAGCACTTGATCGCACCTCCGCAAGTCCGGAACATCCTGGTCCCGGGACTGCACCGGCCCGAATTTTCAGTGTATCAGCGCAGGTGGGCTACTACTGAGCGCTTAACGTCGGGACCAGTGGGAAGACCGGCAGGTTACGCACCACCGTCCACAGCACCAACGCGACCACGATCGTCGCCACCGCGGGCATCGGAAACATCGCCTTGCCCAACCGCCACCGCACCAACATCCACACCATCAGCGCAGGCAGACCGACCAAAGCGAATACGTTATCCACGATCGCCGCGGCCACGTCGCCGTGCAGCAGATCATGGGTCATCCGCAGCCCGCCACAGGCCGGACAGTTCAATCCGGTCAGGGCCTTGAACGGGCAGCCAGGAAACAGGAACCCGGGACGGTGTGGATCCGCCACACCGGTGTAGGTCAACGCGCCGGCCCCGAGCAATCCCGCCGCCAGCAGCGAGTATCGCCCGGCCGTCGTGGAGGTGAGGCCGCTAGGTTCCATCGCGCAGTGGACGCCCGTACGGGTCGCGAACCTTGTCGGTGAAGATCAGGATCGCGTCGACGAGCCCCCAGATGATGGCGCCGATGGTGCAGGTGGCCAAGCCCACGATCAACTGGGCGATGCCCAGTCCGGTTTGGCCCAGGTAGATCCGCCCGAGGCCGACAAAGCCGAACAGCCCGACCAACTGCAGCAGCCCGGCCACAACCTTCGACTTGTCGGAGAGCGGTTCGCCGGTCACCGGATGACGGCCGAAGGGCGCGCTCGGATCCACGAACGCCGGTGGATAGGGCGGATAGCCCGGTGGCGGCGGCGGATACCCCGCGGGCGGCGGAAAGCCGGCCGACGAAGGGATATCCGAGGAGCCTCCGGACTGCGACGGATCAGTCATACAGCCAGGATGCCAGAGCCCGACCCTTACCGGTTACGGCGGAACCAGCGACGCACCCGACCGCCCTGCTTGGTTGGCTCGGAAGGCTCCGACGGCTCGACAGCAGCGGGTGATTCCGGTCCGTCTTCGTCGGAGACGTCCTCATTGCCATCGTCATTGCCATCGTCGGTTTCAGCAGTCTCGGACTCGGCTTCGTCGTCCGCCTCATCGGCAGTCACGTCTTCGTCGGTCTCGTCTTCGTCGACGGCCTCATCCGCAGCTTCGGGCGCGGGCTCCTCCGAAGCCTCTTCGTCGGTATCGGGCTCGTCGGCTTCCGCGGCGCCTTCGTCGGCCTCGACCTCGACGTCATCCGCGTGGTCGACCTCATCGGTATCCACCGACGTCTCAGACTCACCAGTCTCAACCGGAAGGGCGTCTTCGGTGTCGGTATCGGTGTCGGTGTCGACTACCGCTTCCTCGCCTTCGGTGTCGTCCGCGGTCTCGTCAGCAGCCTGCTCCTCGGCGGCTTCCTCAGATTCGTGCTCCGGCTCGTCGGCTACATCGGTGGACTCATCGTCAGCGGCGACTTCGCCAGCGTCTTCGACGTCAGACTCGGCTCCGTCAGCCTCGCCTTCGTCATCAGCGGACTCATCGTCGGCAGCGACCTCGTCGGCAGACTCGTCAGCAGCCTGCTCCTCGGTGGCTTCCTCAGATTCGAGTTCCGGCTCGTCGGCTACATCGGTGGACTCATCGTCAGCGGCGACTTCGCCAGCTTCCTCCACGTCAGACTCGGCCTCGGCTGCCTCAGCCTCGCCTTCGACATCAGTGGAATCACCGTCGGCAGCGGGCTCGTCGGCAGACTCTTCTTCGCCGCCCGACTCGGCTACCGCATCCTGATCGGCAACCTGCTCCTCGGCAGACTCGGCGACATCATCCTCGGCCTCAGTACCAGTGCGCTCGTCATCAGCGACCTCGCCGGCAGCTGCTTCCTCGGCGTCGGACTCGGCTTCGACTTCTTCGGCCTCGCCTTCGTCATCAGTGGAATCACCGGCGACAGCCAGCTCGTCGGCAGCTTCTTCCTCGACGTCCGACTCAGCTTCTACAGCTTCAGCTTCTGCCTCGGTGTCTTCAGCCTCGTCCTCGAGATCCGCCTCGTCTTCGGATTCTTCGGACTCCTCGTCGCCGGCGTCCTCGTCAGGCTCGGCCGCGATCCCCTTCAGTTCGATGGCCGCGGCAGCTTCGGCGCCGTCGTCCTCACTGGCACCGACCTCGTCCGGATGCATGTGGTCGGCATCTTCGTCGTCGTCCTGACCCGCTACCACTGCGGCCGCGACGACACCGGTACCCGCCGCTGCGGCAACCAACTCCTTGCCGAGTTCGTCGACCGCGGATTCGTCCTCTTCGTCATCGCGCTTACCGACCAGCGTCGCAGGGTCTTCCCGACCCTTGGTCGCCAGCATGATGTAGACGACCGCTCCGATGAACACGAACGTCGAGGTGAAGGTGTTGACGCGGATACCGGCGAATTCGGTCGCCGGGTCGCTACGCATCAATTCGACGAGGAAACGGCCCGCACAGTAGCCGGCTACATACAACGCAAACAGCCGGCCGTGGCCGAGCCTGAACTTGCGGTCCGCCCAGATCAGTAGCGCGAAAACCAGTAGGTTCCACAGTAATTCGTAGAGGAAGGTCGGATGCACGACCTTGATGACCTCGCCGGTGGACACGCCATTGAGATCGTCGGGCATGCCGGCGGCATTCAGTCGCTTGTAGATCTCCAGGCCCCACGGCAAGGTGGTGTCCCCGCCGTACAGCTCCTGGTTGAAGTAGTTACCCAGCCGCCCGATGGCCTGGGCCAAGATGATTCCGGGCGCGATCGCGTCCCCGAAAGCCGGCAGCGGTATCCCGTGTGCCCGGCAACCGATCCAGGCACCGACACCGCCCAGTGCGACGGCGCCCCAGATCCCCAGACCGCCTTGCCAAACCTGGAATGCCGCACCGAGACCCTTGCCGGTGGGCCCGAAATAGGTGGGCCAGTCGGTCATGACGTGGTAGAGCCGGCCGCCGACAAGCCCGAACGGTACTGCCCACAAGGCGATGTCGTAGATGACGCCGGCTTGCCCGCCCCGCGCCTGCCAACGCCGGTCACCGATCACCAGCGCTGCGATGATGCCGACGATGATGCACAGCGCGTACGCGCGTATCGGCACCGGGCCCAAATGCCAGACGCCCTGTGACGGGCTGGGCAAGTACGCGAGCACGGTAGTGGTCAAGCTGAAATCCTCTGCCTAACGCCGTTGGCCAGTTCTTCGGTGAGGCGCCGGACTGCGTCCAACCCCTCACTCAGGGCCGACACCAGCGCCGACCCGACGATGACGCCGTCAGCGTAGGCGCCGATCTCGGCTGCCTGCGCTCCCGAGCGCACGCCCAACCCCACCCCGACAGGGATGTCGGAGACTTCCTTGACGCGGCGCACCAACTCCGGCGCTGCGTTCGAGACCACGTCGCGTGCCCCGGTGACGCCCATGGTCGATGCGGCGTAGATGAAGCCTCGTGAAGCGTTCACTGTCGCCGCGAGCCGCTCCGGCGTAGACGACGGGGCGACCAGGAAGATCCGGTCCAAATTGTGCTCCTCCGATGCCGCGATCCAATCGACGGCTTCTTCGGGGATCAGGTCCGGGGTGATCAACCCGTATCCACCGGCAGAGGCCAGATCGCGAGCAAACGTGTCAACGCCCTTGCGCAACACCGGATTCCAGTATGTCATCACCACTGCGCGGCCGCCGGCGTTGCTGATCGCCTCGACCGCCGCGAGGGTGTCGCGCACCCGAACCCCACCGGCCAACGCCGCCTCGGTGGCTGCCGCGATCGTCGGCCCGTCCATCCCCGGATCCGAGTAAGGAACGCCGACTTCCACCAAGTCACAACCGGATTCGACCATCGCCGTCATCGCCGCGATCGACGTCTGAACATCTGGGAACCCGGTGGGCAGATATCCGATCAGTGCGGCACGACCCTCGGCGCGGCAGCCGTCGAACAACTCCGCCAGCCGGCTCATCCCGCGCTCCCCTCGTCGAGCAGTCCGAACCACTTGGCCGCAGTCTCAACGTCTTTGTCGCCACGCCCGGACAAGTTCACCACGATGATCGCTCCGCTGCCCAGTTCAGGGCCCAACTTGAGCGCACCGGCCACCGCATGCGCCGACTCGATCGCCGGGATGATGCCCTCGCGGCGGCACAACAACGAGAACGCGTCCATCGCCTCGGTATCGGTCACGGGGCGGTACTCGGCGCGACCGATGTCTTTGAGGAATGCGTGCTCGGGCCCGACGCCCGGGTAGTCCAAACCGGCCGAGATGGAGTGCGATTCGATCGTCTGGCCGTCCTCGTCCTGCAACAGGTAGGAGAACGATCCCTGGAACGCGCCGGGAGAGCCACCGGTGAATGTCGCGGCGTGCCGACCCGTCTCGACGCCGTCGCCCGCGGCCTCGAAACCGACCAACCGCACCGCCGGGTCATCGATGAAGGCGTGGAACACACCGATGGCGTTCGAGCCGCCGCCGACGCACGCAGTGACCGCGTCGGGCAACCGGCCGGCCTGATCGAGGATCTGCGCTCTGGCCTCCATGCCGATGATCCGCTGGAAATCCCGCACCATCAGCGGGAACGGATGCGGGCCTGCCGCCGTCCCGAAGCAGTAATAGGTGTCGTCGGCGTTGGTGACCCAGTCCCGGAACGCCTCGTTGATCGCGTCCTTGAGTGTCTTGGACCCTGCCTCGACCGAGACGACGGTGGCTCCGAGCAAGCGCATCCGCGCGACGTTGAGCGCCTGCCGGGAGGTGTCCACCGCGCCCATGTAGATGATGCATTCCAGTCCGAGCAGGGCACATGCGGTGGCGGTGGCCACTCCGTGCTGGCCGGCTCCGGTCTCGGCGATGACCCGCGTCTTGCCCATCTGCCGCGCCAACAGTGCCTGGCCCAGAACGTTGTTGATCTTGTGAGAACCGGTGTGGTTCAGGTCTTCTCGCTTGAGGAAGATGCGTGCGCCACCGGCGTGCTCGGACAGTCGGGTCGCCTCGTACAGCGGGGACGGACGGCCGCTGTAATGGCGCTGCAACCGGTCGAGCTCGTCGAGGAAAGCCTGGTCACCGCGCGCCTTCTCGTAGGCCGCGGTGACCTCTTCGATCACCGCCATCAGCGCCTCGGGAACCAACCGGCCGCCGTAGGATCCGAAATGTCCCAACTCGTCGGGATCGTGAACGGTGGGTTCGGCAACGCCTGCGCTGGTACGGGGCAACTCGGGCCCCGCGAGATCCGCCATCAAAGTGTCTTTTCGTACAAGCGGCTCATTGACTGGTTCAGCGAGCCGGTTTCGGGCAGGACGGGTGCGTGCCGGCGGTGACCAGATCGGCGACCGCGCTGCGGGGATCCCCGCTGGTCACCAGGCCTTCACCGACCAGCACAGCATCGGCACCTGCGCCGGCGTACGCCAGGAGGTCAGCGGTTCCACGGACCCCGGACTCCGCGACGCGGATGACATCGGAGGGCAGCCCCGGCGCGATCCGGGCGAAGCAGTCACGGTCGACTTCCAGCGTCTTGAGGTCGCGGGCGTTGACACCGATCAGCTTGGCCCCGGCCTGCAATGCCCGGTCGGCCTCCTCTTCGGTGTGCACCTCGACGAGCGCGGTCATCCCGAGGGATTCCGTACGCTCCAAAAGCGATTCCAGCACCGACTGCTCCAGTGCCGCCACAATGAGCAGCAACAGGTCGGCGCCGTGCGCCCGAGCCTCATGGATTTGGTACGGCTTGACGATAAAGTCCTTGCGCAGCACCGGAATTGACACTGCCGCCCGCACCGCGTCCAGATCGTCGAGTGAGCCGTTGAACCTGCGCTGCTCGGTGAGCACGCTGATCACGCGGGCGCCACCGGCCTCGTAGGCCTGCGCCAACTGCGCCGGATCGGCGATATTGGCCAACTCACCTCGGGACGGGCTCGCGCGCTTCACCTCGGCGATCACGGCAATACCCGGTTCCCGCAAGGCGGCCATCACGTTCAGTGGCGCCGGTGCTTCCTGGGCCCGCGCCTTGATATCAGCCAAGCTGATAACGGCCTCGCGGGCGGCAACGTCGGCGCGAACTCCCTCGATAATGGAGTCGAGCACTGTGGCCGAACTCATCGCCCGTCGGTTCCTTTCTGGTGCCTCCGGGCCGGTCCCGGTTGCCCTCCCTGGAAGGGTAGCCGTCGCCACACCTTCACCATTCACCGGCCCTTACTGTCCGGATCACTGCCGTCACCGGTCGGATCGTGACCTTCGTCCAGCGCATCCCACAACATTCGCTCCGACATCGGTTCATCACCGCCGTCGCCCTTGGCCGCCTCCCGCCGCGCTGCAGGTGCCGCGTAGCGGGTCGCATTGCCACGCCTCGCGCCGTTGGCCGACCGCATCAGCAGCACCGCGCCGACCAGTGCACACCCAGCTGCTACCAGCGTCAGCACCGCGCCACCATAGGAACGACTGGTTCCGCCCCCGGCGGCGGTCAACTGGGAGACGGGTACGACTGCCAGGTCAGCGGCCCGCTGCGCCACATCCTTGATCACCCACAGGCTGATCCCCAGGTACCCCATGCCTGCGCTGGCGGCGGCGATCAACAGGGCCAGCAGGCGCAGCGCCCAGCCGTGCACGGCCAGCGTCGCGACCGCGGCCGCCAGCACGAGCAATGCCAGCGGGATCAACGCCGTCGACCAGGATGCGCCCGTCAACGCCGTGGTCTTGGGCTGGCCGAGCCCGTCGAACGATGTCACCGAGACCCAGGTCATCCGCGAGGCGACCCACAGCAGCACCGCCGCGACGACGAACAGCGCCTGCGCCACCCGTGTCACGGCTCGGCCAATGTGTCGGCGGCGGCGATGGCGTTGAGCACGGCTTTGGCCTTGTTCGCCGATTCGTTGTACTCGTAGGGGCCGTTGGAATCGGCCACGACTCCCCCGCCGGCCTGCACGTAGGCCGTGCCGTCACGCATCAGGGCGGTCCGGATGGCGATCGCGAAGTCGGCGTTGCCCGCGAAGTCCAGGTAGCCCAGCACGCCGCCGTACAGGCCGCGTCGGGTCATCTCGACCTCCTCGATCAACTCCATGGCACGCACCTTGGGTGCCCCCGACAGCGTGCCGGCCGGGAAACATGCCGTCACCGCGTCGAGCGCGGTCTTACCCTCCGCCAACTCCCCGGTCACCGTGGACACCAGGTGCATCACATGGCTGTAGCGCTCGATGTGGCTGTAGTCCTCGACCCGCACCGTACCCGGGCGGCACACCCGTCCCAGGTCGTTGCGGCCGAGGTCGACCAGCATCAGGTGCTCGGCACGTTCCTTCTCGTCGGACAAGAGCTCCTTCTCGAGAAGGACGTCTTCTTCCTCGGTGGCACCGCGCCACCGGGTTCCCGCGATCGGATGGGTGGTGGCCCGGCCGTCCTTCACCGTGACCAGCGCCTCGGGACTGGAGCCGACGACCGAAAAGTCCAGTCCGCCATCGGCATCGGGGACATTGAGCAGGTACATGTACGGGCTCGGGTTAGTCACCCGCAGCATCCGGTAGACGTCAATGGGATCGGCTTGGGTCGTCATCTCGAACCGCTGCGAGGGCACCACCTGGAAGGCTTCACCGGCCTCGATGTCGCCGACGAGCTTCTCGACGATCGCGGTGTACTCCTCCACTGTGCGCTGTCCGCGATGGTCGGGTTCGGGCCGGCTGAATGTCGCCACCGTGGACGACAGTGGCTGGCCCAGCGCAGTGGTCATGATGTCGAGGCGCCGGACCGCATCGTCGTAGGCCTCGTCGACGCGCTCGTCGGTGCCGTTCCAGTTCACCGCGTTGGCGATCAGGGTGATGGTGCCCTCGTGGTGATCGACGGCGGCGATGTCGGTGGCCAGCAGCAGCACCATGTCCGGCAGGCCCAGATCGTCCACGGTCAGCTCCGGCAGCCGTTCCAGACGCCGCACCATGTCGTAGGCGAAGTAACCGACGAGCCCCGAGGACAACGGCGGCAGGTCGGGCACCGCCTCGGTCTGCAGCAGATCCAGGGTGGCCCGCAACGCCGCCAGCGGCTCGCCACCGCTGGGCGCGCCCTTGGGGGCCGTGCCCAGCCACACCGCCTGGTCATCGCGGACCGTCAGGGCCGAAGGTGCACCGGCGCCGATGAACGACCAACGCGACCACGAGCGACCGTTCTCGGCCGATTCGAGCAGGAACGTACCGGGACGGTTGGCGGCGAGCTTGCGGTACGCCGACAACGGCGTCTCGCTGTCGGCCAGCACCTTGCGGGTCACCGGGACCACGCGGTGCTCGGCGGCCAATGCCCGGAAATCCTCGCGCGATGTGGTGCGGGTGAGGCTGTCGGGGGTGGTTTGCACAGACCAATCCTCCCAGATCGACCGAGCAGGATCGGCATGCAGACGGCGTAGCGTGAGCGACCATGACACAGATCAGGACCGGTGACACCGTTCCCGACTTCGAGCTCCCCGACCAGACCGGCACGATTCGCAGCCTGACGAGCCTGCTCGCCGACGGACCCGTGGTGCTGTTCTTCTATCCGGCGGCGATGACGCCGGGGTGCACCAAGGAGGCCTGTCACTTCCGGGATCTGGCCGGCGAGTTCGCCGCTGCCGGGGCGAACCGGGTCGGCATCAGCACCGACCCGGTCGCCAAGCAGGCCAAGTTCGCCGACATCCAGAGTTTCGACTACCCATTGCTCTCGGACGCCGACGGCAAGGTGGCGGCCCAGTTCGGGGTGAAGCGTGGCCTGCTCGGCAAGCTCATGCCGGTCAAGCGGACCACGTTCGTCATCGATACCGATCGCACCGTGCTCGCGGTGATTGCCAGCGAGATCAGCATGGACACCCACGCCGACAAGGCACTCGAAGTGCTCAAGGCGCGTTAACCGCCCGCAGCACCGCCGCCATCGACGCTGCGAGCACCGAATCGCTGCGCCCGCACGCCCATCCGGTGCGACTGGGCGACCGGTACTCCAGGTAGCTGACGGCGGTGCTGCCGATCGACTGTTGGGTCAGGCTCAACATCTCGACTGAATGGCCGATCTGCGCGAGCGCGGCCCGCAGTGCATCCACCGGGCCGATGCCGCGATGGCTGCTGGTGACCGTGCTGCCGTTGTACACCAACGTCAGGTCGGTGACCGCAGCGGCACCGTCGCCGCCGGTGTGCCAGTCCTTGAGTTGCACCGGCCCGACCGGATCCAGATAGGTCGCCTCGAACAGGTCGAACAGTTCGGCGGCGGTCACCTCCGCGCCGCTTTCGTCGGTGTGGGCCTGGACGTGCCGGGCGAAATCGATCTGTAGGCGACGAGGCAGCTCCAGCCCATATTCTTCTGCCAGCAGGTAGGCGATGCCTCCTTTGCCGGATTGGGAATTCACCCTGATCACCGCGTCATAGGTGCGGCCGATGTCGGCCGGATCGATCGGCAGATACGGCACCCGCCAATCGATTTCGTTCTCCGGCTGTCCGGTGTCCGCGGCCCGTGCGCGATGTTCGGCGAAGCCCTTCTTGATCGCGTCCTGGTGGGTTCCGGAGAACGCGGTGTGCACCATGTCCCCGACATAGGGATGGCGTTCGTGGATCGGCATGCGGGTGCAGTGGCTGACGGTCCGGGCGATCTCGTCGATGTCGGAGAAGTCGATCATCGGATCCACACCCTGGGCGTGCAGATTCAGCGCCAGGGTGGCGATGTCGACATTGCCGGTGCGTTCGCCGTTGCCGAAGACGCACCCCTCGACCCGCTGGGCACCGGCCAGCACCGCGAGTTCGGCGCAGGCGATGCCGCTGCCCCGGTCGTTGTGTGGGTGCACTGAGAGGATGACGCTGTCGCGGCGGGACAGGTTGCGGTGCATGTACTCGATCTGGTCGGCGTAGACGTTGGGGGTGGCGATCTCGACGGTGGCCGGCAGGTTCAAGATGACCGGACGTCCCAGAGTGGCTTGCCACAGCTCGGTGACCGCGTCACACAACTCCAGCACGTAATCAGGCTCGGTGAGGTTGAACACCTCCGGGGAGAATTCGAACCGCACATTGGGCATGCCGTCGGTGAACTCGAGGACGTCACGCGCACCGGCATAGATGAGCTGGCTCAGCTCGCCTCTGGCCTTGCCCAGTACGACATCGCGCCAGGTCGGAGCGGTGGCGGTGTACATGTGGATGACGACGTCGTTGCCGATGCCGCGCACCGAGTCCACGGTTCGTTCGATCAGGTCGCGGCGCGCCGGGACGAACACGACGATGGTGACGTCCGGCGGGGCGATGTCGGACTCGGCCAGCAGTCGGACGAAGTCGAAGTCGGTCTGCGAGGCGGACGGATACCCGACCTCGATCTCCTTGTAGCCCATGGCCACCAGCAGCTCGAAGAAGCGGCGCTTGCGGGCCGGGTCCATCGGCTCGGCCAGCGCCTGGTTGCCGTCACGCAGGTCCACCGGCACCCACAGCGGCGCGCGTTCGATCCGAGCGGTGGGCCAATCGCGTTGAACCAGTGGAACTTCGACGCGGTCATAGACACTGGCGTAACGGTGCGACGGCATTTGCGAGTGCCGCTGCCGATTCCAGGCCGGTGCGGTGGCCGGGATCTCCCCGGCCGGGGTGTTGATGGTGGGAAATACGGAAGTGGTCATGAGGGTGCCTTCGGTCGGATGGGAGTTCGACCGGCGCGCCACAGCCCCACGGCAGGGGGCCGGTCGATTCAGGCCCCGCCGCGGCGGCTAAGGATGAGGGCACGCGTCATGATGGGTAGACTATACACAACTCCTCAGACAAGTAGACAGGTTTCGATGACTTCCCAAGTTCAGCGTCACCCGCTGGCGGCCCAGACCGCCCAGCTTCTGCTGACGCGCATCCGCCAGGGCGAATGGCCACTCGGGCATCGACTTCCAGGTGAGACAACCCTGGCTGCACAGCTCGGCGTAGGCCGCTCCACCCTGCGCGAGGCCATCCGCGAACTGTCCGGCAAGGGCGTGTTGGAGAGCCGCCAGGGTGCCGGCGTATTCGTCACGGCACTCGACGCCGCCGAAGACTGGGACACCGTGCTACGCCGAGCCACCATCGTCTCGGTGATCGAGGCGCGCATCGCCATCGAGGCCGAAGCTGCCGCGCTGGCCGCGACCCGACGCACCCCAGCCGATCTGCGCGCGATTCGTCGCACCCTGGCCGCCCGCGGGGTGACCGGACAGTCGGTACCCGACCACGTCGACGCCGACATGGCGTTTCACCGCACGGTGATCGCCGCGGCTCACAACGAGGTGCTGATCCAATTGTTCGACGCCTTCCTGCCGCGGCTGCGGCTGGCGATGATCGACATGCTCAAGATCCGGCCGATCGCCTCCGAACCCTGCGATCACGACCTGCACCAGCAGTTGGCCGACGCGATCGTCGCCCGCGACCCCGAGGCCGCCGCAGCCGCCAGCAGAACCCATTTGAGCTCATTGAAGGAGTCTTTCGCATGACCCCGGTCCTCGACATCGCCGATGTGACGTTCCGCCGCGACGGCAAGCAGATCATCGACGGCATCTCCCTGACGGTGCAGGCCGGTGAGCACTGGGCCCTGTTGGGACCAAACGGCGCCGGGAAGAGCACGCTGCTGGGTTTCTGTGCCGCCGTGACCTTTCCGACTTCAGGCACCGTGCACGTGCTCGGCGGCCAGATGGGCCGCACCGACCTGGCCGTGCTGCGCCGCTCCATCGGCCACGTGAATCCCCGGCACCGGCTGCAGTACCCGCTCACCGTGCGCGAGGTGGTCCTCACCGGCATCACCGCCACCATCGACATCGCCGCGCACTGGACGCCGACCGCAGAACAGGCCCGCCGGGCCGAGGAACTGATCGACACCGTGGGGCTGTCGGCGCGGGCCGACGCGATCTGGCCCACGCTGTCTCAGGGCGAGCGCGGCCGCACCCTGATCGCGCGGGCATTGATCGCCGATCCGCAGCTGCTGCTACTGGACGAGCCGACCACCGGTCTGGACGTCGCGGCTCGCGAGCAATTGCTGGAAACGCTTGACACTCTGGATAACTCGCACCCCGACATGGCCTCGATCCTGGTCACCCACCACCTCGAGGAGCTGCCCACCAGCACCACCCACGCCCTGCTGATCTCCCAGGGACGCACGGTGGCCAGCGGGTTCGCCCACGAGGTGGTCAACACCGAGCACGTCAGCGAGGCTTTCGCTCACCCCGTGGTGGTGGGGTATCAGGACGGCCGCTGGAGTGCGCGGGCCAAGGCCAGTTCACGGGTGTTGTAGCTTCCGCGAGTGCGACGCAAAGGTCGTTCGCAGCGCCAATTCGCGACCCTTGCGTTGATCTCGGCGATTGCGTCAGGCTTCGGCGGCTGTGTTACGCCGCCGACGCGCCTCACGGTGCCGGGTCACCGGTGTGGTGTCGATGACGCGGTTGACCATGGTCGCCAGAAAACGCGAAGGCTGCAGCTCGGGCGGCACCGTGTCATGCCGGATCGCGATGTCGGGTAGTGCCGCCAACGCCTCGTCGACGGCGGCCGTGGCAACGTCGACGATCTCGAACAGCGCGTCCGGCTCGGCCTTTTCGATGCTGTCGACCTCCTCGTCCGCGGACTCGGCGACCTCGACGTCGTAATCGATCATCACCAGCGCAACCGCGTGATAGGCGTCGTCCTCGGTGCCGAGCTTGCCCAGCAGATCGATGAGCCACTCGGCCTTGTCCGGTTCTGTGCTCAGAATCGTCGAGCGCAAGCCGTAGACAAAGCCCAGCGCCGAAAGCGGGTGGCGCAGACGCAGATTCTTGGCGTCGCCGTAACTTTCCTCGACCCGGTTGGCGGCATTCTTGCCGAAGCTGGAATCCATACGTTTGGTACTGATCAGCAACTCCGGGCCGGTGTCCCAATCCGACATCACCACGTCGACCTGTTTCATGTAGTGCTTGCCCAGCACGCTGGCACTCGACGCGGCAACGCCTTTCATCGACCGCTTCAGCCGTTGCTCGATGAGGTGGCGTTCCTTCTGCGGCAGCGCCTCGAGCAGACTGGCGATCGCGCTGGGCATGATCCGCGGATCCGTCGCTCGGGGCCACACCGCATCCGGATCGAATCCGGCACGCCGCAACTCGTAGGCCAGCCACACGTCCAAAGCCAGCGCCGGAACGCCGGTGGTGGACGGCGCGTCCAGGAACAGCGGGACGCCGAGAAGCTTGCGCAGCACTCGGAAATCGGGAACGAAGGTCAGTGCGCCTCCGCTGCGCACCCACGGATTGGTGTGCACACCGCCGGGCGCGGCGTCGGCCACGATGCGATCGAAGATGGCCCATGCTGTGGCCTTGGTCGACGGTTCAGCGGGCACGCCGAGACCTTACCGTCCGGCGGGTCGCCAATGAATCGCGCGCGGCACGAACGGGTTCCAGAACGATCCGCGTCTCCAGTCCCAACGCATCGTCGACGACGCGAGTCGCATCGAGCAGACGGCCACGCTCCAACAGCGATCCGACCCTCCGTCGGACGGCCCGCAGTTCGTCGGCACGCGCGGCCACCAGATCGGGTGAGGGAACGAGCCAACGGTCGGCCTCGCGCGGTTCGATCTTGAGGATCCCGCCGCCGTAGGAACGGCCGACGATCTCGGCATGTAGCACCGTCACCGAGTTCAGCGCCGCCAAGCCCAGCAGGTCGCGCCCCAGCGTGCGCACCCCGTCACGCAGATACACGCCGTGCACCGAGTTGAGATGATGTGTCTTGGCCCGGTTGCTGATCAACCGCGGAGTGTCGGCGTTCATACAGGTCAGCAGCAGGTCGGCCGGTTTCACCAGTGGCACCAGATACCAAGGCTGACGCACCCGGCATTTGTAGGCCAGATGCACGCCTGCGGCGTGGCCGGCGTCGATGTAGCGCTGCGCAGCGGCCGATGGCTGCCCGGCCGGACGGAACAGGTGTATCGACCGGCCGTCCTCCCCCAGCCTGGCCAGCTGCTCGGCGGTCAGCGTGAGGCCGCGTAGATGGGCACTGCCTGGCGGGGACAACGGCAACAGGTCAGTACCGCGCAGACCCAGCTCATGTACGCGCTCCGGGGACAGCGCGAAGAAGCCGTTGTTGCCGGTCACCATGCCCAGAGTCGTGTCGCCCCACGTCTCCAAGGTCGTGAACTGCCCAGCCTCGTGTAGACCGTGGAGCGCATCGACCGGCGCGTTACCGATCAGGCCGCTGACCCACTTGTCGGCGGGATCGCGCGGCGACCAACGACGTTGTGCGAGTTCGGATGTCAACGAGCTCGCGTTGCAGGCCCGGTGGATGACGGCGTGACTGGTCGGCCCACCCCCATAGCCGTCGGCCAGCAGCAGCACCACATCGGCTTCGGCCTCGGGAAACACCTGCTCGTCGAACATCACCAACTCGACGCTGGTGAACCGATCGAAGAGAAACTTCCGCACCGCCGCCGCGTAGTTGACGCTCAGCAGCTCGGCGGGCAGCACCAGAGCCAGGCGCCCACCTGGCTGCAGGAACAACGCAGCGTGCACGGTGAACGCGGCCCAGCTCGAGGCCAGCCCAGACAGCGTGACGCCCGCCTTGAGTGCGGCGCGGCGCGACTGTGCCCGGGTCGCACCCCGGAAATCCTGGTAGCGGATGTAGGGGGGGTTGCCGATCACCGCCGTGTACTCAGCACGCGGTTCGACGTCGAAGAAGTCGGACGTCCTGATCCTGGCCCGTCCCCCGGCTTCAGTGACGCGGCGGCGCGCCGTGGTGGCGCTGCTCCGGTGAATCTCGATGCCGTCGAGCTCCGGATGCTCGAGACCGAGCTGCTGCAGCCTGCGGGTGGCGGCTACCAGGAAGGCCGCGTCCCCGGCCGAGGGCTCCAAGATCCGCTCACCGGCGGACCGCACTGCCCATTGGGTTAGGTAATCGGTGATCTGGACCGGGGTGAAGTACGCACCGCGCGCTTTGCGGGCTTCGGCAGAATCGCCGTGGGCCGGCCCAGCGCTGTCAGTCACCCCGCTATTGTGCGATACCGCACCGACAAGCCCATGACCGCAACGCCCGCTCAGAGTTTGAAGTTCGTATAGACGATCCGGTGCCCGAGAAATCCGCTGACCTCGGCGATGAACTCGGGCGCCAACGGATTCCAATTCCAGACCTCCATGGTCAGCAGGCCGAACCCCCAGGTCGGCTCCCAGTCCCACCCGTTCACGTCGTTGTCCGCACCACAGGACTGGCACGACATCGCACCGACACCACCATCTGCCCAATCACCGATGGCAGCGAATGCCGCCTGCCAATTCTGATCATCCGGTGCCGGCAGCTCCCGGTGCCCGCAGCGCCGGCAAGTCAATACCTCAGGCTCGTAGCTGTATGACACCACCCGGCCGACGCTGATGGCGGCCCCGTTTGTCCAGAGCACCGGTGCCGGTTCGGTACCGCCGATGGCGTGGCCATAGTTCGGTCCGGGCGGGTGACCAAGTGGCGTCCCGAGCACGCAGTCGGATTGTTCGGCACTGATCACCCCGGTGTCGATGAGCCACCGGGTCAGGCGGGCACCCAACTCGGGTGCGTCCTCGGCCGACACATCGACATCGACCAGTGACTGCGACCAATCTCCCATCGCTCCACGGTAATGCCGCGTCAGTCAGTCCACGGCCGGCAAAAGCACGTCCGCGTCGAAGCATGTGTGCGCCCCGGTGTGGCAGGCGGCGCCGATCTGGTCGACCTCCAGCAACACCGTGTCGCCGTCGCAGTCCAGCCGGACCGAGTGCACGTACTGCGTGTGCCCCGAGGTCAGGCCCTTGACCCACTGCTCGCCGCGGGAGCGTGAAAAATAGGTGGCCTCACGGGTTTCCAGGGTGCGGGCCAGCGCGTCGTCGTCCATCCAGGCGACCATCAGCACCTGACCGGTGGAACGCTCCTGCGCCACGGCGCTGAACAACCCGTCGGCGTTGCGCTTGAGGCGCTTGGCGATGTCGGGATCGAGTGCCATTACCGCACCACGATTCCTTCGGCCGCCATCGCGGCCTTGACCTGACCGATGGTCATCTCCCCGAAGTGGAAGACGCTGGCGGCCAGCACCGCATCCGCGCCCGCCTGCACGGCAGGTGCGAAATCGGCGACCGCGCCGGCACCACCGCTGGCGATCACCGGGACGCCCACTGCCGCGCGCACGGCACGCAGCATCGGCAGGTCGAACCCGGCCTTGGTGCCGTCACGGTCCATCGAGTTGAGCAGGATCTCGCCGACGCCGAGTTCGGCGCCGCGGGCGGCCCATTCGATGGCATCGATGCCGGTGCCGCGGCGCCCGCCGTGAGTGGTCACCTCCCACCCCGAGGGAGTGGGCTGATCACCGGCGGGCACGGTACGCGCGTCGACGCTGAGCACGATGCACTGCGAACCGAACTGGCGCGCCATCTCGGCCAACAGTTCGGGCCGGGCGATCGCCGCGGTGTTGACCGACACCTTGTCGGCGCCGGCACGCAGCAGCACGTCGACGTCCTCGACCGCGCGCACACCGCCACCGACGGTCAGCGGGATGAACACCTGCTCGGCGGTGCGCTTGACCACCTCGAGCATGGTGGACCGGCCCGACGAGGACGCGGTCACATCGAGGAAGGTCAGTTCATCGGCGCCCTCGGCGTCGTAAACGGCCGCGAGTTCCACGGGATCGCCTGCATCGCGCAGGTTCTCGAAGTTGACACCCTTGACCACCCGGCCGGCGTCGACGTCGAGGCACGGGATCACCCTCGTCGCGACGTCACTGATGGTGCTCACAGATAGTCCTCCGGATTGCCAGCGGATTTCACGATTTCCAACATGCGTTCGTGCACGCCGGGCGCGGCGGCCAGCGCCGACTTCGACTCGGCGGTCCACGGATCGCCGGCCAGGTCCGTCACGATGCCGCCCGCGGCCCGGACCAGCGCCACACCGGCAGCATGGTCCCAGATGTGGTGGCCGAAACTGATGGCCCCACCCAGGATCCCGGCCGCGACATAGGCCAGGTCCACCCCGGTGGCGCCGTGCATCCGCACCCGCAAGCACACCCGGCTCAGATTGGACAGCACCTCGACCCGGTAGCGGCCGGGGAACCGGCCGCGAGAATCGATGTTGAAGGTCTGGATCCCGACGATCGAGTCGGTCAACGTCGGCGACCCCAGCGGCGGCAGCGCGGTCCCGTTGTCCCGCACCGGTCCCCCGGCCAGCGCCGAATACCGCTGTCCGGTGAACGGCAGCCAGGTCAGGCCGGCCACCGGCTCGCCGTCCGCCAACAGACCGAGCAGAATGGCCGCCATCGGCGACCCTGCCGCGTAGTTGAATGTGCCGTCGATCGGGTCGAGCACCCACACCAGCGGGGAATCGATGGGCTCACCACCGAATTCCTCACCGTGGACCCCGATTCCGGTGGCCTCGGTCAGTGCCCGCACCACCTGCCGCTCGATCGCCAGATCGACCTCGGTGGCAAAGTCATTGCCCTGCTTGGTGACAGCCGAATCCGCGCGGTGCCCGGCGATGAACGGCACGGACGCCGCGTCGAGGATCTCGGTGGCCGCAGCAACCAGTGCGGCCAGCTTCGACGAATCCAGGTCACCCACCTCGCTTATCCGCTGACCGCGGCCAGTGCCTGCGGCAGAGTGAATCGTTCGGCGTAGAGCGCCTTCCCGACGATCGCACCCTCGACACCGTGACCGGTAAGGGTGGCGATTGCCCGGAGGTCGTCCAGGCTGGATACCCCGCCCGAGGCGATCACCGGAGCGTCAGTGCGGTCGGCCACCGCGGCCAACAGTTCCAGGTTGGGCCCGGTCAGGGTGCCGTCCTTGGTGACGTCGGTGACGACGTAGCGCGAACACCCTTCGCGATCAAGGCGATCCAAGACCTCCCAAAGATCGCCGCCGTCGGTTTCCCAGCCGCGGCCGCGCAGCCGCCAGCTGTCGTTCTCGAACTGAACATCCAGCCCAACTGCGACCCGGTCGCCGTACTCGGCGATGGCCCGACGGCACCACTCGGGGCTTTCCAGCGCCGCGGTGCCGATGTTCACCCGCGCGCAGCCGGTGTCCATGGCCGCCTTGAGCGAGTCGTCATCGCGGATCCCGCCGGACAGTTCGACTTTCACGTCGAGCTTGCCGACCAGATCAGCCAGCAGTTCGCGGTTGCTGCCGCGCCCGAAGGCGGCGTCCAGGTCCACCAGGTGGATCCACTCAGCGCCGTCACGCTGCCAAGCCTCCGCAGCTTCCAGTGCCGAACCGTAATCGGTCTCACTGCCGGCCTTGCCCTGCACCAGACGCACCGCCTTGCCGTCCACCACATCGACAGCCGGCAACAGAATCAAACTCACAGTCCCTCAACCCAATTCGCGAGAAGCGTCGCACCGGCGTCGCCGCTCTTCTCCGGATGAAATTGCGTAGCCGACAACGCGCCGTCTTCGACGGCGGCGATGAACGGCACGTGATGCGTCGCCCAGGTGACGCGTGCGTCCGGATTACCGGACCATTCCTGGGCGGCGTACGAATGCACGAAATAGAAACGCGTGGCGGTGTCGAGGCCCTTGAACAGAGTGCTGCCGGCCGCAGCTTCGACGACATTCCAGCCCATGTGCGGAATCACCGGCGCGTCCAGTCGGGTCACCGAGCCTGGCCACTGCCCGCACCCGGTGGACTCCACGCCGAACTCCACGCCGCGGGCGAACAGAATCTGCATACCGACACAGACGCCCAACACCGGACGGCCATGCTGCAGGCGATCGGCGATGATCTTCTCTCCGCCGATCGCCCGGAGTCCGGTCATGCAGGCCTCGAACGCTCCGACACCGGGCACCACGAGTCCGTCGGCTGCTGCGGCAGCCCCGGGGTCGGCCGTGACCTCGACATCGGCACCAACCCGCTCCAGTGCCCGCTGGGCCGAGCGCAGGTTGCCCGATCCGTAATCGAGGACGACGAGTTTCTTGGTCACAGAGTGCCCTTGGTCGACGGGACGCCGGTGACCCTGGCGTCGTACTCGACGGCCTGGCGCAGCGCGCGGGCCACGGCCTTGTACTGCGCCTCGGTGATGTGGTGTGGGTCGCGGCCGTAGAGCGTCCGCACGTGCAATGCGATGCGGGCGTTGAAGGCCAGCGATTCGAATACGTGGCGGTTGATCACGGTGTGGTAGGGCGCGCTGGACCCGGCGATGGTGAATTCGACCATGAACTCGGGTTCCCCGGTGTGCACGAAGTAGGGCCGGCCGGACACGTCGACGGCGGCGTGCGCCAACGACTCGTCCATCGGGATGAACGCATCGCCGAACCGGCGGATGCCCTTCTTGTCGCCCAACGCCTGGCCGAGTGCCTGGCCCAACACGATCGCCGTGTCTTCGATCGTGTGATGCCCCTCGATTTCGATGTCGCCCTTGGCGTGCACGGTGAGATCGAAGCTGGCGTGGGTGCCCAGCGCGGTCAGCATGTGATCGAAGAACGGGACACCGGTATCGATGTCGACGACACCGGTGCCGTCGAGGTCGATCTCGACGGTGATGTCGGATTCCCTGGTCTTGCGTTCGACTTTCGCGCGACGGGTCACGATGCTCCTACCGGGCTGTTGGCGGGCTGAAGTTCGGTGGTGGCCAGATCGGCGCTGGCAGCCAGGAATGCGTCGTTCTCCTCGGCCAGACCGATCGTGGTGCGCAGGAAGCCAGGGATACCGACATCGCGGATCAGGATTCCCTTGTCCAGGTAGCGCTGCCACGTCGCCGGCGCATCGGTGAAATCGCCGAATAACACGAAGTTCGCGTCGCTGGGGATCACTCGGTAGCCCAAGCGGGTCAATTCGGCGCTCACCCGGTCGCGTTCGGCAGCCAGGGTCGCCACGCTTCCCAGGGTGTCATCAGCATGACGCAGTGCTGCACACGCGGCCGCCTGGGTGAGCACCGACAGGTGATACGGCAGTCGCACCAACAGCAGCGCATCGATCACCGCAGGCGCGGCCGCCAGGTAACCGAGCCGACCGCCGGCGAACGCGAACGCCTTGCTCATCGTCCGGGTGACGATCAGCTTGGCCGGGAACTCGTCGATCAAGGTGACCGCGCTGGGCTGCGACGAGAACTCGCCGTAGGCTTCGTCGACGATCAGGATGCCACCCGTCATCGCTTGCAGCAGCCGGCGCAGGTCCTCGATCGGGACACTCTGGCCCGACGGGTTGTTGGGGCTCGCGACGAACACCACGTCGGGGGTCCGTTCCTTGACCGCCGCCACCGCCACGTCGATGTCGAGCCCGAAGTCCGCGGCGCGGGCGGCCTGCAGCCATTCGGTCTGGGTGCCGTCGGAGATGATCGGGTGCATCGAGTACGACGGCACGAAACCGATCGCGGTGCGCCCCGGTCCGCCGAAAGCCTGCAGCAGCTGCTGCAGGATCTCGTTGGAACCGTTTGCCGCCCAGAGGTTGTCGACTGTCAGCGGCACGCCGGTCGCCGCCGTGAGATAGGCGGCCAGATCGGTGCGCAACTGAACCGAGTCACGGTCGGGATAGCGGTGCAATTCGGCCGCGGCGTCGCGGACCGATGCGGCGACGTCATCGATGAGGGCCTGGGTGGGCGGGTGCGGGTTCTCGTTCGTATTGAGCCGCACCGGAACCACCAATTGCGGTGCCCCGTAGGGCGATTTCCCGCGCAGGTTTTCGCGCAGCGGCAGATCGGCCAGCGTCACATCCCGTGCGCTCATGATCGCCTGTTCTTCGCGCAAGCGCTCATCACCGTTCAAACCTCCGTCGTACCGCCTCGCCATGTGAGGGCAGGTTTTCCGCCTTGGACAGCGTGATCACATGGCCGGACACATCTTTGAGTGCGGCTTCGTCGTACTCGACGACGTGGATGCCGCGCAGGAACGTCTGCACGGACAGGCCGCTGGAGTGGCGGGCGCAACCGGCGGTCGGCAGCACGTGGTTGGACCCGGCGCAGTAGTCGCCCAGGCTGACCGGCGACCAGGCGCCGACGAAAATGGCTCCGGCAGAACGAATCCGGCCGGCCAACGCAGGCGCATCCTCGGTCTGGATCTCGAGGTGCTCGGCGGCGTAGGCGTTGACCACGCGTACCCCGGCATCGATGTCGTCGACCAGCACGATCGCGGACTGCTTGCCCGAGAGTGCGGCCTTGACGCGCTCGACATGCACGGTGGTCTCCAACTGGCGAGTGAGCTCGCGGTCGGTGGCCGCGGCCAGCGCCTCGCTGACGGTGACCAGCACACTGGCCGCCATCTCGTCGTGCTCGGCCTGACTGATCAGGTCAGCGGCGACGTGCACCGGATCGGCCGTGTCGTCGGCCAGGATCGCGATCTCCGTCGGGCCGGCCTCGGCGTCGATGCCGACCTGCGAACGGCAGATCCGCTTGGCGGCGGTCACGTAGATGTTGCCGGGGCCGGTGATCATGTCGACGGGGGCCAACTCGGCGCCATCGGTGTCGGTTCCGCCGTAGGCCAGCAACGCCACCGCCTGTGCGCCGCCGACGGCCCACACCTCGTCGACGCCGAGGAGCGCCGCAGCGGCCAGGATGGTCGGGTGCGGCAGGCCCGCGAATTCCGCCTGCGGCGGGCTGGCGATCACCAGCGAATCCACACCGGCGGTCTGCGCGGGCACCACGTTCATCACGACACTCGACGGGTACACGGCGTTGCCGCCGGGCACATACAGCCCGACACGCTCGACCGGGACCCAGCGTTCGGTGACGGTGGCACCAGGCCCCAGCGTGGTGGTGGTGTCGGTGCGCCGTTGGTCGGCGTGCACCGTGCGTGCCCGGTCGATCGCGACTTGCAGGGCGGCGCGGACATCGGGGTCGAGGTCGGCGAGGGCCGCAGCCAGCCGGTCCGCGGGCACCCGCACGGTGTCGGGACGGATGCCGTCGAAGGTATGGCCGTAGTCCAGCGCGGCCTTCGCGCCGTGCTCGGCGACGGCCTCCACGATCGGGCGGACTTTGGGCACAATTGCGTCCACGTCGACTCCGCCGCGGGGCAGCGCGGATCGCAACTGCGCGGCATTCAGCGCACGGTTACGCAGGTCGATACGGGACATCTGAAACTCGGCCATCGGTTCAATTGTCCCTGATCAGTCCAGTTGATAAAAATCCGTCGTCGGCTGCCGCCGGCACAACCCGCCGTAGTGTGGTCCCAGACTGCCGAATGGAGCCCTAGATGTCCGCGAAAGACCATCCGAACAACGCCCCCGGCGTACCGATGCTCATACCGCCCGCGCTGGAGCGGTTCCAGATCAAATACATCAACCCGCTGGTCAAACCGTTTTCCAAGCGCTTGCCCGGCTTCACCGTGATCAAGCATCGGGGCCGTACCTCTGGTACGCCGTACGAGACGATCGTGACCAGCTACCGCAAGGGCAATGTGTTCGCGGTGACGCTCCTGCACGGCAAGACCAACTGGGTGAAGAACGTGATCGCCGCCGGTGGGGCCGACGTGCACCTGTTCCGCGGCGACATCAAGATCACCAACCCGCGCGTCCTGCCGGCGGGCACCGACGATCCAACCCTCCCCCGGATCCCCCGCAACGCGGCCCGCCGGATGGGCGTCTTCGTCGCAGATATCGTTTGACACGCTCGCCAGACTGCACATATGACCTGGCAGATCTGGCTCGCGTTTCTCGGCGCGTCGATCGCCATCAGTCTGTCCCCCGGTGCCGGGGCGATTCAGTCGATGGCGACCGGCCTGACCCATGGCGTACGCCGTGGGTCATGGAGCGTGCTCGGACTCCAGCTCGGACTACTTGCACAGCTGGTGTTGGTGGCCGTCGGACTGGGGGCCGTGGTCGCGAAGTCGATGCTGGCCTTCCACATCGTCAAGTGGATCGGTGTGGCGTACCTGATCTACCTGGCCATCCAGCAGTGGCGCAGCGCCTCGCAGGATCTGCGCGACCGAATGGGCGGCACAGGTGAACGCGGCCGACTGTCCCTGGTGATGCGCGGATTCCTGGTGAACACGACCAACCCGAAGGGCTTGGTGTTCCTCGTCGCGGTGCTGCCGCAGTTCGTGGTGCCGACGGCGCCGTTGCTGCCGCAGTACTTGGCTATCGGAGCGACCATGGTCGTCGTCGACGTGGTCGTGATGAGTCTCTACACCGGCCTGGCGGCGCGGCTACTCGACTGGCTGCAGACACCGCGTCAGCAGACGATGCTCGGCCGGGTGTTCTCCGGGCTGTTCGCCACGGCCGCGGTGGTGTTGTCGTTGGTCCGCCGCGGCGCGACCGCGTAGGAACCCTCTGTTGAGCACTAAACCGAGGATCTCAGCCACATATTGACCGGAATCCTCGGTTCAGTGCCCCAGGCCTGCCTAGTCGACCGTGTTCTCCTGCGCGCTCTTGATGATCGGGGCGGCCTGCTCCATCGCGGCCCGCAGCGGGCCCGCGGCCTCGTCCGGCAGGACATCACGCGACCACAGGAAGCGGCAGCGGTGCGGGCCGTCGGACACCACCTGCATCACCGCGTTGTCGTGCTCGGGCCTAGCGGTGTCACCTATCAGGGAGTACGCGACACGGCGCGTTGACTCGTCACGGCTGACCAGCCGCTCGCGGGCGACGAAACCGTCGGCGAACGTCACCACCCGAACGTCATCATGGGCTTCGGAGGTCGCCACGAATCCGGGCGCCATGCGTACCGGGCCGTCGGCCCAGTCGCCGATCACCTCCCACACCGTCGCGCTGTCAGCTTCAATGTCGAACTCAATGTGGATCGATGCCATACCAGCCAGTCTGATCGCGGGCCGACCAGGCGTCTTGAACATTTTTGCGGGCCGTATCTGTCGGTCGCGAAGGCTAACGTGGCGCACATGCTGACCGCCCAGGCACTGATCGCGCGGCCAGAATTCAGCATCGCCACCTGGAGTTGCTCCGGCGAGCACCCGGACTGGTCAGAGGCCGAATGTCCGGTCGACGGGCGATTCGTGCTGGTGCGTTCGGGGTGTTTTCGCCGCCGCGGGTCCGGCGAGCCAGTGGACCACGATGCCACCATGGGCTACCTCGGCGAACCCGGAGAACACGAGCATTTCGCCCACCCACACGGCGGCGATGCGTGTACGTCACTACAGCTCAGCGCAGACCGCTGGTGGCAACTCGCCGGCGAGCGGAATCGGATCGGGCCGTCCTCCGTCTACGTGGATGCCCGTCTCGAACTTGCGCACCGACGGCTTCTGGCCGGCAGTCGCGCCGATCCCGATTACCAACTGGCGGAGGGCCTGGTGCGGCTGGTCGGGTCTGCGTTGCGTGCGGCCGCACGACGTCCGATACCGGCGTCCGATCCACCTGCTCGGCCATCGGATCGGTTGGTCTCGCAAGCCCGTGACGCGATCAGGCAGGCGGATGACGCCGCGGTCGGGTTGTTCCCGCTCGCAACTGCGCTCGGGGTCTCGCCATACCGGCTGAGCCGATCGTTCAGCAACGAACTCGGGGTGTCGGTGACGCGGTACCGCAACCGGGTGCGGGTCGGCCGGGCTCTCGACCATCTGCACCGCGGCACATCCACGATCGCCGACGTCGCGGCCACACTGGGTTTCGCCGACCAGGCCCACTTCTGCCGCACACTGCGTGCGCACACCGGGTTGACGCCGACCGCGGTTCGACGCGAATTACGCTGCGCGGGTTAGGTGTCGAGACCGATATCGAGCACCCGCACCGAATGGGTGAGGGCACCGATCGCCAGGTAGTCGACCCCGGTACCGGCGTACTCGGCAGCGCTGTCAAGCGACAGGCCTCCCGAGGATTCCAGCAGCGTCTTGGGCGACCGGGTGTCGCGGCGCTGAACCGCGATCTGGGTCTGCCAGACCGGGAAGTTGTCCAGCAGCACCAATTCCACGTCGGCGGCGAGCACATCGTCGAGCTGTTCGAGGGAATCCACCTCGACCTCACACGGCAGATCCGGAGCCTCGGCCCGGACGGCCTTGAGTGCGGCCAGCACCGACCCGGCCGCGGCGACGTGATTGTCCTTGATCAGTGCCGCGTCACCCAGCCCCATCCGGTGGTTGACGCCGCCACCGACGCGCACCGCGTACTTCTGCAGCGCACGCAGGCCCGGCAGTGTCTTGCGGGTGTCGCGGATCTTGGCGTTGGTGCCGGCCACTGCGTCGACCCAGGCGGCGGTCGCCGTGGCGATCCCCGACAGGTGGCACATCAGGTTCAGCATGGTGCGTTCGGCCGTGAGCAGCCCGCGGGTCGGCGCCTCGATCGTCAGGATCGAAGAACGGGCGTCCAGCCGGGCACCGTCTTCGACGCGGTCGATCACGCGGTAGCCGTCGGCGCCGAGGACCCCGTCGAGCACCAGCAGCGCAATGTCGACGCCGGCGGCCACGCCCGGCTCCCGATTCACCACCGAGGCGGTGGTCATGGCATCGGCGCCCACGGTGGCGAGAGTCGTGATGTCCGGGCCGTAGCGCAGGTCCTCCTCGAGCGCACGGGTGATCGTGGCCCGGGCCTCGGCCAGCTCAGTATCCGAAAGTGCCATCAGCACACCGCCGTTGCGGTATCGAGGACGGGGCGGCCGGCTGCGGCGCGAATTGTCACGGAGTGCTCCTGAGCGGGGTCGGTATCGGGGTGATCGGCGCGATGGTGGCAGCCACGGCTTTCGGTGCGGGCCAGGGCCGCGACGGCGATTGCGCGTGCGGTCGCGGTGAGGGCCGCATCCTCGAAGCTGTGGCGGTCGGCGGGCTGCACCGAGCGCGCATCGGCCAGAACTGCGTCGAGCCGTTGCAGGCCCTCGGCGTCACGGACCACTGAAGCATGCTCAGACATGGCGTGCTGCAGGACATTTCGCTCAACAGAGTCTTGACGTCGATCCTGCGGCGCCTGGGCGCGCACCGAACCGGCCGCGCTCGCGTGCTCGGCGGCCAACCTGCCGGCCCGGCCACCGACGACGAGTCCCTCCAGCAAGCTGTTGGACGCCAACCGGTTGGCCCCGTGCATCCCGGTGCGGGCGACCTCGCCCGCGGCGAACAGCCCGGGCAGTTCGGTACGTCCATGCACGTCGGTCACCACACCGCCGCAGCTGTAGTGGGCGCCGGGAACCACCGGAATCGGTTGGCGGGTGGGGTCGATCCCGGCCGCCGCACAGGCCGCCGCCACGGTGGGAAACCGGTCGGAGAACCGGGCGATACCCCTGGCGTCCAGATACACGCACGGGTCACCCGTGGCGCTGAGCCGGGCGTTGATGGCCGCCGCGACCACATCGCGCGGGGCCAGGTCCCCCATCGGGTGCACCCCGTCAGTCACCGAGTGACCTTGCGAATCAATGAGTATGGCGCCTTCACCGCGTAGCGCTTCAGTGATGAGCGGACGCCGTCCGCCGCCGTTCTCCACGTACAGCATGGTCGGGTGGAATTGGACGAACTCGATGTCGCGGACCGCAACTCCGGCCCACAACGCCAGGGCGATACCGTCACCCGTCGAGCCACTCGGATTGGTAGTTGCCGCGTACACGTGGCCGAGGCCGCCGGTCGCCAGGATGACCGATGGCGCATGGATGAGACCCAGGCCGTCCTCGTTGCGGACCAGCACTCCGGTCACGCCACTGTCGTCACGCAGGATCTCGCACGCCACGTGGTCACGGCGGATGTCGAGTTCGGCCGCCGCCGAATCCAGGGCGCGCTGCACCTCGGCCCCGGTGGCGTCACCCCCGGCATGAATGATCCGGCGTCGGGTGTGGCCGCCCTCGCGGGTCAGCGCCCAGCGCCCGGGAGCTGTCTCGTCGAACTGGGCACCGTCGGTCACCAGATCGGCCACGGCGCCGTAGCCGGCCGCGACGATGGAGCGCACCGCGTCCGGGTCGCACAGGCCACCCCCCGCGGCGACCGTATCGGCAACGTGCGCCTCGACGGAGTCGTCGGAATCCGGCAACACGACGGCGATCCCGCCCTGGGCATGGAACGTCGCGGTCTCGCGAGCCTTGCTCAGCACCACCACTCGCCGGCCCCCGCGGTGCGCCGCCAGGGCCGCCACCAGACCGGCGACTCCGGTACCGACCACGACAACGTCAGCGCGCTGCTGCCACAGCGTCGAACTGCCGCAGGCGAAGCGGCTCGATCCCCGGGCGCTGCCCGTCGGGGTCATTCGCCGCCGCCGGGCTGACCAATCGCGATCATGCGCTGCACGCTGGCCCGTCCCAGCCGAGCGGTCTCGGGATCGACATGCACCTCGTCGGCACCTTCGATCAGGCAGCGCAGCAGTGCGGCCGGCGTGATCATCTTCATGTAGGTGCACGACGCGCGGTCGTTGACGGCCAGGAAGTCGACTTCCGGTGCAGCCCTGCGCAACTGGTGCAGCATTCCGACCTCGGTGGCGACGAGCACCTGCCGGGCCCGGGTTTCCCGGGCCGCGTCGAGCATTCCGCCCGTGGACAGGATCTTCACCCGCTCCTCGGGAACCGCACCCTCACCGGCCAGGTAGAGCGCCGAGGTGGCGCAACCACATTCGGGGTGCACAAACAGTTCGGCGTCGGGGTGCGACCGGGCCTGGTCGGCCAGCTCGTCGCCGTTGATCCCGGCATGCACGTGGCATTCGCCGGCCCAGACGTGCAGGTTCTTGCGGCCGGTGACGCGGCGCACGTGCGCACCCAGGAACTGGTCCGGGCAGAACAGCACCTCGCGATCCTCGGGGATCGAGGCCACCACCTCGACGGCATTCGACGACGTGCAGCAGATATCTGTCAGTGCCTTCACCGCGGCGGTGGTGTTGACGTAGGACACGACGACCGCGCCGGGGTGCTCGTCCTTCCAGGCCTGCAGCTCGTCGGCGGTGATCGAGTCGGCCAGCGAGCAACCGGCGCGCTGGTCCGGGATCAGCACCGTCTTGTCGGGGCTGAGAATCTTGGCCGTCTCGGCCATGAAGTGCACGCCGCAGAACACGATCGTGTCCTCGGGAGCCTCGGCGGCGATGCGTGAGAGCGCCAGGGAATCACCCACATGGTCGGCGACGTCCTGGATGGCCGGCAGCTGGTAGTTGTGCGCCAGCAGCGTCGCGCCGCGCTGATCGACCAAACGGCGAATCTCAGCAGCCCATTTCTCGTCGCCGTCAACGCCGGAATAGCCACCGGGACCATCGACGATCTGATCTGCCAAGCCCCCCGCGAGGGTGTCATCGAGAGCGGTCACGCCGACCTCCTCCACTGCGTCAGGTTTTCGACTTATAATCGAAAACATGCCACATGGTAACACCGCGCACGAAGTGCTCGCCGTCGTGTTCCAGGTTCGCGGCCTCGACACCCGGCAACCCGCACTCAACGTGCTGCTGTGGCAGCGGGCACTGGATCCCGAGCGGGGCAAATGGTCCCTGCCGGGCGGCCGACTGGATGACGACGAGGACCTGATCAGCTCGGTCCGGCGACAGCTCGCCGAGAAGGTTGACCTGCGAGAACTCGCCCATCTGGAGCAGTTGGCGGTGTTTTCCGACCCGCGTCGAGTTCCCGGCACGCGGACCATCGCATCGACATTCCTTGGCCTGGTGCCCTCCCCCTCGACCCCGACCCTGCCGCCGGACACCCGGTGGCATCCGGTCAGCGACCTGCCCCCGATGGCCTTCGATCACGCGCCGATGGTCGAACACGCCCGCAACCGACTGGTGGCCAAGTTGTCGTACACCAACATCGGATTCGCCTTGGCACCAAAGGAATTCGCGCTATCCACGTTGCGCGACATCTACAACGCCGCGCTCGACTACCAAGTCGACGCCACAAACCTGCAGCGGGTGCTGGAACGTCGCAAGGTCATCACCCGCACCGGGACCACCGCACGATCGGGCCGCAGCGGCGGCCGGCCCGCGGCCTTGTTCCGGTTCACCGAGTCGCGGTACCGCGTCACCGACGAATTCGCTGCTCTACGCCCGCCCGGGTGAGTCGACTGGCTTCTTAGACCCTTCTTAAGTAAGAATGCCGGGATGGACATGGGCAGTGCAGCCAGCGTCTCGGCAGCCGAATGGATCGGTCGGGCACCTCACGAGGAGCTCGACCAGGCCTCCCGGCCCGTCCTGCCCCACCACGACGCGTTCTATGTACCGCCTGCGGGGTTCCAGCACGCCGAACCGGGCACCGTGCTGCGTAGCCGTGACGTCGAGCTGGCGTTTCTGGGCCTGATCCCGCAGCGTCTGCACGCCACGCAGCTGTTGTTCCGCTCCACTGACCGCAACGGCATCCCTGAAGCCGCTGCCACCACCGTCATCGTCCCGGCCGACGCCGCACCGGACTGCCCGATCGTGTCGTACCAGTGCGCGATCGACGCGATTTCAGCCCGATGCTTCCCCTCCTACGCCCTGCGCCACCATGCCAAGGCCACCGGCTCCCTGGCCCAGTTGGAATTCCTGCTGATCTCGGCCGCGCTGGCCGAAGGCTGGGCGGTCTCGGTGCCCGATCACGAGGGCATCAACGGCATGTGGGGCGCGCCCTACGAACCCGGTTACCGGGTACTCGACGGCTTGCGGGCGGCTCTCAACACCGAGCACCTGTCGTTGTCTCCGACGGCACGGATCGGCCTGTGGGGGTATTCCGGCGGCGGCCTGGCGAGCGCCTGGGCAGCCGAGATGGCCGGCAGCTACGCCCCTGAGCTCAATATCGTCGGTGCCGTCCTGGGCTCCCCCGTCGGCAACCTCGGAAACACCTTCCGCCGGCTCAACGGCACCGTGTTCTCCGGGCTGCCGGCCCTCGTGGTGGCCGCCCTCGCCGACATCTACCCCAACCTCAACCGAGTGATCGCCGAGCACGCCACCACCGAGGGACGCAAGATCCTCGACCGGCTGCACCGGATGACCACGGTGGAGGCCGTCGTGCGGATGTTCCGCACCGACATGGCCGATCTGGTCGACCTGCCACTGGAACAGATTATCGACGGGCCCGAGGTCACCGAGGTGTTCAAGGACACCAAACTCGGTGTGGCCGTGCCGGTCCCGCCGGTTCTGATCGTGCAGGCGGTGCACGACGAGATCATCTCGGTCGACGACATCGACGAACTCGCCGATACCTACCTGGCCGGCGGCGCCGACGTGACCTACCACCGCGACATGTTCAGCGAACACCTGCTGTTGCACCCGTTCTCGGCCCCGATGGCGTTGCGCTGGCTGGGCGATCGGTTCGCCGAGCGCCCGCTGACCGCCAACCTGGTGCGTTCGAAATGGCCGACGCTGCTCAACCCGATCACCTACATGGGCATGGCACGACTGGCCGGAATCGCCACCAAGGTGGCCCTGGGCCGAACGGTACGGCGGCGCCCGCTCTGAGCTGTCGCGAGCTGGCACAATAGGGGTAGATGCGTTATATCCGTCAGCCCCCGACGGTGGCCCTGCGCGACAGCGTCGACCACCTGTGGTGCATTGCGGACGGACCCACGTACCCGGCGGAACGCATCCTTCCCACCGGCACCACCGAGCTTGTCATCAACCTCGGTGTCGACACCATCGCCATAGCGAACAGCCAAGGTACACAGCGCCTTTCGGGTGCCGTGGTCTCCGGCCCCTACACCCGGCCGTTCGACATCGACGCCCGTGAACACACCGCCATGGTGGGCGTGCACTTCAAACCGGGCGGTGTCCGTGCAGTCCTCGGAATATCAGCGCACGAACTAGTGGGTTCCCACATCAATCTCGATACGGTGTGGAACGGCGCGGCGGCCGACCTGCGCTCCGAGATCTGTGAGACGCAGTCGATCACACAGCGGTTGGCGATCGTCGAACGTACCTTGCTCGCCCGACTGCTCGGGTGCCGCGGACTGACCCCGGAAGTGGCATTCGTGGTGGACGCGCTGAGCCTCGACCGCCAACCAACGATCGAAAAACTCGCCCGCGCAATCGGCTTCAGTCACCGCAGGCTGATCCAGTTGTTCACGGCCCAGGTCGGAATGCCACCCAAACGGTTCGCCCGCGTTCAACGGTTCCGGCACGCACATGACGCTGTCTCGTCGGCACTCTCACCACCGCATTGGCCCACCTTCGCCATCGAGCACGGATACGCCGACCAGTCGCACATGATCAGGGAGTTCCAGGAGTTCTCCGGGATGACGCCCGCCCAGCAGCTGCGCCGAAGCAGCTACGTCGCGAAGGATGACCACATCGCACTCGAGCCATAGGTCAATTTTGTTCAATACATCCGGTGCGAAGATCGGCAGACTGCGGTCATGTCTGGACACATCACCTACCGAGCCGGCGCGATCCGCTACCAGGTCACCGACGTCGAACGCGCGGTCGCGTTCTACACGGGCCAGCTGGGATTCGATGTCGCCCTCCGCGGAGGACCCGCGTTCGCGTCCGTGGTCAGCGGCAATCTCACCGTGTTCTTGAGCGGGCCGGGCAGCTCCGGTGCACGTCCACTGCCCGACGGCGCGCCGCAGATCCCCGGAGGCTTCAACCGGATCGTGCTCGAGGTCGATGACCTCGACGCTGCCGTCACCGAGTTACGCGGGGCCGCCGTCACGTTCCGCAACCAGGTGGAGACGGGGCCGGGGGGACGGCAGGTCCAAATCGACGACCCCGACGGCAACCCCATCGAGCTCTTCGAACCCGCAGCCGTCAAGCCCCGGGTGGAGTGACCACCGGCGGGATCACCGGATACGTCGGGGTCTCCACAGGAGGCCAGGCACCGAGATCGTCACGCACGGTCGACACCGCGATCAGCGCGTAGACCATTGCCGCTGCGGCGGCAGGGAACAGGATCGTGCCGGCGATCTGCAGCGGTGTGTGTCCGAAGAAGACCGACGGCGCTTCCAGCACGTAATGCACCCGATGTTCCGTGGTCACCGGAGCTCCGGCGATGTCCAACGAGCCGAACCGCACGTGAGCCAGTGCCGCACCGACACCGGCGGCCACCCCGGTGGCCAACGCAGAGCCCATGGCCAACGCGGCGACCATAACGGGCCCGCGATGCGGGGCCCACTGCCACAGCGCCACGGCAGCCACGACCGCCAGGACGACGAGCATGCCGACGAACATGAATGCCGACGTGAAGAAATGATCGGATTCACTGCCCAGATACGCGTGCACCCGCTCGCCGCTACGAGTCAACGCGATCACTCCGTGAACCCCCGGCGTCAACCACGCCCACAGCGCGCCGAGCAGCGCTCCGGCCACCGCGAGAGCCCCGATGACGGTCAACACCGCCCGCTCACGCGGAACGCGGGGCGCGCCAACGAGATTGGCCGGAGCTGGACCGGCCTGGGCAACCTGCTCTTCGCCCGAGAGGCTCATCGGGGCCTTCTGCTCTTCGCCCGAGAGGCTCATCGGGGCCTTCTGCTCTTCGCCCGAGAGGCTCATCGCCGCGTATCCAGGTCCATCGAATCCACCTGCCCATGCCGCGAACACTTGGCCCACCACCCGGTGGGCCGCACCTGGACGATCATCCGGCGGCCGCATTCGGCACAGAACCGTGGCGGTTCCAGGCCGAGTTGTGCGGCGGTGGGCACGACGCTTCCGTCCGCCGCGTCCGCCTGGACCCCGGTGTAGACGTTGTATAAGCCGGCGCCGACGGGCGCGGGCAAGTCTTGAACCATCACCACCAGTTCTACAGGCTGGCGTTCAGCGCCTTGATCGGCATCTGCAGATCGTCGAGCAATTCAAGGTCCGACTCGGCCGGGCGGCCCAGCGTGGTCAGGTAGTTGCCGACGATGACAGCGTTGATGCCGCCAAGGATGCCCTGCTTGGCGCCGAGGTCACCAAGGGTGATCTCGCGGCCACCGGCGAAGCGCAGCATGGTGCGCGGCAGCGCCAGTCGGAACGCGGCCACCGCCTTGAGGGCCTCAGAGGCAGGCAGCACCTCGAGATCGCCGAACGGTGTGCCCGGGCGCGGGTTGAGGAAGTTCAGCGGCACCTCGTGCGGGTCCAGCTCGGCCAGGTTGGCGGCGAACTCAGCGCGCTGCTCCAGCGTCTCGCCCATGCCCAGGATGCCGCCGCAGCAGACCTCCATGCCGGCTTCACGCACCATTTCCAGCGTGCCCCAGCGCTCCTCCCACGAGTGCGTGGTGACGACATTGGGGAAGAACGACTGCGCGGTCTCCAGGTTGTGGTTGTAGCGGTGCACGCCCATGTCCTTGAGGCGGTCCACCTGCTCCTGAGTCAGCATGCCCAGCGAGCAGGCGATCTGGATGTCGACCTCGTTGCGGATCGCCTCGATGCCCGCGGCGACCTGGGCCAGCAGGCGCTCGTCGGGGCCACGCACCGCGGCCACGATGCAGAACTCGGTGGCGCCGGTCTTGGCGGTCTGCTTGGCCGCCTCGACCAGGCTCGGGATGTCGAGCCAGGCGCTACGCACCGGAGAGGCGAACAGACCAGACTGCGAGCAGAAGTGGCAGTCCTCCGGGCAGCCGCCCGTCTTGAGGCTGATGATGCCTTCGACCTCGACCTCGGGGCCACACCACTTCATCCGGACCTCGTGGGCCAGGGCCAGCAGCTCTTCGAGCTGGTCATCGGGCAGCTGCAGCACCTGCAGCGTCTGGTCCTTGTCGAGGCCGACGCCACGCTCCAGAACCTGCTCGCGAGCTACGCCCAGTACATCTACGGCTGCCTGCGTCACCGAAAGTCCTCCTGTGGATCATGGGGTCGGCCGAGCCGACAATTGAACACCGTTCAGGCTAGGGTAACGGTGTGCAACTCCACAAACCCGACGTGGTGGATGCGGCGACGGCCATCCTCGACAACTACGGCATCGCCGACCTGACGATGCGCCGCCTGGCGCGCGAGCTCAATGTCAGCCCGGGCGCGTTGTACTGGCATTTCGCCAACAAACAGGAGCTGCTCGGCGCGGTCGCCGACCGCATCCTGCAGCCTGCTCGCACGGATTCCACGACGCCGTCCTGGCCGGGCCGGATCCATGAGATCTGTGTGGCGCTGCGCGACGCACTGCTGTCGCACACCGACGGCGCCGAACTGGTGTCCTCGAGCTTCGCGGCCGGGCAGTCAAAGCTGGCCATCGAGATCGTGGCCCAACTCGCCGACGCCGCCCAGCGTGCCGGTGTGGCACCGCCGGACGACGAGTTGGCTGCTCGCACCTTCCTGTACTTCGTACTCGGCTTCACCGCCGACGAACAGTCCCGTCTGCAGTGGGACGCCGCGGGCGCCCTGGCCGACGAGCAGTCGGTGCTCACCCGTGACACCTCCCGGCAGTTCGCCTTCGGCCTGCAGTTGCTCGTAGACGGTGTGGCAGTACGGGGCGCCAGCACACTCAGCTCCGGCCGCGGTGGCCGGCAGCGTAGCGAGAATTGACCCGGCCAGCTCAGAATGCCGCCTCAAAATGGCGGTGGTGGTCCATATTCTTCGGCGAGCCAGGCTTGGTATTGGCGTTCGACGTCGAGGTCGTTGTTGAGTTCGGCGCGTAGGCGTCGTTCTTCGGCGATGCGGTCACGTTGGTCTTGTTCGCGGGTGCGTGAGCGTTTGGGCATTTTCGCACCGCGATTGGGGCTGGGCGGTTGGGCTTCGGGGAGGTTGAGGTCCCCGGTGGGTTGGCCCAGGGTCGGGAACAGGGCGGCGCCGTGGGGTTCGGTCACATGGGTGTGTCCGGTGGGGGTGGTGAATTCGATGGTGCCGTCGGGGAGTTGGCGG
>NZ_LZSY01000179.1 GCF_001665625.1 Mycolicibacterium peregrinum | reverse complement strand
CTGATCAACGCCTGACCGGCGGTCCGGTGACCCGGGTGCCAGGGGTGACGCGGGCGATTCCCCGCACGATCCGAGGCATCCGCCGTGCCATCACCGCCATGGCCTGGTCCGATCGACGCATCGTGGGCCTCGGACCAGGAGTGGGTACCGAGGACAGCTCCGCTTCGGGCGTTCCGGCCCGCGCACCGTGGCGATCGACCGCGAGGAGCCGCCAGGTGCCCGGCACCCCACGTAGCTCGACGTCGCCGCGGTCCTGGAAGCCGGTTCCCGAGCCCACGACGAGATCGCGGACGGTGCTCGACACCAGGATCTCCCCCGCGCCGGCCAACCCGAGGATGCGCGCCGCGATGTGGACGGCGATTCCCCCGATATCGCCGTCCAGCAGTTCGCATTCGCCGGTGTGGATGCCGGCGCGGATCTCGATGCCCATGGTCTCGGTCTGATCGCGCAGCGCCTCGGCGCAGCGGATCGCTTGTGTGGGACCGTCGAATGTGGCGAGGTGTCCGTCACCGGTGCTCTTCACCACGACACCACCGAATCGACCGGTCAGGTCAGTGGTGATCTCCCCCATCCGATGCAGCACCGCCCGCCACCGCTCGTCACCGGTGGCCGCGGCGTGTTGGGTGGAGGCCACCATGTCGGTGAACAGCACCGTGCGCAGCGCCCGGTGGGACTGCGACGGTGCAGCATGGCTGCCGGTGAGGAATCCCTCGATCTCGCTGGTGATCTCGTCGGGGTTGGCAATCCAGGGCGCATGGTCGGTGCCGTCCACCTCCAACAGCCGCGCACCCGGGATGCGGGCGGCGATATACCTCCCGCCCTGGATCGGGACCAGATCGCCGGTGGCGTGGATGACCAGAGTCGGCGCCGTGATCGTCGACAGGACCGACCGCACATCGATCCGGAACAGTGCCCCCAGCGTGGCCCGGGCCATTCCCGGGCTGGCACTCATCCGCTCCACCATCCCGAGCTGGCGCACCGAACCGGCGTCCGGGAGCAGCAGTTTGAGTGCCGCACCGGTGCCCCACTGCGAGGTGCTGGCGCGGCCGAACTCCTGAAAGGTGGCCAGCTGCCGGGTCGAGGGCGTGTATTCCTCGCCCATCTCGGTCAAGATCCGGGCGTGCAGCTCGGACGGGTCACTGTCGAAGTCAGCCCACTGGGTGATACCGAAGTACGCGAAGGTGCCGGCGAGGATCAGGGCCTGGGTCCGTTCGGGCCGGGTCGCCGCGAACAGCATCGCCGCGGGTCCGCCCTCGCTCAACCCGAACAGCACGGCACGGCCGAACCCTGCGGCATCCATCACGGCCTCGATCTCGGCCGCCCGTTCGTCAAGCGTGCGTACCTGCGGGACGGGGTCCGACAGCCCGACGCCGGCCTTGTCGTACAGCAGGACGCGGCAGAACGTCGAGATCCGCTCCATGAAGGCCTCGAACTCGGGCATCGTCCAGAACAGCTCCAGATGGCTGACGAACGAACCGGCGTAGACAAGGTCGACGGGCCCGTCTCCGAATACCTGGTAGGCGAGACTCAGACCGCCGCACGGTGCATATGACGTCTCCGCCACGTTCGGAGCCTACTGCTGCAGGGCACCTCAGCCTGCGGTTTTGGCCCTAACCCAGCTCGCAGCCTCCTCGACCGTGGCGACCGTCTGCACGCCGGGCGGGAGTGCCGGGCGGTCCACCATCACCACCGCCACGCCCGCCGACTCGGCCGCCCGCAGTTTGGGCTCGGTCATCGCGCCGCCACTGTTCTTGGTCACCAACGCATCGACGCGGTGCTCCCGCAGCAGCGCCAGTTCCCCGTCGTAGTCATACGGACCGCGGGACAGCAGCAGTTCATGATCGGCAGGCAGCGTGTCGGAGTCGGGCGGGGTGACGGCGCGGATCAGGAACCAGGCGTCGACGTCCTTGAACGCCCGGGTGCCGGATCTGCCGGTGGTGAGAAAGACCCGGGAATAGCCGTTACCCGTCACGGTTTCGGCGGCTTCGGTGTCCGATCCCACCACGATTGCCGACCCTGGCGCCCAGGCCGGCCGGGCCAGGACCAGATGGGGCACGCCGAGTTCGGCGCACACCTGTGCCGCATGCGCGGTGATGGTGGCGGCGAAGGGATGGGTGGCGTCGACAACCGCCTCGACACCCTCGTCGACCAGCCATCGCCGCATTCCCTCCACACCGCCGAACCCGCCGATGCGTACCGGACCGACCGGCAGCGCCGGGTCGGGGACCCGCCCGGCCAGCGAGCTGATCACCTCGACGTCTGGGTGCAGAACGGCGGCCAGGGCCCGCGCCTCGCCGGTGCCACCGAGCAGAAGGACTTTCATCAGTGGGTGGCCCCGCGGCGCCGATCCGACGAGTACAGGTAGCTGTCGGAGAACCCTTCCGCGGCAAGGACATCGCCGATGACGATGACCGCGGTTTTGGTCACCTCGGCGGCGTGCATCTTCTCGGCGATGTCGGCGAGCGTGCCGCGCAGCACGATCTCCTGCGGCCAGCTCGCGAATGCCACCACCGCACAGGGTGTTTCGGGTCGGTATCCGCCGTCGAGGAGCTGCGGGACGATGTTGTCGATCTGGGCGGCGGCCAGGTGCAGCACCAACGTCGCGCCCGGGGCCGACAGCGTGCGCAGGTCCTCACCGTCGGGCATCGCCGTGGACAAGGTGGCCACCCGGGACAAGGTGACGGTCTGGGCCACGCCGGGAACGGTGAGTTCGCGCCCCAGGGCGGCGGCCACCGCGGCGAATGCCGGCACGCCGGGCACGATCTCGTACCCGATGCCCAGTTCGTCGAGCCTGCGGCACTGTTCGGCCAGCGCACTGTAGATCGACGGGTCGCCGGAATGCAGCCGGGCCACGTCGAAACCCGCGTGCTCCGCGGCCACCAACTCGTCGATGATCTGGTCCAGGTTCAGCGGACCGGTGTCGACGACCTTGGCGTCGGGCGGACACAGCGCCAGCAGATCGTCGGGCATGATCGACCCGGCGTACAGACACACCGGACAGCTACCGAGCAGCTTGGCGCCGCGCACGGTGATGAGATCGGCCGCGCCGGGGCCGGCGCCGATGAAGTACACCGTCATCGCTTGACCACCGCCCACTGGGTCACCGGCAGCGCAGGACGCCAGCCGGTGAATCCGCCGATCGCACCGCCCTGGTAGTGCTGATAACGCCGCAACTCGCCGCCTTCCTTCGAATACCATTGCGCAACAACTACTTCAGATTCCAGCGTGACGGCATTGACCACCAGGCGCCCACCTGAGGGCAGCCGGTCGAAGCACGCCTGCAGCAGCCCGGGCTGCGTGACGCCGCCGCCGATGAAGATCACGTCAGGATCGGGCGCACCGTCGAGCGACTCGGGCGCACCACCGCGCACGTCCACCCGGACCCCGAACGCCGTGACGTTGCCCATGATCCGGTCCCGTCGCTGCTCATCCCGCTCGAATGCGATCGCCGTGCATCCCACTGCGCTACGCGACCATTCGATCGCGATGCTGCCTGAGCCCGAGCCGACATCCCACAGCAGTTCCCCGGGCCGGGGTCCCAGCGCGGCCAGGGTGACGGCTCGGATGGACTGCTTGGTCAGCTGGCCGTCGTGGGCGAACGCCTCGTCCGGCAGCGCCTGAGCCCGGCGCTCGTCGGGAAGATAGGCCACCGCGATCACGTTGAGGTCGTCGATTCCGGCCGGCGGTGTCGTCGCCCAGTCCCGGGCGAGGCCGTCGTGGCGGCGCTCCCCCGGCCCGCCCAGTTGCTCAAGCACGGTCAATTCCGAATCCCCCCGGCCGGATTCGCTCAACAGCCGAGCCAGCACGGTGGGAGTCTGCGCGTCGCGCGACAGCACCACCGCCCGGCCGCCACGCCGCACCGCGGTGTGTGGTGGGGCGGTGACCAGGCTGATCACCTCGGTGTCGGGCACCGTCCAGCCCAGCCGGGCGCAGGCCAGCGTCACGCTCGACACGTGCGGCAGCACCCGCACCCGCTGCGCCCCGAACAACCGGATCAGCGTCGCGCCGATGCCGTGCAGCAGCGGATCCCCGCTCGCCACCACGTGCACATCGGCGTCACCGAAAAGCGTCGGCAGCGCGGGCAGCATCGGCGACGGCCACTCGCGCCGGTCCCGCGTCACGCTGTCGTCGAGCAGCTCCAGTTGCCGTGGTGAGCCGTACACGACGGTGGCGGTCGCCAACTCGTCACGCGAGGTCTGCGACAACCCCGCCATCCCGTCGGCCCCGATGCCGACCACCGTGATCGTCATCGGGGCCTTCTCTCTTCGCGCAAGCGGCTCATCGGGGCAACCTGCGCCAGATCGGCCGCGGCACGAACCGCGTCACGAAGATCATCGGCCGAATCACCCACGGCACCCACACTGCGCGCTTGCCCTTGTGCAGCGCCTTGGCCGCGGCCTCGGCCACCTGAGCCGGCGTGCTGGAGAACGGCGCCGGCTCCATCCCCTCGGTCATCCGGCCGATCACGAACCCGGGTCGCACGATCAACAACTGGACACCGGTCTCGTGCAGGGCATCGGTGAGCCCGGAGGCGAACGCATCCAGTCCGGCCTTGGCCGAACCGTAGACGTAGTTGGCGCGGCGGGCCCGGGCGCCGGCGATCGAGGAGAACACCACCAGCCGACCCCGATCCCTGGCACGCATGCGCTGGGCCAGCACGGTGAGCAGGCCGACCTGGGCCACGTAGTCGGTGTGTACGACAGCCACGGCATGGGCCGCGTCGACCTCGGCCCGGTCCTGATCCCCCAGCACCCCGAAGGCCAGCACGGCGGTGCCGATCGGTCCGTGCGCGGCTTCGACCGCGTCGACGACACCGGCGTGACCCGCGACGTCGTCGGCATCGAACTCGGCGGTGTGCACCGCCGCTGCACCGGCCGCCTGCACCGCCGCAACCTGCTCGACGAGCTGATCGGTGCGGCGGGCCGCCAGCACCACGACCGCCCCGGCGGCGAGCCGAACCGCGAGTTCGACACCGATCTCGCTGCGACCCCCGAAAATCACCACGACACGGGGATCCGTGCCGGTAATCCCGGCCGTGTCTGCTGTGTCCTCCATGGCAGCGATTATGTCCTGCGCTAGCGTGGACCCCGATGGCTACATCTCGTGGCAGGGCAACCACCAAGCTCACCAGCGAAGCATTGGCGTTCCTCACCGAACGTCACCTGGCGATGCTCACCACGCTGCGCTCGGACAACTCCCCGCACGTCGTGGCGGTGGGTTTCACCTTCGACCCGAAGACCCACATCGCGCGGGTCATCACCAACGGTGGTTCGCAGAAGGCGGTGAACGCGCACGAGCGTGGCATCGCAGTCCTCAGCCAGGTCGACGGTGCGCGCTGGCTGTCGCTGGAGGGCAAGTCCACGGTGAGCAGCGAGCCCGACGCGGTCCGCGACGCCGAGCTTCGGTATGCCCAGCGCTACCGCACCCCGCGGGTGAATCCCCGCCGTGTGGTGATCGAGGTACGGATCGAGCGCGTGCTGGGCTCCTCGGAGCTGCTGGACCGCAGCGAGGGCTAGTTCCCGGCTAGTTCACCGGCACCACGACGAGGTCGTGCGGTTGGTTGTTGACCGATTCTGCGCCGTCTTCGGTGACCACCACGATGTCCTCGATCCGCGCGCCCCACTGCCCCGGGAAATACACGCCGGGCTCCACGCTGAACGCCATCCCGGCTTCCAGCGGCAGATCATTGCCCTCCACGATGTAGGGCTCTTCGTGCACGGAGAGTCCGATGCCGTGTCCGGTGCGGTGGACGAAAGCCTCGGCCAACCCTTCGGCGGCCAGCACGTCGCGGGCGGCCGCGTCGATCTGTTCGGCGGTCACGCCGGGGCGTACCGCCGCGACGGCCGCCTGCTGGGCGCGCTGCAGCACCGCGTAGCGCCGCGCCACCTCGGGATCCGGTTCGCCGATGCTGTAGGTGCGGGTCGAGTCGGAGTTGTAGCCGGGCTCGTACGGACCGCCGATGTCGACGACGACGACGTCACCGGCGCTCAGCTCGCGTTCCGAGCATTCGTGGTGTGGGTCGGCGCCGTTGGGGCCGGAGCCGACGATGATGAACGCCACCTCTGAATGCCCTTCGGCCACAATCGCTTCGGCGATGTCAGCGGCAACGTCAGCCTCGGTACGGCCGGGCACCAGAAAGTCGGGCACCCGGGCGTGCACCCGGTCGATCGCCGCGCCTGCCTTGCGCAGCGCGTCGATCTCGGCCGGGTCCTTGATCATCCGCAGCCGCCGCAGCACGTCGGTGGCAAGCACCGGGACGACCCCGAGGAGGTCGGCAAGGGGCAGCAGGTGCAGCGCGGGCATCGAGTCGGTGACCGCTGTCTTCACGCCGGTTCCGCCCAGTGCCTCGGCCACCATCTGGTAGGGATTCTGGCCGTCGACCCAATCACACACCGTCACACCGAGATCGGTGACCGCAGATTCCCGCAACGCGGCCAGCTCGAGGCGCGGTACCACGATGGTCGGATCGCCTGTGGCAGGCAGGACCAGTGCGGTCAGCCGCTCGAAGGTCTGCGCCCGTGAGCCGACCAGATACCGCAGGTCATATCCCGGTGTGATGACCAGACCGGCCAGGCCGGCATCCGCGGCGGCTGACGCGGCCGCCGAAAGACGGTGGGCGTAGACATCGGTGCTGAATCGGCTGACGGTCATGGGGTCGAGGCTAATCGCTGCGTCGCCCCGGTGTCCGTCCGAGTGTCCGTCCAGGGCGCCACCTCGCACCGGCTACTGTCGCTGGAATGTTGCGTGATATCCGTGATCTCACCGACGATCCCGAGGCCTACGCTGCCGAGCTGCGCCGGCGCTGGGGCGGCCTGCTGAGTTACCGCTACCTCGGGCGCTCGTACTCTTCGATGGATCTGGGCCCGGTCGACGACACGGTGACGTTGCGCCGCGACATGCGCAACCCAACCGGCGGAGTGCTGCTCGCGGTGCTGGGCATCTCTTCCCCGGACAGTGGCGGCGTGAGCGATCTGGAGGCCGTGCCCAATCCGGTCATCCATTCCTGCCAGGTGCTGGACCCGGCGCGCGATGTGACGCGCATCCGGGTGGACACCGAAGTGCTCAAGCAGGGCAGGCAACTGGCCTACAGCCGGTCGGTGATCGTCGACGCCGACAATCCGGACCGGGTCATCGCGCTCACCGAGGGCCAGGGCATCTCGATCGGCGTGCCACCGGAGGGCCTCGAGAAGATGCCGGTGGACCCGATCGGCATCGTCGACGGTCCGGATCTGCCGCCGCTGTGGCAGGTGTTCGGCGGGACCAAACGCACCGACGGACACTGGGCGCTGCCGGAACTTGCAGTCGAGGTCGCCTCACCGGACGCCGCGCTGCACATCGGGCCGCAGTTCGTGATCCTGGAGGCGGCCGCGGCCGACGCCGCCGCAGGCGCGGCAAATACCGAGGCACTGCAAGGCCTTTCGTCGCATGTGATGTTCCTGGCTCGCGGCAAGGCCGGCCCGTTCCGGGTCGACACCCAGGTGCTGTCCGGAGCGGATGGCACCATCGCGGTGCGGGCGACCCTGCACGATGAGGGTGCCGACGGCAAAGCCGTCACTGCCGCGTCCTATGTCTTCGGTCGGATGGAGGAAACCCGATGAGCGACCCTGTTCTGCTGCTCGACGGCGCCAGCATGTGGTTCCGGTCGTACTTCGGCGTGCCGTCGTCGATCAAGGCGCCCGATGGCCGGCCGGTGAACGCGGTGCGCGGGTTTTTCGATTCCATTGCCACGCTGGTGACCCGGGAGCGGCCACGCCGGCTGGTGGTGTGCCGCGACGACGACTGGCGGCCGCAGTGGCGCGTGGACCTGGTGCCGTCGTACAAGGCTCATCGGGTCGAAGAGCCCCAGCCCGACGGAATCCCTGACGTCGAAGAGGTCCCCGACGATCTCACCCCGCAGGTCGACATGATCATGAACCTGCTCGACGCGTTCGGCATCGCGACCGCCGGAGCGGCCGGGTACGAGGCTGACGACGTGCTCGGCACGCTGGCCACCCGCGAGCAGCATGATCCCGTGGTGGTGGTCAGCGGCGATCGTGACCTGCTGCAACTCGTGCGCGATGAGCCGGTCCCCGCGGTCCGTGTGCTCTACATCGGCCGCGGTCTGGCCAAGGCGACGAAGTTCGGCCCGATGGAAGTGGCCGAGCAGTACGGGGTACCGATCGACCGGGCCGGGCCGGCATACGCGGAGCTGGCCCTGCTGCGAGGTGACCCGTCCGACGGTCTTCCCGGGGTTCCCGGGATCGGCGAGAAGACGGCCGCGACGCTACTGGCCCGGCATGGTTCGCTGGTGGGCATCCAGGAAGCCGCTCAAGACCCGAAATCGTCAATGTCCAAAGCACATCGGGCCAAGCTGGTGGCCGCCGCCGACTATATGGCCGCGGCCGAACCGGTGGTGCGGGTGGCCACAGACGCTCCGGTGACGTTGTCCGGCGCGACCGATGAGTTGCCGTTGGCCGCCGGTGACCCGGCGCGGGTCGCCGAACTGGCCGCAGCGTACGGCGTGACCTCGTCGATCAGCCGGTTGCAGGCGGCTCTGGACCGACTGCCCGGCTGATCGCGCGAGGTGGCGGCCACTGATCCGCGCCGTTGGGGGCCTATCTAGCGGGAGGGCCTACTTGGGTCGACCGACCTCGTAGGTGCCCTTGTCGTCCTTGAACGTCACCGTCACCTTGCGCTTGGTGCCGTCGATGGTGACCTCGCAGTCGAAGGTCGAATCCTTCTCGACCGTCGGGTTTTCGCCGTCGTTGCACTTGACGCCGGTGACCTTGGTGGCGCCGTAGCCGTTGGTCTTGTCGGTGAGGATCTGCTCGACGCCGCTCTGGGCTTTGTTGATGTCGAGCTTGGTCGTGACGAAAAAGCCCGGCTTCCAGAAACCGAGGATGCAGACCACCAGCACGATGACGGCGAGAACGCCGCCGACGACGCCACCGATCACTCCGAGGGATGCCTTCGAGCCCTGCTCGGCACCTGGAATGCCGTACTGACCGAACTGGCCGGGCGCACCGTACTGGCCCGGTTGACCGTATTGCCCAGGCTGACCGAACTGGCCTGGCTGACCGGGCTGACCCGGCTGTCCGGGCTGACCGTACGGGGGTTGCTGTCCATAACCGGGCACCTGGCCGTACTGAGGCTGCTGGCCGGGCTGCGGGTACGCCTGTTGCTGGGCGTACTGCTCAGGCCCGGGGTACTGCGGCTGCTGGGGCTGTTGCGGCTGCGAATAGTCCGGCTGCTGCCCACCCTGCTGCGGCGGGTACGACGGATACTGCTGCGGTGTGTACGCCGGGGGCTGCCAGGCCGGAGCGTTGGTCGAGGCGTCCTCGGAGGCGGGAGCCGGCGGCTGCCACGCCTCGGCGCCGGCCGCCTGGTCCGCCCCGGGCTCAGGCTGCTGACCGGACGATGGTTGTCCCTGGTCAGGTCCCTGCGGTCCGCTCATGGTTCTCCTTGATCCTGTTCGGTGTCGCCCCAGACACCCTACCCCGCATCAACAGCAACAACGCCGCGCCGAACATCGTTGACAGCGCGTTTCGCGGTATTGCGCAAGGCGGATTGCGGCGCGGCATTACGGACTTGGTCGAGCAGATCGAGCACCTGGCGGCACCACCGCACGAAATCGCCCGCCGAAAGCGCCGAACCCGACCCGACGTCGGAGGCGGCCAGGGCGGCTGCCAGATCACCGGTGGTGGCCCAGCGGTAGACGGCGGTGACGAATCCTTCGTCGGGTTCCCGGCTCGGGGCCAGCCGGTGGCGCTGCTCGTCGCCCCGCAGGTCCGCCGAGATCCGCCGGGTCTGCGCCAGCGCGCGGCGCAGGCCGGCAGTGGGAATGTCGACACCGAGCACACCGCCCGCAGCGTCTCCCCGCGACTCGAACAGGACGGCCGAGAGCACCGCGGCCAGTTCCGCCGGCTGCAGGCCCTGCCACTGACCGCCGCGCAGGCATTCGGCGACCAGCAGATCGCTCTCGCTGTAGATCCGGGCGAGTAGCCGACCGGCGTCGGTGACCCTGAGATCCGCCTTGAGTTCGCCGGCATTGTCCGCTTCTATGAAGCCGCGTTCGCTGAGCAGCGCCACGATCCGGTCGAAGGTGCGGGCCAGCGAGTTCGTCGCCGCGTTCACCTTCTGCTGAATCTGCGCGTTGTCCCGTTCGATGCGCAGATAACGTTCGGCGATCCGGGCCTGCGCTTCCCGGCCCGGTTGTTGATGTGCCGGATGATCCCGCAATTCGTCACGCAGGCCGGCAAGTTCGGGATCTACGTCACGTTCGGGGGCAGCGGCGCGCCGGCCCGCGCGGACCGAGGGCAACGACAGGTCGGCCGCGGCCGACTGCAATGCCGACGCCAGGTCCCGGCGCACGCGCGGCTGCCGGTGCTCCACCCGCTTGGGTAGCGTCATCGCGCCCAGCGGCGCCGAGGCGCCCGAATAGTCGGCCGACGAAATCCGGCCGGCCCAACGATGTTCGGTCAGCACCAGCGGTCTCGGGTCGTCACTGTCGCGTTGGGCCGCCTCCAGCACGACCGCCAGCCCGCCGCGGCGCCCCTGGGTGATGGTGATGATGTCGCCACGGCGCAGCGCGGCCAAGGCGTCAGTGGCCGCCTTGCGTCGCTGCAGGCGTGAAGCCCGCGACTGTGCACGCTCGCGCTCACCGATCTTGGCCCGCAACCGGACGTAGTCGAGGATCGGCGCGTCTTTACCACCGAGTTCGGCTGCCAGCTCGCCCATCATCCGCTCACCGCGCGCGATCCCGCGCACCAATCCGACCACCGACCGGTCCGCCTGGTACTGGGCGAAGGACCGTTCCAGCAGTTTGTGGGCCTGTTCGGGCCCCATCTGCTGCACCAGATTGATCGTCATGTTGTAGCTCGGGGCGAACGAGCTGCGTAACGGGAAGGTTCGAGTCGACGCCAGGCCGGCGACCTCGGCAGGTTCGGCGTTGCTGTCGTCGGGCCGCCACAACACCACGGCGTGGCCCTCGACGTCGATGCCGCGGCGCCCCGCCCGCCCGGTCAGCTGGGTGTACTCCCCCGGCGTCAACGGGACGTGCTGCTCGCCGTTGAACTTCACCAGCCGCTCGAGCACCACGGTGCGGGCGGGCATGTTGATCCCCAGCGCCAGGGTCTCGGTGGCGAACACCGCCTTGACCAGCCCTGCGGTGAACAGTTCCTCCACCGTGTGCCGGAACACCGGCAGCATGCCGGCGTGATGGGCCGCCAGGCCGCGCAGCAGGCCTTCCCGCCACTGGTGGTAATCGAGCACGATCAGGTCGGATTCGGCCAGGTCGGCGCAGCGTCGGTCGACGATCTCGGAGATCCGGCCGCGTTCCTCGTCCGTGGTCAGCCGCAGTGGGGCACGCAGGCACTGCTGGACGGCCGCGTCGCAGCCGGCCCGCGAGAATACGAAGGTGATGGCGGGAAGCAGCCCCGCGGCGTCCAGGGTGGCGATGACGTCGGGCCGGCTGGGCGGCCGGTACAGCTGGGGACGACCACCGCCCCGACCACGTCCACGGCCCCGTGGTTCCCAGTCCGCCAGCCGGTCGGCCTCACGCCGATGGCTGATGTGGCGCAACAGGTCCGGGTCGACCAACGTTGATGTCGCCGCCGGGGCGGCTCCGCCAGTGCTTCCGGTGCCCTCGAACAGATCGAACAGCCGCCGGCCGACGAGCATGTGCTGCGACAGCGGGACGGGCCGGTGTTCGTCGACGACGACGGTGGTATCGCCGCGGACGGTCTGGATCCAGCCACCGAACTCCTCGGCATTGCTGACGGTGGCCGACAGGCTGACCAGCAGCACCTCCTCGGGCAGGTGCAGGATCACCTCTTCCCACACCGCCCCGCGCATCCGGTCGGCCAGGAAGTGCACCTCGTCCATCACGACGTAGGAAAGTCCGTGCAGTGCAGGCGAATTCGCATACAGCATGTTGCGAAGCACTTCGGTGGTCATCACCACGATGTCGGCGTCCCCGTTGATGGACTGGTCGCCGGTGAGCAGTCCGATCTTGTCCGCGCCGTAGCGGGTCACCAGGTCGTTGTGTTTCTGGTTGCTGAGCGCCTTGATCGGTGTGGTGTAGAAGCACTTGCCGCCGGCGGCCAGCGCCAGGTGCACGGCGAACTCGCCGACCACGGTCTTGCCCGCCCCGGTGGGCGCGCATACCAGTACGCCGTGGCCGCTTTCCAGGGCGCGGCAGGCGCGGAGCTGGAAATCGTCGAGTGCGAACGGGTATTCGGCGGTGAACTTGGTCAGTTCGCCACCGTTCTGGTCACCCGACTCAGGTGGCATCGTCGTCGATGTCGATCCGCGATGCCCCCGAGTCCGGCGCTGTTACCGGGTCGGGCCTCGGAACGGGCTCCACCGTGGGGATCGGCGCGGCCTCGTCTTCCGGCACCTCCAGAGCCTCGCGCCGGGCCTTGCGTCTGTCGTTGATCCGGGCGACCTGGATGGCGAACTCCAGCAGCAGGCTCAGCGCGCAGGCCAGTGCCAGCATGGTGAACGGGTCCGAGCCGGGGGTGGCGAACGCCGCGAACACGAACAACCCGAAGATCAGTCCGCGACGCCACGACTTGAGCCGCTCGTAGGTGAGCATGCCGACGAGGTTGAGCATGATGATCAGCAACGGGAATTCGAAGCTGATGCCGAACACCAGCAGCAGGTTGATCAGGAATCCGAAGTACTGCTCGCCTGAAAGCGCGGTGACCTGTACGTCACTGCCGACGGTCAGCAGGAAGCCGAGGGCGGTGGCCAGCACCACGTAGGCCAGTACCGCGCCGGTGATGAACAACACCGCGCCGACGCCGACGAACGCCATCGCGAACCGGCGTTCCTTCTTGTACAGGCCGGGGGTGATGAACGCCCACAGCTGGTACAGCCAGACCGGGCAGGCCATCACCAGGCCGGCCGCCAGCGCCACCTTGAGGCGCAGCATGAACTGGTCGAACGGACCGGTCGCCAACAGCCGGCACTCACCGTCGGGGGCGATGGTCGCCCGGGCCGAATCCGGCAGCGAACAGTAAGGACCGCGCAGCCATTCGCCCAGGCTGTGCACGCCGAAGAATCCGTGGGTGTACCACAGGAATCCGAAGATGGTGGTGACCAGCACTGCGGCCACCGCGATCAACAGACGGTTGCGCAGTTCGTGCAGGTGGTCGACCAACGACATCGTGCCGTCGGGGTTGACCCGCGAACGGCGGCGGCGGGGATCGAGCTTCTTGATGAATCCGGAGGTCACGGGCGTGTTCTAAAGGCCTGGTCGTAGACGCGACACGGCATCGCGGGGCGATGACCGCGATCGATTGCCGGACCGGTCAGGCCGTGTGGCGATCCGGGGACTGCTCCGGGGCGGGAGCCTCGACCCGCTCGGATGTGATCGGCTTCGCCGGTTGCGGCGCGTCGGCCGAAGACCCGGAAGAATCCGACTGCATCTCCTTGATCTCCGACTTGAAGATCCGCATCGACTTACCGAGCGACCGGGCCGCATCCGGCAGCTTCTTGGCGCCGAAAAGCAGCACGAACACCGCGATGACAATGATCCAGTGCCAGGGTTGTAGACCACCCAATTTGGTTACCTCCAGACGTCTGTGCTGAGTCTACGCGCGTGTGTCGTCGGCGTCGTCGGCGTGCGGCACCACCGCGTCGTAGACGCGCAGAGCCTCACCGGCAGATTCCTGCACCCGCTGGGCGAGGTCGGGCGGGTCCAACACCCGCACGGCCGAACCGAATCCGAGCAGGAAGCGGGCCATCCACTCAGGCGAGGCGTACGTCATCACTGCCTCACACGCCCCGTCGGGCAATTCATTGACCACCCGCAACGGGTAGTAGTCGAACATCCACGAGGCGGAGCAGTCGATCAGCAGGGTGGCCGACGGCAATGACGGGTCGGCGGTGTCGGGATCGAACAGCGAGGTGTCGGTGCCGGCCTGCACCGCCGGCGACGGTGGCGCCGACGGATCGGCGAGACGCTCGGCCGCGACAATCCGGTCGAACCGGAACATCCGGACTGCCTCGGCGGTCCGACACCACGCCTCCAGATAACTGTTGTCACCGATCAGCACCACGCGGATCGGGTCCACCGTGCGGGTCGTGAGCGAGTCACGCGACGCCGAGTAGTACTCCAGGGTCAGCGCGCGGGCGTCACGCACGGCAGCGCGAACCGCCGCGGCCGCCCCGTTTTCCTGGGGCACGCTCTCCCCGGAACCGGATTCCTCGAGGGCCGCGCGCTGGGTGCCCGCCGCGGATTCGATCTTGGCGATGGCGCTGCGTGCGGCCTCCGGATCCACCATCCCTGGAACGTCGACCAGCGACCGCAACGCCACCAGGATGCCGGTGGCTTCCGTGGATGTCAGGCGCAGCGGGCGGTCGACGCCCGCGCTGAACGTGACTTCGACTGTGTCGCCTTCGAAGTCGAAGTCGATCAGATCGCCGGGACTGTAGCCGGGGAGCCCGCACATCCAGAGCTGCTCGAGATCGGAATCAAGCTGTTTGCGGGTAACCCCCAGTGCGGCCGCTGCTTCGTCGCGGGTCACCTTCGGGTTGGCCTGGAAATACGGCACCATGTTGAGCATCCGGACCAGCCGGGTCGAGACCTGACTCATGCGCGATCCGCCTCCGGCTCCTCGCTGACCCTCATGCGCCGATCCGCCTCCGGCTCCTCGCTGACCCTCATGCGCCGATCCGCCTCCGGCTCCTCGCTGACCCTCATGCCTGCGCCACCTGCGCCCGCAACCTGCTCACCACATCCTCACGCAACGACGGTGGTTCCAGCGCGACCGCATCGACGCCGTAGCTGGCGATCTCACGGGCCAGCCGGTCCGACATTCCGATGTCGACGGTGATCTCCTCCCCTGCGCGCCCGCCCAGCGTGCGCGGCACGGTCTCGATGGCCTGCCGGCGCAGCGCGGTGGCACGTCCGCCGGCGATCCACACCCTGGCCTGCTCCCCCGTCGGCTGTTCGGCGACCGCGCGGGCGACGATGTCGCGCAGGTTCAACCCCACGGGCTTGGCCACTGCCCCGGCCGGCCCCTCGGTGCTCACGTCGGGATCGATGCGGGATAGACGGAAAGTACGGGTGTCGTCGCGGTCCCGGTCATGCCCCACCAGGTACCACCGGCCGCGATGGGTCACGACGCCCCAGGGCTCGACGTTGCGGCTCGTGTGTTCGGCGTTGCGCGAGGCGCGGTGCCGGAACCGCACCGCATGCCCGGAGTCGATCGCCGCCAACAGGATTCGCAATACCTCTTCAGAACCGCGCAGCCCGGGCAGCGTCGCAGTCGACGCAATGGCGACACCGACCCCGTCGGCATCGACGTCCACACCGGCGGCACGCAGCTTCAGCAGCGCCCCCTGCGTCGCGGTGATCAACTCGGGCGACTGCCACAGCTGCGTGGCCACTGCGACCGCCGCCACCTCATCACCTGTCAGTTGGACCGCGGGCAGCGCATACTCGTCGCGGTTGATGCGGTAGCCCTCGGTCGAGTCGAACTTCGAGACGCGCCCCGTCTCCAACGGGATCCCGAGGTCGCGCAGTTCGTTCTTGTCGCGCTCGAACATGCGGGAGAACGCCTCATCGGTGGGACTGTCCTCGTAGCCCTGAACGATGTTGCGGACCTTGTCGGCAGGCAGGAAGCGATCGCTGGACAACAAGGCGATGACAAGATTTATCAACCGCTCGACTTTGGATACCGCCACGGGATGAAAGCTTAAAGCTCACATGCTGGCGATCAGGCGCTTGACCCGCTCATCGACCGATCGGAACGGATCCTTGCACAGCACGGTGCGCTGAGCCTGGTCGTTGAGCTTGAGGTGCACCCAGTCCACGGTGAAGTCCCGTCCGGCTTCCTGTGCCGCACTGATGAACTCGCCACGCAGCTTGGCTCGGGTGGTCTGCGGCGGGGTGTTGACCGCGGCGTCGATCTCCTCGTCGGTGGTGATCCGGGACGCCAGTCCCTTCCGCTGCAACAGGTCGAACACCCCACGACCGCGCTTGATGTCGTGGTAGGCGAGGTCGAGCTGGCTGATCTTGGGGTCGGACAGCTCCATGTTGTAGCGATCCTGGTAGCGCTGGAACAGCTTGCGCTTGATCACCCAGTCGATCTCGGTGTCGACCTTCGCGAAGTCCTGGCTCTCGACCGCGTCGAGTTGGCGGCCCCACAGATCGACCACCTGCTCGATCTGAGTGCTGGGCTCGCGGGTCTGCAGGTACTCCACGGCGCGGCTGTAGTACTCCCGCTGGATGTCCAGGGCGCTGGCTTGCCGCCCGCCGGCCAGCCGCACCGGACGACGACCGGTCAGGTCGTGGCTGACCTCGCGGATGGCCCGGATCGGGTTGTCCAGGGAGAAATCCCGGAACGGGACGCCGGCCTCGATCATCTCCAGCACCAGCGAGGCGGTGCCCACCTTGAGCATGGTGGTGGCCTCGCACATGTTGGAGTCGCCGACGATGACATGCAGCCGGCGGTACTTCTCGGCGTCGGCGTGCGGCTCGTCGCGGGTGTTGATGATCGGCCGGGAGCGCGTCGTCGCGCTGGAGACGCCCTCCCAGATGTGCTCGGCGCGCTGGCTCAGGCAGAAGGTGGCGGCCTTGGGCGTCTGCAACACCTTGCCCGCACCGCAGATGAGCTGGCGGGTGACCAGGAACGGCAGCAGCACGTCGGAGATCCGGGAGAACTCACCGGCCCGCACGATCAGGTAATTCTCGTGGCAGCCGTAGGAGTTGCCCGCCGAGTCGGTGTTGTTCTTGAACAGGTAGATGTCGCCGCCGATGCCCTCGTCGGCCAGGCGCTGCTCGGCGTCGATCAGCAGATCCTCCAGCACACGCTCACCGGCGCGGTCGTGGGTGACCAGCTGCGTCAGGTTGTCACACTCGGCGGTCGCGTACTCGGGGTGGCTACCCACGTCGAGATACAACCGGGCGCCGTTTCGAAGGAAGACGTTGGAACTGCGGCCCCACGACACGACCCGCCGGAACAGATAGCGGGCAACCTCGTCGGGGCTGAGCCGGCGATGGCCATGGAACGTGCAGGTCACACCGAATTCCGTCTCGATGCCCATGATTCGTCGCTGCACGCTAACGAGCTTACGGGGTGGTTCACAGTAACGGTGGGCAAGCACCGTCATTGTGTTCGTGGCGCCACCGATCTGGGACTTTTGGCCCTGGTCACTCCAAGTCACGGGAAGATGGTCGGAAAGGAGTCCGCGCAAAGGAGTGGTGATGACCCGCTACGAACTGCCCGATGTTGCCGACCTGATCCGCCTTGGCGAGCCCCATGAGAACGCCATCACGGTCTATGCGGAAACCGCACCGGGACCGGACGAGCGGGACAAGAGCGTGCTCACGGCGAAGAGCGCAGTGGACCGGGCACTGCGCACCATCCGCGAGTCCGGGGCGCGCCACGCCGTGGAGGAACAGCTGCGATCACGGTGGAACGAGATCGCCGAATCGGAACTGTGGCTGAGTCTGTCCCGTTCGGTGGCCATCTTCATCGCCGACGACTTCCATGAGGTCTACGTCCTGCCCAACGCCCTGGAGAGCCAGCTGCAGGTGGGCAGCTACTTCGACATCGGCCAGCTGGTCCGGGCGGTCACCACACCGCAGGAGGCGTATGCGCTGACACTGTCCGCGGACGGTTGGAACCTGTGGCAGGCGACCGCCAGCACGCGAGCCGAGGAGTTGGAGCTCACCGGCGAGTACGCGGTCGACGTCGCCGACGCGACCAACCGCGCGACGGTGCGCGACCGGGGGCATGTGCGGCGCCTGGTCGGTGACGAGGGCAAGAAGCTGTTGCTGGAGCAGTACGCCAAGCGGGTCGCCGATGCGGTGGACGACGAACTGGGACAGCTCGATCCGTCGTCGACGCGGCCGCTGTACCTGTTCGCGACGGACCCGCTGCTCGACATGTATCGCGGCCTCGACCACAAACGCCAGATCGTGGCAGTGCCCGGTGCGGCGGACCAGCTGCGGCCCGATCAGATCGACGGCGCCATCCGTGAGTCGCTGCCCGCCCTGAACGCCGAGCAGGCCAGCGCCTGGGTCGACGAGTTGGGCAACGACATCAGCAAGGGACTGGTGGCCACCGATCTAGGCGATATCACCCGGGCCGCGTCGGCCGGGGCGGTGGACACGCTGGTGTACAACTTCACCGTCGATGTGGTGGGCCGGATCGAAGCGGCCACCGGAGCGTTGCACTACGACGATTCCGGCTACGACGTCCTGTCCCGAGCCGCGGTGACGGTACTCGACAACGGCGGCGCGGCCTACGCCGTCCGGCCCGACGAGATCACCGCCGGCATCTGGAACCAGACTGCGGTCGCCAAGCTACGTTTCCCCCTGAGCTGACGACGCCGGCCCGTGCAGTGACCCGGCGGGTGCACCGAGGATGCGTTCGAAGGCCTGCAGGTAGGCACCCACCACCTTTTGCGCATTCGGCCCGCTGATGTCGGAACCCACGGCGCCGTCTGCCGCAATGGCGTCGATGAACGCATCGGCCAGATGGAGCCCCATGCCGGTGATGATGCCTGCGGCCTCGTGCGGGTAGTCCGTGTGGAAGACGCCTTCGTCGCACCCCTGGCGGATGATCGACTCCAACATGGGTGCGGTGGTGTGCATCGAGCCCTGGGTCATCTTCTGCCGCAACAGCGCATTGTTCTCGTCGTGCCACAACCGGATCAGCGTTGCCACCTCTGTGGCACTCTCCGATTTCCAGGCCCGCGACGCATCGAAGTAGGCGTGCATCTTGTCGAGTGCACTGCGGTCCGGGTCCTCGACGATGCCGGCCAACCGGGCGGTGGCGGTCTCGCCCATCTGCTCGATAACCCCCTCGAGCAATGCCCGCTTCGAGCGGAAATAGTGGTACAGCGCGCCTTTCGAGATCTGCAGTTCGGCCAGCAGATCCTCGATGGTCATGGCCTCGTAGCCCTTGTCGTGCATCAGCTGCAGGGCGGCATCGAGGATCTCCCGACGCCGGGCGGCGTATTCGGCGGGGTTCACCTGGCGTGCCACGCATCCTCCATTGACGTTGGGCGCAGTCCGAGCCTAGCCTAAAAATAGACCGTCGGTCGGTTTATCCATCAGGAGCCGCACATGCCTCAATCCACACCGCAGGCCCGGCAGCGCACCCGCGCGTTCGCCCGGGTCCTCGGGCCCTTCGTCGCCGTCGCCACCTTGATCATCGCGATCCGGCTGCCCACCCTGCAGGACCTGCTCAGCGACCTGTTCACCAGCGGCACCCTGCCCTGGATCCTGGGCGCCGCCATGTTGTTGATGGGACTGGTCGTGATCGCCTTCCACCAGTACTGGTACAGCGTGACGGCGGTGCTGATCTCCCTGTTCGGCTGGTTCGTCGCACTGCGCGGAGCCGCCATGATGGCCATCCCGTCGGCCATCGAATCCGGCGCCGACGCCACCGTGACCGGCCCCGGGCTGCTGATGGCCGCGCGGTGCTTCTTCCTACTACTCACCGCGATGGGATTGTGGTTCACCTACGTCGGCTGGCGCCCCGAGAGCGCCGACGGCCGGTGAGCCGGCCGCACTCTTCAGTCCGTCCAGCACGAATCCCAGGTGGCGCCGCCATACGGCGTCGTCACCGTCGGCCATCGCGATCACCTTCGACATGGCCCACATCAACGTGGCCAGGTCATCGGCACCGAAGTCGGCACGCAGCACACCGGCATCCCTGGCCCGGCCCACCACAGCTTCGAGAAGCCCACCGGCGCGGCCACATTCGCCCGCGACGTCGACAGCACCTACCGGATTTCTGGCCACCGCCTCGTTGATGCTGCGGTCGGACGCCTGCATCGTGAACAGTCCGTCGAGGAATGCGGCGAATCCCCGCCACGGGTCGGCGTCGTCGAGCGCCTGCCGCGCCAACCGGTCGATGACGGCCAACCGGTCGGACAGCACCACATCCAGGAGTGCCCCGCGATTCGGGAAATGGTTGTAGAGCGTGCCGATGCTGACGCCGGCGGCACGGGCGATCTCGTCGAGGGGGACATCGACGCCCCGTTCGGTGAAGAGCTCGGCGGCCGCAGCCACCAAACGGTCCCGATTGCGGATCGCATCTGCGCGCATCGCCGACATGCCGTCAGCATAGCGAAGTTGAGGGGTCACTCAACTTATGCTAGTAAGTTGAGTATGACCTCAACTTATTCGTCCCCGGTCTTGGCGGTACTCGGCGTCGGACCCGGCCTCGGGTTGTCGATTGCTCAGCGATTCGGTGCCGCCGGACACCGCGTGGCCCTGATCTCGCGGTCCCCCGCGCGCCATCCCGACTATCTGGAAGCCCTGACCGGCAACGGCGTCGAGGCCGCCGCCTACGTGGCCGATGCGAACGATCCGGAACAACTCACGGCGACATTGGGTGCGGTGCGCGAGCGTTTCGGACGCATCGACGTCGGCTACTACGGGCCGGCCGCATTCGAAACGGCACCCACCGAAGACATCGCCGATCTCGATGCCAGCGGCGCCCGGGCGGCGCTGAACAGCGTGGTGCCCGCAGTCGACTTCGCGAGTCAGCTCCTGCCCGAGATGCGTGAACGCGGCAGCGGCGGGTTGTTGTTCGCCGGCGGGCTGAGCAGCGTGGTACCGATGCCCCCACTCGGTGGCATGGCACTCGCGGCAGCGGCATTACGCAACTATGCGATCACCCTGCACGCCGCCCTCCGCCCCGTCGGCGTCTATGCCGGCACCATCACCATCGGCGGACTCATCGAGCGCGGTGACATTCACCGGGCGATGGCGGGTGACGCCGAGCTGCCGACGATAAATCCCGACGAACTGGCAGAACAGGCGTGGGGTCTTTACCGCGACGGCACCGAGGCCGAAGCGGTGATCAACCTACTTTCCTGACTTCTTCGGCTTCTCCGACGGCTCTTCAGCAGCCGGCTTGTCCGAAACAGCCTCGGGCAGAAGCGCTTCCAGCGCAGCACCGGTGATCCGACGGAAGCACCGACGCGGCCGGGTCGCATCGAGAACGGCCACCTCGAGCGTCGCGGGACCGAGCGTCCGAGGCTCAGAGCCATTGCCACTCGCGCTCAGCGCCTTCACGGCGATCTTGACCGCTGCACCCAGGTCGGCGTTCTCCGCGTACGACTCGTTCAATGCGGTGATGATCGGCTCGGTGGTCCCGCCCATTACCACGAAATGCGGCTCGTCGGCGATCGATCCGTCATACGTGATCCGGTACAGCTCAGGGGCTTTCGTCTCGCCGTAGTGCGCCACCTCGGCCACGCACAGCTCGACCTCGTAGGGCTTGGCCTGCTCGGTGAAGATGGTGCCGAGCGTCTGCGCGTAGACGTTGGCCAGCTGACGGCCGGTGACGTCGCGGCGGTCGTAGGCGTACCCCCGGGTGTCGGCGAACTGGATGCCGCCGCGCCGCAGGTTGTCGAACTCGTTGAATCGCCCGACGGCGGCGAAGCCGACCCGGTCATAGAGCTCGCTGACCTTCTGCAGCGACCGCGACGGGTTCTCCGCCACGAACAGCACACCGCTGTCGTACGCCAGCGCCACGACGCTGCGGCCGCGGGCGATGCCCTTGCGCGCCAGTTCGGAGCGCTCACGCATCGCCTGCTCAGGCGAGATGAAGTACGGGAAGCTCATTTACCCCTCACCGCCCGTCCGGGTCCGGCGCGCGATGACCTCGCGGGCCAGCTCGGCGATGCGTTCCTCGGTGATCTCCACGGCACCCTCGGCACCGATGGTCACCGCGGTCGGATAGATCCCGCGCACCAGATCGGGCCCGCCGGTGGCGGAGTCGTCGTCGGCCGCGTCGTACAGCGCCTCGATAGCCACCTGGAGCGCCGAATCCGCATCCACCACACCGGGATAGAGCTTCTTGATCGATGACTTGGCGAAGATGGACCCGGACCCCACGGACTGGTAGCCCTCTTCTTCGATGTTCCAGCCACCTGCGGCGTCGAAGGACACGATCTGGCCGGCGTTCTCGGCGTCGGCCGCGTCGATGTCGTATCCGACCAGCAACGGCAGGGCCACGAAACCCTGCAGTGCCGCACCGAGATTGCCGCGCACCATGATGGCGAGGCGGTTGACCTTGCCGCGGAACGTCAGGGCGACGCCTTCGAGCTTCTCGTAGTGCTCGAGTTCCACCGCATAGAGCCGGGCGAACTCCACGGCGATGGCCGCGGTGCCCGCAATGCCCGTCGCGGTGTAGTCGTCGGTGATGTACACCTTCTGCACGTCACGGCCGGCGATCATGTTGCCCTGGGTCGACCGGCGGTCACCGGCGATCAGCACCCCTCCGGGGTATTTGATCGCGACGATGGTGGTCCCGTGCGGCACTGCGTTGGTGGGGTTGATGACGCCGTCGGCGACACGGTTGACCGGCAACAGTTCGGGAGCCTGACGACGCAGCAGTTCAGAGAAAGACGACAGGTCCATGGCTACAGATTGGGTACCGGAGAGAGTGGGTCGGGAAAGAGACAGGTTTTCGTGCCAGGTCACTGGCCGCCCTTTTGGACGTATGCGCGCACGAAGTCTTCTGCGTTCTCTTCCAGCACATCGTCGATCTCGTCGAGCAGATCGTCGGTGTCTTCAGCCAGCTTCTCGCGACGCTCCTGGCCGGCAGCGGATGCACCCGGGAGGTCGTCATCCTCGCCGCCGCCACCGCCACGCTTGGTCTGCTCTTGAGCCATCGCTGCCTCCTGCAATTGTCATCGGCTGGGCTAACCGCCCAACCGGTTCTTCCACAGTACCGGTCGGCACCCCGATTGCCGGGGATAGCTCACCGGTCCAGATGGTCAGTTCGTGAGTTGATCGACGAGTTCGGCCGCGCTGTCCACGGAATCCAGCAGAGCGCCGACGTGCGCCTTGCTCCCCCGCAGCGGCTCCAGCGTCGGAATCCGGACGAGCGAATCGCCGCCGAGATCGAAAATCACCGAGTCCCAGCTCGCCGCGGCGATGTCCGCACCGAATCGGCGCAGGCATTCGCCCCGGAAGTAAGCGCGGGTGTCGGTCGGAGGGTTGTCGACGGCATCCAGCACCTGCTGCTCGGTGACCAGGCGTTTCATCGAACCGCGGGCAACCAACCGGTTGTACAGGCCCTTGTCCAGGCGGACATCGGAGTACTGCAGATCGACCAGGTGCAGCCGCGGCGCCGACCAGGCCAGGTTCTCGCGGTTTCGGAAGCCCTCCAGCAACCGCAGCTTGGCCGGCCAGTCCAGGATCTCGGCGCATTCCATCGGGTCGCGCTCGAGCAGGTCCAGCACGTGGGCCCACGTCTCCACGACATGCGCGGCCCGTGGGTCCGGGTCCCGGCTGTCCACCAGCTTGGCCACCCGGTCCAGGTAGACCCGCTGCAGTGCCAATGCGGTCATCTCCCGGCCGTCGGCCAGCGCCACCGTGGCCCGCAGCGACGGGTCGCGACTGATCACGTGCACGGCGTGCACCGGACGGGCCAGAGCGAGATCGGACAGGTCGAGCCCGAACTGCGGGCCCTCCTCGATCAGGTCGAGCACCAGGGAGCTGGTGCCGACCTTCAGATAGGTCGACGTCTCGGCCAGGTTGGCGTCACCGATGATGACGTGCAGCCGGCGGTACTTGTCGGCGTCGGCGTGCGGCTCGTCGCGGGTGTTGATGATGCCGCGCTTGAGCGTCGTCTCCAGGCCGACCTCGACCTCGATGTAATCGGCCCGCTGGGACAACTGGAAGCCCGGATCGTCCCCCGAGGGCCCGATACCGACACGGCCCGAGCCGGTCACCACCTGCCGCGACACCAGGAACGGCGTGAACCCCGCGATCACCGCGGAAAACGGGGTCTGGCGGCTCATCAGGTAGTTCTCGTGCGACCCGTACGAGGCGCCCTTGCCGTCCACGTTGTTCTTGTACAGCTGCAGCTTGACCGCGCCGGGCACGCTGGCCACGTGGCGGGCGGCGGCCTCCATCACCCGCTCACCGGCCTTGTCCCAGATCACCGCGTCCATCGGATCGGTGCACTCGGGCGCCGAGTACTCCGGGTGGGCGTGGTCCACGTACAGCCGGGCACCGTTGGTGAGGATCATGTTCGCCGCGCCGACCTCGTCGGCGTCGACGATGGGAGCCGGTCCCGAGGCCCGGGACAGGTCGAATCCGCGGGCGTCGCGCAATGGCGATTCGACCTCGTAGTCCCACCGCGTGCGCTTGCCGCGCTGGATCCCGGCGGCCGCCGCGTACGCCAGCACCGCCTGAGTCGAGGTCAGGATCGGATTGGCAGTCGGATCGGACGGCGAGGAGATGCCGTATTCGACCTCTGTTCCGATGATCCGTTGCATGGGGCCAGCCTAGGTGACGGCTTGTGCGCCCCGAGCCGCCAGGTATTCGGGCCGTGGCCGCTTGGCCGCGAACGGGTCGGTCAGCGCGTTGTCCACCGAGTTGAACACCAGGAACACGTTCGAGCGCGGCAGGGGCGTGATGTTGGACCCCGAGCCGTGCAGCAGATTCGCGTCGAACCACAGCGCGGTGCCGGGCGGACCGGTGAACTGGTGGATGTCGTGCTCGTCGACGGCCTTGGTCAGCGTCGTCTGATCTGGCACGCCGATGTTCTGGGCGACCAGCGACGTGTCGTGGTTGTCGTCAGGCGTGGCGCCCACGCACGGATAGAACGTCTGGTGCGATCCGGGGATCACCATCAGCGACCCGTTGTACGGGTAGTTCTCGGTCAGAGCGATCGAGCACGAAACCGCGCGGATCTCCGGCATGCCGTCCTCGGCATGCCAGGTCTCGAAGTCCGAATGCCAGTAGAACCCGGTCCCGGTGAACCCGGGCATGAGGTTGATCCTGGCCTGATGGATGTAGACGTCGCCGCCCAGCAGTTGCTGCGCGACCGGCAACACCGTGTCGAGCCGGACCACCTGGGCAACCAGGTCGCTCAGCAGATGCGGTTCGAAGATCGACCGGATCGTGCCACCCGGCTCCCGGATCACCCGCGGATCATCGGCATCCAGATCCGCTGCGATCCGGTCTAATTCGTGCCGGAGCAGCGGGAGCCAGTCATCCGACACGGTCTCCGGCGCCACCAGGTACCCGTACTCCGAGAAACCGTCCAGGTGGGGCTGGCTGAGCGGGCCGTCCGCTGCGCCACCCCACACCACAGGCTCGTGCCGCGGTATCGGCTCGATGGCGTGGTCGAGCCGGGTCGGGTAGCGATCCTCGACCGCGACCATGATGTCCTCAGCGTCTGGCTGTGCCGTCATGCGACCGACTGCGGCGCCGGGTATACGCCGTTCTCGTCGTGCACCTCCCGCCCGGTCACCGGCGGGTTGAACACGCACAGCATGCGCAATTGCTCATCGCACGTGACTCGATGGCGGTCATTGTTGTTGAGCAGGTACATGGTTCCGTCGGCGAGCGGGTACTGCTGCCCGGTCTCAAGGTCCGTCAGCGTGCCGGTGCCCTCGATCACCCAGACCGCCTCGACGTGATGCTGATAGTGGAACTCATTGACCGATCCGGCTTCGATGGTGGTCTCGTGGAACGAGAAACCGACACCGTCACCCGCCAGGATGATGCGCTTGGAGCGCCAGGTGCCGTCGGCCACGTCCCGGTCGGTCCCGGTGATCTCAGTGGTGGTGCGAACAATCATGTCTCAAGCCTCCTCAGGCGAGCGCGACGGCGACAGACTCGGCGAGAACGTCGAGCCCCTCGGACAATTCGGTTGCAAGTGCGGTCAGCGGCGGCAGCAGTTTGACCACCTCGTCGGACGGGCCACTGGTCTCCATCAGCGCACCGCGGTCGAAGGCGGCCCGGCACACCTGTCCGGCCAGGTGCGCCTCTTCGAACTTGAGGCCCTGGGCCATGCCGCGACCGCGGGCGGACACTCCGTCGTGGGCCGCGGCGATCTCCTCCAGACGCGACCTGATCAGCTCACCCTTGACGGTCGTATCGGCGCTGAATTGGTCGTCCTGCCAATAGGTCTCGATTGCCGCCGTGGCTGTGATGAAGGCGGGATTGTGGCCACGGAACGTGCCGTTGTGCTCCCCCGGTGTCCACACGTCGAGGTCGCGACGGAACAGGGTGAGCGCCATCGGCAGGCCGTAACCACTCACCGACTTCGATATCGTGACGATGTCGGGCACGATGCCTGCGGCCTCGAAGCTGAAGAACGGCCCCGTGCGGCCACAGCCCATCTGGACGTCATCGACGATCAGCAGGATGTCGCGTTCGCGGCACAGGTCGGACAGCGCACGCAGCCATTCGATCCGCGCGACGTTGAGACCGCCTTCGCCCTGGACGGTTTCGACGATCACTGCGGCGGGCCGGTTGAGCCCGCTGCCTGAATCGTCGAGTACACGCTCGAACCACTGGAAGTCCTCGGTGACCCCGCCGAAGTAGTTGTCGTAGGGCATCGGGGTGGCATGAACCAGCGGAATTCCCGCTCCGGCCCGCTTCATCGAGTTGCCGGTGACCGACAGCGCACCCAGGGTCATACCGTGAAATGCGTTGGTGAAGCTGATAACCGACTCGCGCCCGGTCACCTTCCTGGCCAGCTTGAGCGCCGACTCGACCGAGTTGGCCCCGGTCGGTCCGGGGAACTGCACCTTGTAGTCGAGCCCGCGCGGCCGCAGGATGTGCTGCTCGAAGCTCTCCAGGAATCGCTGCTTGGCCGCGGTCGCGATGTCCAGCGAGTGCACAATGCCATCGGAGGCAAGGTATTCGAGCAGCGGCTGCTTGAGCGCCGGGTTGTTGTGGCCGTAGTTCAACGCCCCCGCACCGGCGAAGAAGTCGATGTAGGTGCGCCCCGCGGTGTCGGTCACCCAGGAGCCGACGGCCCGGTCCATCACGGTAGGCCAGCTGCGGCAATAACTGCGAACCTCGGATTCCACCGAGCTGAAGACGTCGGGCAGGTCAGATTCGGTCAGGGGAGCTGTCGTTGCGAGCAGCAAGGAACAATCCTTCCAATTCGGATCAAAATGGTTATCAGATAACTGATTTCAGCGTGAAAGCGGTGTGGTGATCGGCCCCATCCGCAGAATGGGCTCATCCTCGTGCGCTCCGCCGGCGTCGAGCAGGTCGGACCCGAAGTGCGGGTCTTCGACCAGGGGGACGCCGTGACGGCGCGCGAAGGCACCAAAGAATGCGCGTGACGCGGTATTGCCTGGGGCGACCGTGGCCTCCACGGTCACCGGACGCCCGTCACGCTGCGACCGCACCCGGTGGACGAGCGCGTCGAGCATGGTGCTGGCCAGCCCCCCGCCCTGCGCCGATGGCGCCACGGCCACCTGCCACACGAACAGGACATCGGGTCGCGGCGGCGGGTGGTAACCCGTGATGAATCCGTGCAGGTCACCGTCGCGTTCGGCCACTATTGACGTGGCAGCAAAATCAGTGGCCAGCAACAGATAGGCGTAGGTGGAATTCAGATCCAGCACCCCGGTAGCTTCCGCGAGGTCACGGATGCCAATCGCATCGGCACCCCGTGGTTGGCGCAGGAATTCTTCCCGGGAATGGCGTCCCGGGACGCTTTCTAAAACGTGCATATCGAGTTAAAAGTCACCACCGAACTTCTCAGCGATCATCGTCAGTTTCATGCCATCGGTGCCCTCGACGTAAGCACACCGCCCTGCCATGATCAAGCGCCGACACTCCTCCGGGCGCGCAGATCCGTCTGCGCAGACAGCTCTTGACCTGCATTAACTTCGACATTCGTCAATCTCAGAAAAGTGTTAGCGCCGTTATCCAATCGTTACATTTGGGCGGGGGTACCAGCTCGTCGCCCGCAGCTCTCCCCACCCCGCCGCCCAGTCCGACGGGAACATGCGAACCGAACGCGTCCGCAACCATTTCCCGACCACATTTCATTGGAAAAATTCCAATCGAAATTTAATAATCGCTGGTGCGGCGCGGGACAATGTCCCAGTCGAATAGCCTCGGGGGCTTTCCCTGCAATCGGCGAATCCGCGTTGGTCGCCATATCGCACTGTGGGCAACACCACGTGATCCGTAGCCCAGCACCACCCGCCCCCAACCGGTGCCGGTCACGACCAATACGGCCCCGGCGATGCCGGCACCGGTGACGGGATCGCCGGCGAGGGCGACACCGAGGATCGCGGCCCACAGCGGCTCGGTACCCACCAGAAGGCTGACCCTGGCCGGACTGGACGTGCTCAGCGCCCGCAGTTGAACCAGGAACGCGAACACCGTGCACGCCAACGCCAGGTAGCCGACGAGGGCCCATTCGGCCGGTCCGTAGGCAGCTGTTGTCGCCACAACGGACTGCCCAGACGCCACGCACAGCGCCGAAGCCACCGCAGCAACCGTCACCAGCTGCACCAAAGTGGTTCGTGCTGAATCGATCCCGTGACCGTCAGAGAAGCGTGCCATGACGGTGACGTGGACCACCCGCAACAAAGCGGCCATCACCATCACGATGTCCCCGATGCTCGGGACGGTCAGGCCGCCGGATTGGGTGAGCAACCCGCAACCGATGACCGCCAGCATCGCCGCGAGATAGAAGCGGCGCCCCACCCGCTGGCGCTGCATCGCCGGGGTGGCCACGATGGTGAGCGCCATGATCAACCCCGCGTTGGAGGCCGAGGTCATTGTCACGCCATATGTTTCGGCGACACAGACGGCAGCCAGCAGACCACCTCCGACCACACCCGAAACCACCTCGGTGCGGGTCAGACCCGGCAACCGCCGGCACAGGACCATGGCCAGAACCGTTGCCGCGACCGCGAACCGCACCAACAGAAGCACGAAAATTGTTTGTGCCGTGGCGATTTCCTTGGTGGCCAGGTAACTCGAACCCCACACCACCGCCACGGCAAGCAAACAGAGGTCGGTGCGACGGGTCATGCGGATCAGCGTGTCGCCTGGCCAATAGTTCAGTCAAGCTAATGTTTCTACTGATTATATGTAGTATTACTTCATGGATGCCGGCCGCCTGCGGATGCTGCGTGAACTCGCCGACCACGGCACCGTTGCCGCGGTGGCCCAGGTGCTCTCCATGACGCCCTCGGCGGTCTCACAGCAACTCAAGATCCTGCAACGCGAGGCCGGTGTACCGCTGATCGAACCCGAAGGCAGACGGGTACGTCTCACCGATGCCGGACAGGTCCTGGTGGGCCACGCCGACGCCGTGTTGGCGGCCCTGGACCGCGCCCGGAACGAGATGGACGCCTACCGCAGCACCCCCCGCGGCACGGTCAGTGTGTCGTTCTTCCCATCCGGTGCGGCAATGCTGTTGGCCCCGTTGGTCATCCGGGCGGCCGAGCGCGGGGTCCAGGTGCTCGGGCGCGACGTCGACGTGCCGGCGTCCCGGGCACCGGCACAACTGGCCGACTTCGATGTCGTTGTGGTCCACCGCGACGAGCGCGACCCCGCCTCCTGGGGCCCGCGCTTCGAAGCCGAAGAACTGTTACGCGAGCCGTTGGATGTCGTCGTGCCGGCCGGGCACTCCCTCGCCGGCAGGGGTCAGGTACGGCTGGCCGATCTGGCCGACGAACGCTGGATCGGGGTCGAGGGTGGTCTGATGGTCGACGACGTCCTCAACTCGATAGCGACCCTGTCCGGCGTCCAGCCACGAATCACGCAGCGGATAAACGACTTCCGCGTGGTCGAGGAGCTGGTACAGGCAGGCACCGGCATCGCCCTGATGCCCCGCTACGTGAGGCTGACCCGCGACCTGGTGCGGCTGACGATCACCGACATCCCGGTGGCCCGCCGGATGGAGGCGGTCACCCGCGTGGGGGCGAACACCCGGCCCGCGGTGAATGCCGTGCTGGAAGACCTGCGCGCGATCGCGGCGGACATCAGCTCAACGGCCGGCTGACTTGACCGCAGGCGAGCCGGCCCGGGACCGACCCGGGCCGGCTCGGCCTGGCGGACCGCCCTCCCGAGACCTACAGGTACTGGCCCAGGTTCGACTCGGTGTCAATCGCCCGCGACGCACTCGAGCTCTTCCCGGTGACGAGCGTGCGGATGTAGACGATCCGTTCACCCTTCTTGCCCGAGATCCGGGCCCAGTCATCGGGATTGGTGGTGTTGGGCAGGTCCTCGTTCTCGGCGAACTCGTCGACGATCGAATCCAACAGGTGCTGGATGCGCAGACCGGGCTGACCGGTCTCCAGCACGCTCTTGATGGCGTTCTTCTTCGCCCGGTCGACGACGTTCTGGATCATGGCGCCGGAGTTGAAGTCCTTGAAGTACATGACTTCCTTGTCACCGTTGGCGTAGGTGACCTCCAGGAACCGGTTGTCGTCGATCTCGGCGTACATCCGGTCCACGACCTTCTCGATCATGGTCTTGATCGTCAGCGACCGGTCGCCACCGAACTCGGCGAGATCGTCGGCGTGCACCGGCAGCGCCTCGGTCAGGTACTTCGAGAAGATGTCCTGTGCCGACTCGGCATCGGGCCGCTCGATCTTGATCTTGACGTCCAGGCGGCCGGGCCGCAGGATCGCCGGGTCGATCATGTCCTCACGGTTGGAGGCGCCGATGACGATGACGTTCTCCAACCCCTCCACGCCGTCGATCTCCGAAAGCAGCTGCGGCACAACCGTTGTCTCGACATCCGAACTGACGCCGGTGCCGCGGGTACGGAAGATCGAGTCCATCTCGTCGAAGAACACGATCACCGGAGTGCCTTCGGAGGCCTTCTCGCGGGCACGCTGGAAGATCAGCCGGATGTGACGTTCGGTCTCACCGACGAACTTGTTCAGCAGCTCGGGGCCCTTGATGTTGAGGAAGTAGCTCTTCGCCTCGCGGGCGTCGTCGCCACGAACCTCGGCCATCTTCTTGGCCAGCGAGTTCGCCACGGCCTTGGCGATGAGCGTCTTGCCGCACCCGGGCGGACCGTAGAGCAGCACACCCTTCGGCGGCCGCAGCGAGTACTCCCGGTAGAGCTCCTTGTGCAGGAACGGCAGCTCCACGGCATCGCGGATCTGCTCGATCTGCCGGCCCAGACCACCGATGTCGTTGTAGCTGACGTCGGGCACCTCTTCGAGCACCAGGTCCTCGACCTCGGCCTTCGGAATCCGCTCGAAGGCGTATCCGGCCTTGGTGTCGACCAGCAGCGAATCGCCCGGCCGCAGTTTGCGGGGCCGGTCGTCGTCCTGCCTGGCGTCGGGAAGGTCGGGCAGGTCCTCGGCCGCGACGAGCGGCTCGGCCAACCAGACGATGCGTTCCTCGTCGGCATGCCCGACCACCAGGGCCCGGTGTCCGTCGGCCAGGATCTCGCGCAATGTGCTGATCTCACCGACGGACTCGAAGTTGCCCGCCTCGACCACGGTGAGCGCCTCGTTGAGCCGTACCGTCTGGCCCTGCTTGAGCGAGGAGGTCTCGATGTTCGGCGAGCAGGTGAGTCGCATCTTGCGGCCGGAGGTGAACACGTCGACGGTGTCGTCGTCGTGGGTGCCGAGCAGCACGCCGTAGCCACTGGGCGGCTGGCCCAGCCGGTCCACCTCCTCGCGGAGGGCGAGCAGCTGCTGCCGGGCTTCCTTGAGGGTGTCCATGAGCTTGGCGTTGCGCGATGCGAGCGAGTCGATCCGGGCTTCAAGCTGGTGGACGTCACGGGCACTTCGCAGCCCACTCTGGGGCCCTACCGCATTCTCCAATTGCTCACGCAGAACCGCAGCCTCACGGCGCAGCGACTCGAGCTCGGCGGCATCATCGCTGGACATGGGTTGCGGGTGGCCCGCCGAGAAACTCTCGGCAGAGCCGTCCGAACGCTCTGACTCACTCATATTGCGCTCCCTCCCGCACCGTAAGTTGGTGCAGTAACAACTTCAACGCTACCGGCGATTCAGCCATTGTGTGCGCTCTAGGAACGAGACACACCAGCACCACTGTTAGCCTCTTAGTTCAGTTGGTCCGATCGAAAGGACAATCGTGGCCTTGAAAACCCTCGTTACCGGCTTCATCACCGCAGCTGCTGCCGCCGCCGTGGTGGGCGGAGCAGCAGCGGGTGTGACTTCTATTGCATCCAGCGGCATGTCGGCCGCCCCGGCGATCCAGCCGGTCGTGTTCGACGCGCCGCTGCCGGCCACTCCGGCACCGGACCTGGCTTCACCGCTGGTGCAGACCTTGCAGGCACTCGCCAGTGGCGGCTCGTTCAGCGGCAAGGCCCCCTACATCCAGGGTGGCATCGGCCGGATCGAGAGCATCGCCGCGGACCGCGCGTACAGCAAGGCCGCCGCTGAAGGAAAGTTCCCGCTGACCTTCAACATCGCCAACATCGATGACCAGGGCGGCGTGGCTTACGCCGACGTCACCGCCACCTCGGCGACGGGCGGCACCGCCACCCAGAACATCCAGTTCGTGGCGGGCCCGAGCCCGACCGGCTGGCAGATCTCCAAGGGGTCGGCCCTGAACCTGCTGTCCTCTGTCGGCTGAGTAGGTAGTTGAACCACAGCCGTATCGCAGTCCTGAGTGCCGCCACGATCGTGGCGGCACTTGGGCTCTGCGGGTGTAGTAGTAGTGACGAGCACCCGGCCAAGAGGTCACACCCGACCACCAGCGCGGTGTCGACGACCATGCCGGCGGCTCCGCCCGCGGCACCGCTGCCTGCCCCCGAGGTACTGACCGGAGTGTTGGACCGGTTGGCCGACGTCAACGTCCCCGGCGCCGACAAGGTGGTCCTGGTGGAACAGGGCACGGCCGACGATGCCGCCGCGCTGGACAAGTTCGGCCGCGCACTGGCCGACAACGGCTTCATGCCGCTGACCTTCGAGGCCACCGACCTGGCCTTCTCGCAGACCGAGCCGAAGAACGTGGTGGCAACCGTCAAGGCCACCGCGGGCGGCGAGCATTCGGACCGCACCTTCAGCTTCCCGATGGAATTCACCCCGCACGGCGACGGCTGGCAGTTGACCAGACACACCGCCGACATGTTGCTGGTCATGGGCGCGGGTGCCGAGGCATCCACACCGCCCGCCCCGACGCCGCCCCGCTGAGCCATGTGGATCGGTTGGCTGGAGTTCGACCTGCTGCTCGGTGACGTGCATTCGCTCAAACAGAAACGCTCGGTCATACGGCCGGTGATCGCCGAGTTGCACCGCAAGCTCGCGGTGTCGGCGGCCGAAACCGGAACCCAGGATCTGCACCGCCGCGCCGGCATCGGTGTCGCTCTCGTCGCCGCCGACCGTCACCACGTGGTCGACGTGCTCGATGCCGCCGAACGAATGGTGGCCGGCCGCCCCGAACTCGAGCTGCTCTCCACCCGGCGGGGCCTGCACCACAGCGACGACTGAACCGTCAGGCCCGTATCCCGCGGATCGCCCGGCGCGCCATTTTCGACCTGAGGGCGGTGATGGCCGCCGCGAAGCAACCGCTATGCAGAAAACGCCGGCGATCGATACGCCGTCAGGCGCCCGACTCAGACTCGAGAGCAGCGTCGACGGCGGCCTGGACAGCGAGCTGACGCTTCTTGCGCAGCGGGACCGGCGCCACCGCGCCGGGCGCCAATTTGCGCGCACTGACCAGAAACGCGGTGTGGCCGCGCATGTTGTGTTCCGGGCGCACCGCCAGGCCCACCACGTGCCAGCCGCGCTGCATGCTCTCCCAGGCCCGCGGTTCGGTCCAGCACTGCTGCTCGCGTAGCGCCTCCACCACCCGCGACAGCTGGGTGACGGTGGCGACGTAGACCATCAGCACGCCACCGGCGACCAGGGCCTTGGCGACGGCGGGCAGCACCTCCCAGGGCGCCAGCATGTCCAACACCACGCGGTCCATCTCCGGGCCGTCGTAGTCGGCGAGGTCGGCGACCACCAGGTCCCAGTTCTCCGGGCGCTCACCGAAAAACGTGATGACATTCTTCTCGGCGGTCGGCGCGTGATCGTCACGGATCTCGTACGACGTCACCCGGCCCTCGGGACCCACCGCCCGCAGCAGCGAGCACGTCAGCGCGCCGGAACCGGCACCGGCCTCCAACACCCGGGCGCCCGGGAAGATATCTCCCTCGTGGACGATCTGCGCGGCATCCTTCGGATAGATCACCTGCGCGCCGCGCGGCATCGACATCACGTAGTCGACCAGCAGCGGCCGCAGCACCAGGAACTGATCGCCGTTGGTCGATTTGATCACGCTGCCTTCCGGCAGCCCGATCACGTTGTCGAAGGCGATGATGCCGCGATGCGTGTGGAACTCACCGCCGGGGTTGAGCACCATCGTGTAGCGCCGGCCCTTGGCGTCGGTGAGTTGTACCCGGTCGCCAACGGCAAACGGTCCGGTCGGTCTCTTCCCTGCCACGGACGTCCAGCCTGCCAGTACACCCGCCGGGACGGTTGCCCGGGGTTGCGCAATTTTGTCGGAGCACCGTCCTAGGCTTACGGATGTGAGTGAAGAACCGGCCCCGACGCCGCGCCGCCCGGCGCTGTCGCCGTCGCGGGCCGGCGATTTCAAGCAGTGCCCGCTGCTCTACCGGTTCCGCGCCATCGATCGGCTCCCCGAGCCCCGGTCCACGGCGCAGCTGCGCGGTTCGCTGGTGCACGCCGCGTTGGAGCAGCTCTACGGGCTGCCCGCGGCCGAGCGGGTGCATGACACCGCGCTGACGCTGGTCGAGCCTGCGTGGGAGCAGGTCGTCGCCGCCGAGCCCGAGCTGGCCGACACCGAGTATCCGGCCACGTTGCTCGCCGAGGCCAGGGCTCTGTTGTCGGGGTACTACCGCCTGGAAGATCCGACCCGGTTCGATCCGCAGTGCTGTGAGCACCGCCTCGAGGTCGAACTGGCCGACGGAACGCTGCTGCGCGGTTTCGTCGACCGGATCGATGTCGCCCCGTCGGGCGAATTGCGCGTCGTCGACTACAAGACCGGCAAGGCCCCACCGGAGGCGCGGGCCCAGGCCGAGTTCAAGGCGATGTTCCAGATGAAGTTCTACGCCGTGGCGTTGCTGCGTTCGCGTGGAGTGATGCCGTCGCGGCTACGGCTGCTGTATCTGGCCGACGGCCAGGTGCTCGACTACTCCCCCACGCACGACGAGCTGTTGCGGTTCGAGCGCACGTTGATGGCGATCTGGAAGGCAATCCAGGTTGCCGGGGCCACCGGAGACTTCCGGCCCAACCCGTCGCGGTTGTGCTCGTGGTGTGCGCATCAGAGTTTGTGTCCGGCGTTCGGCGGCACCCCGCCGCCGTATCCCGGATGGCCAGAATCAGGAGCTGCATGATCGGGTGTCACTACCATCGGCTCGGCGTCGATGGTGAGTACCAACTGTTCGAATCCACCGCCGACACCCGAAGCAACTGGGATCCGGCCATTCAGCACGGCTCCCCGCCGCTGGCGCTGTTGACCAAGGCCATCGAGGAACTGACCGCCGGGTCCGGACTGCGGGTGGGACGGTTGACTCTCGACATCCTCGGCGCCATTCCCGTTGCGCCGGTGCGGGTCCGGGCCTGGGTGGAGCGGCCCGGCTCACGCATCTCGATGGTCGCCTCGGAGATGGAGGCGGCCCGGCCCGACGGCACGTGGCGCGCGGTGGCGCGGGTTACGGCGTGGCTGCTGGCTCCCAGCGACACCAGTGACGTGGCCACCGACCGCTTTGCACCGTTGGTGGAAGGTGAGGCCGCCGACGTCGCACACAACTGGGAAGGCGCACCGGGCTATCTGGAAAGTGTGTCCTGGCGCAGGCAGCGCACCGTCGAGGGCGAGGCCGCCGTGGCCTGGATGAGCCCGTTGACACCGGTGGTCGACGACGAGGAGACGACGGCCCTGCAGCGTCTGGCGCTCGTGGTGGATTCCGCCAACGGTATTGGCGCAGCATTGGATCCGGAGAAGTTCATCTTCATGAATACCGACACCGCGGTGCATCTGCACCGGCTTCCCGAAGGCTCGGACTTCGCGCTGCGAGCCCGCGGTTCCATCGGACCGGACGGTGTCGGTGCGACGACCGCGGAAATCTTTGACCGCAAAGGGTTTATCGGAACCTCGGCGCAAACACTGCTGGTGATGCGGGCGCCGTGATCACCGAGCTGCGCCGTCAGTTCGACCTGGCCTGGGCGCTGGCCGACCTGCACCTCTCCGCCCTGTCCGACGAGGATCACCTATGGGAGCCCGGTCCCCTGGTGTGGACGGTGCACGAAGATTCCTCGGGTCGGTGGTGGCCGGACTTCGCCGACGTCGAGCCCGACCCGATTCCGGTTCCGACCATCGGCTGGCTCACCTGGCACATGATCTTCTGGTGGTCGACCGCTCTGGACCACGTCGACGGCCGACCCCCAACGCCGCGTGCCGAGATCGACTGGCCCGGCCCTGAGGCCGCCGTGCAGCGGATCCGGGTGCTCAGTGCCCGCTGGAGCGGCCTGCTGGATTCGCTGACCGACACGGATCTTGCTGTCCCAGCGGCATTTCCGTGGGGGCCGGACGCCGGCCGGTCACTCGCCGACATGGCGTTGTGGCTGAACGTCGAGCTGGCGAAGAACGCCGCCGAGATCGGCCAGCTGCGGATGCTGCGCGCCGCGGCCCGATCCCGCGGCTGAGCGGGGCCGCTCGACAACCGCGCCGGACGTCGAAAGGCGTCAGCTATTTCGCTGAGCGGAAATACGGTTCGACGGTGCCACTGAGCTTGACGACCATAGGATTTCCGCGACGATCCTTCGCGGTAGGGACTTCAACACGTACCCAACCCTCGGCCACGTCGTATTCGTGAACATTGGTTTTCTCGACGCCGTTGAACCGGATACCCACGTCGCGGAGGAGCACCTCTTCGTTGTAGAAGGCGCTCCGCGGGTCGATGGAGAGGTGATTCGGTGGAACGTCTGCGTTCTGATCCTCGGACATGATGGCCTTCGTTGAATGCTGCGTTAGGTGCTCGGATTGATCCTCAGAGAATCTACGCGACCCTGCAGTACCGGGTTGCGCTCAGGTCGTGGCGGGCCGACTTGGGGCGGACGGCGGCACGTCCGATCGGTTCAGCTGGGCATCCAGTGAAGGCAGCTGGGATGGCCTCGAAGCTTGCCCTGACGTCGGGAGTGAGGCGTGACCGTTCCGCCGGTCCGAAGATCCGTGAAGATAACTGTAGGGCTTCCACCTGTATGAACGACCAACGCCAGTTGAGCAAGTAGGCAACGGTGTTCACCGGGTCGAGGGGTCATAATCGCCTACTCAATTATTTGACACGGACCCCGATTCGCGCGTCCTTCCCCAGTGTTTTTGCGTAAGTCCTCATCGTGATCCGACCGTCGTCCTGGAGTCGCTTGAGAACAGCGGCGTGGTGATCATCCTTGGGGAAGGTGAGTTTCGCTTCAGATATCTCAAGCTGGTTGTACGGGTCTGGCAGTGCCAGCAGGCATTGGATGATGTCAAGAACGCCGATCTCGTGACTCGACGCATGGAGAAGGCGGACTACGAGGCCGGGGTCGTTGGTGCCAGCTGCGATTCGGACGATCTTGGCGGCAGCGAGGTGGTGCCTTATTGTGAGGGCTGCGCGCCCGGCCGCCAGGAGTACGTCGCAATCGTCGGTCGGTATGAACTCGTCGAATCGGTTGAGCACCGCCCGCTTGACGTCGTTGCCGATATGGTGGCTTGCTAAGAGGCACAACGTCATATCACGGCCAAGCAATTCAGCGGTGACAAAGTCAACGAACTTTTCCGACCGTTCAATTGCATATTGCAGAGTCGCCCAGTCGCCGGTGTCGAATCGAGCAAAGAGATCACGCCCATCGAGGCAGACTTGCTCGCCTATAAGTAACCCTAGCAACGGGCCAGGTTCTGGTTGGACGCGGTCAACTGGAAACCACTCCTCAAGTTCAAGCGACACCACGAGCGCGACTCGCATTTCGGCATCCGGAATTGACGCAGTCGCGTTCAGGATGGATTCGGACACCCGAAGCTTCGTCTCTTCGATTGAGACAGGTGACGAGTCGTCATCGTCGTCTGCACTCTCGTCACTGGCAGGGATGGTGATCCCGCCCGCGGTGGTAAGGACAGCCGCGAGGTCTGCGTCGAGTTCTCCCAGATGACATATCAGGCGGTCTACGTTTCCCAGAGTCGCGGGAAAACGTCGGCATTGCGCCAAGGCTTCCCATGTGGAGTCCGGCACCGCTCCAAGATCTGCAATCGTGCAGCCAGGCGTGGCGCGCGAAATGATGTCCGCGATCTGCTGTTTCGAGTGGCGCCGGAGGTCGGTGACGATGTCCACGAAGGCCGATGGGTCGGCAACCGTCCACGTCGTCGGGCTTGTGGCGGCGGTGGTCGCGCCGGCGGTCCCGGCTCCTGGTCCGGCGTCGGCTATCGCATTGTTCCCGGGCACAGTTTGGCCATCGTGGCCGTTATCGGCGCCTATAGCCGCGAGGTATTCGTCTGAGTGCCTGAGCACATAGTGGTAAACGTTGCCATCGATAGCCTTGATGCGATCGAGGCTTAGAGTGTGTGGATCACCAAGTGCGGTCGCCAAATTGGCAGCTGTCAGATCATAACAGTCGCTCTCGACCATAACGCGTATTGCCTGCGGGGTGAGTGCCGCTAGGTCGTCACAGATGAACCCGGCCCGCATCATCGTCGCCACGGCGTTACGTACTTGGATGTCTGAGGACTGCCGAAGACGTATTTTCGAGTCCACCGCATCCGGCAGTTGGCTGAGAATCGGCAGAGACTTGTAGGTGCTCTGCATCAAGTTGCGGACGTCTTGGTCTAGTTGGTAATCGATCTCGCGATTCGAAGCAGCGAGCGCGATGTCGACAAGTCCGACCTTCTGGTCGCGTGTGAGGTGGGCGTTGCGGACAATCTGGGTGAAGATATCCGGCCAGCGTTCGGCGAGGTAGGACACGGCAGCGAGGGTTTGGGTTCCCTCGGCCAGGTATGTCTGAAGGAACGACTGCTCTTGCTCGCCGACCCGGCCGATTAGCGACTCGAGAATGGTGTGGGCTCCAGGGTCATCCTGTTTGAGGAGGTAGTCGAGTATGCCGATGTTGTAGGCGCTCACCTCGGACAGGAACGATTCATTGGTCTCTCGTAGCACCGCGGCAATCTCGTCGTCGTTATCAAATGGGTAGTTGGGATCGGCCAGGTTGTTGTCGATGTTGTGAACGATAAAGTTCATCGCGTTTGGGGGTACTCGGTGGCCGTAGTACTGACCCACGTACAAGGTGTAGTAGCGGTCGATGAACCCCTCGGCGATCAGAGCGCGGCCAACCTCAGAGTTGATGTGGTCAGCGAGCAACCGTTCGAACGCCACGCTCGTATCACCGCGCGTCACAGTGAAGTCCGCCCGCTTGGCCAAGTCGCAGAAGTCGGCAGTCCGTAACGTCTCCAGGTCGGCACGGAGTTGCACCTTCTCTCGCTCCAGCTGGTCTAGTTCTCTGTGATCCCAGTCGTCAAGGCGCGGTACGTCCTTTCGACTGTCTGCCAGCAGCATTCCGACGTCGTTGACTGTCGCTGTGACAGCGAATGGGTTATAGCCTGGGGCTGAAAACGTGGCGGTGACACCAATTCCTTCTGCGAAGAAGGCTCGCCAGAAGGAGTCCGTACTTGCCGCAGAAACTTCGAATTCGTTGACACCGATACGGTATCCCTGCAAGGGCATGTTCGGATTTTGGAGGGCGGCAATCGTCCTCACGAACCAGGCGAGGCGTTCGCCCCACTCTGCCGACCGCTCAGCGAGGATTCGTTCGAGTGCCACAGCATCGGCGATCTCGCGAAGTTGCGCGCGTCGGACGGTGATGGACTCAGTGATCAGGTCTCGACTGAGTCGGTAGATGGTGTCTAGATTGCTGCGCCCTAGCAACACGTGTTCAAAGTCGGAAAGATGGACGTTCTTGTAGACCACCATGGCGAATAGCTTGTCGGGGTGCAGCCCATCGATACCCCGCTTATCTGTGATAAGACGTCTTGCATACACCGAGTATTCGTTGCTGATGTTGGTAAGTAGCCGCATGTCCGGCAAGTGGCGTGCAGTTAGATCGATCAGCTCGGGGCTTACCCGAGTAGCTTGCGCCGCAGTGTTATTGCCTTCGTTAAGAATCTCAGTTAGCAGATCCCTTGAGGTTCGGTGCGTGATGAACGGGACTACAGGTATCACGAGGTCGAAGAACTTCGTACGGTTCGCCCGAACCGCCTCCGCCTTAGCAGCGTCGCCTTCTTGGCATTTGGTGTCGTGGCCGAGCATCTCAAAGATGCTGTCTCGTAGCGCGTAAACGAAGCGGATTGACCGGCCCTCTGTTTGCTTACTGTTGTTCAGCAAAGTGTTCAGCTCTCGGAGCGCCTCGAAGATACCCGGCTCGTCGAAGCGATCTAGATCTTCGAAGATGACGATGTCGATATCGCGCGCAGACTCGAAGAAGTAGACGATCTCGTCCAGATACTTGTCGAAGTAGCTTTCGGACTTCGTCAAGGAGATTGACGCCCCGCCTGCCGAGACTGCGGATACCGTTAGCCGGTTATGCACAGCGAGTCGCGTCCACGCTACAAGTGAGATCGCTGCGATGGACGTGACAACCGCGGCGATGACTCGAAGCCACCAAGGGTGATTGTTGGCCATGCCTGGAAGTGCTGGTAGTGCCCCGAAAAGCCAGAGCACTAGGCCCAGGGCGATTAGGCCGAATACCGACTCCCCCACTGCTCGCCAACGAGGTAGCCGGTCGATTCGCTGATACCGCGATTGCGGCAACCGAGCCGGCTTCTCTCGGTGAAGGAGTTGCTTGACCAGTTCCTTCTCGATCTGGTTCGTGCGGGACTCATCGTCCGCATCAGGCCCCAAAGTCGAAAGCGAGAGGAACAGGACCCGGTTGCGGTTGTGGCGGGCGAACTCCTGCAAGACACTGGACTTTCCGGCACCGTACCGCCCGTGAGCGCGATGTTGCAAACGTTGTCGGTTTTCAGCGCAGCATTAAGGTGATCGACATAGATCTGGTGCTGTTCACGGTCGAAGCCCGGTGTCAGTGGAGCCAGACCTGCGTCCGTCGATGTCCGCGACGGTGTAACCGCCCAATGGGCGACGCGGCTGGCACAGTTGCCGATGCGAGCTCGCAGTGCCCCGAGGTTGTAGCGATGTCCATTCCTGCCCACCCGACTTCACTCCGTCTGTCATCAGGGCCTAGCAGCCGCGAAATCTGTAACCGTCGACCGGCAGCCAAGCATTTGTCAGCACTTTTCGCAGGCAATCCGGACAACACCGGAAAACGTTGCGCGTCGGCAGCCTGCGGTCACCGCGCGTCGAATGAGTTATACGTCGACCAGGCATTCGTTCGATAATGGGGCCACCAACACGTGCAGGATTCGCCGCGCACACGTACTCAGCGATCAGAAAGCGTGCCGCACACCGGCAGCTCCAGCAACTCGCCGCGCATTGAGCCGTTCGCGGTCAGTCGCCAGCGTTCAGTCTTGACCAATCTCATCGATATGGAACATCAGTCGCGCATCGCGCGAGTCCGATGACGGCGCCGCACTATCGCGACGGCGCCTACAGAAAGGCCGAGCTGCAGTGTCGCGCCGATCCAGGGCCACTTGTCCGTCCAGCCGACGTCATCGAACCATATCGGGCCAAGCCAACCCGCCGCAGCGTGTGCGATTGCCCCCGCCAGCGCGATGGCCCCTGCTAGTAGTTCCCTGCCATTAACCATCGCGTAGGCAAGGGCTGCCATGATTGTCGCCGTAGCTACCGCCCACACGAGCAGAAACGCCGCACTGGCAGATGGCTTGCCGACATACCCAAGAACGACGGCGCCGAGGTAGGCGACGAGGGCAACGAGTCCCGTCGACAACGACCGCGTTGTGATGTCTCGGTAGAAAGACTCCTCCTTGAACCAGCCGGCAACGATCTCACTTTTGGTCCGCTTCGGCTCCTCGTTTGGATACTCCTGTGCCCTCGGCTTAATCCTGACTGATCTCGCGGTCGGATTCATCGACCTGCGTGTCCCCCTCACGTCGCAGATGGTAAGGGACTAAACGTCAAGCAAGAGAGCAGGAGCGACGTCGAGAGCTCTACCCCAGACCGAACGGCTGTTCCGCCTCGTCAATCCGGCCAAATGGGCGGCCGCGTAGAGATGTTGGTTGCCATCACTATCTAGCGCGTCGCATCGGCCGCGCCCCAACGACCCGTCCGCAGACAACGCTTCCCCTCAGGTCCGCTCAAGAACGTCGGAGTCGAACCTCCTCGAGGCGGGGCGTCGCCGAGGGGTTATATCTGCTTGTATCTATATAGATGTAATGCAATACTCGATGCATGGACGTGTTCGAGGCAGTCGCCGAACCCAGTCGCCGCGCATTGCTCGACGCCCTCGTCGAGGGTGAGCGCACCGCGGGTGAGCTCGTGGCAACCCTGCCGGAGCTGACTCAACCCACCGTGTCGCGGCATCTGCGGGTGCTGCGCGAGGTCGGTCTGGTCGAGGTACGGCCCGATGCTCAGCGCCGCATCTACGCGCTGCGTCCCGACGGACTGATGCAGATCGACGAGTGGATCGAGCGGTACCGCCGCTACTGGTCCGATCATCTCGATGCCCTGGAGCGTCATCTCAAAGCGACCCACAAGGAGACGAAATGACCAGCCGTGAAGGAAAGCTCACCGTCGACGGCGATCAGGCCGCACTGAGTTTCGAGCGGCGCCTCCCCTATCCCGTCGACGCGGTGTGGGCCGCCATCACCGATCCCGAACAGCGCAATCAATGGATGGGCGAAACGACGATCGACGCCCGTGAAGGCGGCACGATCGAGATGATCCCCCATTCGCCTCCGATCCCGCCGCAGCAGAAGAAGATGACCGGACGGATCCGGGTGTGGGACCCGCCAAGGATTTTCGAGCACGAATGGAGCCAGTCCGTGTTGTCTGCTCCCGAGCCCGGTGTCGTGCGCTACGAACTGACCCCCGACGGCGACGGCACCCTGCTGCGGTTCAGCCACCGCGGCCTGACGGTCTCGGACGGCCAGGGCTTCCACCCGGGCACTCACGCCTATCTGGACCGGCTCGAGGCGCATCTCGGCGGACAGCCATTGCCCGACTGGGCCCGGCGCTATCAGGACGTCGCCAAGAAGCTCGGCACCCAGTGGACCCGATAGAAGGAAACAACATGCCACACAATGGAACTGACATTGCCGCACCCACGATCGCCGTGGTCTACCACTCCGGATTCGGCCACACGTCAACCCTGGCCGATGCTGTCGCGGCGGGCGCTCGTGACGGCGGCGCCGACGTCACCGTCATCCACGTCGAGACCATGTCCGACGAGCATTGGGACCTGCTGGACAACATCGACGCCATGATCTTCGGCTGCCCCACCTACATGGGCAACGTCTCGGCAGGGTTTCAGACATTCGCCGAGAAAACCGGCCGGCGGTGCATGGACGGCACCTGGCGCGACAAGGTGGCCGCCGGCTTCACGAACTCCGGAGGCAAGAGCGGCGACAAGCTCAACACACTCAGTTCATTGGTGGTCTTCGCCGCCCAACACCACATGCATTGGGTCAACCTGGGTTTGAGCACCGGCTGGAACCACTCGTTCAGCAGCGAGGACGATCTCAACCGGCTCGGCTTCTTCCTGGGCGCCGGCGCTCAGACCAACGTGGACGCCAACCCCGACCAGGTGCATCCCTCCGATGTGCGCACCTGCCACCACCTCGGGCAGCGGGTCGCGCTGGTGACGCGTCAGCTCAACATCGGCCGCACGTTCAGTCCAGCGGCTTCAGCTCCTGCAGCATCGTAGGAACCAATTCGCTGACGGTGGGATGGATGTGCATGGTCCGCGATATCGCGGTGTAGGGCAGTTTCGCGGTCATCACGTCGAGAATGGAATGCACCACCTCGTCACCGCCGACCCCGAAGATGGCTGCCCCCAGAATCTCTTCGGTGTCGGCATCCACCACCACCTTCATGAAGCCCTGGGTTTCACCCTTCTCCACTGCGCGGCCGACCCGGGTCATCGGGCGCTTGCCCACCAACGCTTTTCGGCCCGATTGCCGCACCTGGTCGACGGTCATGCCGGCCCGGCCCAGCGGTGGATCGATGTAGAGCGCGTAGGTGGTGATGCGATCGCTCACCCGCCGCGGGTCGTCATCGAGCAGATTGGCGGCGACGATCTCGAAGTCGTTGTAGGACGTGTGGGTGAACGCGCCCTTGCCGTTGCAGTCCCCCATTGCCCAGATGTGCCCGGCCGTGGTGCGCAGCTGATCATCGACCACGACGTAGCCGCGACCGTCGAGGTCCACGCCGGCGTGCTCCAACCCGAGGTCGTCGGTGTTGGGTGTGCGCCCCACCGCGAGCAGCAGGTGTGTCCCGACGATCGGGTCGGCGCCGTCGCGCGGGGTCACCGCAAAACCACCGTCCTGCTTGCTGAACCGGATGTCGGTGGCATTCAGTACCACACCGATGCCCTCGGCCCGCAGGACCTCGGCGATCGTGGCCGACACGTCCTCGTCCTCACGGGAGGTGAGCCGCGGCCCCTTCTCGATCACCGTCACCCGCGCACCGAACCGCCGGTACATCTGCGCGAACTCCAGAGCGATGTAACTGCCGCCCACGATCACGAGGTGCTCGGGCAGAACGTCCAGGTCCAGGATGCCGACATTGGTCAGGTAGTCGATGCCGTCTAAGCCGGGAAAATCCGGGACCACCGCGCGCCCACCGACATTGAGGAAGATCCGCTCGGCCCGCAGCAGTTCACCGTCGACGTCGACGGTGTGCGGGTCCACGAAACGGGCATGTCCGCGGATCAGCTCCGCACCGCCCATGCCCTGCAACCAGTCCTCGACGCCGTGCCGGTCGGACAGCATGATCGCATCCTTGCGGGCCTTGACCTTGCCCATGTCGACGGCGACTTCGCCTGTGCCGATGCCGAAATCAGCTCCGCGACGTGCCAGGTGGGCGGCGTGCGCGCTGGCCACAAGGGTCTTGGTGGGAATGCAGCCGTAGTTGACACACGTACCGCCGACCAGCTTGCGTTCGATCACCGCGACGGTCTGGCCCGCGGCGGTCAGCCGGCCCGCCAGCGGCGGCCCGGCCTGACCCGCGCCGATGACGATCGCGTCGAAACTCCGCGCGGGCGCCACGCGCTAGACGATCGCGGTCAGGGCGGCGATCGCGAAACCGCCGAGCACGGCGACCGCATCCTCGACGAGAGCGACCGGCAGATCATGCCCATCGTTGCGGGCGACCAGGCGGCTGCGTGCCTCGTATCCGCCCAAGGTTCCCAGCACCGCGCCGACGAGACCCGCGCCCAGACCACCGAAGGTGTACCCCCACGCCGTACCGATCACCGCACCGGCGAAGGCGCCGGTGAGCAGGCGAGCGACGAACTGCACGGGCGTCTTACGACTCGGCGTGCGCGGAAGCTGGTCGGTAACCAGCTCCACCACAGCGAGAACGGTCAACACGGTGACTGTGACGGGGTGCGCCAACCATTCGGCCCAGGTGCCGTCGAGGTTGATCCAGCTCAGTGCAGCGGCCCAGGCCACCGCGGCCGGGGCAGTGAACGCTCGCAATCCGGCCACCACGCCGATGAGCAGAGCCAACAACAGAACCAGAAAATGCGTCACGGCAACCTCCGAGGCCTGGATTTGTCACCCGGACGCTAACACGCAAGACGTCGCGGCACGCGCCGATCAGAGACGGCGGTGTGTGCCGATCAGAAGCGGCAGAACCGAATATCCGATGCGAGTATCGCTTTGGCACCGATCGCGGCGATCTCATCCATGATCGCGTTGACGTCGCGGCGAGGCACCAGCGCCCGTACGGCCACCCAGTCCGGATCCGCCAGCGGCGCGATCGTCGGTGACTCCAGGCCCGGCGTCACCGCGGTGGCCTGCTCCAAAACCGCACGCGGGCAGTCGTAATCCAACATCAGGTACTGCTGGCCGAACACCACGCCCTGCACGCGGGCCGTCAGCTGATCGCGCGCCGAAGCATTGTCGTCGCCGTCGGCACCGTCGCGTTCGATCAGGACGGCCTCCGACTCGCACAGCGGCGCACCGAATGCCACCAGATCGTGCAGGCCCAGGGTGCGGCCCGAGCCCACCACGTCGGCGATCACGTCGGCGACCCCGAGCTGGATCGAGATCTCCACGGCACCGTCCAAACGGATGACCGAGGCCTCGATGCCCTGCGCCGCGAGGTCCTTGCGAACCAGATTCGGAAATGAAGTGGCTATCCGCTTGCCCGCCAGGTCCTTCGGGCTCCACTCCCGGCCTGCGGGTCCGGCGTAGCGGAAGGTGGAGTTGCCGAAGCCGAGCGACAGGCGCTCACGCACCGGGGCGTCGGAGTCGGCGGCCAGGTCTCGTCCGGTGATGCCCAGATCGAGCTGACCCGAACCCACGTAGATCGCGATGTCCTTGGGACGCAGAAAGAAGAACTCGACGTTGTTGACCGGGTCGACGACGGTCAGGTCCTTGGGGTCGCGCCGGCGACGGTATCCGGCCTCGGCGAGGATCTCACCGGCTGCCTCGCTGAGCGAGCCCTTGTTGGGCACCGCGACGCGCAACATCTGATCGGCCACGGCTCACAACTTCCGGTAGATGTCGTCGAGGGTCAGGCCCCGGGAGAGCATCAGCACCTGGGTCCAGTACAGCAACTGGCTGACCTCTTCGGCGAGCGACTCGTCGCTCTCGTGCTCGGCGGCCAGCCACACCTCGCCTGCCTCTTCCAGGATCTTCTTGCCGAGCCCATGGATGCCGGCGTCAAGGGCGGCGACCGTGCCGCTACCGGCAGGTCTGGTGCGCGCTTTGTCGCTGAGTTCGGCAAACAGGGCCTCGAAGGTCTTCACAGGCATGAATTGTTTCATGCTCGGAGGGGGTCCATTTGTGGGGTTCCATAGAAGGGTGAGCGAATCTGTCGGCGACCCGCTGCCGACCTACACCGCCCGGGTCTCGGCAATCGGCACGATCCTGGCCAAACACCTGCCGGTCACGGACCTGGTCCAGAACAATCGCCGCGCCAACCCGATCTTGCCGCTCGACTGTCTGTCGGCGTCCTGGGGCCCTGATCCGACCTCGTCCGCAACCCTGACACTGTCGATTCATCCCGTGCCGGACTTCGCCGCCGAGGTCGAGGAGCTGCGCTACGGCGCCGACCCAGCCCAGGGGGCCTACGAGGCACACCGCGCCGATCCCGGCGAGTTCGCCCTGGTGCAGCCACACTTGTCCAGCGTCTGGGTGGTCGCCGGGCACTGCGAGGTCCATCTGGCCCACCAGGGTTGCTCGCCCGAGAAGCTGGTCGAGGCGGCTGTCGAGATCGCCCGCAGCATCGGTTGGTCGCCGTATACCGACGATTTCGAGCCACCACTGCTGCCGCCGGGCTGGGACCCGCCGGTTGACCGCTAGGCACTCAAGGCATTTGCGTGCATGTCTTCTAGGTTCTTGCCCTTGGTCTCCTCGACCCAGCGCCACACGAACAGGAACGACAGCACCGCGCACAGCGCATAGAAGCCGTACGCCGCGCCCAGGACGTTGCGAAGTTCCGGGAACGACACGGTGATCAGCCAGTTCGCTGCCCACTGCCCGGCTGCGGCCAGGCCCAGCGCGGCCGCCCGGATGCGGTTGGGGAACATCTCGCCCAGCAGCACCCACACCACCGGCCCCCAGGACATGCCGAAGGCCACCACGAACAGGTTGGCCGCGACCAGGGCGATCGGCCCGGTGATGCCGCCGAGGTACGGTTGCAGCTCCATCAGACCGGTCGACTTGTTGAGCACCTCATGTGTCTGGGCAGTCCCGAAGATGACTGCCATCGTGCCCAGTGTCACCGCCATCCCCACCGAACCGATCAACAGCAGCGGCTTACGACCGATCTTGTCGATCAATGCGATCGCGATCAGCGTGGTGACGATGTTGGTCACCGAGGTGATCACCGTGATGATGAACGAAGAGCTCTCGTCGAAACCGACGGCCTGCCACAACACATTCGAGTAGTAGAAGATCACGTTGATGCCGACGAACTGCTGAAACACCGACAGCCCGAGGCCCACCCACACGATGCCGTAGACACCGCCTGTCGGCTTTCGCAGATCGCGCCAGGCCGCCGGTTTCTCCTGCTGAAGGGTGTCCTGGATCCGGCCGAGGGTGATCTCCAGGTTCTTCTCCCCCAGCAGCCGCGACAGCACCTTGCGTGCCTCGGGAATCCGGTGTGTGGCAACGAGATACCGCGGTGATTCGGGAATGGTGAAGGTCAGCAGGCCGTACACGACGGCGGGCACCGTCATCAACAGGAACATCCACCGCCAGGCCTCCATGTTGAGCCAGAGTTCCTTCCCGGCTTCCCCGGCGATGTGGGCCAACAGCGCGTCGATACTCAGGGCCAGGAAGATGCCGCAGACGATCGCCAGCTGCTGCAGCGACCCCAACCGGCCGCGAATCCGCGGTGGCGAGGTCTCGGCGATGTAGGCCGGGGCGATCACCGAGGCGATACCGACGCCGATACCGCCGACGACACGGAACAACACCACGACCCACACGCTGGGAGCCAGCCCGGTGCCGATCGCGCTGATGAAGAAGAGCACCGCGGCGATCTTCATCACCGCGATCCGGCCGATCCGGTCGGCTATCCGGCCCGCCGTGAGCGCACCGACGGCCGCACCGAGCAGCGCAGAGGCGACTGCGAATCCGAGGATCTTGTTGTCGATGTCGAAGTGCTTCTGGATGGCGTCCACCGCACCGTTGATGACCGCACTGTCGTAGCCGAACAGCAACCCGCCCAATGCAGCGACCGAGGCGATACGCACAGCGCTGCGTCCGGACGAGTAATAGTCATCGTCGTGGACCGCGGGAGCGCCGCCATCTACCGGGCCGTGTGACATACCGTGTCCCCTCCGCACCATTGCGTGACTGGTCACAATCACCTTGGCACAGCGGACCGGCAGCTAGGGCCATATCCGGCAGCTGGATTCGACGCGGGTCAGGCGCTGCGCACGTCTGTGACCGCCGCCAGCTCGGCATGGATCATCCGCAGGTCCGAGACATCGAGCGCACCGAGCGTTTCGGCATGCCTGCGCCGCGCCCCCACTGGAACCTCGACGTCGTTGGGTATCACCAACACCGGGCAACCGGCGGCTTCGGCCGACGCCGTCCCGGTGACCGAATCCTCCACGGCCAGACAGTGCTCCACGGGCACCCCGAGCAGGTGCGCGGCCCGCAGGTAGGGATCCGGCGCCGGCTTGGCCTCGTCCACTTCGTCACCGCAGACGCTCACCGTGAAGTAATGGCTGCCAATGCTTTTCAGGGCCCGCTCGGTGAGCCCGCGCCGGGTGTTGGTCACCAACGCCATCGGGACCCCGGCGGCGGTCAGACCGTCGAGCATCTCCTTGGCCCCGGGCCGCCATGGCAATCCCTGTTCGAACAGCTCACCGGTGTAGTCATGCAGCCAGTCCGCCGATTCGGCCATGGCGGCAGGATCGGGGTCAAGGCCGAGATCGTCGTAGACGATGCGCATGACGGTCTCGGCCGAGCCGCCGACGGTCGATTCCCGGACCTCGGGCGTCAGCACTGCGCCCGACCGCGCATACAGCGCGTGCATGGCGATGTCCCACAGCTTTTCGGAGTCGACGAGCGTGCCGTCCATATCCCAGAGCACCGCACGCATGCCATCCATTCTCGCATTGTCGGACGGTGCCGATAGCGTGGGAGGATGACGATATTGGTGACGGGAGCCACAGGCAACATCGGCAGGCGCGTCGTGGACGAACTAATTCGTTTGGGCGGCAGCGATATCGGGGACATCCGCGCATTGACCGCAAACCCGGCGAAGGCGGCGCTGCCGGAATCTGTGACAACAATCACCGGATACCTGGGAAAGCCAGAGACGCTGCGGGCCGCATTTGAGGGCGTCGAGCGCGTGTATCTGGCGCCATTCCCCGCCACCGTCGGACCCACGCTCGAGATGCTGGTGCAAGCGGGTGTGCAGTACGTGGTGGCGCTGTCCGGCGGTGCACATTGGACGGAGCACGCCGAGGCCATCACCGGCTCAGGGTTGGCACACACCCAGCTGGGGCCCGGTGAGTTCTGCGAGAACTTCGCGATGTGGGCCCCGCAGATCAAGACCGGCACCGTCCACGACGTCGCCCCCGATCACGTCGAAGCCCCGGTGTCGATGGACGACATCGCCCGGGTGGCCGCGCACCTGTTGGCCGGCCCGCAGGACGCGCATCTGAGCGCGATGTACGAACTCACCGGCCCCGTCGCGTTGTCACGCGCCGACATTGCCCGCCAGATAGGTGCGGGCATCGGCTTGCCCGTCGACGCGCAGCAGTGCACCCGCGCCGAGGCCGAAGAACTGCTGCGCCCCGTCATGGGCGACGGCGCGCACTGGTATCTCGACCTCTTCGACGGCGATCTGGAGCCCCAGGCCGCCAACGACAACGTCGAGCGGCTGACGGGCACCCCGGCCGAATCGATCGCGCAGTGGGCGGCGCGCAACCGGAGCCTGTTCACCTAGCGGGCGCAAAGGGTTTCGGTCAGTCCTCCGGGTTGTAGGCCAGGTTGGAGCTGAGCCAGCGCTCAGCTTCCTGGAGGGTCCAACCTTTGCGCTTCGCGTAGTCTGCGACCTGGTCCTGAGCCATCCGGCCGACCACGAAGTACTGCGACTGCGGGTGTGAGTAGTACCAGCCGCTGACGGCAGCGCCGGGCCACATCGCCATCGACTCGGTCAGCTCGATACCGGTCCGTTCCTTGACCTGCATCAACTTCCAGAGCGTCACCTTCTCGGTGTGCTCCGGGCAGGCCGGGTAGCCCGGAGCAGGCCGGATGCCCACGTACTTCTCGCCGATGAGCGCCTCGTTGTCGAGGTGCTCATCGGGCTGGTACCCCCAGAACTCCTCCCGGACCCGCTGGTGCATCCGTTCGGCGAACGCCTCCGCCAACCGGTCGGCCAGCGACTCCAGCAGGATCGCGCTGTAGTCGTCGATGGCAGCCTTGAACTCCATGATCTTTTCCTGGCTGCCCAGGCCCGCGGTGACCGCGAAGGCGCCGACGTAGTCGGCCAGACCCGTGGACTTCGGCGCGATGAAGTCACCCAGCGACCGGTTCGGGATGCCGTCGCGGTGCTCGCCCTGCTGGCGCAGGTTGTGCAACGTGGTCAGCACCTCGGTACGGGTCTCGTCGGTGTAGACCTCGATGTCGTCTCCGACCGCGTTCGCCGGGAAGAACCCGATCACCCCGTTGGCGCGCAGCCACTTCTCCTTGATCAGGGTGTCGAGCATCTCCTGGGCGTCGTCGTACAGCTTGCGGGCAGCCTCGCCCGACGCCGGGTTGTTCAGGATGTCGGGGAAGCGGCCCTTCATCTCCCAGGCGTTGAAGAACGGCTGCCAGTCGATGTACTCACGCAGCTCGGCCAGGTCGTAATCGTGAAAATCCCGGACTCCCACACCCTGAGCCGGCACCGGCGGGGTGTAGCCCTCCCACTCGATCGGCGTCCGGTTCGCGCGGGCCTTCTCCAGCGTCAGCATCGGCCGCTCGTTCTTCTGGGCGTGCCGTTCGCGCAGAGACGCATAGTCGGCCTCGGTGGACTCCAGCAAGGCCGGTCGCTGCTTGTCGTCCAGGAGCGCGGCGGCGACCGGCACCGAGCGGGAAGCGTCCTTGACCCAGACCACCGGACCCTTGCGACGCGGCGATATCTTCACGGCCGTGTGGGCGCGCGAGGTGGTCGCCCCACCGATCAGCAGCGGGATCTCCAACCCTTGGCGTTCCATCTCGACGGCGAAGTTGACCATCTCGTCCAGGGACGGGGTGATCAGGCCGGACAGCCCGATGATGTCGGCGTTGTGTTCGTTCGCCGCGTCCAGGATCTTCTGGGCAGGCACCATCACGCCGAGGTCGATCACCTCGAAGTTGTTGCACTGCAACACGACCCCGACGATGTTCTTGCCGATGTCGTGGACGTCGCCCTTCACGGTCGCCATCACGATCGTGCCGTTGGTGTCCTTCGAATCGGCGGTCCCGTTCTCCGCCTTCTCCGCCTCGATGTACGGCAACAGGTAGGCGACAGCCTTCTTCATCACCCTGGCCGACTTCACCACCTGGGGCAGGAACATCTTGCCCGCGCCGAAGAGGTCGCCGACGACGTTCATGCCGTCCATCAGCGGGCCCTCGATCACCTCGATCGGACGGCCGCCGGCGGCGGCGATCTCGGCCCGCAATTCCTCGGTGTCGGCGTCGACGTGAGCGTCGATGCCCTTGACGAGGGCGTGGGTGATCCGCTCCCGCACCGGGAGGCTGCGCCACTCGGCCGCGGCCGGATCCTCGGATTTCTCCGACTTGTTGAACCGTTCGGCGATCTCCAGTAGCCGCTCGGCCGCATCCTCGCGACGGTTCAGGACGACGTCCTCGATCCGCTCCCGCAGCTCGGGATCGATCGAGTCGTACGGCACCAGCGCACCGGCGTTGACGATGCCCATGTCCAGGCCTGCCTTGATGGCGTGGAACAGGAACACCGCGTGGATCGCCTCGCGGACGGGGTTGTTGCCCCGAAACGAGAACGACACGTTCGAGATACCGCCGGAGATGTGCACCCCGGGAAGGTTCTCCTTGATCCAGGCGCAGGCCTGGATGAAGTCGATCCCGTAGGTCGCGTGCTCCTCGATACCGGTCGCCAGCGCGAAGCAGTTCGGGTCGAAGATGATGTCCTCGGCCGGGAAGCCGACCTCTTCGGTCAGGATCCGGTAGGCGCGCCCGCAGATCTCTTTGCGACGCTCCAGGTTGTCGGCCTGCCCCTGCTCGTCGAAGGCCATCACCACGACGGCTGCGCCGTACTTGCGGCACAACCGCGCCTCGCGGACGAACTTCTCCTCGCCCTCCTTCATGGAGATCGAGTTGACGATCGGCTTTCCCTGCACGTTCTTCAGGCCGGTTTCGATGACCTCCCACTTGGAGGAGTCGATCATCACCGGGACGCGGCTGATGTCTGGCTCGGCCGCGATCAGCTTGGTGAACCGGTCCATCGCGGCGACGCCGTCGATCATGCCCTCGTCCATGTTGATGTCGATGACCTGCGCACCGACCTCGACCTGCTGCAGGGCGACCGACAGCGCGGTGTCGTAGTCCTCGGCCTTGATCAGGTTGCGGAACCGGGCCGAGCCGGTGATGTTGGTGCGCTCACCGATGTTGACGAACAGGGAGTCCTCGGTGATGTTGAGCGGCTCCAGGCCCGACAGGCGGGTGGCCACCGGGATCTGCGGCACCTCACGCGGCGCCTTACCCTCGACGACCTTGGCGATCTTCGCGATGTGCGCCGGCGTCGTTCCGCAGCAACCACCGGCCAGGTTGATCAGACCGGCTTCGGCGAACTCGGCGATGTAGGACGCCTGGCTGTCCGGGGATTCGTCGTACTCGGCGAAGGCGTTGGGTAGGCCCGCGTTGGGGTAGCAGGAGACGAAGGTGTCCGCGATCCGCGACATCTCGGCGATGTAGGGCCTCATCTCCGGCGCGCCGAGGGCGCAGTTGAGCCCCACCGCGATCGGGTTGGCGTGCCTGATCGAGTTCCAGAACGCCTCGGTGACCTGGCCGGACAGGGTGCGTCCGGACGCATCGGTGATGGTGCCCGAGATGATGACGGGCCAGCGGCGTCCGCGGTCCTCGAACAGCGTCTCGAGGGCGAACACCGCGGCCTTCGCGTTCAGCGTGTCGAAGATCGTCTCGATGATGATGAGGTCGGCGCCGCCGTCGATCAGCCCGTTGGCGGCTTCGAGGTAGGCGGCAGCCAGCTGGTCGTAGGAGACGTTGCGGGCTCCGGGATCGTTGACGTCCGGCGAGATCGACGCGGTCCGTGTGGTCGGGCCGAGCGCCCCGGCAACGTAGCGGGGCTTGTCCTCCGTGCTGAAATCGTCGCAGGCCTTACGGGCAAGAGCAGCGCCGGCGTAGTTCAGCTCATAACTCAGGTCCGCCATGTCGTAGTCGGACAGCGAGACCGCGTTCGCGTTGAACGTGTTGGTCTCCAGGATGTCGGCGTCCGCCTCGAGGTATTCGCGGTGGATCGCCTCGATGATGTGCGGCTGCGTGAGGTTGAGCAGGTCGTTGTTGCCCTGGAGATCGCTCGGCCAGTCCTTGAACCGCTCGCCTCGGTAGCCGGCCTCATCCGGCCGGTCGCGCTGGATCGCCGTGCCCATCGCGCCGTCGATCACCATGATCCGCCGGCGCAGGGTGTCCGTCAGTGCCTCGGTGCAGTCGGGGCGGATGTTGGGCTCAAGCTTGTTCGGCTCGGGGGCGTTCACAGTGCACTCCTTCCGTAACGGAAGGCGTCCTTGACTCTGCCGAGCGTGGCGGATACCGAAGGAGACCCAGTCCCCCCAGATAGCCGTTGCAACGCCTCTCGACCAGAAGAGTCTACGTCGTCACCTGATCGACGTCTGGACGCCCAACTCGTCGCTGCGATCGACCCGACCCGCGTGGCGACGCGTGCCTTGACCAGATTGCAGCCGAACGTATTTGGTCTCGACTGCGCCGACACCCACCACCACGCGCTGCGACAAGGTGTCGAGCAGATCAGCGTCGTGGGCAGACTTGTCAGCGGCAGCCACCCAAACAGGATAGTCGGTCTATCGAATACGGCTGTTCGGCGCCGCCGCGACCCGCGCGGACAACAGGCTCATCGGCACCGTCCAAGGCTTAGGCTGAAGGTGTGACACCGTCGTATCCGAACGCCGGCCGGCGTATGAACCTGCCCGAATTGAAGGACGCCACCGTCGTGGCGGCTTTCGAGGGCTGGAATGACGCCGGCGACGCGGCCAGTGACGCGCTGGACCACCTGGATGCGATCTGGGAAGCCCAACCGATCGTCGAGATCGACGACGAGTCGTACTACGACTATCAGGTGAACCGTCCGGTGATCCGCCAGGTCGACGGCGTCACCCGGGAACTGGTGTGGCCGTCCATGCGGATCTCGCACTGCCGTCCGCCCGGCAGCAACCGTGACGTGGTGTTGATGCACGGCGTCGAGCCCAACATGCGTTGGCGCACCTTCTGTGCCGAGTTGCTGGCCATCGCCGACAAACTCAACGTGCAGACCGTGGTGATCCTGGGCGCGCTGCTCGCCGACACCCCGCACACCAGGCCGGTGCCGGTGTCGGGTTCGGCGTATTCGGCCGAGTCGGCGAAATTCTTCGGCCTGGAAGAGACCCGTTACGAAGGCCCGACCGGGATCGCCGGAGTGTTCCAGGACGCCTGCGTGCAGGCCGGAATCCCGGCCGTGACCTTCTGGGCCGCGGTTCCGCACTACGTGTCGCAGCCGCCCAGTCCCAAGGCCACGGTGGCGCTGCTGCACCGGGTCGAGGACGTGCTGGACGTCGAGGTGCCGTTGGCCGATCTGCCCGCTGCCGCCGAGGAGTGGGAGCAGGCCGTCACCGAGATGACCGCGGAGGACGAGGAGATCGCCGAATACGTCGCCTCCCTGGAGCAGCGCGGCGACGCCGAGGTCGACATGAACGAGGCGCTCGGCAAGATCGACGGCGACGCGCTGGCGGCCGAGTTCGAGCGCTACCTGCGACGCCGGGGGCGCTGACCAGACAGCGTGTCACAACCGGCCACTGAGCCGTGAGCGTTACTTGTCTTCCAGGGCCTCGATCCGGGCGCTGGTCGAGCGGCCGAGTGCGGCGGCCTCGGCGTCGAGTTTCGGCAGCAGCGTCGGGGTGAACTTGCGGATGTCGCGCTCGGCCAGTGGCGTGGTGACGAACGGCCGGATCCACCGGAACGCCCCGACCCATTCCGGGCTGTAGATCCGCTTCTTGCGGCCCTCGATGCCCTTGACGAAGGCGGCGCCGCAGGCGTCGACGGTGGTCGTCCGGTTCAGGGGCGGCGGCAGCTTGGAGAGCATCTCCCGGAAGGCCGACAGGTCCGACTTGGCGTCCTGCACCAGCGGGGTGTCGATCCAGCTCATGTGTGCCGAGCCGACGTCGACGCCGAGGTGGGCCACCTCGAGACGCAACGTGTTGGCGAAGTACTCGGCACCGGCCTTGGAAGCGTGGTACGCGGCCAGCCCGGGGGCCGAGGTGAAGGCCGCGAGGGAGGACACCACCAGCACATACCCGCGGCGCTTGACGACCGACGGCAGCGTGGCCCGCACGGTGTTGAACACGCCCGTCACGTTGATGTCGATGACCCGTTTGAACGCCTCGGGATCGACCTGCATGACCGAACCGAAGCTGGCGATACCGGCGTTGGCCATCACGATGTCGATGCCGCCGAACCGCTCGACGGCGGCATCGGCGGCCTTCTGCATGGCGGCCAAGTTACGCACGTCGGCCAACGCGGTCAGCACATGCTCCTCGCCGAGTTCGGCGGCCAGTGCGCTCAACGGCGCCTCATCGAGGTCGGTGAGCACCAACTTGGCGCCCCGGCGCCGCAGTCGGCGGGCCACCTCGGCGCCGATGCCGCGCGCACCGCCGGTGATGAAGACGACTTTCCCGTTCACAGAACCCATTGCCGCAACGTACCCCACCGGGGCGCGCGCGACGAGGCCTAGAGCTCGACGCCCAGCAGTGCATCCACGGTGGCGGCGACCTGTCGTGGCGCAGCGGTGTCATGTCCGCCGTAGGCCAGCGCATCGGTGCACCAACCATCCAGTGCGGCAAGCGCTTTCGGGGTGTCCAGGTCGTCGGCGAGATACTGGCGCACCCGGGCCACCACGTCGGTGGCATCCGGACCGGCGGGCAGGGCCGTGGCCGTGCGCCACTGCTTCAGTCGGGCGTTGGCCTCGTCGAGCACGGCGTCGCTCCAGAACCGGTCACTGCGGTAATGGCCGGCGAACAGCCCGAGCCGGATCGCCGAAGGGTCCACTCCCTGCGCACGCAGCCGGGACACCAGCACCAGGTTGCCGCGACTCTTGCTCATCTTGTGCCCGTCCCAGCCGATCATGCCGGCGTGCACGTAGTGGCGGGCGAACCTCCGCTCCCCCGTGACGGATTCGGCGTGTGCGGCGGAGAACTCGTGGTGCGGGAAGATCAGGTCGCTGCCGCCACCCTGGATGTCCAGCCCGGAGCCGATGCGGGTGAGCGCGATAGCCGAGCACTCCACGTGCCAGCCCGGCCGGCCCGCCCCGAACGGTGACGGCCAGCTGGGCTCACCAGGCCGTTCGGCACGCCACAGCAGGGCGTCGAGCTCATCGCTCTTGCCCGGGCGGTCGGGATCGCCGCCCCGCTCGCCGAACAGCCGCAACATGGTCTCGCGGTCGTAGCCCGACTCGTAGCCGAACTGCGTGGTGGCATCGGCGCGGTAGTACACGTCGGGGTACTGGGCGTCGTCGACGACGTAGGCCGCGCCGGAGGCCAGCATCTTCTCCACCAGCTCCACCACCTCGGAGATGGTCTCGGTGGCGGCCACGTAGTCGTGCGGGGGCACCACGCGCAGTGCCGTCATGTCCTCGCGGAAGAGCTGGGTTTCGCGGTCACCGAGGTCACGCCAGTCGATACCGTCGCGATCGGCCCGCTCGAACAGCGGATCGTCCACATCGGTGACGTTCTGCACGTAGTGCACGGTGTGCCCGGCGTCCAACCACAGCCGGTGCACCAGGTCGAAGGTCAGGTAGGTCGCCGCGTGGCCCAGATGGGTGGCGTCATAGGGGGTGATGCCGCACACGTACATGGTGGCCGTCGGTCCCGGCGTGACGGGCCGTACCTGCCGATCAGCGCTGTCGTACAGCCGCAGTTGCGGACCACGCCCTTCCAGCACCGGAATTGACGGTGCCGACCACGATTGCATGGCTTCGACTCTAAGGTGCTCGCTCAGGACGGCCTCCTACCGGTCGGTCCCGCACAGTTCAGCAAGTCAGACAACGCCGCGGGAAGTTTCATTCCCGCATCTCCCGCATCGTTGTGCGCATTTCTCATCGAGCCATCCCGATCGCCTCCAACAGGATCGGTGCCAGCTCTTTGCGGCACATCACGAAATCCGGCAGGTACGGGTCGGCGCGGTTGTAGCGCAGCTCCGAGCCGTCGAGGCGCGAGGCATGCAGGCCCGCGGCCAGCACCACGCCCGCAGGCGCGGCCGAATCCCACTCCCACTGCCCGCCGGCGTGAATGTAGGCGTCGACGTCACCACGCACCACCGCCATGGCCTTCGCCCCGGCCGAGCCGATGCGCACCATCCGGAAGTCGAGCTGTTCGCGCATCCGCCACAGCACCGCCGGGGGCCGGTTCGAGCTCGCGGTGATCAACAGCGGGCCGTCACGGCGCGGGCGGGGCGGACTGACCGTGTCACTGCGGTACACCTCACCGCGAGCGGGCAGGGCCACCACAGCGTCCGACAGACCTCCGTCGACGCCGACGGAGCGCTGCCACAGGGCGATGTGTACCGCCCAGTCCTCGCGGCCGGGCAGGGAGAACTCATGCGTGCCGTCGACGGGGTCGACGATCCAGACCCGGTCGGCGTCGACGCGGGACAGGTCGTCGACCGCCTCCTCGCTGAGCACGGAATCGCCGGGACGGGCCTGGGCCAGCCGGTCCAGGATCAAGGCGTTGGAGCGCCGGTCCCCCTCGTCACCGAGGTAGTACGGGTCGTAGAAACCGATCTCTTCACGTACGGCCAGCAACAACTCACCGGCCTCCTTGGCCACTGCGGCAGCCAGGTCGGCATCGGTCGAGTGCATCGGACCAGTATCGGTGGCACGCCCGGTTGATGTGCTGGCGGGGCCGGTTGTGCCGTTAAGGTCGGGCGATGACCGAGCAGACCCCCGTCGATAACTTGTCCGACTCGTGGCGTTGGAAGTTCGACTTCTTCCACACCTACGGCCTGCCGAGCTCCAGCCCCGAGGCGAAGGCCGCGTTCCGCAACCTCAGCTTCATGGCAAGGATGCGGCTCAACTCCAACATCCTGGCGTTCCTGTTCGGTCCGATCTACTTCTTCGTCAAAGGCATGTGGCGCAAGGGATTGACGCTGCTGGGGATCACGGTGGCGGCGGCAGTGATCTTCACCGCCGTCGGCGTCAACGACAACGTCGCCCGGGCCATCGGGATCGGTATCGCGGCACTGGCGATGTCGACGGCCAACTACGCCTACTACCTACATGTCACGCGCGGCAGCCAGTCCTGGAACCCGTTCGAGGGGTTCGGGCGCGCCCGCTAGCGGCGCGCTAGAACGCCGGCCACGGGATCGGGCGATGCCGATCCGGTGTCGGCATGACGGGATTGCGCAGTAGCCCAACGATTCTGGACCGCAGTGCGGCAGTCTCGGCGTCGGTGATGTGTGCGCACAACTGCTCTGCCAGGTCACCGAACCCGTCCCGCAGCGCGGTGACGTCGGCCAGAATCTCGTCGTCGACGGGCTTGCCGGCCCAGCCCCACAGCACGGTCCGCAGCTTGTCCTCGACGTGCAGGCTCACCCCGTGGTCGACGCCGTAGACCGCGCCGTCGAGACCGGCCAGGATGTGCCCGCCCTTACGGTCGGCGTTGTTGATCAGCACGTCGAACACGGCCATCCGGAACAGTCGCGGATCGTCCGCGTGCACCAGCGTCACCTCGTCGCCGGCGTAGTCGTAGGCCTGCAGGATCGGCAGGAAGCCCGGCGGCAGGTGCCCGGCCGGGAGCAGGTCCACCAGGTCCGGGCCAGAATCCGGCTCGTCCCCCACCTGATCACCTGGCTGGTCCACCCACAGCTGCAGCATGCCCGGACCGGCCGGCCCGTCACGAATAATGGTGCGGGGAACGACATTCCAACCCAATGCGGCCGATACCAGGTAGGCGGCCAGCTCACGGCCGGCCAAGGTGCCATCGGGGAAATCCCAGAGCGGCGCCTCACCCCGGATCGGCTTGTACACGCAGTGCACCTGCCGCGCACCCAGGTTGGCCTCACACAGGAAGGTGGCGTTGCTGGCCGACCGGATGCGGCCGATCACCGTCAACTCACCGTCGGCCAGGACCGCGTCATCGTCGGGGTCGGGATCCGGATCGGGGCTAGGAATCTGCGTCATCTTCGGACCCGGCCACCTCACCGCGCCGATAGCCGTTGGTGCGCACACAGATGTGGCCGTCGGGATCCAGTGGCTCATCGCACAGCGGGCAGGGCGGGCGTCCGGCCGAGATCACCCGGTTGGATCGGGTGGCGAACTCCCGGGCCGACTCCGGGCTGAGGAACACCCGCACCGCGTCGGGACCGTCCTCCGCGTCGTCGAGGACCACCGAGGCATCGAACTCGCCTTCAGAGACCGCCAGCAGCTCGACCACCACGGTCTGTGCTTCCGAATCCCAGCCCAGCCCCATCGTGCCGACCCGGAACTCGGCGTCGACCGGCGTGACCAAGGGCAGCAGATCGCTGACTTCACCGGTGTCGGGCGGGATCGGTGTGCCGAAGCGGCGGTTGATCTCGGTCAACAGGGCGGCGATGCGTTCGGCCAGCACCGCGACCTGCTGCTTCTCCAAGATCACCGAGATCACCCGTTTGTCGTGGACAGCTTGCAGGTAGAAAGTTCGGTTACCGGGTTGGCCGACGGTCCCGGCCACGAAACGGTCGGGAGTGCGGAAGACGTGAATTGCGCGGGCCATGGCACCTTCCAAAATACCGGTATCGGTACCGCGGGTCAGTTGGTGGACCCACCCACCACGGCGTCGGTGGCGGGTTTGGCGGCAAGGCCGGCGCTCAATTGCGTCCCGGTGTGGTTGATGTGCATCACGAATGGGCGCAGTTCGGTGTAGCGGATCACGCTCATCGATGCCGGATCGGCGGTGATGCGCTGGAACCCGTCCAGGTGCACACCCAACGCGTCGGCAAGCACCGCCTTGATCACGTCGCCGTGCGTGCAGGCCAGCCACAGCACGTCGGCGCCGTGTTCCTCGGCCAAGGCGCGGTCGCGTTCGCGCACCGCGGCGACCGCCCGGGCCTGAACCTGGGCCAGCCCCTCACCCTCGGGGAACACCGCCGCGCTGGGCTGCTGCTGGACCACTGACCACAGGGGTTCCTTCACCAGTTCGCCGATGGCGCGCCCGGTCCAGCTGCCGTAGTCCACCTCGGTCAGCCGTTCGTCGACGACCGGCTCCAGGGACAGCGCCTCAGCCAGCGGCGCAACGGTGCGCACGCAACGCAGCAGCGGAGAGTGCACGATCGCGGTCACCGGCAGCTCCCCGATGCGCGCGACGAGGCCGGCGGCCTGTTCGGTACCGCGCTCGTCGAGGTCGACGCCCTCGCTCCGGCCCGCCAGGGTGTGCGCGGTGTTCGAGGTCGAGCGGCCGTGCCTCAGCAGGATCACGGTCATATCGGCTCCTTGCGCCAGCGCTCGTCGGTCACAGTTCAGCTTGCACGGTCGGGATCACTGCGCTGCGACCACCCCGGTGCCCAGCAGGGCCAGCACCACCACACCCAGCACCACCCGGTAGCCGACGAACCAGTACATGCTGTGCGACACCAGGAATTTCAGGAACCAGGCGATCGCCGCGAAGCCGACGACGAACGCGATCACGGTGGCCACCAGTAGCTGGGCGCCGCTGGCGCTCATTCCGTCTCCGGCCGGGTGGAAGGCATCGGGCAGCGAGAAGATGCCGGAGGCGAACACCGCGGGGATCGCGAGCAGGAAGCCGAACCGGGCAGCCAGCTCGCGCTCCATGCCGAGGAAGAGCCCGGCGCTGATGGTCGCGCCCGAGCGGGAGACCCCCGGCACCAGGGCCAGGCACTGGGCCAGGCCGACAATGATGCTGTCGCGCCAGGTCAGCTGCTCGACGCGGCGAACCTGCCTGCCGTAGTACTCGGCCGCGGCGATCACCGCCGAGAACACGATCAGCGCCGACGCCACCAGCCACAGATTCCGTGCGCCGGTACGGATTTCATCCTTGAACAGCAGGCCGAACACTCCGATCGGAATGCTGCCGATGATCACCCACCAGCCCAGCCAGTAGTCGGAGGACCGGTATGCCGCATCGAACAGCCCCGCGAACCAGGCCTTGATGATCCGGCCGATATCCCTGGCGAAGTACACCAGCACCGCCAGCTCGGTGCCCAGCTGGGTGACCGCCGTGAACGACGCGCCCGCGTCGTCGTCGAAGAACACCCGCGAGGTGATCGCGAGGTGCCCCGAGGACGAGACCGGCAGAAACTCGGTGAGCCCCTGGACAATCGACAACACAACCACTTGCAGCCAGGACATGGCACCGACGTCAGTCACGCCGACGACCGTACCGTGACGCGGGCAGTGCGATGCGTCAGCGAGTGGCGCGCGAAACCCGTTGCGCGTCGGCTACCGCGTCTCGGACGGTTGCCGAGAGGCTGCGTTCGTCAGACAGGTCGATATCGGTCAGTTTGCGGGTGGCCATGGCCACCACATCGTCCTCGACCGGAACGGGGCCGGACAGCCGCGGACGGTAGACCTCGATCACGAGTTGCTGACGTTCGATATGGAAAGAAAAACTCCGGCCATCGCCAACTTGGCCAAACCCACTGGCGTGTACACCAGTGGAAATATCCTCCATAGCAAACTCTCGGTTACCCAGTTCCCGGTCTGCGGCGAGGGTCATGATCGAACCATACCTCTACTTATGCCGCGATGGTTGCAGACGCGACCATTTCAGATCCAGCGCCATGCCTAGACTGGATTCCTGCACGTCACCGACCATCCGATTCCGACCGAGAGCCCTCCGTTGCGCCCAATTCTTGCAGGTCAGCCAGTTCGCGCCGGCCTCGTTGCGCTGGCCCTGCTGCTCACCGCGGGCTGCACGTCCAACCCCGCCGACACCCCGCCGCCCACCATCGAGCCCGCTCAGGCTGCGGTTTCGCCTCCTGTCACCGCCGCGCCGGACGGCCAGATCCGACAATTACGCGGACATGCTGTGAGTGCGGTATTCGACCCAGCAACCGGCACACTGGCCGTTCTGTCCCCCGCGTCCGAAGGTCAGTCGACGCTGAGTCTGTTGGCCACCGGCCGGGCATCGCGCGAGGTGACGCTGATGCCCGCGGCCACCGCGCTCAGCGTCGACGGCAAGGGTGATGTCCTGGCGTCCACCCGTGGCGGGTACTTCCGGGTCGACCTGGCCGATGCCAAGGCCAGCAAAATCGACGTGGACGGCGCACAGGGCGTCGACTTCACGGCGATCGCACTGCGCGCCGACGGCAATCCGGTGCTGGGCAGCGCAGACGGAGCGGTCTACACATTGGGCAGCGACCACGCAGTGGCTGCCCAGCTCAAGATCTTCGCACGGGTCGATTCGCTTGTCACACAAGGAAACACCGCGGTGGTTCTGGATCGCGGCCAGACCTCGGTGACGGCCGTCAACCCCAGCGGGACCAAGGCCGCGCAGGCACTGCGGGCCGGCGAAGGCGCCACCACGCTCGCCGCCGACGCGCGCGGGCGGGTCCTCGTCGCCGACACCCGCGGTGACGAGCTACTGGTGTTCGGCGCAGACCCGTTGATCATGCGGCAGCGTTACCCGGTGCCCGCCTCCCCCTACGGCCTGGCCGGATCCGACAAGCTGGCCTGGGTGTCGCAAACCGCGACCAATAACGTGATTGGTTACGATCTCTCCACCGGCATACCGGTGGAAAAGGTGCGTTATCGAACCGTGCAGCAACCGAACTCCCTGGCCTACGACGACAGGACCGACACCCTCTACGTGGTGTCGGGGTCCGGAGCCGGGGTTCAGGTGATCGGTAGCGCGTCGGGTCACCCATGACCACCATCCAGCAGGGTCGCATGCCCCCGGGATGGGACAAGGTCGTCGCCGAGGACCATTCCGAGGAATACGACTGGATTCCGCTGCGGCTACCGCCGGATGTCACGAGGATCAGCGCCTCGATCCGCTTGTCGATCGAGGCTGAGTACCGCGGCTGGGAACTGACCCGGGTGCGGGCCTACACAGATGGGAGCCGACGGGTGCTGTTGCGCCGCAAGAAATCCGCGTCATCCATGCCGGGCACACCCCAGGCGCCTTCGCTGTGATCTACGCGGCCCTGCGGCGGGCGCTGTTCCTGGTGCCGCCGGAACGGATCCACCTGTGGGTGTTCACCCTGCTGCGCACCGTCACCGGTCCCGCCTTCCTGCGTCGGGCGCTGGAGCGACGGTTGGCGCCCACCGATCCCGTACTGGCCAGCACGGTGTTCGGAGTGCGGTTCCCCGGCCCGATGGGGCTGGCCGCCGGGTTCGACAAGGACGGCCGTGGCCTGCAGACGTGGGGCGCGCTGGGCTTCGGGTACGCCGAGGTCGGCACCGTCACGGCGCAACCACAACCGGGCAACCCCGAGCCGCGGCTGTTCCGGCTGCCCGACGACCACGCGCTGCTCAACCGGATGGGCTTCAACAACGAGGGCGCCGGGGCGTTGGCCATCCGACTGGCCCGGCACACCCCCGAGGTGCCGATCGGGGTGAACATCGGCAAGACCAAGGTGACGCCACCCGAGGACGCGGTGGCCGACTACGCCGAGAGCACCCGACTGGTGAGCGCACTGGCCGCCTATGTCGTCGTCAACGTCAGCTCCCCCAACACCCCCGGATTGCGGGATCTGCAGGCGGTGGAATCGCTGCGCCCGATCCTGGCAGCGGTCAAGGCCGAGACGCACAAGCCCGTGTTGGTCAAGATCGCCCCCGACCTCTCCGATGCCGATATCGACGAAATCGCGGATCTGGCAGTCGAATTGGACCTCGCCGGGATTGTCGCCACCAACACCACCATCTCGCGGGACGGGCTGGCCACGCCTGGTGTCGCCGACCTCGGCACCGGCGGAATCTCGGGACGCCCCGTGGCGCACCGATCGCTGCAGGTGCTGCGCCAGTTGTACCGGCGGGTGGGCGACAAGCTCGTGCTGATCAGCGTCGGCGGCATCGAAACCGCCGACGACGCGTGGGAGCGGATCACGTCCGGGGCGACGCTTCTCCAGGGCTACACGGGGTTCATCTACGGCGGCGGATTGTGGGCCAAGCAGATCCACGACGGCGTCGCCGAGCGGTTGCACGCCGGTGGGTTCACGTCGCTGAGCGACGCCGTGGGTTCTGCTGCACGCTGAGTCCCGCCGCCCTACTCCAGACCGGCAGTACCGTCAGGCTTGACGGTGACCTTGGCGCCCGCGATGTCCTCACGGATGCTGGCCTCGACCTGGGACAGATCGGAGACAACCGCGAGCGCGCGGCTACCGCTGGGGGTTCGGACGGCGACGAACACCTTCTCGGGCTCGCCGTCCCGGTTGAACGGCGTGGTCCAGGTCTCCACCGTCCCGGTGCCCGACCAGCCGTCCTCGGCCACCACCGTCGGCTCCGCATCGACCTCGGATTGCACATCTTCCCAACGGAATTGTTCTTGGGGAGGTTCGGTGCTGTAGATGCCGAAACTGTGCTTGCTCAGGTAGCCGCCGTTGGCGGTGATCAGGCCCAACTGACCGGGGTCGGCCGTCAGCCGTTCGGCCATCGTGGCGATGGAATGCGACACGTAGTTGTTCCACGGTCCGCCGGCGAAGGTCAGGCCGCCGGTCACCGTCAGCGGACGCTGCGGATCGTCCAGCGGCAGCCCCAGTTCCTTGGCAGCCACCTGGACCGCCGACGGGAAGCACGAGTACACGTCCACCGCCGCCAGATCGTCGACACCCACACCGGCGAGCTCCAATACCCGACGACCGGCGACCCGGATCGCCGGCGACCCGGCGAAACTCGCCCGCTGCCCGATCAGGTAGGTGTCGTGCGCGTCCGTGCCCGCATATGGGAAAACCCAACGCTCCCTGGGGATCTGCAACTCCGTCGCCTTCTCCACCGACGTGAGGATCAGCACGGCACCCTGGTCGACCATGTTGTTGGAGTTCATCAGCTTGGTGTAGGGCCAGCTGATCATCCGGTTCGACGGACCCGGCTGCCAGATCTCGTCGGCCGGGACCGCCTGCCGGCTCCAGGCATGCGGATTGCCCTCGGCGACGTGGCTGAAGCGCGACCACAGCTCACCGATCCGGCGGCGGTGGTCGTCAGGCTGCTCCCCCGCCGCGATCCGCAGGGCCTGCTCGAACATCGGGTAGACGTGCGACGGCGCCACCAGGCCGATCCGGATCTCGGCCGGCCCGGCCATCTCGAACTCCGGATCGCTGGGCGCCATCGGCACCGACTCGTCCTGTTCGGTTCCGGCCAGCCGCTCACCGCGGGACTTCAATCTGCTTCGGGTACGCCAGGTTTCGCCACCGGCGATCAGAACCACATCGTTGCGGCCCTGCTGGATGTCCAGGCAGGCCTGGTTGACCAGCGACTGCGGCACATTGCCGCCGACCGGGGTGTACCGGGTCGCGGCATCGGGTGCGCCGATCCGCTGGGCCAGCAGCAGGCCCGGATCCCGGTAGCGCAACGACAGCAGGTTGGCCACCCGTACGGAGTCGACCGCTCCGAGCACCGCGGTATCGGCGGCAGCCCGGGCGGCGGCCTCCATCAGGTCGACCGGCTCGCTGTCGGGGTTCTCGTCGTGCTGGTTGACCTGGCCGTAGCCGACCAATACCGGGGTTCTGGGATCAAGTGCCACTTTCGAATTCCTATTCTGCCGCCGGGCCGACCCGGTAGATCGACTTCAGACTCTGGTACGCGGCCAATCCCTCCGGGCCGAGCTCTCGGCCCAGCCCGCTGGCCTTGACGCCGCCGAACGGTGCGGCGATGTCCAGTTGGTAGTCGTTGATGCCCACGGTGCCGGTATGGATCGCACGGGCGATGTCGGTGGCGCGTTCGGGATCGGCGGACCAGACCGTTCCGCCCAACCCGTACTCGCTGTCGTTGGCCAGTTCGACGGCCTGCTGTTCGGTCTCGTACGGGATGACCGCGAGCACCGGGCCGAAGATCTCCTCCTGGGCGATCCGCGCCGAATTGTCGACGTCGGCGAACACCGTCGGTGACACGAACCAGCCGTCCGGCTGGTCGGCCGGAATCCCACCGCCGGCGACGAGCCTCGCGCCGTCGGCTTTGCCGGCTTCGATGTAACCCAGTACCCGGTCACGCTGACGGGAGCTGACCAGCGGCCCCACCTCGGTCGACTTATCGAGTGGGTCACCCACTTTCAACCCGGTCGTCAGGGCGGCCAGGGCGTCGACCACCTCGGCGTAGCGCGACCTCGGCGCGAGAATCCGCGAATTCAGGTGGCAGGTCTGTCCGTTGTTGACGAACGACGCGTTCTTCAGACCCTTGATGGTGGCATCCAGGTCGGCGTCCTCGAGGATGACCGCCGCCGACTTCCCGCCCAATTCCAGTGTGACCGTCCGCAGCAGCCGGCCGCACTCCTGCGCGATGAGCCGCCCCACAGCGGTCGACCCGGTGAACGACACCTTGTCGACACCGGGATGCGACACCAGATGGGCGCCGGCGTCAGGGCCGCCGGCGATGACGTTGAGTACTCCCGCGGGCAGTCCGACGGCCAGCGCGGCCTCGGCGAAAATCAATGCGTCCAAAGCGGTTTCCGGGGAAGCCTTGAGCACAACGGTGCAGCCGGCCGCCAGCGCGGGGGCCAGCTTGAACGCGGCCAGGGCCTGCGGGTAGTTCCACGGCACGATCGCCCCGACCACGCCGACGGGTTCACGGCGCACGATGGTGTGCCCGATCGCGGCGGGCCGAATCTCCTCGGCGGCGGTCTCCTCGATTAACCCGGCGTAATACCGCAGTAGTCCCGCCGGGAACAGGCCGTTGGCGCCACGCGACAAGCGGATCGGCATGCCGTTCTCCCGCGTGCACAGCTGATCCGTCGACGATGCCCGGGCCAGCAATTCATCAGCCAGCCGGCCCATGGCGGCCGCCCGGTCAGCGGGCGACGTCGAAGCCCAGCCTGGCAGCGCGGCCCGCGCTGCTGCGACTGCCGCGTCGACCTCGGCCTCGCCGGCGGCGGCGCCGTCGCCGAGCCGCGCACCAGTGGCGGCTTCCAGCACCGGCGTGGATACCGCGGCGGCCCGGAACCGGCCTCCGATGAAGACCCGCGCACCATCATCGACAACGGTCATGCCGGGCTCCTTCGACGCTCCAGTAAGGCGGCCCATCGCCATGTCATGGCGACGCCGTGATGGGTCCACCTTCGCGCGAGCGGGCCCGCGCTGTAAACGACCAGCAGGGAAACCCAGGCGTGAGCGATCGGGACATCTGTTGGTGGGCTCGGTGCGCCGAGCGTGAGCTCCTACCGCTACTTCTGCTCGTAGGTGCCGTGGATGACGGCACGGGCGATCGCCTGACCGAAGAGGTTGAAGCCCAGGTAGGCCGGGGTGGCACCCTCGGGCAGCTCCAACGATTCCACCGGCAGCGCATGGACCGCGATGTAGTAGCGGTGCGGGCCGTGACCGGCGGGCGGTGCCGCACCGAGGTAGCGCCGCAGGCTCGCGTCATTGGTGAGCGTGACGGCGCCACCGGGCAGGTCGCCGCCGTCACCGGCGCCGGCCGGCAGTTCGGTGACCGTGGCGGGCAGATCTGCCACCGCCCAGTGCCAGAAGCCCGAGGCGGTCGGCGCGTCGGGGTCGTACACCGTGACGGCGAAGCTCTTGGTCTCCGCCGGGAAGCCCGACCAGCTCAGCTGCGGCGACACGTCTGCACCGCCGGCTCCCATGATCCCGCTGACCTGGTCGTTGGCCAGCGGCTGACCGTCGGTGACCGATTCGGAGGTCAGGGTGAACGTCGGCAGCTTCGGCAGGTTGTCGTACGGAGATGCGGTCATGGTTCCCTCTCGTAGTCAGTTCGTGTAGCCAGCTCATGTCGCAGTGCGGTCAGCAGTTCTGCAGAAAGTGTTCCAGAACGCCGGCCCCGAACTGCAGTGCGTCCACGGGTACCCGCTCGTCGACGCCGTGGAACAGCGCAGCGAAGTCCAGCTCGGGCGGCAGGCGCAGCGGCGCGAACCCGAAGCAGCGAATCCCCAACCGCTGGAACGACTTCGCATCGGTTCCACCCGACAGCATGTAGGGCACGGTGCGCGCTTCGGGGTCCAACGCCAGGATCGCCGCGTTCATCGCGTCGACCAGGTCACCGTCGAACGTGGTCTCGTAAGACGGCAGGTCCCGCTCCCAGCTGCGGGTGACATCGGGCCCGATCAACTCGTCGACCTCGCGCTCGAACGCCTCCTTGCGGCCCGGCAGCACCCGGCAGTCGATCACGGCCTCCGCCGACGCGGGGATGACGTTGGCCTTGTAGCCGGCCTTCAGCATGGTCGGGTTGGCGGTGTCGCGCAGGGTGGCCGAGACGATCCGGGCCACGCCACCGAGTTTGGCGATGGTGCCGTCCAAGTCCGGCGAATTGATGTCGAAGTCGTAGCCGGTCTCCTCGGCGACCGCGGCGAGGAACTGCTCCACGGCCGGATTGAGCACCAGCGGGAACTGGTGTCGGCCCAGCCGGTCCACCGCACCGGCAATGGCAGTGACAGCGTTGTCGTCGTGCACCATCGAGCCGTGCCCGGCTCGCCCCCGTGCCGTCAGCCGCATCCAGGACAGGCCCTTTTCGGCGGTCTCGATCAGGTAGAGCCGGCGCTCCCCGCCGTCCTTGCGGGGCACGGTCAAGGAGAAGCCGCCCACCTCGCCGATCGCCTCGGTCACACCGTCGAACAGGTCGGGCCGGTTGTCCACCAGCCAGTTGGCGCCGTAGGTACCGCCGTGTTCCTCGTCGGAGACGAACGCGAACACCAGGTCGCGGGGCGGGACGATGCCCGATCGCTTGAAATGCCGGGCCACCGCGATGGCCATCCCGACCATGTCCTTCATGTCGACCGCACCGCGGCCCCAGACATAGCCGTCCTTCACCGCACCCGAGAACGGGTGCACGCTCCAGTCGGCGGGCTCGGCCGGCACGACGTCGAGGTGTCCATGGATCATCAGGGCGCCGCGGGACCGGTCGGCACCGGGCAACCGGGCAAAGACGTTGCCGCGGCCGGGCGCCCCGGCCTCGACGTATTCGGTCGTGTAGCCGACCTCGCGGAGCCGGTCGGCGACCCATTCCGCACAGTCGGCTTCGGGCTTGGTGGTGGCCGGATCACCGGTGTTGGAGGTGTCGAATCGGATGAGCTTGCTGACGAGGTCGACCACCTCGTCTGCGCTGGAGGCGGGGACAGTCACAGTCACATTCGTACCACCGAGACGCCGGTTTGGGTCTAGGGCACTCAATCCGATAACCTTAGGCGCCCGACCCCGAGTGGTCGGTCGAGTCCGAGTGGCGGAATGGCAGACGCGCTAGCTTGAGGTGCTAGTGCCCTATTAACGGGCGTGGGGGTTCAAGTCCCCCCTCGGACACAGTGTGAGGCGAGCGAGATGAACGCTCGCCTCTTTTCATGGCCAATGGAATGCGTTGAGCGGAGCATGACGGCGCAATACAGCTGTCAAACCCTCAACGGCCACACCAGATTCCACCGCCGCTCGCGCCCCGGCCTCAATCACAGATCGGTCCGGCCATCGCGGTGAGCAGTTTCTCTACTGTCATCGAGGTCGGGAAGCGGCCGCTGACAGATCTGACGCGCTTCCTCGGCAGGCAGTCCGAACAGTCGTAATACATCTTCGGTAACCCGATCTGCGGCCGCCGCGTCGTCGCGTTCGGGCTCTGTTTGCAGGAGTTTGCCCAGCCCGAGAAGTGCCCCGGCAGCGACGGCCAGGGCCAATTTGGGATCGTCAACGGTGAATCGGCCGGCGGCGACGCCGGCCGCGATGTCCCGTAATGCGCGTGGGGCCAGACCGCGGTCTGAGCCTATGAGGCTGAGGCCATTGACCAGCAGGATCTGGCTCTCCTGCGGGCGGCGCCGAAACAGCCGACCAGTCATCCGGAAGCTGCAGGCAAATTTTTCGGCCGGGTCGTGGATCGACGCGGTGAGATGATCGAGCAGCGCGCCGTGGTTGTCGAGTACATCGGCCACGGCTGCCTCGAACAGCGCTTCCTTGCTGTCGAAGTGGTTGTAGAACGAACCCATTCCGACGTCTGCCGCCTGCGTGATTTCCAGGACCGGCACGTTGAGTCTGCCCTCGGCTATCAGCGCCTGCGCCGCCTGGATCAGGGCTGCGCGGGTGCGCTGTTTCCGCCGTTCCAGGCGGTTGACCGGCTCATCCTGCACTGCGCTCACCGGCTCAGAATAGCAGCAGCGATCAGTTTTGATGATTTCATCAGAACCTCTTGACTGAGTATTGCATCGCATGTGACGATTTCGTCAGAATGAGAGGGGTCAGGGATGAACGACCTGGTCGGCGCGCATAACGAACTCCACAGCGAGCAGGGCGCCGTGAAAGGCGAGCATTGCGGGCGATCCCGCAACCCCGTGATCAAGGTGGCTGATATCGCCTGGCTGGAGTTCGAGAAACCGGACCTTCAGCGGGCCGAGGCGTTCGCGGTCGCGTTCGGTTTCGCCACCTTGCTGCGAACCGCCGATGAACTGTATCTGCGTGGAAGCGATTCGACCGCGCCGTGCGTGATCATCCGCCGCGGCACCCGGAGCAGGTTCCTCGGGGTCGCGTTCGCCGCTACCGACGAGGCGGACCTGCAGCGGCTGGCCACCGCGACCGGCGCACGAACCAGGTCGCTACCCGCAGCCATCGGCGGCATGGCGGTCGATCTGATCGACCCCAGCGGGGTGCCGGTGCACGTGGTGTCGGGGATGCACTCCCTCGACCCGTTGCCGTCACAGACTCCGCATCGCTACAACATGGGGCACGACATTCACCGCGTCAACGCCACCCAACGCCCGCGTCGGGAGCCGACCACGGTGCAACGGCTCGGTCACCTCGTCATGCAGTCGACGAAATACCTTGAGACGCTGGACTGGTATCTCGACACCCTCGGCATGATCGTCAGCGACTTCCTCTACTTCCCGGGTCAGCGCAGCCGGGGACCGGCCATGAGCTTCATTCGATGCGACAGAGGCGCGACGCCCGCTGATCACCACACGCTGGCGCTGGCCCTCGGACCACAGAACCGCTACGTGCACTCCGCCTATCAGGTATGCGATCTCGATGCGCTGGCCGCCGGCGGCGAATACCTCACGGAGCGTGGATATTTCCGGTCCTGGGGAATCGGGCGACACATCCAGGGCAGTCAGCTCTTCGACTACTGGCGTGATCCTGATGGCTTCATGGTCGAGCACTTCACCGATGGCGACTTGTTCGACTCAACCCTTGAACCGGGTTGGGCCCCGTTCGCCGCCTCGGGCCTGGCCCAGTGGGGACCACCGGCGAGCAAGGACTTCCTCGGCACAAATCCGAAATCCCTACCACACGAAGCACAGTCGATCTTCGCAGCCCTGCGAGGCGACAACGAATTCGATATCAACCGCCTCATCGGCCTGCTGAAAGTAGCGAACTCATGACCATCTCAATCCTGCGCACCGCCGACGCCTGGTGGGTCCAGACCGCCACCGGCGCCGTGCGAATCGACACCTCGGCCACGACCACCGGAGAGCTGCTAGCCGATCGGACCGCCGTAGACGCCGCGACGCGTGGCGGGGAGGCGGTGCCTGTCGACAGCCTCGATCTGCTCTCCCCTGTGACCGCTCCCTGCCGGGTGGTTGCCCAGATGACCAACTTCGCCTCGCATGTCAAAGACGCCGGTATGGACCCAAAGACCATCCCGCTCACCTTTTTTCGCAAGACGTCGGGTTCCATCAGTGGCCCGTTCGACGACATCGTCAAGCCGCAGCACGTCAAGTTTCTCGACTACGAGGTGGAGATCGGTCTGGTCATCGGACGCGAGCTGCCCGTTGGCACCGAGGTGACCGAGTCGAACCTGCCCGACCATGTCGCCGGCCTGGTCGTCACCAACGATGTCTCCGCCCGGGATATTCAGCTTCCGCAAACGCAGTTCTATGAAGCCAAGTCGTACCCGACATTCACGCCGGTCGGTCCGGCGCTGGTCTTGTTGACGGCTGACGAGCTCAAGCGGTTCGGCGACCTGCGCCTGGAGCTGCGGGTGAGCGGTGAGGTTCGCCAGAACAGGCTGGTCGATGGCGACATGATCTACAAACCCCTACAGGCACTGCAGTCATTGGCCCGGTTCCAACACCTCAGTCCCGGTGACCTCGTCTTGACCGGCACGCCTGCGGGTACGGCCTTGAGCGCGCCGCCCAAGCCTGTCGAGATCATCGGATCGCTGCTGCCTCCGGCCATGAAGTGGAAGGCGTTCTTCTCGCGTCAAGCCGGCAATCCCAAGTATCTGCAGCACGGGGACGTCGTGGAACTGTCGGTGACTACCGACGACGGTGCCATCGACCTCGGCACCCAGCGCACCTCGGTGCGGTACACGTGAACGCGGACCTGTTGTGGCCGCGCCATGCCACACCGGGCGACATCGGCGCCATCGAGCGCGTCCCACTGGCCGACCGGGGCCTGCCGAACTCGACATATGCGGTGCTGCAGCGGGCAGCCACGTTGTGGCCCGACCGCGCCGCGATCAGCGCCATGCCCGATGCCGATCGATGGCGACAGGCAAGCACGCGGACGTTCAGCGAACTGTTGGCGGACGTGCACCGAGCCGCAAACATGCTGCGTCAGAAGGGCGTTCAGCGGCACACCCCGGTCGCAATGATCAGCCCCAACTGTGATGAGCTGATCACGGCCACGCTGGCCGCGCAGCTGGCGGGCATCGCCGCGCCGGTCAACGGCGCTCTGTCGAGCGACCACATCGCGCATCTGGTCGAACGCTCGGGCGCACGAACGCTGGTGGCCGCCGGTCCCGAACTGGACGAAGCCAGCTGGCGGGCCGCCGAGCATCTGGTGGCTGCAGGGGTGATCGACACCGTTCTCTTGCTGCGCCCCAACGGAGGTCGCGATGCGTCGGCGCCCGTTCCGGCGATCGAAGGCGCAACAGTGCACTACTTCAGCGACTTCCGACCCGGAGATGACGGTTTGACCTTCGACGGTGAAGCCCCGTCGTCCACCGATCTGGCCGCCCTGTTCCACACCGGCGGAACAACCGGCAAGCCGAAACCGGCGGCCCATACCCATGCCAACGAGGTCACCGACGCCTGGATGATCGCCGCCAACACTGTGCTCGACCAGGACTCCGTCTTGTTCGCGGGCCTACCGCTGTTCCATGTGAACGCGCTCGTGGTGACATTGCTGGCGCCCATGCTGCGCGGCCAGCACGCGGTGTGGGCCGGCCCGCTCGGATACCGGGACCCGGCTCTGTACCCGAACTTCTGGAAGATCGTGGCGCACCACGGCATCAGCGCCACGAGCGCGGTGCCGACCGTATATGCGGTGCTGTCGAAATGCCCCGTGGACGCCGACATCTCCAGCCTGCGCTACGCGTTGGTGGGTGCCTCAGCGCTGCCGGCAGCGGTTCGCTCCGATTTCGAATCACACACCGGGGTGCCTCTGATCGAAGGCTACGGGCTGACCGAAGGAACGTGTGTCAGCGCGCGCAGTTTCCCCGACCACCCTCGCCCCGGCTCGGTAGGCCAGCGGCTGCCCTACCAACTCGTCAAAACGGTCAGGATCGATGACGACGGCCAATGGCACGACCTGCCGGCCGGCGAGACGGGAAACCTTGCGATCAGCGGACCCACCGTTTTTCCCGGTTACGTCACCGCCCGCACCAACAACGGCTACGTGCTCGACGGGCTCGGAAAACTGAACGGCGGCTGGCAGGACACCGGCGACCTGGCCTGGGTTGACGGCGACGGGTTTGTCCATCTGACCGGTCGGGCCAAAGACCTCATCATCCGCGGCGGGCACAACATCGACCCGGCGATGATCGAAGACGCGCTCCTGGACCATCCGGACGTCACGGACGCCGCGGCAGTCGGACGTCCCGACGTCCATTCCGGCGAGGTGCCAGTGGCGTATGTGACACTTCGCCCCGACGCTACCGTCACTCCGGAATCGTTGCGGCAGTGGGCCGTCGAGCACGTCAGTGAGAGTGCGGCCGCGCCGAAATCGGTGATCATCATCGATACCATCCCGGTCACCGCCGTCGGCAAGCCCTACAAGCCCCCGCTGCGCGCCGACGCCACTCGCAGCGCAATCCGTGACGCGCTGGTCACTGTGCCCGGCGTCGTCGACGTCGAGGTAGCCGTCGACGACGGAGCCATCGTGGTGACCGTGGTCGTCGACGCCGGCGCCGACACCGAGGCCATTGCCGCGCCCCTGGGTCGCTACGCGCTCGCGTGGGACATCAAGGAACAACCATGACCGATCCCTCCGCGAGCTGTTCAACGAAATCCGTGCCCGTTGTCGTCGTCGGAGCGGGGCCGACCGGCATCACCGCGGCGACGTTGCTCGCGGACTACGGCGTACCCACGCTGGTTCTCGACCGCTGGGAATCGGTCTATCCCCAGCCACGCGCGGTCCACCTCGATGACGAGATTCATCGCATCCTCGCCCGCCTCGGCGTGGCCGAAGAGTTCGCCGCGATATCCCGACCAGCGCTCGGGCTGCGTCTGCTCGACCAGAACCACCACGCGCTGGCACAGTTCGACCGCGACCCGGCCCGCAGCCGGCACGGCTTCCCGCAGGCCAACATGTTCGACCAACCCGAGCTGGAGAAGCTGCTGCGCGCCAACCTGGCCAAGCGTCCAAATGTGAAGCTGCGCGGCAATTCCGAGGTCATCGACGTCACCCAGCACGAATCCGGCCGCGTGCGGGTGACCTACGCCGACCGTGCCACCGGAACGGAGCATGTCGTCGAAGCCGGCTACGTGTTGGGCTGCGACGGGGCCAACAGCATCGTGCGAGCCGCCATCGGTGCGGCCATGGAAGACCTGCGCTTCGAGCAGCGCTGGCTGGTGGCCGATGTGGTCACCGAGGCCGAGCTCGATCAGTGGGATGGTGTGCATCAGGTATGCGATCCCGTTCGGGCTGCGACCTACATGCGGATCGGGTCCGACCGCTACCGCTGGGAATTTCGGCTGCTGTCTTCGGAAACTGCGGCCGACTTCAGCACGATGGCGACCCTGCGGCCCCTGGTCGCCCCATGGGTCGGCGATCTCGTCGACGATGAACTCGAGGTCGTACGCGTCACCGAGTACACCTTTCGCGCACAGATCGCCGACAAATGGCGGGAACAGAACGTGCTCATCCTCGGCGACGCCGCCCACCTCACACCGCCTTTCATCGGGCAAGGCATGGGAGCAGGCCTGCGCGACGCGATGAACGTGGCATGGAAGGTAGCCGGCGTGATCAACGGAGATCTACCCGAGGCCCTGCTGTCGACCTACGAGCAGGAACGGAAACCCCACGCGCGCAGCATGATCGGTCTGGCATTGGCCATGGGGTGGGCAATGACAGCCGGTGGTCATGCGGGAAACATGGTGCGGCGCACCGTCGCACCCCGGCTGCAGTTGATACCCGGCCTCCGCGACAAACTCACCGATGGCACCACCCCCCGCCTGCACGAGTCGGCATTGGTCATCAGAAGCCGCGGCCCCCGCCACCTCGCCGGGACTTTGTGTCCCAACCCGGTTCTGGCCGATGGACAGCGCCTGGACACGCTGCTGGGCAACAGCTTTGCGCTCGTCACCACCACACGCCCGCTCGCGTTCCAATGCACCACACTCGAAGAACACGGCATCGTCGTGCACGTCGCCGAACCCGGGGGCGAGCTGGAACGGTGGCTACGCGACGGGCATGCCACCGCCGCTGTCGTCCGGCCTGACCGCACGGTCATGTGCTCGGGCCGTGCCGTAGGGAAACTGTGTGCGGCCATACCGGGGATCATGTCGTCCACTCTGGAAGCTCGGGAACGCAGCGCCCACCCACCCATCCAGACCAGTTAGGCGATCGCTCATGTCATCCACTCCCCTGGTGGACGTCCACGCGCACTTCCTCACCGACGAATACGTCGCCGCCGCGATCGCTGCAGGCATCGAACATCCTGACGGCATGCCGCAATGGCCCTGCTGGAGCGCAGAACAGCACCTTTCACTGATGCAGGACAACGCAATCCGGCACGCCATCCTGTCGCTCTCCTCTCCCGGCGTGTCGTTTGCCGGTGCGGCCGACGCACCCGCACTGGCGCGGCACGTCAACGACGTCGCAGCCCGCACGGTCGCCGCGCATCCTGAGCGCTTCTCCTTCTTCGCCTCGCTTCCACTCCCCGACGTGGATGCCGCCATCAGCGAAGCCATACGAGCAACGGATATTCATGGGGCGGCGGGTGTCGTGCTTCTGAGCAACAACGGCGGACGCTACCTCGGCGACGAATCGCTGGCACCGTTGTGGGAATGCCTGACAACCGATGCCCAGCTGCAGCGCATGTGGTTCGACACGGCCGGGCATCCACTGCCGACGCAAGCCGGAGTGCTTCGGGACGTAGTCGGGTCCAACCGCATTCTTTACGGCAGCGACTACTGCTGGACGCCGGCGTTTGCCGTAGGCCAGCAGATCGCCGCCCTTGACTCCGACCCCGAAACCGACTGGCGGGCGGTGACATCCGCGAACGCACACGAGTTCCTTCAATGCCGAGCGTGAGCAACAGCGATCCTTCGCCGTCCTACCGGACGCTCCACGCGTAATCGTCCACCGCCAAAGTCATGAGAGGACCATCAATGCGACGCCCACCTGCCGGCCTCCCCATCTACGAACCCGACATCTACTCTGTCGACGCCATCACCGACCCCTACCCCCACTACCAGCGAATGCGTGACCTCGGTCCGGTGGTGTGGCTGGCGAAGCAACGGGCGTATGCGGTGCCGCGTTATGCCGAGTGCAAATCGGCGCTACGCGACGACAAGACCTTTCTCTCGGGCCACGGTGTGGCACTGAATCCGATCACCAACCGAATGTCGCACGGCACCACGCTCAACAGCGATGGTGTCGAGCACGAACAACGCCGCAAGCGCGTCGCGCACCGCATGCTGCCACGTGCTCTGCGTGCCATCAGCGACACCGTCGATGACACGGCCCGTAGCGTCGTTGAAACTGCGCTCCACAAGCGCGAGATCGACGGTGTCAACGACCTCGCGGCCGCGCTGCCGCTGGCCGTCGTGCCCGACCTCATCGGTTGGCCCCGCGATCAACGCGATCACCTGGTTGCCTGGGCCGGAGCGACGTTCGACGTACTCGGTCCGCTCAACTGGCAGGCGATCAAGGCAGTACCCAAAACTATACGTATGCTGCGGTTCGCCCGGCGCGTGGTTCGCGAGCGCAACGTCATCGAGGGCAGCATGGCGGATGAGCTGCTTGCCGCCGCGGACGAAGGCAAACTGGCGCACCACGAGTGCCCGCCGTTGCTCGTCGACTACATCGCCCCGTCGATCGATACCACGATGAGCGCTATCGCCAATGCGCTGAATCTTTTCGCCAACCACCCCGACCAGTGGCAACTGCTCAAAGACGAACCCGACCTCTTGCCAAACGCCGTCAATGAAACCATCCGCTACGAGCCACCGCTGCGCGCCTTTGCGCGGAGCACCGCGCAGCCCACTGAAATCGCTGGAGTGCCAATCGCCTGGGGCGCGCGAGTCCTGGTGATCTATGCCTCGGCCAATCGTGACGAACGCGAGTGGGAAAACCCAGCGGACTTCGACATCCGACGTGACGGCCGGCGTCACGTCGGTTTCGGACACGGTGCCCACGCCTGCGCCGGACAGGGCTTGGCGCGCTTGGAAACAACCGCGATGTTGCGGGCGCTGCTCGAGCGCGTGGAGCGGATCGAGCTAGCGGGTACGCCCAAATGGGCGGTCAACAACATCATCCGCCGCCACGAGCACTTGCCTCTCAAGCTGATTGCCGCATAGGCGCACGTAACAGAGGGCGAGCTCAAGCCCGAATCAATTTCCCGGCAGTCGCGGCAACCCAACTGAGTTCCTTGTGGAAGATGTCGCTGTGCGCACCCGATGGGCCGTCCTCCTTGGCCACCACGTCCGACGAATCCAGACTCAGGATCTGACCGGGCTGGAACGGGTACGTCGTGCCCTCATCGTCCAGGGGCAGTATGTCGGTCCGAAACGCCCCGAGCGCCCCCATGGCCCGCCAGCGCGCCAAGGGATCCTCGATGCCGGCCGCATCCTCGCCGGCCGTCAGTGACGCCAGCGGGTAGAACGTCCCCAATGCCTTGTCGTGGCTGGAGAAGCAGACGGCCATCGGACCGTCGATCCGGGCCAGCCGCCCGACCAGGGCGCCATCCCCGTCCCGGAACGGCAGCCCCTTGGTGAAGGTGAACCGGGAGAACGCACCCTGCAGCAGAGTCACCGATTTCACCGGTGACGGTGTCCGATCGGCGATCCCGTCGAGCGCGAACGACACCAGCCGGGCACCGAAGCTGTGGCCGACCAGATGAATCCGCAGATTCGGGTGGGCGCCGACCAGGTCATCGATTGCCGGGCCCAGCCCGTCCTTGCCGACGACACCGGCACGGTTCTTCATCTTCCAGTAGCTCAGCTGGCGCAGGACTTCCTTGGCACCGTGCCAGATCTTGCTGCCCAGATCGCCGAGACCGGCCTCACCTCCCCCGCCGTCGCCGAACTGCGCGCCGGCGTCGGCCAACCGGTCGGCGAATTTGTTGAAGACGTCGACAGGGGGGCGCTGTTCGTCGAGCATGCCCGGGACCTGCACCGGCTTGTCCTCCTCACCGTCGTCGAAGCCGGTTTTGGTGGCCGCGTTGAACTTCCGCAACTCCTCGAACATCTTTCCGGCCCGCTCAGCGGTGGGCGGTTGTTCCAACAGGGCAGCGATGGCATCCAGATGTTCGCTGCCGTCGGGGAACATGTCCTTGAGATCCCTCAGCTCGGCGGGATCGATGGTGGCCGGCCCGGCCACCGTCACTGCCCGCTCGTCCAGCGCCGCCGCGCCCCCTCCGTCCGCTGCCGACGCATCGTCGAAGTCCGGAATCGGTTCGTCGCGCCACAGCTGCGACGGCCAGCGGATACCGACGAAACCGACCTTGCGGTCCGGATCGAGCTGGTCGGCGAGCAGCCCGAACCAGCGGGCATACAACGACTCCGCCGCCGCCTCGTCGTTGTTCCAGCCGTGCGAGAAGAGCACCAGATCGGTGATCCCCTCCGCACCGATACTGTCGCGCAGTTCGGACAGCGTTGCCTCATCGACATCACCGTCGGCGTCGAATACCAACCGCCACAACGGCCTGCCTTTGATGGATTCGGTCATGTCGACTCCTTGAGACTCGTGAATGAACTCGTCAGACGGACTGCAACGCACGCATCAGATCCAGCAGACCGCCGCCCTGGAATGCCGGGTCCCGGCCGAGGGAGGTAGCCGATTCGGTGAAGATGCGTTTGATCTCCTCCGGGTTCCCGATGAGCTCGCGCTGGACGGACAGAAATGCCGCAACCGCACCGGATACGTGCGGTGCTGCCATGCTCGTCCCGGTGGCCTCGATGTAGATCGCCGCGCTCTGCGGCGGGGCGTCGGTCTGCCGCAGCACATCGCTGCGGAATTTGCCTGCCGCGACCGACGTGATGCGCTCACCGGGAGCCAACAGATCTGGTTTGCACCGACCATCGCCGGTCGGCCCCTTGGACGAGAAGTAGGAGACTCCGGACGTGTGCGGAGCGTCGCGGTGCGTCGACCCCACGGTGATCGCCCGCTGGGCGTTGCCGGGGTCGTTGATCGTCATGCCCGCGCTGAATTTCGTGACGTCGGTGGTGAACAGCGGATTGAGCGACACGTATCCGCTGTTGCCCGCCGCGGCGACCACGACCACCCCCGACCGCACGGTCTTGTCGACCTCGATACACAGCGGACTCTGCCCGCACGCGAACCATTCCGCCGCGAACTCGTATCCCAGACTCAGGTTCACACCGTGGATGCGGGGCATCCGCTCGCTCGCCGCATTGACTTCCCGGACGTAGGCGAGGGCGCGCATCACCCGGCTCACCCGCGAGGCTTTCTCGCCGGGACCCAACACCTTGAGACTGACCAGCTTGGCCTCCGGAGCCATCCCCGCCAGCCGACTGGGATCGCTGACCACCCGCTTTTGCAGTATGGGTATATCGCCTTCGGGTGCACCGACATTGAAACGCTTTTCTGCCACATACACAGCGTCGGCGGTCTTGCCGACCAGCCCTCCGGCGATGATGCCCGCCACGTGGGATCCGTGCCCGTCGGCATCCTGCAGGGCGGTCGGTGCGAATGCCTTCTCGCCACCGGACACGGTGAAATCCCGGTGCAGGTCATGCACCGCGGGATCACTCACGGTGGCGTGGTCGGTGAAGTGCGGATGCGTCTCGTCAATCCCGGAATCGACCACCGCCCAGACGATTCCCGACCCATAGCAGGCAAAGGCCCGCTGCGCCGGGACCGCCTTGACGGTGTTGCCGGAGGAATCGATCTGGGGGTGGGCATCGAAGTCTGGCCAGATCCGGTAGACCGCCCGCTCTGGCCAGCTCTGCGGCACGGAATCCGCCGACACCAGGCCCTCGATCTGCCTGGTCGTCAACTCGCCGACCATGAACTGGTCGGCCACCTCGAGCGGTTCGCCTGGTCCGTCCAACAGTCGCCACAGCTCACGCACGCGGGCGACCGCTGCCGCCACGCCTTCGGCGTAGCGCAGGTTCAGCTCGATCATGATCGGCCACAACGTTTCCCGAGCCTTCTCCGGATCCTCGCCGGGGCCCACCACGAACTTCTCCCGCAGCGGCGGGGTGATCACCCCGGCCACCAACAGGTCGCGGTGCGGCGGCTGCTCGGCCGGGGCCGGTGCCACGGTGCGGGCCCGCTCGGGGGGCGTCATCGCCTGTGAGCACGCCTGCTCGGCGGCGGTCCGACCGGCCGGGGTCAACCGCACGATCGGCTGCGCCGCATCAGCCCCGGCCTTCTTCGCCGGCCTGCGCCGCGTCGCCAGTTTCTGGTGCACCAGTTGATCGACGGCAGCGTCCACACTGCGATGCCACCGGGGCGCCCCGTCTACGCCGAGGCGATCATCGGGGTCGAAACGTGAGGCAAACCGGGCGGCCACCGCCTCAAGCAGCTTTTGCGGACTGGCGTCGATCTCCTTGGCCGCCAGGCCCGACAGGGCGCACTGCACCCGAACGGCCCAGATTTCACTGTCAGCAGGACTCACCACGACACCTCGGAACTGTGCTCGATCCAGTAGAAGGCATTCAATACAGGATCGGACATTGTGGAGGCGGTCGTGTGCCAAATCGACATGCTGACGATCCTGGCTCGATTCGGGCCACGCGGCACGAGTAGCCGACTACCCGAATCACTCATGGCATCCCCTCGTCGACCGGTCCCCGGAATCGGAGCGCACCCACTGCTTACGCGCGTCGGTTCCGTCGCGGCCGCACATCGGAAAACTCACGTAGTCGATTACTCGATACCGCGGGTCGGCGGGTTCCTTACCATCGGTTGACACGCCAGTCACTCGGGGCAGTAGGGGAAGTGCCATGAATACGCTTGAGTCGAATTTTCAAGTGGCCCCGAACTTCCTGCTGTACAGGCAGATCTGACCCGGCGAACACATCATGCAACACCACGTCTTCGCCATCGTCGCGGTACGGGCATGGACCGAACTGCTCTCCGAATGGATCCACCGCATCCCAGAATTCGAGATGGTGGGGACCGCGACCGATGCCACAGCCGCACTGGGCGACCTGGCGCGGATCGACCCGCCCGTCGACATCGTGGTGATCGAGGTCAGTACCCGCTTGGCGCTGGAGTCCGCAGCAGCGCTACGCCGCTGCGACCCGCCGCGAAAACTGATCGCGGTCGCACTCGATGACGATCCCGGTCAGGCGATGGCCTGGGCAAGCGCGGGCGCGGCAGGACTGGTCGGACGCAACGCCTCCGTCGACCAGCTGTGTCACGCCCTGGTCAATGTGTCCCGGGGTGCGGCGCACTGCTCCGACGAGATCTCGGGCGCCCTACTTCGCGGCATCGAGGCCAACGGCGGCCGACGCGCGGGCGGGCAGAGCAACTGCCTCACCGAGCGGGAGCAGGAAGTGGCCTGGCTGTTGGCACACGGGCTGACCAACAAGGAGATCGCCGACCACCTGCACATCTCCCCCGGCACGGTGAAAAGCCATGTCCACAACGTGATCTGCAAACTCGGTGTGCGGCGCCGGGCCTACGTGGCCCGCAAGCTCAGCCACGGCGCGGACGCGCCGAGAATCAGGGATTCTGCGCCGGCGCAGGCCGGACATATGGGCGCAACGGAGGGGGGCAGGTATTCCACCGGCGCTGCTCTCGAAGGATGGCCGACTCACCGCCCGAGTTGAGGTCGAGCTCGCGGATCAGCCTGCGATGCTCGGCCCGTAGTCCGTCCTGACGTTCCTTGACCGCGAACAGATCCTGACGCATCTGCTCGATGCTTCTCTTGCTCCGCTTTGATGCCATGTCTTTCGTGTTACTGCCGCGCCGTCGGCAATGTCAATGCCGACGATGGGAAATCGACCGAAAGATATAGGCCGAGTTCGCCGCTCGGTACATCCGCCACCCCCACAGGGGGCACGGGCAAGATCCATCCGAAGGCCAATTGTGGGACGCCCTGCTGCCGCGCACGATTGCGCTATGAACCAGGTGCAGGCTACCGAGCCACCGCAGACCGTGCGGGCGGCCGACACCGACTACATCCTCGGTGAGCTGAAGTCACTGCGGGACAGCATAATTCCCGACCCCGAGGTGTGCATCGCGATTCTGGACGGGCCGGTCGATCTTGCCCACCCGTGCTTTGCCGACGCCCGGATCACCCGTACGGATTCGCTCGTCCTCGACGAGGCCGGCCCCGGCGCGATGTCGGGCCACGGCACCCACGTGGCCAGCATCATTTTCGGGCAACCGGCCACCGGAGCACTGGGCCTGGCCGCCGGATGTCGCGGCGTGGTGGTCCCGATCTTCACCGACACCAGTGGACACCTCTCACAACTCGACCTCGCCCGGGCCATCGAACGCGCCATGATGAGCGGGGCAGATGTGATCAATATCAGCGGTGGCGAACTCGTCGAGCTCGGAGAAGCGGATCCCCTGCTCGCCCGCACCGTCGAGGCGTGCGAGCGCAACGGCGTGCTCATCGTTGCCGCAGCCGGCAATGACGGGTGTGATTGCCTGCACGTTCCTGCCGCTCTGCCCAACGTGCTGGCCGTCGGCGCACTGGGTCGAAACGGAGTTGCGTTGCCGTCGAGCAACTTCGGTGACCGGTATGCACGGGGCGGCGTGCTGGCGCCGGGCGAGGCGATTCCCGGCGCCATACCGGGCGGCACGATCGCCGAACTCACCGGTTCAAGTTTCGCCACCCCGATCGTGAGCGCCCTGGCCGCGCTGCTCCTCTCCGCTCAGCGGCGGCGAGACGGCAGCACCGACGTTGCCGAGGTGCGACGGGCAGTGATCGCCAGCGCGCTGGCCTGTGCCCGAGATTCAGACCCCCGCTGCCTGGCGGGAATTCTCAACGTTCACGGCGCACACGCGCTGATCACACAAGGAGACAAAGTGACCGACATGGCAACCACACCGATCCCCCACGTCGCGAGTTCAGGAATCGACGCGACACCAACCGATTCCGGGCTGATGAATCCCGGGCCGTCGCCGATACCACCCGATGCCGTTCCGGTCCCGACCGGAGTCGCGCCGTCGTGCGGTGGAGCCCCTTGCTCATGCGGATCCACGGCATCCCAGGAGGCCACGACCGCATCGGCCGCGCACGAGGCGCCGACCCCGCCGCAGTCAGCCCACCCGATACCGGTGTCAAACGTGTTCGCACTGGGCAATATCGGGTTCGACTTCGGTACCGAAGCCCGTCGCGACGGTTTCCGCCAACTCATGCCGATGGCAGAGAGCTCCGACGAGACACCGATCGTGACCGAACCCAACCCGTACGACGCGGTCCAGCTCGCCAACTACCTCGACAAGCACCCGTGGGAATCGACCAAGCTCATCTGGACGATGAACCTGAACCTCACCCCGATCTATGCGATCGAGGCCGAGGTCACCTACCACGAAGCCGTCTACGAGATGCTGCGCTATGCGTTGCGTTGTCAGGTGCTCCCGGCCGAGGACGACGACTTCGTCTCTCGGGTATCGCTTCCCGGTGTCCTCACCAACCGCACGGTGACAACGTTCGCCGGGCAACGCCTTCCGGTGATCGTCGTGCAGCGCCGAGGGCTGTACACCTGGAACGAGAACAACCTCGTCAAGGCGGTGCTGGGTGCGATCGACTTCGACAAGCTGACCAACCAGCTCGGCATCGACCGGTCCAAGGCCGAGTCCCGCACCGAACTCAAACTGCGGCAGATGCTCGACAAGGTGTACTACGAGCTTCGCAATCTCGGCTCGTCGTCGGCGGATCGCGCGATCAATTACACCGCCACCAACGCCTTCATCTTCTCGGACGTGATGGCCAAGGGACTGCTGGCCGGCGAGTTGGTCGACGGCGATGTCACCAGCCTGTACTCACTGGAGAGCATCAGTGCGGTCAAGAGTCCGTTCGGTCGGCTCGACTGCGATTGCTGGGACGTCAAGATCACGTTCTTCTCGCCGGAGAACGAACGACGGGCCCGGGTGGTCTATCAGGCCACCGTCGACGTCAGCGACCCGTGGCCGGTGCAGCTGGCTCCCATCCATCAGTACCTGAT
>NZ_LZSY01000178.1 GCF_001665625.1 Mycolicibacterium peregrinum | reverse complement strand
GTATGCCCACCGGTGGTGGCGGTGGTGGCGGCATCTCCGGCCTGAGCGCACTGAGCTCCTTGTCCTCACTCGGCCGCAACGGTGGGTCTGCGCGAACGGTGTCAGAGCTCGCGTCCGCTCGGACTCTGGCCGACGGTCCCTTGCCAGCAGGGAAAGCTTCTGAGGACCGGCTGCAGCGCAACACGATCCGTATCAATCGGGCTGTGTCGGCGGCGTTCCCGGAGATCAAGGAGATCGGTGGCTACCGCCCGGACTCGATGAAGTGGCATCCGCAAGGGCTGGCGCTGGACATCATGATCCCGAATCCGACGAGCCCGGCCGGTATTGCGTTGGGTAACAGGATTGTTGAGTTCTTGCAGACCAACCGAGAATCCCTCGGTGTCGATCACACCATCTGGCGCCAGCAGATCGACAGCGGTGGCGGACCGAAGCTCATGGGGGACCGCGGTGGTATCACCGCCAATCACTTTGACCATGTGCATGTGGCGTCGACGGGAGGTGGTTACCCGTGACCGGGTCGGTTGGTGCGTATGTGGCGCAGGTCGATCGTGTGTTGTCTGCTGGGGTGGGGTTGTTTCCGGAGTTTGGTG
>NZ_LZSY01000177.1 GCF_001665625.1 Mycolicibacterium peregrinum | reverse complement strand
GCGCAAGACCATGCGCGGTATCGCCGACGGGCTCGACGAGCCGGTGCCCTCCACCATCGAGGATCCCGCGGTGCTCGACGCGCTCAAGAACGTGCTGCGGCCCTAGTTTCTTCCGCGAGCAGACGTTGCGGTACCCGGAAATGGGGTTACCCGGGTACTTTCACGTCTGCTCGCGCTAGGGAAGTCTGCGCCACGCGCGGCTGCTCAACAGTCGCAGCCCGTTGAGGGCGACGAGCATGGTCGATCCCTCATGGCCGGCCACCCCGAGCGGTAACGGCAAGTGCCCGAACAGATCCCAGATCACCAGGACTGTGATGACGGTGGCGGCGATCACCAGGTTGGCGACCACCAGGCGCCGCGCCCGCCGGGCCAACGCGACCACCGCGCCGATCGTCGACAGGTCGTCGCCGACCGTGACCACGTCAGCCGTGTCGACCGTCAGATCGGCACCGCTGCGACCCATCGCCATCGAGGAATGGGCGGACGCCATGGCCGGTGCATCGTTGATCCCGTCGCCCACCATCAGCACCCGCCGTCCACCGGATTCCAACTCCCGGACCGCAGCGGTCTTGTCGTCGGGCAGCAGACCACCCCGCACATCCTCGATGCCAAGCTGCTCGGCCAGCCGCGACGCTGCGACCTGGTTGTCACCGGTGAGCAGAACCGGCTGACATCCGGTGAGCGCGTGCAGCTTCCGGACCGCATCCGCGGCACCCGGGCGCACCCGATCCTGCAGACCCACCACCCCGATCGCCTCCCCGTCGACCGTGACGACGACAGCAGTCGCCCCGGTGGCCTCGATCTCGGCCACGTCCGGGACCGCCGGGCCTCGATACGTCGCCGGACTCAGGACCTCGACGGTGCGCCCATCGACGACCGCCCGGACACCACGACCCGCGCGAGCGGTGAAATCGGCGGCCTCCGGAATCCGGATGCCTCGCATCACCGCCTCGGCGACGACGGCGCGTCCGATGGGATGCTCGCTGAATTGCTCTGCGGCAGCGGCAGTTGCGAGGACGTCGCCGCTGTCGCCACCGGGCAGCCCCACAATCTGCACGACGCGCGGGGCTCCCGTGGTCAAGGTCCCGGTCTTGTCGAGCACGACGACGTCGGTATCGGCCAGTCGCTCCATGGCGACCGCGGACTTCACCAGCACTCCGTGCCGGCTGGCGTTGGCGATCGAGCACAACAGCGGCGGCATGGTCGCGAGCACCACTGCACACGGCGACGCCACGATCATGAACGTCATGGCGCGCAACAGGGTTGAGCGCAGATCCGCACCCAACACCAACGGCACCGCGAACAGTGCCAGGGTGGCAGCCACCACCAGCACCGAATAACGTTGTTCGATCTTCTCGATGAACAGCTGCGTGGTGGCCTTGGTTGCCGAAGCCTCGGCGACCGCCGCGACGATGCGCGCCATCACCGTGCTTGAGGGGTCGCGGGTGACGGTGACCTGCAGGGCCCCGGTGGTGTTGAGCGTTCCGGCGAAGACGTCGTCGCCCACCTGTTTGGCGACCGGCAACGGTTCACCGGTGATCGAGGACTGGTCGACGTCCGAGGATCCACCGAACACGGTGCCGTCAGCCGAGATTCGTTCCCCGGGCCGGATGAGGATTCGGTCACCGAGGCGCAGAGAGCCTGCGGCGACGACGCGATGGGTGCCGTCCTCGTCGAGGACGGTCGCGTCGGCCGGAGCCAGGTCGAGTAGACCACGCACCGAACGTTCGGTGCGTGCGGTGGCCACGTCCTCCAGCGCGCCCGACGTCGCGAAGATGACGATCAGTAGCGCGCCGTCGATCACCTGCCCGATGGCTGCCGCACCGATCGCCGCGAGGATCATCAGCAGGTCGACATCGAGCGTGCGGGCACGCAGCGCCTGCACACCGGATACCGCCGACTGCCAGCCGCCGGCGAGATAACACGCCAGATACAGGGTCCACCACAGCGGTTGCGGAGCATTCGCCGCTTGCGCGAGCACGCCGCACAGCATCAGCACAAGGGCTGCGGCCGCCCAACGCACCGAATCCAGGGACCACATCCATGCACCGACACCGCGTGAACCTGCGGGCCCCGCGTCGGCGCCGGACAGCGGCGACCGGTCGGTCGACAGAGCGGTCATCGACGACACCTCTCGTTCGTGCTCGGCCCCTACAGCGCATACATTTATACATGTAAAGATTGAAATGTATCAACCATGTTTGTTCCGCATGCTTGAATGAGTGCCATGGGCCACGGAGTTGAGGGGCACGCGACGCCGGCAGCGTCCCTCGACGCCGTCTCAGCGACCAAAGTCGCCGAGACGCTGCAGGCCCTGGCATCCCCCAACCGATTGCTGATCCTGACCCGACTCCGGGAATCGCCGTGCTCGGTCACCGAACTGTCCGCGGCAGTCGGCATGGAGCAACCCGCGGTTTCCAATCAACTCCGGTTATTGCGGGCGCTAGGCCTCGTCACCGGTGACAGGTCCGGTCGCAACATCGTGTACCGGCTCTACGACAACCACGTCGCCCTACTGCTTGACGAGGCCATCTACCACATCGAGCACCTCCGGCTCGGCGCCCGCGACACCTCCGCCTGAGCCCCTAAAGCCGCCGCAGCCAAAGAGTTTCACGCAGTGTTCACCGGCGTGTCCGCAGCCGAAATAACCGTCGCGCAAAAAGCCGCGCAGTTTAGGGAATCCTTTATTTTCACCGTGGAGCGAACTATTGTGAAGTCGTTATATGTTGATGTCCGCCCATACTCGGGAGTTTGCTGCCGGTCATACCGACGGCACCCGAACAGTGAGGAGTTGAACGACGATGCGCATGGCAACCAAGGGATCCTGCACCTGTCGCTGTAATGCCTGCGACGGTGGCCACCACTGCGGAAACCCCCCGAACTGCAACGCACGGCGCTGACGCCGTCGGTGGCCTGTCGTCCGGGCAACCGGCGACAGGTCACCACCCGTAGCCCCTACGCCGCCTGATCATCGGGCCATCACCTCATCGATCGCACCGATCGGTCGTGCGATTTCGCGCTTCGCCACATTTCTCACCACTCCCGCATCCCCGGTTCTGAGCCGTCGCTGTCTTATGCTGCGGCTGTGCTCACCGCGTTGACCTGGGGCCTGGTCGCCGCATCCTCATTGCTCATCGGCGCGGTCGCCGGTGTCGTCCGCGACTGGAATCGACGTCTCGTCGGCCTCGTGCTCGGTTTCGGCGCCGGGGCACTCATCTCCAGCATCTCCTTCGAGCTCGCCGAGGAAGGCTTCCGAGCCAGCGGCGGCTGGGCCGTGGCGCTCGGCCTGGCCCTCGGGGCCGTGGTGTTCTACCTCGCGGACAAAGCAGTAGATCGAATGGGCCGCAAGGGAACCCAGACCGCCGGGTTGCCCCTGCTGCTGGGCGCCCTACTCGACGGCATTCCCGAACAGGCCGCGCTCGGCATCGGTATCGCCACCGGGGCCGGTGTCAGCCTGGCGCTGGTGGTCTCCATCTTCGTGTCGAACCTGCCCGAATCCATCGGGTCGGCCAGCGACATGCGATCCGCCGGAGAACCGGCCCGCCGGATCGTGGGCGGATGGGCCGCGATCGCCGCACTGTGCGCGCTGGCCACCGTGGGCGGCTACCAGCTGCAGGATGTCGCCGGCGCCCAATTGCAAGGCGGGATCAACGGATTCGCCGCCGGTGCACTGCTGGTCATGCTGGTGGGCTCGATGATTCCGGAGGCCACCGAGAAAGCCGGCGAAAACGCCGGTCTGGCGGCCGTGCTGGGATTCGCCGTCGCCGCCGGACTGTCGCTGGCCGGGTGAAGCGCTCGCGCGTTAGGTTCGGCAGGTGACTGCGCAGTGGCACCTGGGGCCCGTCACCGTCGGGGTGCACAACCTGTTCGTCGCCCTCGGGGTGTTCGCCGCCCTGCTCGTGTTCGTCACCGAGGCCCGCCGGCGCGGCGCTGTCAACGAGCAGTCCGTGGTCGCCGCGGCCGGCGCGCTGATCGGTGGTGCGATCGGGATGAGGTTGACCGGGTGGATCCGTCACCTGGACTTCAGCGCCAATCCGACCCTGGCGCAGGCCTGGCAGTTCGGCTCGCGCAGCATCCTCGGCGGACTGCTCGGGGCCTACCTCGGCGTGCTGATCGCCAAGCGTCTCGGCGGTTACCGCGGGAAGACCGGCGACCTGTTCGCACCCGCAGTCGCGCTCGGCATGGCAATCGGCCGCATCGGCTGCCACCTCACCGAAGCGCCCGGACGGCCCACCACGCTGCCGTGGGGAATCCACGCCCCGGCCGACACCCCCGAATGTCCCGGATGTCTGGCCGGCCTGGCGATGCATCCGTCGTTTCTGTACGAGATCGCCTTCCAGCTCACCGCATTCGCCGTGTTGCTGTGGCTGCGTCCCCGGATCGGCAGGCCCGGTGAGCTGTTCGTGCTGTACGTCGCGGCCTACGCGGTGTTCCGCTTCCTCGTCGAGTTCGTCCGGGCCAACGGGACGGTGTGGCTGGATCTGACCCGCCCGCAATGGTTCCTGCTGCCATCGCTGCTGATCCTGGGATTTCGCCTGTGGTACGGCTACCGCCGCGGGTACTATCGCAACCCAGCCCGCATTGAGGAGGTGCCCGCATGACGACACCGCCCGATCCTCCCGATGACACACCTCCCGAGGGCTTCCTTCCACCGCCTTCCGGACCGCCTGCCTTCGGCCCCCAAAGCTTTGAACCACAAGGGATCCCACCGGCCTATCACGGCGAGCCCGCTCCGCCACCACCTCCGCCTCAGGGCTACCCCGGATATCCGTACCCGACCGCCTATTCGTACGGCCCGCCGCCGAAACCCCCGCAGCGCATCTCCGTCCTCATGGTGATTCTCGGTCCGTTTATCTATGCCGCGCTCAACCTGGTGATCGGCTTCGTCGCCTTCATGGGCGCCGGCGCGACCGACAGCGCCGGCGGCAGCGCCAACCTCGTCCTCGGCGGGGCCGCAGTGTTCTTGGCCGCCGTCGCCTTCGGCGGCGGGTTCCTGATGTTGATGTCCAAGAATCCGACGGCAAGGGGCCTCGGCATCGGACTGATGGTGGGCTGGGCCCTGATGTCGCTGTTCACCGCAGGCTTCTGCACCGGCGTCAACCCGGAGCTGTACGCCCGGTGAGCACCGGGATGGGTTTGCGCGGCGACCGCCTGCACCGCTACGTCACTGCGTTCTGCCCGCACTGCCACAGCGAGGCACCCGAGCGCCCGCTGGCCGACGTCGTGCGCCTGGCCGGCATCCTGGTCGAGCGCGACGGGCATATCTGGCTCGAACGCGGCTGCCGCACACACGGGTTGGTACGCACCCTGTACGACGAGGACCCCGAGATCCTGTCCTACCTCGAGGAGTGGACCGCTCCGACCAAGGCCCACATCCCCGACGTCGCCGGGAACTTCGACCCGATCCCGTCGGCCTACCTGCGTGGCCTGCCCGAGATGCAGACCCAGCACACCTGCATCCTGCTGCAGGACATCGCGGAGACCTGCAACCTGCGCTGCCCCACCTGTTTCACCGACAGTTCGCCCGATCTGCGGCATGTGGTGCCCACCGCTGACGTCCTCGCCAACGTCGATCAGCGGCTGGCCCGCGAGAACGGCCGCATCGACGTCCTGATGCTCAGCGGCGGTGAACCCACTCTGCACCCGAACCTCGCCGAACTGCTCGATGAGCTGGTGGCCCGTCCGATCACCCGAATCCTGATCAACAGCAACGGGGTGCGCATCGCCAACGACGACGCGTTGCTGGATCTGCTCACCGCGCACCGCGAACGCGTCGAGGTGTACCTGCAGTACGACGGTTTGTCCGAGCAGGCCCACCGCCACCACCGCGGTGGCGACCTTCGTCGCACCAAAAGCCAAGCCCTACAACGGCTCTCCGAGCGGGAGATCTTCACAACCCTGGTGATGACGACTGCACTGGGCGTCAACGACGACGAGATCGGCGACATGGTCCGGCTGGCCCTGGACACCCCCTACGTCGGTGGGCTCACCATTCAGCCGCAGTTCGGCTCCGGGCGGTCAGGGGCGATCGACCCCATGCACCGGCTGACCCACACCGGGGTGCTCAAGCGGCTGGGACCCCAGACCGGCGGCGCCGTCACCTGGCGCGACCTGACCGCTCTGCCCTGCTCGCACCCGCACTGCTGCTCGGTCGGCTATCTGGTCCGTGACGACAACGACCGGTGGCGCTCGCTGGTATCCCTGATCGGCACCGAGAGTCTCAAGGACAAGCTGGGCCTGGTGTCCAATCGGATCGCCGACGCCGAACTCCCCCGCGAGCTGCGCATGGCCGTTCAGGAGTCACTGCTCGGGCTGCTCTCGGAACAGTCGTCCCTGTCGCACCCTCAGATCGGTGACGTCTGGCGCGCCATCTGCGAGGGCTGCGACCTGGGTATGGGGACACTGCTGACATTGGCGTCCTCGGCACTGCCCGGCCGCCGCCGCAAGATCCGCAAGCTGCTTGGCGAGCGCGTAGTGCGCCTGACCGTCAAACCGTTCATGGACATGTCCACGATGATCGAGGAGCGGCTGACCCAGTGCTGTGTCCACGTCGGCACCCGCTCCGACCAGTCGGACACTGCCCAACACCAGTGCGCGCCGTTCTGCGCCGTGCAAGCCTGGCCTGCACTGGGGCGTCAACGGCTGTCCCTGTCAGTAGGCCGGGCACTACCGCTCATCGAGATTCGATGAGCAGGAAAAACGGCTGGTCATCGTCACATTCGGTTCCGACCAGCAGCGTTCGGGACCAGGTCAACGACGCTTTCTGCCAGGCACCGATGGCAGAAACTGTGAACTACTGTTCCTAACCGTCCTCTTAAGCTGATAACTTCGCATGAAGTGGGTGTCCCACTGCCGGGGGGCCTGCCACCTTTCTTTGGACCAGTCAGGAGTGAACGCCTTGAAGAAGACGAACATCAGTACGGCCTTTGCCGGAGCGGCTATCGCCGCCGCGGCGATCGTCGCCAGCGCCCCGATGGCGCTCGCCGACGCCGAGGACAGTGCTGTCACCACCGCTGCGCTCGGCGGCCAGGGCAAGCTGGACGGCGGTACCCAGGTCTGGACTGTGACCGACCTGAAGCCCAGCACTGACACCATCAACTACACCCCGCGCGGCACCCTGTGGGAGGTCACTGCGACCAACGAGGCCCTCCAGGGCTCGGTGACGCCGATCGTCTCCAACTTCAACGTCCGCGCCGCCGACGGCCAGAACTACCGCGCGCTGTTCCAGGTGCCCAGCACCCAGGGCGTCAACCCGGCCACCCTCGCCCAGGGCCAGAAGACCAGCGGCAAGATCTACTTCGATGTCACCGGCGACCAGCCGACGTCCGTCGTCTACAACGCCGGTGGCCATGACGTGCTGGCGTGGGACAAGACCGCTACGCCCGCCGCGGCCCCGGCCGCCGGCGCCCCGAAGCGTCCGGCTCCTGCCGCCGCTCCGGCCGCCGCCCCGGCACCTGCCGCAGCTCCGGCTGCCGGTGCTCCGAATGCGGCTCCGGCCGCCGCCTCCCCGGCTCCCGCGCCCGCCGCCGTTCCGGCTACGCCCGCCGGCACCGGTGCAGGCAACGCTGCTACCGCGCTCTCGCCGGCCGCGACCCCGGGCGCTCCGGGTGCACCGGCCGCAACCCCCGCCGCTCCTGGCACTCCGGGCGCTCCGGCCGCCACCCCGGCCGGCACCGAAGCGGTTCCGGCCGCTCCGGCCCCGGGCACCGAGTCGACCCCGGTCGCTCACGGCACCCCGGTCGCCGAGGGCGCACCGGCGGCCACCGGTGCGGGTAACGCCGCCACCGCGATCTCGCCGGCAGAAGGTGTGCCCGCCGAGGGTGCGCCCGCCGCTGCTCCGGGCGCTCCTGCTCCGGCTGCTCCGGCACCGGGTGCTCCGGCCGCTCCGGCCGCTCCGGCCGCTCCGGCTGCTCCCGCCACCGAGCCCGCACTGGTTCCGGCCGGCACCCAGCCGGTCATCACGCCCGCCCCGGCCCCCGCGGTCGCCCCGGCGAGCAACCACGGGACTGCGTCCTGATCTAAGTAGTCAAGGCGACGGCCGAACGCGGGCAACCGCGTTCGGCCGTTGTTTTATGTGTGGGGTGTTGCGCTGCCCGCTGCGCCGCGCCCCGCCGTTTTCTACACCAGGGCTGCCGATCGCGTGGTCCAACGACCCCACGGTAGAAAACGATGAGGCGCCGCCGCGTGGCCCGTTCGATCACCCGCCGCGCCCGCCGCGGTTTTCTACACCAGGGCTGCCGATCGCGTGGGATCACAACCCAGGTGTAGAAATCTGCGCGCGGAGAAGCGCTTTCGAAACGTAAGAAGCGCCAACAGTGCGGGAAAAGGTCAGGCGATCGACAGCGCGATGCCGTCGAGAATGTCGTGCTCGCTGACCACCAGTTCACCGATACCGGCCCGATCGCTGAGAACGGCCGCCAACTCCTCGACGATGATCGCACCACCACCGATCACGTCAGCGCGGCCGGCATGCATCGGCCCCAGCGCGAGGCGTTCGGCCTTGGTCATGCCGATCAACCGCTCACACACTCCGAGCAGACCATCGAAACCTATGCGGGACAAGTGAATTGCCTCGGGATCGTATTCGGTCATCCGCTGCGCCAGCGCCGAGAGCGTGGTCATCGTCCCGGCCACACCCACCCATGTGTGAGCACCGTCGACCGGCACCACCGCAAGCGCCTCGGCCAGGCCGTCACGAGCCACCAGCCGCGCCTGCTCCACCTGGTCCGCGGTGGGAGGATCGGAGTGCAGGCACCGTTCGGTGAGCCGCACACAGCCGATGTCGGCAGAGAAGCTCGCCTGTACGGCCGTCTCGCCCAGCACCAGTTCGGTGGAGCCGCCACCCAGATCGACCACGACGAAAGGTCCTGCGGCAGGGTCGAGTTCACCGACCGCACCACGGAACGACAGCTCGGCCTCCTCGGTACCGGTGATCACCTCAGCCAGCGATCCCGGGACCACCTTGCCCAGCAGACGTGCGGTCATCGCGAAGAACTCGTCACGGTTACCGGCGTCCCGCGCGGCCGACGTGGCAACCATGCGTACCGCGGTCACCGAATGCTCGATCATCAGCGCCACATAGTCAGCAAGCGCGGATTCGGTGCGCGCCAAGGCTTCCGGAGCGAACTGTCCGGTGGCGTCGACGCCCTGCCCCAGCCGTACGACCCGCATCTCACGGTGCACATCGTGAAGCTTGCCGTCCACCAGATCGGCGATCAACAGGCGGATCGAGTTGGTGCCACAGTCAATTGCACCGACCCGGCGCGGGCCGTCGATTGCGTCGACCCGACTCAAACCCACACCTCTCGATCCAAGATTCCTGCCATCGCCGGCTCGACCGCGAGCACTGCGAGCGCTTCGTCACCAAAGGGGTTGACACCGGGACCTTTTGCCAACGAATGGGCCATCACCACATGTAGGCACTTCACGCGGTCGGGCATACCGCCGCCGGTGAACGTGGTGCCCAGCGATCCGATCTCGTCCCGCTCGGCCAGATACGACTCGTGCGCCCGGCGATACGCGGCGGCCAGGGCCTCATCCTCTTGCAGGCGTTCGGTCATCTCCCGCATCAGCCCGGAGGATTCCAGCCGGCTCGCGGCCGCCGTCAGCGCCGGATGCGTCAGGTAGTACAGCGTCGGGAATGGCGTACCGTCGGGCAGTTTCGGCGCGGTCTTGACCACGCCGGGTTCGCCGTTGGGACAGCGGTAGGCGACCTCAAGAACGCCGCGTGGCTCGCGGCCCAATTGCCGTGTCACAGCCTCGATGTCGGCGGGATCAACCATTGGGACCTCTGGACGGCTCGGCTGGTGGCGGAACGGGGGGTGGAGGTGGGCCACCCGGTGCCGGCGGTGGTCCACCGATGGTCGGGGAAACCCCGTGCGGTTCATCGGCAATCGTGTGCCATAGCGAGGTGTACCACGGCTGCCCCACGGGCACGGCAGATCCCGGCAGCACAGGCTCGCCCGGTTCGCCCGCCGCGATGGCTCCGGGCGGCAGTTGCACCTGATATGGAGTGTCGCCGGGCATGACGAAGCCGAGCCGCTCCCTGGCCTGGGCCGCGATGTACACCGGGTCGGCCAGTTTGACCTTCTGTTGTTCCAAGTCGGCGATCTTGGCGCGCAACTGCTCCTCGCTGGCCTTGAGTTGTTTCATCTCGGTGCGCTGGGCGAAATAGGTGCGAACCGGACCCGCGATGGTCAGCGTCAGCACACACACCACCGCGGCGAGGATCGCCGCTCGGCGCGCCGTCGACCCGAACCGCTGTTCTGACTGCAGCTCGGCCTGCTGCTGCGCCTGCACCGCAATGGCTTTGGTGACCGTCTCGTCGGCAACCGGTTCCGCCTGTGCCGGACGGGACTCGGTCGCCCGGCGCCGGGGCTGTGAAGCGCGCGGCCGATTCGACTCCCCAGCCTTACCCGGCTTGCCGGGTCGGGAGGCTGGGGACCGCCGCTTCGGGTCTGGCCGCTTCGCTTCAGGCATCGACGTGTGGGGGCGCAGGCGCCTGCGTTACTTGGCCTCGAACCGAGGGAACGCGAGATCGCCCGCGAAGCGCGCAGCGTCGCCCAGCGCCTCCTCGATACGCAGCAACTGGTTGTACTTGGCCACCCGCTCGCTGCGGGCCGGGGCACCGGTCTTGATCTGACCGCTGCCCACCGCGACCGCGAGGTCGGCGATGGTCGTGTCCTCGGTCTCACCGGAGCGGTGGCTCATCATGGTGCGGTAACCGCTGTTGTGTGCCAGCGCAACGGCATCCAGCGTTTCGGTGAGCGTGCCGATCTGGTTGACCTTCACCAGCAGCGCGTTGGCGGCGCCGCGTTCGATGCCATCCTCGAGGCGTTCCGGGTTGGTGACGAACAGGTCGTCGCCGACCAGCTGGATCTTGTCACCGATGGCCGAGGTCAGTGCCACCCAACCGTCCCAGTCGTCCTCGGACAGGGGGTCCTCGATCGAGACCAGCGGGTAGGAGTCGAGCAGGCCGGCGTAGAACTCCGCCATCTGCTCGGCGGTGCGGGTTTCCTTCTCGAAGGCGTAACCCGTGCCGTCCGTGTAGAACTCGGTGGCGGCGACGTCCAGCGCGAGTGCCACATCGCTGCCCAGCTTGAACCCGGTGGCCTCGATGGCAGTGGCGATCAGGTCCAGGGCGGCCTTGGTGCCCGCGACGTCGGGGGCGAAGCCGCCCTCATCGCCGAGACCCGTGGACAGGCCCTGCTTCTTGAGCACGGACTTGAGCGAGTGGTAGACCTCGGTACCCCAGCGCAGCGACTCCTTAAAGGAGGGAGCGCCGATCGGGGCGACCATGAACTCCTGGACGTCCACCCCGGTATCGGCGTGAGCGCCACCGTTGAGGATGTTCATCATCGGCACCGGAAGGATGTGCGCGTTCGGACCACCGAGGTAGCGGAACAGCGGCAGCGCGGCGCTGTCGGCCGCGGCCTTGGCCACCGCCAGCGAGACGCCGAGGATCGCGTTGGCGCCGAGACGCGACTTGTCCGGGGTGCCGTCCAGATCCAGCAGCGCCTGGTCGACGAGACGCTGATCGTCGGCGGCCAGGCCGATGATCGCCGGGGCGATCTCGTCGAGAACGGCCTCAACCGCCTTCTCGACGCCCTTGCCGCCGTAGCGGGAGCCGCCGTCGCGCAGCTCCACCGCTTCGTGCTCACCGGTCGACGCGCCCGACGGCACTGCCGCCCGAGCGAACGTGCCGTCGGTCAGGGCCACCTCGACCTCGACCGTCGGGTTGCCACGGGAGTCGAGGATCTCGCGGGCTCCAACCTGCTCGATGATGGGCACTGGCTTCTCCTTATTGAGTCCGGCGTGTAGGGATGAGACTAGATCGTGGCGGGCGCGACGGCGTGTTTGGGCTTGTCACGCGGGTCACCCACGCGCGTCACAAGCCGTGGCCACCGGCATACGCCGTCGCCCAGTCACGGACCATCCGGGCGTACTGGTCGGAGTTGTTGTAGGCCTTCAGCGCCTTCATCCAGCCCCGCGGCGTGGACAGGTCCTTGCCATACCAGCACAGCAGGCCGGCGGCCGAGAGCGCGGCGTCGTCGAAGTTGTCCGGGCTCACGACCCCGTCGTTGTTGGCGTCCACCCCGAAATGACCCCAGGTCTCCGGGATGAACTGCATCGGCCCCATGGCCCGGTCCATCAGCGGATCCCCATCGAGCTTGCCCTTGTCGGTGTCAGGAATGCGCAGATTGCCGGCCGTCCCGTCCAGCTGGACGCCGCGGATCGGTGGCGTGACGTCGCCGTTGCGGGCGATCATCGCGCCGCGGTAGGTGCCGTGGTGACTCTCGACCATGCCGATGCCGGCCAAAGTGGTCCAGGCCACCTTGCAGTTGGGATTCTCCACCTGGGCGACGCGCGCCGCGTAGGCGTAGGCCTCCAGGGCGTTGACGGGCATGCCCATCGCGGGCGCTCGCTGCGCCGCCCATTCGTGGAGCTGATCGGCCGGTCGGCCCTTGGCATAGGTGTCGATCGCAGGCACCGCGTCCCCGGCCGGCGGTGGCACACCTTCGGGAATTGGGGTCCCCAGATGCCACGAACAGCTGGATGCCAACAGCAGCGCTGTCGCAGCAATAACGGCGACAGCCCGCAGCCAACGCACTGGCGACACCGGACTCCCTCAACCCCGCTCGGTCTGATTGGCCATCGTCGCATGCGCGACCGTGGACGCGTCGGGCGACGGGGGCGTGCCGGAAGAACGGCAGGTGAAGTCAGCCGGTCCCACAGACCCCCCTGCTAAGGTGAGCCACGCCTTGCTATGGCAAGGCAAGGCTACATTTTTCACGGTGCTTTCACCCCGGTCGAACGAGGACGCTTTGATGACTGTCATCTCGGACGTTCCGACCAGCACGCTGGCCGCCTCCAACGTCACATCGCAGGTATTCGGCAGTGGCCTGATCGGTTTGCGGGAAGGTCTCGAAGCCGCCATCGTGGTCTCGATCCTGGTGGCGTTTCTGGTCAAATCCGAACGCCGCGACGCGCTCAAATGGGTGTGGCTGGGAGTCGGCGCCGCGATTGCCATGACCGTCACCGTCTTCCTCGTGATCCAGTTCGGTGAGAACACCATCAGCGGACTGGGCGCCGAAGCCATCGCCGGCATCGCCTCACTGATCGCCGTCGTCATCGTCACCACCATGGTGCTGTGGATGAAGAAGGCGTCGGCCTCGATGTCGGGCCAGCTGCGCGGCGACATGTCGCAGGCGCTGGAGACCGGCGGCCTGGCGGTGGCACTGCTGGCCTTCCTGGCGGTGGGGCGTGAAGGGGTCGAGACCGCGCTGTTCATGGTCGGCTACGCCGAAGCCGAGACGCTGTGGCCGCTGATGGGTCTGATCATCGGTGTGCTGATCGCCGCCGCGATCGCCTACGGCATGTACGCCGGGGCCGTCCGGATCAACCTCGCCAAGTTCTTCAAATACACCGGCATCTTCCTGATCGTGGTGGCCGCCGGAATCCTGGCCTACGGCATCAAGGCGCTGCAGACCGTCGGCTGGATCCCCGGGCTCAGTGCCAAGGCCTTCGACATGAGCGGTGCGTTCGACTGGTCGGCCTGGTACGGCGAGATCATCCAGGGCGTCTTCAACATCGACCCCACACCGACCGTGCTGCAGTTCGGTGCGTGGGTGGCCTACATCGTGGTGGTGCTGGCGCTGTTCCTGAAGCCGGTGCGCGCCCACAGCGCCGCCTCCGGCGCCTCAACCACTTCCGAGCCGTCCTCCGAGTCGACCGTCGAGCCGGAGACCTCCACCGCACCCGAAAGGTCGACCAAGTGAAGATGACCCCTGTCGTCAAGACCGGATTCGCGGCCACCGCCGCGGTGCTGGCCGGCATTTCGATGAGCGCCTGCCAGGCCAAGGAGACCACCAGCGGCGACGACGCCAAGGCGGGCACGATCACCGTCGACGCCTCCGACACCGAGTGCAAGTTGTCCGGGACGACCGCGACCACCGGGCCCAGCACCTTCGAGGTCACCAACACCGGCGACAAGGTCACCGAGTTCTACGTCTACGGCGAGGGCGAGCGGGTCATGGGCGAGGTGGAGAACATCTCACCCGGACTCAGGCGGCAGCTGATCGTTCAACTCACCCAGCCCGGCACGTACCAGACCTCGTGCCGGCCCGGCATGGTCGGCGAGGGCATCCGCGGCAACTTCGAGGTCACCGGCGAGGCCGTGCAGGTCGATACCGAGGGCAAGTTCAAGGACGCCGCCGACAACTACAAGCGCTACGTGATCAGCCAGGTCGACGCCCTGGTTCCGGCGACCGAGGAATTTGTCGCCGCGGTCAAGGCCAAGGACGTCGAAAAGGCCAAGGCGCACTACCCGACCTCGCGCGTCTACTGGGAGCGCATCGAGCCGGTCGCCGAATCCTTCCCCAATGACCTCGATCCGCGAGTCGACCTGCGTGAGGCCGACCTCGAGCCCGGGCAGAAGTGGACCGGCTTCCACGCGCTGGAGAAGCAACTGTGGGTCACCGGCCTGCAACCGGACGCCAACGCCCTCGGCGATCAGCTGATCGCCGACGTCAAGGAACTCCAGGCCGGGGTCAAGGCACCGGACTGGACCATCGACTCCACCCAGATCGCCGGTGGTGCACAGGGTCTGCTCGACGAGATCGCTATGAGCAAGATCAGCGGCGAAGAGGACATCTTCAGCCACACCGACCTGTGGGACTTCCGGGCCAACGTCGAAGGTTCGCAGACCGCGGTGGCCTCGGTGCGGCCGATCCTCGACGAGCGCGACGCCGAGCTGGGCAAGCGGGTGGACGCCCGCTTCGCCGACGTCGAGAAGTTGCTGGAGAAGTATCGTGACGGCGACGGCTTCGTCTCCTACGACAAGGTGACCGAGCCGCAACGTCAGGAACTGTCGCGCGCCATCGACGCGCTGAGCAAAGAAGTGAGCCAGGTACAGGGTGTCATCGCCAAGCAGTGATTCTCCGGAATCCACCCCGGATGCCGAGCAGTCCGCCGGATTCTCCCGGCGCAAGCTGTTCGGCGCCGCCGGGGTCACCGCCGCGGTAGTCGGTGCGGCCGGCGCCGGTGCGCTGGCCGGCCGCGCTTCGGCGGCCAGCGTCCCGCACGGTGTCCTGCAGGGGCCGGTCCCGTTTCGAGGTGACCGGCAGGCAGGCATCATCACCGAGGCGCAGGACCGGATGCACTTCTGCTCCTTCGATGTCACCACCGACAACCGCGAGGACGTCGTTGCACTGCTCAAGCAGTGGACGCAGATGGCCGAGCGGATGACGCGCGGCGAGGAGACCGAAGACGGCGGCGCCGTGGACGGCAATCCGTATGCGCCACCCTCGGATACCGGTGAGGCACTGGGACTTCCGGCCTCACAGCTGACCCTGACGATCGGGTTCGGGCCGTCGTTCTTCCGCAAGGACGGTAAGGACCGCTTCGGCATCGCCGACAAGCAGCCCGCCGAACTCAAGGATCTGCCAAAGTTCCCCAACGAAACCATGGATCCGGCCCGTAGCGGGGGCGACATCTGCGTCCAGGCGTGCGCCAACGATCCCCAGGTCGCGGTGCATGCGATCCGCAACCTGGCCCGCGTCGGGTTCGGCACGGTCGCGGTGCGGTACTCACAGCTGGGGTTCGGCCGTACCTCGTCGACCACCCGGGACCAGGCCACCCCACGAAACCTGTTCGGGTTCAAGGACGGAACGAACAACCTCAAGTCCGATCAGACCGATCTGCTCGACAAGAACGTCTGGGTGGGCGAGGGTGACGGGCCGGCCTGGCTCACCGGCGGCAGCTACCTGATCACCCGACGGATCCGGATGCGCATCGAGAACTGGGATCGCACCACACTTCTGGAGCAGGAGCGGGTGATCGGCCGGCAGAAGGGCAGCGGCGCCCCCAACGGGTTGCAGCAGGAATTCGACGAGCTCAATTTCGAGATCACCGACGGCAAGGGCGATCCGAAGATCGACAAGGACGCCCATGTTCGGCTGGCCTCGGCCGACCACCTCGGCGGCATCGAGATCCTGCGTCGCGGCTACAACTTCACCGACGGTTCGGACGGTTTCGGCCACCTGGACGCGGGCCTGTTCTTCATCGCGTTCGTGCGCAGCCCCGAGAAGCAATTCATCCCGATGCAGCGCGAGTTGTCCCGCAAGGATCTGCTCAACGAGTACATCACCCACACCGGTACAGCCATCTTCGCCTGCCCGCCCGGGCTGCGTGGCGGTGACAGCTCGGGGTACTGGGGTTCGACGCTGTTCGAGTGAGGCACTGACCCGATGACGCGCAACACCCGAATGCTGCTCACCGCACTGGCAATCGCGGTGCTGGCCATCGGCGTCTTCGTGTATCAGTCGACTCGTGATCGCGGCGGCCCGCCACCGGTGGCCGCCGTCGAATCCGGCCAGGTGGTGCGCGAGAACAGTCATCGGCTGAACTCCGTTCCCGACAGCGACGTGACATTCGTGGAGTTCCTCGACTTCGAGTGCGAAGGTTGTCGCGCGGTGTATCCCTCCATCGAGCAACTGCGGGCCGAGTACGGCGACCGGGTGAACTTCGTCATCCGGTACTTCCCACTCAGCGCTCACTACAACGCCGAACGAGCGGCACGCGCCGTCGAGGCCGCCGCCCAGCAGGACAAGTTCGAGGCGATGTACAAGAAGATGTACGACGCCCAAGATCAATGGGGCGAAAAGCAGGATCCGGCGGACGAGGTATTCCGGGGCTTCGCAGCAGAACTCGGTCTCGACATGGCCGCATTCGACAAGTCCTACAGCGACCCAGCCACCGCCGCCCGCGTCCAACTCGACGTGGCCGACGGCCGCGCCCTGGGCGTACAGGGAACGCCGACGTTCTTTCTCAACGGCGAGCGCATCCAGCCCCACAGCTATGACGATCTGACCTCGCTGTTCGACCAGGCACTGGCCGAATAGCGAGACGGCCCAGCACGGTCAGGCACCGAGCAGGATCTGGCTGAGCCGAGTGGTGGTTGCGACGCCGTCGTCGTAGCCGCCCTGCCCGTTGAGTCCGTTCATGATCGCCAACGTGTAGCGCTGATTGGGTCCGGCGAAGCCCACCGAGTTGATGACCCAGCCGCCCTGTTCCTGCGACCAGCCGTTCTTGTTTCCCGGATTCATCGACGGCCCCGCACCCCAGACGCCCCACTGTTGCTCCCCACCGACCCGTTGCATCTCGGCCACCACGGCAGCCGCATCGGACGGATTCAGTTGGGTCAGTGTGTAGTTCATCAACCGGTCGAGATCGTTGGTGGTCGATTTCTGGAAACCCCAGTACGGAAACATGTCACCGAAGCCCGGTTGCGGTCGAAGGTCGGTCATGCCGTAGCGCGGGAAGCCGGCGTTGAACGCCTTGTGATCCGCCCCGCCGTAACGGGTCCACAGCGCGTCGGCCGCGTCATTGTCGGAGTTGCGCAACATGTTCACCATCAGCTGCCGGTCGTTGCCCGACATCCGCAATGCTCCGGCACGTTCCCGGGTCAGCAGGTCGACCACCATGGCCAGCTTGATGGTGGACGCGGTCCAGATCATCTGGTTCGCATTGGGATTGGCATAGCGTGTGCCTGCGGCGCGATCACGTAGGACGTAGCCGACGGTGCCCGGCCGCGACGCCAGGTAGGAATCTGCCGCCGCGATGCGCGAACGCAGATCACATCCCGTGGCCGTGCAGTCCGCAATGGCCTGCGGTGCAACCACCATGCCCAGCACGAGCGCGAGGACGGTGGCGGCGGCCCGCAGCATCGTCATGGCCCCACGGTAACGGGGCAATGAGGTGGCAAGCTGCTGGCACGCCGTCAGGATGGACGGGCCAAACTTCGCAGTGGCCGAACCTCCGTTGAAACAGCCCAGAACGGTCCGCCGCGACCCGCGTTTGTAACGTGGTGGCGGAGAAACCGGCCGGAAACCGCCCTGACGTTACAAACGCGGGCGGCGTCAATCGCTAAGGGCGATCGCCCTCGTCGGTCTCGTCGCCCTCGGAGACTGAAGCGCCCTCTTCAGCTGCGTCGTCGGCCGCGTCGCCCTCAGAGTCCGAATCATCCGCGTCGGCGTCAGCTTCCTCGGTGTCCGCGACGTCCTCGACTGGAGCGGCATCCTCGTCATCGTCCCCGAGCTCGCCGTCCGCATCGGGCTCGGGCTCAGGCTCGACAACCGCCCACGGCCAGTAGGTCCGCCACTCGTCCTCGGTGATCGACCCCAGCGGTGTCACGTCGAGTTCCTCGGGAACGTCCTCGCCACGGCGACCCGCCGCGACATCGGACTCCACCACCCGCACGGTGTCCATGAACTCCAAAACCGCGCTGCGCAAATCATTCTCGGCATCGGCATCCGCAGAAACCACCACCGAGGTCAGCGCAACCGGCACCAGGTCGCCGGGCAGCCCAGCCTGGGCTACCCGGGCCAGCACTTTCTGCGCCAGTGCCAGAGCTGGTTGCCCCGTGGGCACGTCATCCATCGACGACCCGCGGGCTTTCACCTTCTGTTCCTGTGCCTTGCGCTGCTCCCACTGGGCCAGCTGCTCATCCAGGGAAATCGATTCTCCGGCAAGGACTGCCGGGACCCGGTTACCGAGCTTGCGCACCAGTGAATCGGCGACATCGTCGATGTTGAACGGGTGAACGGGCGCATCCTCGGCGATGCGGGCGTGGAACAACACCTGCAGCAGCACATCGCCGAGTTCCTCGCGCAGCTCGTCGGCGTTGCCGCCGCGCACCGCGTCGAAGAGCTCGTAAGTCTCCTCCAGGAGATAGCGACGCAACGAGTCGTGGGTCTGCTCGCTTTCCCACGGCCCGTCGGTACGCAGCTTGTCCATCATCGCCACGGCGTCCACGAGCCGCTCCCCGGCCTGCGCCCGCGGGGCGGCGATCAACCGGTCCCCGGCCGCCAAACGGGCCTTGACCGCGGGATGCTCCGGGTCGGAGGACAGCAGAACGGGAGCATCTTCACCGTCATAGGCCGGTCGCGCCGCCGGCAGCGACCACGGCACCTTGACGGGCATTTCCTCGGTGTACTGCACATCGCCGGTGAGCAGATCGATCGCGTCGACAGGGATCAGCGAAGGGCGGCGCGGGTCGACCAATACGACGGTCATCGAGCCCCACCCCTTCCATTTCGACGAGATTTGCTGATCTCGGTTATACCAACACTGTGCCCGACTTCGACGTACGTCGTGAGCACGGCCAACGCGGCGATTCGCCCGCACCGGGCGGCAGCCACACGGGATGGCCGCCCTGCCCGAAGGCAAGGCGGCCATCATGTCACAGGCCGTGGTTTACGACTCCGGCGGGAACTGGCCCTCCGGGATCACCCAGTGACCCGGCGTCTGGTCGTAGAACGGGTTGGCGACTCCATTCACCGTGGGCAGCGTCTTGAGCTGACCAGGCGCGATTCCGAAGAACGGATTCGCAACGCCGTTGATGGTCGGTGAGTTCGTCAACTGACCCGGCGCGATGTTTCCGTTCGGCTGCCCGAAGAAATTATCTACCTCGGGAAACCTGACGGTCGGAACGTTCACATCGGGAACATTCACAGCCGGCACATTCACATCAGGAACATTCACACTGGGGACGTTCACATCAGGAACATTCACAGCCGGCACATTTACATCGGGGACGTACACGCTGGGAACATTCACATCAGGAGCATTGACGCTCGGAACGTTCACATCAGGAGCATTAACGCTCGGAACGTTCACATCAGGAACGTTGACACCCGGCACATACACATTTGGCGTGCCCACATTGGGCACCGCCGGACCGGGAACCGGAGGCGGCGTGGGCACGTTCGGAACGGCCTGCGCCAGGCCTGTACTCAGGCCAAACGCGCCCAATCCCAGTGCTCCGGCCATCGTTGTGGTTACTGCGAACTTCTTGAAGTTCATGGTCACTCCTTCGCCTTGCCTCACCGCGACCTGTCGCCAATAGACGTCAATCGCGTGATGTTCGGTTTGGGAAATTGCATGACCGCCCTATGGCCGACGATCTCGCCGCCTCTTCTGCAGACGACTACGCAATACCTTGACCCCCCGCATATATGTCGGATCCCCGTGTCGGTGCGTTAACAGCGCTTCGCGGATACGGTCAGGCGCAGACGCCAGAAAGGCGCCGCGACCAGGCAATAAGATGCGAGAAAAAAAATTACAGGCCCGCGGTGATGTCGATGCTGCCCTCGGTCTGCCCGTGGAGCACCAACACCAGGCCGGCCACCATGCGGACAATGTCGAGGTCACGGATTCGCGGGGAGCCGATGCCGTCGGTCTCACGCGGGATCGGCACCTGAACCACCGAGGTGGTGGCCCGGTAGTGCGCACCCGGGTACATCCGCTTGAGCCGCAACTGCGCGGAATCGGGAAGGACCAGCGGCGACAGTTTGATCGTCGATGCCGACACCGCACCGATCTCGGTGATGCCGTACTCGCGGCACAGCAGCCGCAACCGGGCTACCGCCACCAGCCGCTTCACCGGCTCGGGCAACGGGCCGTAACGGTCGACGAGTTCGTCGACCACGGCCTTCACCGCGTCCTCATCCGTCGCCGCCGCGAGCCGCCGGTAGCCCTCCAGCCGCAGCCGATCACTGCCGATGTACTCGGGCGGCAGGTGAGCATCGACCGGCAGATCGACCCGCACTTCCTTTGGCTCCTCCGCTGTGGCAACGGTTTTCCCGTCGGCAGCAGCTCGGTAGGCCTCGACAGCCTCGCCCACCAGTCGCACATACAGATCGAAACCGACCCCAGCCACGTGGCCGGACTGCTCGGCGCCGAGCACGTTGCCCGCGCCGCGGATCTCCAGATCCTTCATGGCCACCGCCATGCCCGCACCCAGCTCGTTGTTCTGCGCGATAGTGGCCAACCGGTCGTAGGCGGTCTCGGTCAGCGGTGAATTGGGCGGGTAGAGCATGTAGGCGTATCCGCGTTCGCGGCTTCGCCCCACCCGGCCACGCAGCTGATGCAGCTGTGACAACCCGAAGGTGTCGGCCCGTTCGACGATCAGCGTGTTGGCGTTGGAAATGTCCAGGCCGGTCTCGACGATCGTGGTGCAGACCAGAATGTCGTACTCGCGGTTCCAGAAGCCCTCGACGGTCTTCTCCAGGGTCTCCTCGTTCATCTGTCCATGCGCGACGACGACCCTGGCTTCGGGCACCATCTGACGAATCCGCGCCGCGGCCTGGTCGATGGTGCGCACCCGGTTGTGGATGTAGAACGCCTGACCATCCCGCAGCAGCTCACGACGCAGCGCCGCGGCCACCTGCTTGTCGTCGTGCGGGCCGACATAGGTCAGCACCGGATAGCGCTCTTCGGGCGGGGTCAGGATTGTCGACATCTCCCGGATGCCGGCCAGGCTCATCTCCAGGGTGCGTGGGATCGGGGTGGCGCTCATCGTGAGCACGTCGACGTGTGTACGCATCGACTTGATGTGCTCTTTGTGTTCGACGCCGAAGCGCTGTTCCTCGTCAACAATGATGAGGCCCAAGTCTTTCCAGGTCACCCCGGTCTGAAGCAGCCGGTGCGTGCCGATCACGACGTCGACCGAACCGTCCTTCATTCCCTCCATGGTGGCCCGCGATTCCGCCGGATCGGTGAACCGCGACAATCCCTTGACCGTCACCGGAAAACCCGCCATCCGGTTGGTGAAGGTCTGCAGATGCTGATCGGCCAACAATGTCGTGGGCACCAGCACAGCGACCTGCTTGCCGTCCTGCACGGCCTTGAACGCCGCCCGCACCGCGATCTCGGTCTTGCCGTAACCCACATCGCCACAGATCACCCGGTCCATCGGAACCGGTTTCTCCATATCGGATTTGACCTCGGTGATCGCGGTCATCTGGTCGATGGTCTCGGTGAAGCCGAACGCATCCTCCATCTCGTTCTGCCATGGAGTGTCCGGACCGAACGCATACCCGGGCGCGGACTGCCGCTTGGCGTACAGCGCGACGAGCTCACTGGCGATCTCCCGAACTGCCTTGCGGGCCTTGGTTTTCGTATTGGCCCAATCGCTGCCGCCGAGCTTCGACAACGACGGCGCTTCACCGCCGACGTAGCGCGACAGCTGATCCAGCGAATCCATCGGCACGTACAGCCGGTCCGATCCGCCACCTCGTTTGGATGACGCGTACTCCAGCACCAGGTACTCACGACGCGCTCCGCCGACCACCCGCTCGGTCATCTCGACGAACTTGCCGATGCCGTGCTGATCGTGCACCACCAGATCGCCGGCGGTCAGCGCCAGCGGATCGACGACGTTACGTCGTTTGGCCGCAAGCTTTTTGCCTTCTGAGGCCGTCACCCGATTACCGGTCAGATCGGTCTCGGTGATGATGACGAGGTTGGCTCCGGGCAGGATCACACCGTCGTGCAACGGCCCCTTGAGCACCCCGACCACACCGGCCTTGGGCGCCGTCCCCGGTTCCAACATGCCTGCAGGCGTGTCGGAATCGCCGAGCTGCTCCACCACGCGGTGCGCCGTACCTGTGCCCGGGGTGACCACCGCGGCGTAGCCACCGGTGGCCACGTGGGCGCGCAGCATCGCGAAGATCTCTTCAAGGCTCTGCTGGCTGCGGGCCGATGGAGACGGCCGCAGGTCGAGTTCGGTGGCCTTGCCGTCGGGCAGCTGGCTCAGCGTCCACCACGGATGACCGCCGGCCACGGAATCCTCACGGGCCTGCTCGAACGGGACGAACCCGGACGCACCCAGCGCCTCGAGGTCGATGGGGGCATCCCCGCCGACGGCAGCCGTCGACCACGACGCCTCCAGGAATTCCTGGCCCGTCTTGATCAGGTCCGCGGCCCGGGTCCGCACCTTCTCCGGGTCGCACAACAGCACCGGGGCACCCTCGGGGAGGTGGTGCGTCAGCGTCGTCGGCTGCACCGGATGCAGCAACGGCAGCAGGGCCTCCATCCCGTCGACCGGGATGCCTTCGGCGAGCTTGGCCAGCATGTCGGGCACGCTGCCCGGCACGCTGTTCTCGTGCGTGGGGTGTTCTTGAGAAAGCACCGCAGCACGGCGGCGCACATCCGGCGTCATCAGCAGTTCGCGGCATGGCACTGCGACGACGTTGTGCACCGGGATCTCGGGGATCGAACGCTGGTCGGCGATCGAGAACATCCGCATCTCGGAGATCTCGTCGCCCCAGAACTCGACACGGACCGGATGCTCGGCAGTGGGCGCGAAGATGTCGAGGATGCCACCTCGCACGGCGAACTCCCCGCGTTTGCCGACCATGTCGACGCGGGTGTAGGCCAGGTCGACCAGGCGGGCGACGACGGCCTCGAACTCGGCCTCCGCACCGACGGTGAGCGTGACCGGCTCGGTATCCACCACGTCGGGGGCCATCGGCTGCAGCAGCGAACGCGTGGTGGTGACCACCACCCGCAGCGGCGGCCCCAGCGTCTCGTCCTCGGGATGAGCCAACCGGCGCAGCAGCAACAATCGGGCAGCGACGGTCTCGACCCCCGGGGACAACCGCTCGTGCGGCAGCGTCTCCCAGGAGGGGAACAGTGCGACGGCATCGCCGACGACGCCTCGCAACTCGGCGGTCAGATCGTCGGCCTCGCGCCCAGTGGCAGCCACCACCAGCAACGGGCCCTGCTGGGCCAGCCCGGCAGCCACCAGCACGCGGGCGCTGGCCGGCCCGACGAGCGCGAGATCAGCGGGCCGGTCGGCGGCGCGGCGAAGGACGTCCTGCAGAGACGGATCGGTTAATGCCAGCTCGACGAGACCCGCGATCGGGGTCTGGACATGGTTGTGCCCCGGTGCGGTCATGATGGCGCCATTCTACGGGGCCGGGAATTCGGCTCCGCCCCGCTCTGTCCGGGGAGATCATGGACCGATGAAGCGGTGGGCGGCGGCGCTCGCGGTCGTGCTGACGGTGGCGCTCGCGATCATCTGGCTGACCGGCCGGCACTCGTCGGAATCCACGCACGAGGCAGTACCGACGCACCTCGGACCGGACGGCGTCCCCGACTTCGCCGCCTACCCCGCCGTCGATCCGACGCAGTATGTCCTGCGTGAAGGCCAGGGATTTCCGGTCCAGGGATTTCGCACCCCCGACGGCTTCGCCTGCATGACCACCCAGCACCGCGCGATGTACGCACTGGATTGCCGTGGCCCCTTCGTCGGAGCGCCCAACGATGCCAACCTGGCACACCTGTTCAGTTACGGCACGACCAACGGCGCGATACCGATGAGCTTCACCCGTACCGCAGAGCCGCTCAGCCCGGTCGACGGCCTCACCGCGGACGAAGCCGCGATGCTCCCGGCCGGCCAACGCTTCGACGCGGGCAACGCCACCTGCGTGCACACCGACGACATCCTGCTCGCCTGCCGGATGGCCGATCCCGTCAAAGGCAACGGGTTCATCGCGACGGCGACGGAGACGAAGTCCTTCGGCAGGGCCTGAACACGTCAGGATCGGCCCCGGTGACGTCAAGGAAACGTCAAGCTTGCTGACAGCTCCGCTGCCACGGCCCACGGTGGAGTCATGACCCTGCTGGACATCCTGCCCTCACTTCGCGACACCACCCGACCGCGGCTCGACCCGAACATCTGGCCACTGACGACGGGTGTCGACGAGTTGGGTCGGATCACTGTGGGCCGGGTGGCGCTGGCCGACATCGCCGACGAGTACCGCACCCCGGCCTATGTTCTGGACGAAACCGATTTCCGCACCCGTGCCCGGCGCTACCGCGCCGCCCTCGGTCAGACCGAGGTGGTCTACGCCGGCAAGTCATTGTTGACCACGGCCGTCGCTCGCTGGGCCGCCGAGGAGGGCCTCGGAGTGGATGTCTGCTCTGCGGCCGAACTCGCGACAGCCCTGGCCGGCGGGGTCGACCCGGCGCGCATCGTGATGCACGGCAACGCGAAGTCGTGTGACGAGCTGCGCGATGCCATCGACGTCGGGGTGGGCCGGATCGTGATCGACTCGCCGATGGAGATCACCTACCTGGCCGGATTGGTGCGCCGGCCCCAGCCGGTACTGATCCGGGTCACCCCGGGCATCGACATCCACGGGCATCGGGCGGTCACCACGGGTGTGACCGATCAGAAGTTCGGCTTCGCTCTGGCCGACCGCCGGGCTGCCCGCGCCGCGGCCCGCATTCTGGCCACCCCGAACCTCGATCTGGTTGGCCTGCACTGCCATATCGGTTCGCAAATCACCGATCCCACCCCCTACGGAGTGGCGGTGCGGCGCCTGATCGGCGCCATGGCAGACATCCGTGCCGAACACGGCCTGGTGCTGACGGAGCTCAACATCGGTGGCGGCCACGGGGTTCCGTACGTCCGCGGGGAAGCGGCCCTCGACATCGGCGCGTTCGCCGCCGTCGTCGACGACGAGCTGACCGCGGCGTGCGCGGCCGAACGCTTTCCGCGGCCACGTCTGGTCGTCGAGCCCGGCCGGGCCATCAGTGCGCGAGCGGGCGTGACGCTGTACCGGGTACACGGGGTGAAATCCCAGCCGGGCGGCCGCACGTTCGTCGCGGTGGACGGCGGCATGAGCGACAACCCGCGGGTCGCCCTGTATGGAGCGAAATACACTGTGGCCCTGGCGAATCGCCATCCGCTGGGACCGACGATGGTGGCCACGGTGGTGGGCCGCCATTGTGAGTCCGGTGACGAGATCGCGCGCGATGTGGAACTACCCGCGGACATCCATGCCGGCGACCTGCTGGCCGTGGCCTGCACCGGCGCCTACCAGCACAGCATGGCCTCGACCTACAACATGGTCGGGCGCCCTCCGGTGGTATCGGTGCGCGACGGCGCCGCGCGGGTGCAGGTGCGCCGGGAGACGACGGCGGACCTGCTATCGCGGGACTTGGGATGAGCGCTCGCGCGAAGACCCAGGCAGCTACTTTGAATTATCCTGCTCGACAGCATCTTTGATCCTGGTAAGCCGGCGTTCCCAGCCCGCCGCGATGCCGTCGAGCCGCCGCGCCACCTCACTGAGCCGAGCCCCCACCGTCTCGTACCTGATCTCCCTCCCGACCCGGGTGGCCACCACCAGGCCGACATCGGTGAGCACTCTCAGGTGTTTGGCGATGGCCTGGCGACTGATCGGGAGCTCGTCTGCCAGCCCTGACGCCGAGGCCGGCCTGCGCCCCAGGGCAACCAGAACCTGCCACCGACTGTCATCGGCAAGCGCAGCGAAAACCTCGACCGGCGAGGCGTTCTCAGGCATCGGCGGCGGCCCCCACCAGGTACTTCTGGGCGAGGGCGAGCTCAAGCGGCCAGCCGCCGCTGTGGTCGTCGAACCGGGAGCGGCGGTCAGCCTCGGGCTCGTCGAGCGAGGCGAACCCACTCTCGACAACCCGGAGCACCACGCCCGATGGCGCCGGGGTGATCCAGAATTCGACGAGGGTGGATGAGCTGTCGAGGTCATCGGCGTCGATGTGCCACCGGAAGGCTGCATAGCGCGGCTCATCGAGTGTGACGGTTCGCAACGCGAACTTCCCGTGCGTGGGGTCGGTGACGATCGCGACGTCGCCGTCACGATCGATCTGATGTTCGGTGATCCGCTCTTCGTTGATGTACCAACCGGGTTCGCTCACCAGGTCCCAGACGCGTTGCGCCGGTGCGTCGATGGCGATCTCGCGCTCGATGCGGTCGAAGTCCGTGGTCATGTCAAGGTTCCTCTCTTGGCGGAATTGCTGCAACCCAAGAGTTGCACATAAGTACCCGTTGCTGCAACCTCAAGGTTGCAGTTTGTACGAGCGAACCGCTGACCTACTCCTCGTGCAGGATCGGGTCGGACTCCAGATGCGTCAGCCCGTTCCACATCAGGTTGACCACATGCGCGGCCACCACTTCTTTCTTCGGCTCGCGGACGTCGAGCCACCACTGCGCGGTCATCGACACCGAACCGACCAGCGCCTGGGCGTACAGCGGCGCCAGGTCCGGGTCGAGCCCGCGCCGGGAGAAATCCCCGGCCAGAATCGAGGACACCTGGTTGACCGCATCGTTGAGCAGCGTCGAGTACGTACCCGAAGTGATCGCCGCCGGCGAGTCCCGGATCAGGATGCGAAAACCGTCGGTGCGCTCCTCGACATAGGTCAGCAGGGCCAGCGCCACCCGCTCGACCCGCGTCCGCGACCGGTTGTTGGTCAGCGACGAGGTGATCCCGTCCAGCAGGGCCGACATCTCCCGGTCGACGACGACGGCGTACAGACCTTCCTTGCCGCCGAAGTGCTCGTAAACCACGGGTTTGGAGACATTGGCGCGCTGGGCGATCTCCTCGATCGACGTCCCCTCATAGCCCCGCTCGGCAAAGAGCGACTTGGCGATCTCGATGAGCTGTTGTCGCCGTTCACTGCCGGTCATCCGGGCCCGGGGGGCCCTGACTTCCTTGTCGGGTGCTGCCACGCATATCAGGCTAGACCGTTCGACTAGAGTCTCTTCCGAACATTCCGTCGTGGTGTAATCGGCAGCACCTCTGATTTTGGTTCAGATAGTTCAGGTTCGAGTCCTGGCGACGGAGCTCACGATCCCGGCGAGCGACCGCAAAATGACACAGTTGGCGGCGTGCCAGCACGGATGCTGGGGGCACCTCCCGCTTGCGGGGGAGGTCGCCCGGCAGAGAAGGGGATGATGGTGTCGACCACCGAAGCCGCAGTCGTCGTACTGGCAGCAGGTGCCGGGACCCGAATGCGCTCGGACACCCCCAAGGTGCTGCACACCCTGGCCGGCCGCAGCATGCTGAGCCACGCGGTCCACACCGTGGCCAACGCCGCCGCCCAGCATCTTGTCGTCGTTCTTGGCCACGACCGGGAGCGCATCGCCCCCGCGGTCGGCGAACTGGCCGACAAGCTGGGCCGCACCATCGACGTCGCCATCCAGGACCAGCAACTGGGCACCGGTCACGCCGTCGCCTGCGGCCTCAGCTCACTGCCCGACGAATTTGCCGGCACGGTCGTGGTGACCTCCGGCGACGTCCCACTACTCGATGCCGACACCCTGGCCGGGCTCATCGAAACCCACAGCGCCGCGACGGCCGCCGCCACCGTGGTGACCACCACCGTGCCCGACCCCACCGGCTACGGTCGCATCCTGCGCACCCAGGACAACGAGGTCATCGGCATCGTCGAGCAGGCCGACGCCACCGAGTCGCAACGTGCCATCCGGGAGATCAACGCCGGGGTGTACGCATTCGACATCGCCGACCTGCGCTCGGCGCTGAGCCGGTTGAGCTCGAACAACGCGCAGCAGGAGCTGTACCTGACGGACGTCATCGCGATCGTGCGCCAGGACGGCCGGACGGTACGGGCCATGCACGTCGACGACAGCGCCCTCGTCGCCGGCGTCAACGACCGGGTGCAGCTCTCCGATCTGGGCGCCGAACTCAACCGCCGCATCGTGGCCGGCCACCAGCGCGCCGGCGTGACGATCGTCGACCCCGCCACCACGTGGATCGACGTCGACGTGACCATCGGCCGCGACACCGTCGTCCGCCCCGGCACCCAGCTCCTGGGGACGACCGAGATCGGCGCCGGCTGCGAGATCGGCCCGGACTCCACCCTGACCGATGTCGAGGTGGGCGACGGCGCATCGGTGGTGCGCACGCACGCCCAGCTCGCCGTGATCGGCGCGGGCGCAACCGTCGGCCCCTTCGCCTATCTGCGCCCAGGCACGATCCTCGGAGCCGAATCGAAGCTCGGCGCGTTCGTCGAATCGAAGAACTCGACCATCGGCGCGGGCACCAAGGTGCCGCACCTGACCTACGTCGGCGATGCAGACATCGGCGACCACAGCAACATCGGGGCGTCCAGCGTCTTCGTCAACTACGACGGCGAGAACAAGCACCGGACCACCATCGGCTCCCATGTGCGCACCGGCTCCGACACGATGTTCATCGCGCCGGTCTCCGTCGGCGACGGTGCCTACACCGGTGCCGGCACCGTGCTCCGCGACGACGTCCCACCCGGCGCGTTGGCGGTCTCGGACAACGCCCAGCGCACCATCGAGGGCTGGGTCGAGCGCAAGCGCCCGGGCTCGGCCGCTGCCGAAGCCGCCCGCAAGGCCCGCGCCGCCGAAGACTGAGCACATCTGCGCCTCGGATCGCAGTCACTATCGAGCAGCAATCCGAGGCATGGGCGGTCGCCCGCGGACGCCTTGCTCCCCGCCCAGCTCGGTGCCGTTGGGAAGTTTCGTGTTGGCAATCTGGTAACCCGGCTACGAACTACCAGAAACGCTACGTACGATTGCTCCGTATCGATCCCCAACCGCGAAGGCAGCGAAGTGGCCACGGACTGGACCGACAATCGAAAAAACCTGATGCTGTTCTCGGGGCGCGCGCATCCGGAGCTGGCGGAGCAGGTGGCCAAGGAGCTCGGGGTCGAGGTCACCGCGCAAACCGCGCGGGACTTCGCCAACGGCGAGATCTTCGTCCGGTTCGATGAATCTGTGCGTGGTTGCGACGCGTTCGTCTTGCAGAGCCACCCCGCACCGCTGAACCAGTGGCTCATGGAACAGCTCATCATGATCGACGCGCTCAAGCGCGGCAGCGCCAAGCGCATCACCGCGATCCTACCGTTCTATCCCTACGCACGGCAGGACAAGAAGCACCGCGGCCGCGAGCCCATCTCGGCCCGCCTGGTCGCCGACCTGCTCAAGACCGCAGGCGCCGACCGTATCGTCTCGGTCGACCTGCACACCGATCAGATCCAGGGCTTTTTCGACGGTCCCGTCGACCACATGCGCGGTCAGTCACTGCTGTGCGGCTACATCGCCGACAAGTACGCCGGCACCGACATGGTGGTCGTCTCTCCCGACTCGGGCCGCGTGCGCGTCGCCGAGAAGTGGGCCGACGCCCTGGGCGGCGTCCCGCTGGCCTTCATCCACAAGACCCGTGACCCGCTGGTGCCCAACCAGGTGAAAGCCAACCGGGTCGTCGGTGACGTCAAGGGGCGGACCTGCATCCTCACCGACGACATGATCGACACCGGCGGCACCATCGCCGGCGCGGTCAAGCTGCTCCGCGAGGACGGCGCCAAGGACGTCATCATCGCCGCGACTCACGGCGTGCTCTCCGATCCGGCCGCCCAGCGCCTGGCCGACTGCGGTGCCCGCGAGGTGATCGTCACCAACACGCTGCCGATCACCGAGGACAAGCAGTTCCCGCAGCTGACCGTGCTGTCCATCGCCCCGCTGCTGGCCAGCACCATCCGCGCGGTGTTCGACAACGGCTCGGTCACCGGACTGTTCGACGGGTCGGCCTAGCGTGCCGGCACGGATCTACCACAACCCCAAGTGCTCCACCTCTCGTAAGACGCTGGATCTGTTGCGCGAGAACGGGATCGAGCCTGAGGTGGTGCAGTACCTGAAGACGCCGCCGACGCGTGACGAGATCGCCGCGCTGATCAAAGCTGCGGGGATCGACGTGCGCACCGCAGTGCGCAAACGTGAATCCCTGTACGCCGAACTGGGTTTGGCCGATGCGTCCGACGACGAACTGCTCGATGCGATGGCCCAGAACCCGATCCTGATCGAGCGCCCGTTCGTCGTCACCGACAACGGCACCCGGCTGGCCCGGCCGATCGATTCGGTGCGCGAGATTCTGTGAAGCGGCTGCTCGCCACGGCCGGCGCGCTGGCGGTGCTCGTCACCGGTTGCGGCGCCGAAACGCCTGATTACAAGTCGATCTGGACCACGAGCTCGACGACCCCCGCTGCCCCCGCCGACAACCAGCCGGTGCCGCTGTGGCAGTACCTGGAAGACTCCGGCGTGGTCGGTGAGCCCATCGCACCCGAGAAGATCCCGCATCTGACGGTGACCATGCCGAGCCCCCCGGGCTGGCATCCCTACAACAATCCGAACCTGGCCCCGGGCACCCGGATGATCGCCAAGGGCAACACCTACCCCACCGCGATGATGCTGGCGTTCACCTTGCACGGTGATTTCGATGTGCCCAAGGCCCTCAAAGACCACGGCTACGCCGATGCCCAGTTGTCGGAGAACTTCAAGCAGCTCAATGCTTCCAACGCGGACTGGAAGGGCTTCCCGTCGGCGATGATCGAGGGCAGCTACGACCTCAACGGCAAGCGCATGCAGAGCTACAACCGCGTCATCATCGCCAACGATGGGTTACAGCCCCCGCAGCGGTACCTCATCCAGCTGACCGTCACCACCTACGCCGACGAAGCTGCGGCACAGGGACCGGACATCGAATCGATCATCGCGGGCTTCAACATCGCGAAGAAGTGATCGGGCCGCCCGTAGGGTGGTCAGCATGAGTGGATGGACCAGCGCCGACCTGCCCTCGTTCTCCGGCCGCAGGGTGATCGTCACCGGCGCCAACAGCGGGCTGGGGCTCGTCACGGCCCGTGAGCTGGCCCGCGTCGGCGCCAAGGTGACCGTTGCCGTCCGCAACCTGGAAAAGGGCACCGCGGCCGCCGAGACGATGACCGGCGGGCAGGTGGAGGTGCGCAAACTCGACCTGCAGAACCTGGCCTCGGTCCGCGAGTTCGCCGACACCGTCGAAAGCGTCGACGTGCTTGTCAACAATGCCGGCATCATGGCGGTCCCGCTGAGCCGGACCGTCGACGGCTTCGAGAGCCAGATCGGCACCAATCACCTCGGGCATTTCGCCCTGACCAATCTGCTGCTGCCCAAGATCACTGACCGCGTGGTCACGGTGTCGTCGCTGATGCACCTGTTCGGGCAGGTCAATCTGCGGGACCTCAACTGGAAGTCCCGGCCGTACTCGGCATGGCTGGCCTACGGGCAGTCCAAACTGGCCAACCTGATGTTCACCTCCGAGTTGCAGCGCCGCCTGACTGTGTCGGGCTCGCAGGTGCGCGCACTGGCCGCTCACCCCGGCTATTCGGCCACCAACCTTCAGGGCCAGAGCGGCAACAAGTTCGGTGCCCGCATGATGGCCGTCGCCAACCGGATATTCGCCAGCGAGCCGTCGTTCGGCGCCCGCCAGACGCTCTATGCGGTGTCCCAGGATGTTCCCGGCGACAGCTTCATCGGGCCGCGGTTCGGCCAGTTCGGCCCCAGCCAACCGGTGGGGCGCAGCCCGCTGGCCCGGCGGGTGGACACCCAGAAAGGCCTGTGGGACCTGTCCGAGCAGCTCACCGACACGGCATACCCGCTGTAAGGCCCAGCTCCGATTTTTGGTGGCGGGCCCCGTCTTTGCTACCCTGACCTGGCGTCACGGCGAGGGTGGACCTTTGGGGCCACCGTTATCGGCGGGAACTTCTTCAAGTGTTGCGACCCTTGCCGTGCTGACGATCTGACCGCAGTACCGCAATTTAGAGGAGCAACATCATGGCCAAGACCGCCGCCAAGAACATTCCCAACAAGCTGACCGCGACGGTGCGCACCCGCACCGGCAAGGGCGCCTCACGCCAGGCCCGCCGCGACGGCAACGTGCCCACCGTTCTGTACGGCCACGGCACCGACCCCCAGCACCTGGAGATCAACGCCCGCGAGTTCGCCGCCGTGCTGCGCCACTCGGGCACCAACGCCGTGCTCACCCTCGACATCGAGGGCAAGGAGCAGCTGGCCCTGACCAAGGCGCTGGACATCCACCCGATCCGCCGCAACATCCAGCACGCCGACCTGCTCGTCGTGCGCCGTGGCGAGAAGGTCACCGTCGAGGTCACCGTCACCATCGAGGGCGACGCCGTCCCGGGCGCCCTGGTCACCCAGGACACCAACACCATCGAGATCGAGGCCGAGGCCCTGTCGATCCCCGAGCACCTGACCGTGTCGATCGAGGGCGTCGAGACCGGCACCCAGATCCTGGCCGGCCAGATCGAGCTGCCCACCGGCGTTTCGCTGGTGTCGGATCCCGAGCTGCTCGTGGTCAACGTCGTCGAGGCCCCGAGCGCTGAGGACCTCGAGTCCGAGGGCGCCGGCGAGGCTGCCGCCGAGGCCCCGGCCGAGGAGCCGGCCGCCGAGGCTGCCGAAGCCGCCGAGTAAGTACCCCTTTCGATGGCCGAGCCGCTGCTGGTGGTGGGCCTGGGTAATCCCGGGCCCGCCTACGCCAAGACCCGGCACAATGTCGGGTTCATGGTGGCCGATGTACTGGCCGCCCGCATCGGCTCGGCCTTCAAGGTGCACAAGAAGTCCGGCGCCGAGGTGATCACCGGCAGGCTCGCAGGAGCCCCGGTGGTACTGGCCAAACCTCGGTGCTACATGAACGAGTCCGGTCGTCAGGTCGGGCCGTTGGCCAAGTTCTACTCGGTGCCACCGGGCCGCATCGTGGTCATCCACGACGAACTCGACATCGACTTCGGCCGGATCCGGCTCAAGGTCGGAGGCGGCGAAGGCGGCCACAACGGATTACGGTCGGTGGCGTCGGCCTTGGGCAGCAAGGACTTTCAGCGGGTCCGCATCGGAGTGGGCCGCCCGCCGGGCCGTAAGGATCCGGCGGCGTTCGTGCTGGAGGCCTTCACTGCCGCCGAACGCGCCGAGCTGCCGACGATCTGCGAGCAGGCCGCCGATGCCACCGAGCTGTTGATCGCCCAGGGCCTGGAGCCCGCCCAGAACACCGTTCACGCCTGGTGATTCGCTGCGGGCTTCCTCGCGCGAGCAGACGCAAACTTGCCCTTTTTCACACGAAAATGGGCAAGTTTGCGTCTGCTCGCGGACGGACTGCACCGGCTACCAACGGAACGGCCTATCCAGAGTGAGCGTGCGCTCGGCCGGTGCATACCAGCCCTGCGCCGCATGCTGGTCGGTGTGCAGATAGCACTGCACCCTCACCTCGTGGCTACCCGGACGAAATGTCAGCAGCCGGCTGATCGGCAGGGTCGTGATCGGCATGTGATGGCGGCTCAGTGACGCCATATTCATGAAATAGGTTCCACCCCAGGCCTGCTCGACATGGGTTTTGCCGCCATACGAGTCGTCGGGATTGGTGTGGGTATGCCCCGCCAGCCACAGCGCCACCGCCCCCGGATGTTCGGTGAGATACCGCTCGAAGGCCCCGGAATCCGGCTTGCCGCCAACCCAGTACAGGTAGGACGCGCCTTGCGGCGTCCCCTCCAGGAACGGCCGATGGTAGTGCTCATGGAGCTTCCCATCCGAATCCCGGCGCACCCCCTCCCACTCCCCCGATGCCACCGTGGTGTCCTTGAGGACGTAGTGGTGCACCGTGACGATGATCGAACCACGGTTCTGCTCAACCATGTTCGCCCACCACTCGAACGTCTCGGCGGACACCACTCCGCCGGGATTACCCCCGAGCGTGCCCCGACCGACCGTCTGCGACGGCTCGTTGCGGTCGCTCAGCATCAGGAACAGCAGGTTGCCCACCCGAAACGAGTACCGCTCCCAGGTCCCGCTGACGGGATAGGGCCGGGCTGTGGCGTCGACCCCGGAATGTGCGGTGTGCGCACCCAGCGGATCGATCCATTTCTGCCACCACCAGGCGTCGGGTTCGGAAAGACCACTGCGATCGTGATTCCCGCACACCGAGTACACGTCCTCGCGCCGGTGCTTGCGCATCACCGACAGCTGCCTGCGGACCTCCCGCCCCTCGGCGTCATCGGGCAGGCTGTGATGCGCGCCGGACATGTCTCCGACGTCTACCGCGATGTCCCAGTCGAACGGCGGACCGCCCTCGGCGCCACCGTATTCCGACTGCCGGATGGCGTCGGCCAGGCTCTCCCGATCGAACTGGTTGTCGGTGCCCACGTGAGCGTCGCCGAACGCCCAGAGCCGGAACTCACCCTGCTTCGCCATCGTCGCGACAGATTAACGCCACGGTCCGGCGACGTCTGGTGTTGCGCTCAGGCGGATTTCAACTGCCGTCGAGCGCGCGGATTCCACTGGCGACCACCTGCACGGTCTTGTGCGGAAACCGTTTCTCGGCGTGAGCCTTGGCTGCCGAGTTCGGCAGCACGTACAGCGTTTCCCGTTTCTCCTGCAGAGGTTTGAGCACGCGGTCCATGAACTCCTTGCGGTCGTCGAGGTAGGGTTCGATCACGTCCTCCCCCGCTGGGCACACCGCCAGGCAGTAGGCCGCCTTGTAATTGGCTTTGAAGGACAGGCTCTGCCACATCGAAGCGTTCTCCGAATCACTGACCCGGGAGCGGAAGTCGGCTGCGTCGGCACTGTCGGCGATGGTTTGCGCCCAGTCGGTGAACCCACCCATGAACTCGCGGTAGTTGTGCACCGAGCAGGCGGCGAAGTCGAACTCGCCGTCCTTCCCGATGGCGCCGACCGGGCAGGCCGCCACACACAGCTTGCATTCCAGGCACGGCGAATAATCCAGCGGCTCACCGTAACTGCTTATCGGTGAGCCAACCAGAATGGTGGCCAGCAGGATGAAATTGCCGAATCTGGGGTGGATGACGTTGCGGTGGATGCCCATCACTCCCAACCCCGAGGCGACCGCGACGGGTTTGTGTGCCACCACCCAGATCCGCCCCGGGTATCTGTCCATCTCCATCGGGAAGGTGGCCGACGGGTTCACCGCGCTGCGGCCTGCGTCTTCCAGTGCCCGGGTGATCCGGTGAGCAGCTTCGTTGATGATCTCGCCGCTGCGGTGGAACTCCTGGTTGGCCACGCTGCGAGTGGACGACCGGACGTTGTCGCGGTTCATCTTGACCACCAGCGAGATGTAGCTGCGCACCCCGGGCAGCGCAGCCTCGACATGTTCGCGCTCGGAGGCCAGAGCGGGATCATCCACCGCGGCGAAGGCAACGTCGTCGGCTCCGGCGTCCAGACACAGTTGCCGCAGCCAGTCCGCGTCGATCACGTCGGGCACCACCGCGTCGGCGCGGGCGCGCACCGCGCGCACAGTCGGGTGATCGGCCAGACGGGGTGAAAGCTTTGGCTTCATGCAGCTGAGTATAGATAACTATACCCAGAGTGCAAGGATCCGTCGTCGCGCCGTAAAGAAACCGTTCGGGCTCGGTCCGAGCGCGTGCGCAGCGGGTACACCCGAGATATGGACGGCATTCGGCTACTGACCCCACTGCTCGACGGCTCCCGGGTATGGGGTTGCGTGCAGATCCGGCCGGGCCGTTTCGGCATCACCTACTACCGGCTGGTGGTCTACCCGCCGGGCCTGAGCACCGCAGAGCGCCGGTTGGTCCGACTGGCCCGCGGCTGGCCACTATGGGGAATGCTCGTGTGGTTGCTGTGCGAGCTCTGGCTGAGCGGGCAGATGTCACCCTGGCCTGCGTTCGGTGTGGCCACCGCGGTCTACTGCGCCACCGGCGCCATCACACTCGGTCTGTCCGGCAGCGCCTTCCACCGGGTGCGGACACTGTGCGCCACGACGATGGCCGGCTACGACGATCCAGGACCGCAGAGTGCCCGGGAGCGCCTGGTCGTGCTCGCCGCGACACTCCTGCAAGCCGATGAACGCCGCGACCGCGGTGAGCTCACCGCGGTCGATCACGAGCTGATCTGGTGGCAGGTCTACAACCGGATGGGCACCGACCACGCTGCAAACACCAAGCAGGCCAGCTGATGTCGGACATGCTCGAAGTGATGTCGATGATGGCGGCACCGGCCGCGATGCTGTTGATGTTGCGCGGCTACGTAATTCGGCAGAACCGGCTCGCCGATACGGCTGAGCGCACGGCGCACGCGTCGACTCCATAAACGCCACGAGCGGGCGTGCCACCAGAGGCACGCCCGCTCGCGGGTGTCGGTACTACGGGGTTGCCTAGCGGCGTGCCCCCGGCATTCCGAGCCACGGGAACACCGGGATGTTGGCGGGCGGCGCCGTTGTTCCGGGCCTTGCCTTGATCGATGTGCTGCCGTTGGTCGTGCAGATGGTCTTGGTGGCGGTCTCCTGGCAGGTCGGCCTAGCCGAAGCCATCGGCGCCGAAAACACTGACACCGCAACCAAACCCGCCATCAGAAAAGCAAACTTCCCGCGACCTGTCATCATGTCCTTCCCCTTCCGGGCTACGATCGCGATACCAGAATGGTCATGCGCCACATGGGCCGGCATCCGCTCGCTCATCAGGGGCAGGCCGATACGACAACAAAGGAATCTGCATCGAGCGGGGTGTTGTTGGCAGCCGCCTTGTTGAATGCGTCCTGGCGGGCAGCCTCCACCGTCGCGCCGGCTCCGCCGGCTACCGCGTGATTGCTGGGACTGGCGACGGACACGATGCACAGGTTGTCGTTGGTCACCTCGTCGGCAGTGCATTCCACACCGCCGGCATTCGTGCATGCCGCGATCACTGCCGCGGAGGCCTCCTCGGCGGTATCACCGGTAGCCGTGAAACCAGCCAAGGTGTCGACGAATTCGCCAGTGCCCACCGCCGCAAACATGTCTTCGGGATCTTCGACGTAACCTCCGGGACCGCCCGCCCAGGCGGTGCCCGCGGTAATCCCGGCGGCGACAACGCCTGCGCCTAGGATCGCCGAAACCCATCGGGATTTGACCATGCCGGTCCTCTCGTCAAATTAGTTTCGGCGTCAGAATACACAGGTCACGCACAGTTCACCGGCCGTCCAACAAATGACTGCGTGTCATTCCACGACGAATGAACCAGTACGCGTCGTGTTGCGGCAGAACACAAACCGCCCCGTTTCCATCGAAACGGGGCGGTTTTGGTACGAAGTGCTGCAGCTAGCCGGTGACGAGCGAGACCGAGTTGGCCCGACGCAGCTTGCCCGACGGGGTCTTCGGGATGCTGCCGGGACCGAGCACCACGACGTTGCGCGGACGCATGTCGACCTCGGACACCACCTCGTGTGCCACCTGATGCTCGATCCGGCGCACCTCGGCCGGATCCTGCCAGGCGTTGGACTCCACGGCGACGGCGAAGGTCTCGCGCGAGTGACCAGCATCCAGACGCACCGCCACGGCGCAGCCCGGCCGCACACCTTCCACCCGGCCGGCCGCACGCTCGATGTCCGTCGGGTAGATGTTGCGCCCGGCCATGATGATCACGTCCTTGACGCGACCGCACACGATGACGTTGCCCTCCTCGGTGATGTAGCCGAGGTCGCCGGTGTCGTACCAACCGTGCTCGTCCTGAGCCGGCAGGAAGCCGCCCATGGTGATGTAGCCGGGGGTCAACGACTCGCCACGCAGCTCGATGACGCCGACGCCGCGAGCGGGCATCACGTCGCCGTGCTCGTCGACGACACGGGCCTCGAGGTCCTTCAGCAGCGGGCCGAGTGAGGCCAGCCGGCGGGTGTTGCCCTTGGTGGCGGGCACGGCGCGGCGCAACGCGGCCAGCAGGTCGGCGTCGACCTCGTCGACCACCAGACCCGCGTTGCACGGGGAGAACGACACGGCCAGGCAGGTCTCGGCCATGCCGTAGGCCGGCAGGATCGCCGACGAGGGCAGCCCGAACGGCTTGCCCGCGTCGAGCAGGTCCTCGACGTCAGCCGGCTCCACGGGCTCGGCGCCCGAGAGCGCGAACCGCAGGGTGGACAGGTCGTACTCGCCCGGCTTGGCCTGACGGCGCAACCGCTTGGCGAACAACGCATAAGCGAAGTTGGGCGCCGCGGTCATGGTGCCCTTGTACTTGGTGATGAGCTTCGCCCACAGCAGCGTGTCGCGCAGGAAGTCCATCGGCGTGACCTTGACGAGCTCGGCGCCGAAGTACATCGGGATGGTCAGGAAGCCGACCATGCCCATGTCGTGGAAGCAGGGCAGCCAGCTCACCATGACGTCCTTGTCGACGTCGTACTCCGCACCGATGAACATCGCCTCGGCGTTGGAGTGGATGTTGCGGTGCGTGATCTGGACTGCCTTAGGAGACCCTGTCGAGCCAGACGTCAGCTGCATCAGCGCCAGATCGTCCTCGCCGGTCTCCACCGGATCGATCGGGTCGGCAGCCAGCAGGTCGGCGATCTTGACGACCTTGATGCCCTTTTCTTCGAGCACCGGGATGGCCACCAGGAACGGCTCGGAGACGATGACGGCGTCGGCCTCGATCATGCCGATCACGTTCATGGTGTCCTCGGCCCACACCGCCAGGTCGGTGCGCGGGGTCGGCTGGTGCAGCATGGTCAGGCTCGCGCCGCGCATCCAGACGCCCTGCGCGGTCGGCGCGATCTCGACGGGGAAGCCGGCCAGCACGCCCACGGCGTCGCCGTGACCGATACCCGCGGCGGCCAGACCGCCTGCGATCCGCCGGGCCCGCTCGTGAACCTCACCCCAGGTGTGGCGAACCGGCTCATGCGGCTCACCAGTGACCATTCCGCGCTTGCTCTCACGAGCATTGCGGAACATCTTCTCGGTGAATCTGCTCACGACGACCTCCTTGGGTTCCGCGGCCCCCACACCGACGACAGTGCGCCAGGTGCAGTTGCCCGGTTATCCATGCTCCGCCCGCTGTGCACCGCTTTTGGGTAGGCGCGCGCACACGATTGGGGAGCAGTTATGTCTCGAAAAGGTGATGCCCCAGATCCGGGTGTACGTCTGGGCGACCCCCCACCGTCATGGACGGCGGGAGCACAAGTCGCATCCGATGCGAGATCGCTAGCATTCACCGCCGCTCATCTTAAGAGACCCTTAAGTAACTGCCAAACCCTCGCGATAATTGAGGTCTGCGTCACAGTTTCAGACAGACGTCGACGGGTACTCCGTCGATTTCTACTCGGCGGGTTGTTCCGGCGCAAAGTTCGCAGCCCTGGCGTCGAAAACAGCGACGAAACGGCCAAGCAGCCCGCCTGCCAGAGCCGTCCGTCAGGCCGACGTCGACGGCTCCGGAACGACGCGGGCACCGCTGACGGGACCGCTGGCCACCCGCACCGTCCGGCACACCCCGGCCCCGGCAAGTTCAGTCCCCACGTCCACCGCCGACGTCGACGACGGACACAGGAACGCACACGTCGGGCCCGAACCGGACACGATGCCGGCGAGGGCACCGGCCTCCACCCCGGCACGCAGCGTCCGGCGCAGCTCCGGGTACAGGCTCAGGGCGGCCGGCTGTAGGTCGTTGCCCAACAGCGCGGCAAGTTCGGCCGGATCACCGGAAGCCAGCGCAGCCAGGACAGGCTCGGGCTCCTCGGCCCGCGGCGGGCCGCCCGTCGAGGTGTCTGCGCGCAGCCGATCCAGCTCGCCGAACACCTTCGGGGTGGACAGACCCTTGTGCGCGAAGGCCAGCACCCAGTGGAAGGTGCTGCGGGCCAGCACCGTGGCCAGCTCCTCGCCACGGCCGGTGCCGAGCGCGGTGCCGCCGTGCAGCGCGAACGGGACATCACTGCCCAACCGGGCCGCCAGGGCGTGCAGATCGCGCCTGGGCACCCCGAGCTCCCACAGCGTGTTCATCGCCACCAGCACCGCGGCCGCGTCGGCGCTGCCTCCTGCCATGCCACCGGCCACCGGGATCGACTTGTCGATGCTGATCGCCACATCAGGGGACCGGCCCACGTGTTCGGCCAGCAACTCGGCGGCGCGCCAGGCCAGGTTGCGCTCGTCGGTGGGCACCGACTCCACGCCCTCGCCGGCCACCGTCAGCGACAGCATGTCGGCATTGCGCACCGTCACCTCGTCCAGCAGCGACACGGCATGGAACACCGTGGTGAGGTCGTGGTACCCGTCGTCGCGCACATCCCCGACCGCCAGGTGCAGATTCACCTTGCCGGGGACACGCACGGTCACCGACCCGGTGGGGACCCACTCGGACGCGGTACTGCCATCGGATGCTGACACGGCCACGACACTATCGCCGCTCACCCGTGGTTGTCGGTGAACCTAAGCTGAGACGGTGCCCTCAGCCGAGGTGATCATCGCGGGCTACACCGCGGTGAAAGTGGTGGGGAGCGGCGGCTCAGCCGTCGTATACCTGGCCCGCGATCCCGACGGTTCCACCGTCGCGCTCAAGGTTCTCGATGATCGGCACCGCCAACCCGCCCATCTGGCCCGGCTGCAGCGCGAGTTCGACTTCGCCAGGCAGCTCACCCACCCCAACATCGTCACGGTGTACGCGGCAGGCCCGAGCTGGCTGGCGATGGAACTTTTCGACGGCGGCACGGTGAGCAATCTGCCCGGCACACCGGAGCGGCTCACCGCGTTGGCCCAGATCGCCGGGGCGCTCGATCACGCCCACCGGCACGGGATCGTGCACTGCGACGTCAAACCCGCCAATATCCTTGTCGATCAACCATTTTCGAGGGCAGTTCTGATCGACTTCGGAGTGGCCCACTCGATGGCCGCGGACGTGGCTGCCAAGTTGGCCCACGACCGGCACGGCCGGATGAGCCTCGACCCGGCCCGGCGCATCACCCGCCAGGCAGCCCGACCACACCCGGATATCCAAGCGTCACTGCCCTATTCGGCACCCGAGCTCCTCAGCGGCCGGACACCTTTGGCGGCGACGGATCAGTACGCGCTGGCGTGCACCACAGTTGAGCTGCTGACCGGAGCACCGCCGTTCTCCGCAGATACCGCGATAGCCCTGATCGATCATCAGATGTACAGCCGACCACCACGAATATCGCAGCGGTGCAACTGGATTCCACCGTCGGCCGACCCGATCATCGCCAGGGCACTCGCGAAGGACCCCGAGCGCAGACACCCCTCGTGTTCGGAGTTCGTCAGCCTGATCGCCGAGGCGCTCAGGTCCCCGATGTGAAGAAGATCGCGAGATTGTCGGACAATCTCGCGATCTTCTTCACATTCGGCGGTCCTCAGCCTTGCCGTGCCGCCTCAACCTCGGCGGTTGCCTCGATCTGAGCTGCGGCCTCACCCTCGGCTTCCTTGGCCCGCTGCAGGAGTCGGACGAAGTCGGCGATGCCGAGCGTCTCGCCACGGCGCGACGGGTCGATGCTGGCGGCGAGCAGCCGCTCTGCCGACTCGTTGCCCGAACCCGCCCAGTCCGCGAACGCGTTGCGAGAGGTCTTGCGCCGCTGCGCGAATCCGATGTCGATGAGCTGGAACACCTCATCGCGGAACTCGGCGTCCGTCGGCCACGGCGATGTCTCGTACCGGTCGATGCGGACCAGTCCGGAGTACACCCGCGGGATCGGCCAGAACACCGTCGGCGAGACCATCCCGTGCCTGCGCACGTTTCCGTAGAAACGCGCCTTGGCACTCGGCACGCCGTAGTCCTTGCCGCCGGGCTCGGCCGCCAGACGCTCGGCCACCTCGGCCTGCACCATGACCATCACCGTCCGGATCGACGGGAACTCGGCCAACAGGTGCAGCAGTGCGGGCACCGCCACGTTGTACGGCAGATTCGCCACGAGCGCCGTCGGCTGCTCGGCCAGATCAGACGGCATCAGCGTCAGGATGTCCTGGTTGATCACCGTGAGCCGGTTGATCTCGCTGTGGGAATGATCGGCGATGGTGGCCGGCAATTGCTTGGCCAGCACCGGGTCGATCTCCACTGCGGTCACCCTGGCACCACGGTCCAACAGGGGCAGTGTCAGCGACCCGAGACCGGGTCCGACTTCGAGCACATGGTCGTTCCGGTGAATCCCGGAGGCCGACACGATGCGCCGAACGGTGTTGGCATCATGAACGAAGTTCTGGCCAAAGGCCTTGCGTGGTCGAAAGTCGATTTCTTTCGCCAAGCGTCGTATCTCGGTCCGCCCGAGCAGTCGAATAGTCAGCGCGCCCCAATCCTCCCACTACACACTGGCCAAGCTCCCCAACCCTGCCGGGCCTGCGTCACCGTAGCAATCGCAATCTGCTCTTCTCTAGTCGCCAGATCGGCCCTCGGAGCATACCTCAGACCACCCTGTCGCTCCCAGGTGTTCTGGTCGAATTGGACCCCACCAAAAAATCCGTTACCTGTGTTAATGGCCCAGTTACCTCCCGCTTCGCACTGCGAAAGGGCGTCCCAGGCAGCGCCGTTGGTGACCGGCGGAACTTCGGTGCCAGGCTTTGCTCCGACGCGCAGCACACCGTCACGAGCCGGGTTGATCACGACATTGGCTACTGGCAGTCTGCCGGTCTCCACGCCGTTCACCTTGGCCACGGCGTAGGTCACGTCCTGGGTGCCCGGGGCGCCGGGCTCCTCGACGACCTGCCGGCTCATGTTCATGGAGGCGTCTTCGATGCGCTGATGACCCGGTTCCAACGCCACCCGCTCGGTGACCTTCTCGATGCGCATGCGGGTCACCTGAACCTGCATACCCTCGGTGACCGGGGTCGATGCGGCCGGAACGACGGTGTCGTTCTGCTCCAGCGGGGCCCCCGCCGCGGCCAACAGGCCGGCCACGTTCGGGGCGGCCAGATGCACGGTCTGCACGTTGCCGCCGTCATCGATCCGGACGGTCTTGGCGCTCACCACGGGCAGCGCCATGCCGCCCAGCGGAACCCTGCTGCCGCGGGAGGCCGCGGCCGGTGCCTTGTCGGTCATCTTCAGCTGCGCCAAGGCCTCATCGACGGTCGAGGCAGTGGTCCACACCTGCTTGCTGTCATTGCCGTCCAACGACAACTCCAGCGGTCGGCTACGGCGCAGAACGATGGTGTCGGCCTGATGCACGGACTCGTCGGCCGAGGGGTAGAGATCATCCCGATCGCCGACCGAGAACCCGTTCTCCTCGACCACGTCGATCACCCGCGACTTCATCGTCGTCACGGTCATCGGCGCACCGTCGACGCTCAGCGTCACGGTCTTGTGCGATCCGACGGCGTAGCCCCCGGCAGCGGTCAGCGTGACCAGCAGGGCCCCCACCACGCCTCGCAGCAGCGGAGATCGGGATTCATGAATTTTGTTGAGCGCGTCCACGGTTCTCGCATTTCTCCCCGGTACGGACGGCATAGATCACCGCCGGCGGTTGAGGTTTGATCACAAGACGGTAACGAAAAGGGGTTCACTCGGCAACTAGAGCCGGCGACTCCCCGTTAAGTCCGTACACCCGCGCCGCAGTGGCTGCGGTCTCGGACGCGACCTCTTCGGCAGGTCGGTCCAGCAACTCTGCGAGTGCCCGCACAGTGTATGGGAGGCAGTACGGCTCGTTCGGTGCTCCGCGGAACGGATGCGGGGTCAGAAACGGCGCGTCGGTCTCCACCAACAGCTGGCCCGGGGGGATCACCCGAGCAGCTTCCCGCAGCTCAGCGGCATTACGGAAGCTGACAGTGCCCGAGAGGCTCAATACCCAGCCGGCCTCGACGCAGGTGTGAGCCATCTCCGGTCCTGACGAAAAACAGTGGAAGATCACTGTCTCGGGCGCTCCCTCGGCGCGTAGTACGTCGAGCACCTCGGCGTCGGCGTCCCGGTTGTGGATCATCAACGGCTTGCCGGTGCGCTTGGCCAGGTCGATGTGCCACGCGAAGCCCTCGCGCTGCTCGGCGGGCGTCGCGCAGCCGTCCAGCCGGCCCGGCCAGTACAGGTCCATCCCGGTCTCGCCCACCGCGACCACCCGCGGATGGGCCGCCAGCCGCTCCACCTCGGCCCTGGCCGCGTCGTCGAGCGCGTTGGCCCGGGTGGGGTGCAACGCCACCGCGCCGAAAACCCGCTCATCAGCTTCGACGGCCGTGGTTACCCAGCGCGCCGAGTCCAGATCGTCGGCGATGGTGACCGCCTGGCCCACTCCGACCGCGGCCGCGCGATCCATGATCGCCCGGACGTCCTGCGCGGTCTGCGCGCCGCACGCGTCGAGGTGGGTATGTGCGTCGACCAGCGGAGCCAATGGCTCCGGAGCCGGCGGCTTCTCCCTGGCTGAGCGTTTGGATCCCACCGCAACACAATAAGGTGGGGTCCAAATGAGTGAGCCTTTCTACATAACTACGGCCATCGCCTACCCGAACGGCGCGCCGCACATCGGGCACGCCTATGAGTACATCGCCACCGATGCGATCGCCCGGTTCAAGCGACTCGACGGCTTCGATGTGCGCTACCTGACCGGCACCGACGTGCACGGCCAGAAGATGGCCGATACCGCCGCTGCCGAGGGCATCTCGGCCGCCGAGCTGGCCAACCGCAACTCCGACGTGTTCCAGCGGTTGCAGGAGAAGCTCAACATCTCCTTCGACAGGTTCATCCGCACCTCCGACGCCGACCACTACGAGGCGTCCAAGGAGATCTGGCGCCGTATGAACGAGGCCGGCGACATCTACCTTGGCACCTACTCGGGTTGGTACTCGATCCGCGATGAACGATTCTTCGCCGAGGACGAGACGACCGCGGGTCCCGACGGCACCCGCACCGCGATCGAGACCGGCACCCCTGTCACCTGGACCGAGGAGCAGACCTACTTCTTCCGGTTGTCGGCCTACGCCGAGCGCCTGCTGGCCCACTACGAGGCCCATCCCGAGTTCATCGGGCCCGATGTGCGCCGCAACGAGATCGTCAGCTTCGTCTCGGGCGGACTGAAGGACCTGTCGATCTCGCGGACCACGTTCGACTGGGGTGTGCCGGTTCCCGACCACCCTGATCACGTGATGTACGTGTGGGTGGATGCGCTGACCAACTACCTCACCGGCGTCGGGTTCCCGGACGTGGCCTCCGATGCTTTTCAGAAGTACTGGCCGGCCAAGCTGCACATGATCGGCAAGGACATCATCCGGTTCCACAGCGTGTACTGGCCGGCGTTCCTGATGTCGGCCGGGATCGCGCTGCCCGAGCGGATCTTCGCGCACGGCTTCATCAACGTCAAGGGCGAGAAGATGAGCAAGTCGGTCGGCAATGTAGTGGATCCAGTCGATCTGATCGACACGTTCGGCCTCGATCAGGTGCGGTTCTTCTTCCTCCGTGAGGTGTCCTTCGGTCAGGACGGCAGCTACAGCGAGGAAGCCATCATCGGGCGGATCAACGCCGACCTGGCCAACGAGCTGGGCAACCTGGCGCAACGTTCGCTGTCGATGGTGGCCAAGAACCTCGACGGCGTGGTGCCCGACCCCGGATCGTTCAACGAGGACGACACCGCACTCCTGAGTGCCGCCGATGCCCTGCTCGAGCAGGTGCGCACGCACTACGATGTGCCCGCGATGCACCTCGCACTTGAATCGATCTGGTCGGTACTCGGCGCAGCGAACCGCTACTTCTCCGCCCAGGAGCCGTGGGTCCTGCGCAAGTCCGACGATCCAACAGACCAGCAACGGTTCGGTACGGTGCTCTACACGACGCTCGAGGTGGTGCGGATCGCGGCGCTGCTGACGCAGCCGGTGATGCCGGACTCGATGGCCAAGCTGCTCGACCTGCTGGGCCAGCCGACCGACGCACGCGACTTCGACTCCATCGGGACCCGGCTCAAGCCAGGTACCGAATTGCCCGCGCCCACCGGGGTTTTCCCCCGCTACCAGATGGACTGAGATGGCTGTACTACACGAGAAACTGCAGGCGATCTACGAGGAAGTATCGCAACGCAACGCCGGTGAGCAGGAGTTCCACCAGGCCGTCTACGAGGTCCTGACCAGCCTCGGTCCGGTGGTGGCCAAGCATCCCGACTACGCCGACGGCGCCATCATCCGCCGCCTGTGCGAGCCCGAGCGGCAGATCATCTTCCGGGTGCCCTGGCTCGACGACTCCGGCACCGCGCAGATCAACCGCGGCTTCCGAGTCGAATTCAACTCGGCGCTCGGCCCCTTCAAGGGCGGCCTGCGGTTCCACCCGTCGGTCTACCTCGGCATCGTGAAGTTCCTGGGCTTCGAGCAGATCTTCAAGAACTCGCTGACCGGCCTGCCGATCGGCGGCGGCAAGGGCGGGTCGGACTTCGACCCCAAGGGCCGCTCCGACGCCGAGGTGATGCGCTTCTGTCAGTCCTTCATGACCGAGCTGTACCGCCACATCGGTGAGTACACCGACGTCCCGGCCGGCGACATCGGCGTCGGCATGCGCGAAATCGGTTACCTGTTCGGCCAGTACAAGCGGATCACCAACCGCTACGAATCCGGCGTGCTCACCGGCAAGGGCCTGACCTGGGGCGGGTCGCAGGTCCGCACCGAGGCCACCGGTTACGGCACGGTCTTCTTCGTCGACGAGATCCTGCGGTCGAGCGGGCAGTCCTTCGACGGCAAGCAGGTCGTGGTGTCCGGTTCGGGCAACGTGGCGATCTACGCCATCGAGAAGGTGCACTCGCTGGGCGGGACCGTGGTGGCCTGCTCGGACTCCAGCGGATACGTGCGCGACGACAAGGGCATCGACCTCGACCTGCTCAAAGAGGTCAAGGAACTGCGCCGGGGCCGCATCGAGGACTACGCGGAGGCCCGTGGCGGCGCCGCACATGTCGTGACGGACCGCAGCGTGTGGGAGGTGCCGTGCGACATCGCGTTGCCCTGCGCCACCCAGAACGAGGTCTCCGGCGACGATGCGACCCTGCTGATCAAGAACGGCTGCCAGATCGTGGCCGAGGGCGCCAACATGCCGTGCACGCCCGACGCGGTGAAGTACTTCGAAGAGGCCGGGATCAAGTTCGCCCCGGGCAAGGCTGCCAACGCGGGTGGTGTGGCCACCAGCGCGCTGGAGATGCAGCAGAACGCCTCGCGCGACTCGTGGACCTTCAACGACACCGAGGAGCGACTGGCCGACATCATGCGCCGCATCCACGATCGCTGCCTCACCACCGCCGACGAGTACGGCCAGCCGGGCAATTACGTGGCCGGCGCCAACATCGCCGGCTTCATCCGGGTGGCCGACGCGATGCTGGCGTTGGGGCTCGTCTGACGACACCTTCCGGGTGATGTGGGTCACATCACCTGGAGTCCCGTCACAAATCCGCGTCCCGCGGTGTCTTGAGGGCATAAGCCTTTGAGAACAGGAGACGCTCCCATGACCGAAACAACTGCGCAGAACACCCGAGTGGTCGTGATCGGCGGAGGGTATGCCGGGGTGCTGGCGGCCAACCGACTGCAGGGCACACCGGGCGTGGCTGTCACGCTGGTCAATCCGCGGCCCGAGTTCGTCGAACGGATCCGGCTGCACCAGCTGGTGGCCGGAAACCACGATGCCACCGCGGCCTACGACACGCTGTTGGGCGCCGGGGTGCGGCTGCTGGTCGACGGTGCCGAGTACATCGACGCCGACATCCGCCAGGTGCAGCTGACGTCCGGCGACGTCATCGACTACGACTACCTGGTCTACGCCGTCGGAAGCACCGGCGGGGTGCCCGCCTCCGTGCCCGGCGCTGCCGAATTCGCCTATCCGCTTTCGGAATTGGAGCAGGCCCAGCGCTTACGCGCCCGGCTGCAGGACGTGCCGATGGCGGCACCGGTGGTCGTGGTCGGCGGCGGGCTGACCGGCATCGAGGCGGCCAGCGAGCTGGCCGAGGCAGGCCGCAAGGTCACGCTCGTCACCGACGTGGTCGGCGCCTCGGTGGGCGCGGGCGCCCGTCGCTCGATCGTCAAGGCGCTCACCAAGCTGGGCGTCTCGATCATCGACGGGCCCGAGGTCCTGGTGACCGCGATCGAGGCCGACGCCATCACGCTGGCCGACGGTAATCGGCTGCCGAGTGCGGTGACGGTGTGGACCACCGGGTTCGGGGTTCCCGGCCTGGCCGCGGCCAGCGGACTGCGTACCGACGAGCTGGGCCGGTTGCTCACCGACGAGACCCTGACCAGCGTCGACGACGCGCGCATCGTGGCAGCCGGCGACGCCGCCGCACCGTCGGGGGTGCCGCTGCGGATGAGCTGCCAGTCCGCAGGCCCGTTGGGGGTCCAGTCGGCCAACACCGTGCTGGCCCGCATCGCGGGCGCCGAGCCCAAGGTGATCAACCAGGCCTTCGCCGGACAGTGCGTGAGCGTCGGCCGTAATGCCGGGACAGTGCAGCTGTGCCACTCGGACGACAGCCCGCGCCGCGTCTTCATCGGCGGACGGACCGGCGCCTTCTTCAAGGAACAGGTCTGCCGGGCGACGCTGACGTTCCTGCGCAAGGAGGGTGTGAAGCCGGGGTCGTACTTCTGGTTCAAGGGCGACAACCGAGCACGCCAACTGGCCGAGGCACAGCAGGAGACACTGGTCGGCGCGGACGCGAGGAGCAAGGACAACCGATGAGCACCCCCGGCGCAGGTAACTCGACCTCGTACTCGAACGAACACGCCGAACGGTTCACGCTGCTACGGCCGCTGTTGTTCACCATCGCCTACGAGATCCTCGGGACGGCAACGGAATCCGATGACGTCCTGCAGGAGAGTTACCTGCGCTGGGCCGAGGTGGATCTGGACACGGTCCGCGATACCAAGGCGTTCCTGGCCCAGCTCGTCACCCGCCAGGCGCTCAATGCCCTTCGCGCCCAGTCACGGCGACGCGAGGAGTACGTGGGCCCGTGGCTGCCCGAACCGCTGCTGTTGACGGCCGGGGTCGCCGGCGACGCATCAGCCGATGTGGTGCTGGCCGAGTCGGTGTCGATGGCCATGCTGGTGGTGCTCGAGACGTTGACCCCGGACGAGCGCGCAGTGTTCGTGCTGCGCGAGGTGTTCGGATTCAGTCACGACGAAATCGCTTCGGCGATCGGCAAATCCAGTGCATCGGTGCGCCAGATGGCACACCGGGCCCGCAACCATGTGCAGTCACGGCGTAAGCGGTTCGAACCGGTCGACCCGCAGGTGTCGACAGAGATCACCCAGCGGTTCTTCGCGGCCGCCACGACCGGCGACATGAACACGTTGTTGGAGTTGCTCGCACCCGATGTGGTGTGGACGGCCGACAGCGACGGCAAGCGCAGCGCCGCGCGCAGGCCGGTGACCGGCGCCCAGTCGGTGGCCAAGCTGGTGGTCGGCCTCATGCGGTTCATCGACCAGGGCGGTCGCTTCGAGCCGACGACCTACAACAACGCCCCCGCGTACAAGTTGTACCTCGAAGACAGCTTCGAGGGCGTGGTCACGGTCGAGGTCGCCGACGGCAAGATCACCCATTTCTACGCGATGCGCAATCCGGACAAACTGACCGGCGTCGACATTCCGCGGGTGATCAGTCGCTGAGTTTCCCTCGCGCTACTCCCGCCGAGCAGACGTAAACTCGCACTGTTTCCCCTTGAAACGTGCGATTTTGCGTCTGCTCGCGGGAGGACGCAAGCTAGCTCCATGCGGATCGAGCGGCTGGGCGCGCTGGGCGATGCCCCGGCGGTGCTGCGCGGTGTCGCCGCGGCGGCCTCCCGCGCCGGCGTGGCGCCACCCGCCGCGCTGATCGGCAACTGGTTCTCGTCACGCGCGGTGATCGCACCCTCGGTGTCGGTGACATCGGTTGCGCCCGACACCGCCTTCGCGGTGGCACAGGACGCTTCGGGGCCGTCGGACGCGGTCGGGGGCGGGTGGTTCGGCTACCTCGCCTACCCGGATCCCGGCGCCGACGGCACACCACCGCGGATCCCGGTGGCCGCCGGCGGCTGGTCGGACTGCGTGCTGCGCCAGGACTCCGAGGGCCTTTGGTGGTTCGAAAGCCTCAGCGGCGCAGCGCTTCCCGCCTGGCTGCGAGCACTGGAACCGGCGCAGCCGGGAGGCTACACCCTGAGCTGGGTGGCCCCCGACCGCGATGATCACCGCCGTGGCGTGCTGGCCTGCCTGGACGCCATCGCGGCGGGCGAGGTGTATCAGGCCTGTGTGTGCACGAGGTTCACCGGCCGAATGGACGGCGAGCCGATCGATTTCTTCACCGAGGCGGTGGCCCGGACCGCGCCCGCACGGGCCGCGTATGTGGCCGGCGACTGGGGTGCGGTGGCGTCGTTGTCGCCGGAGTTGTTCCTGCGCCGGGCGGGCACCGCGGTGACCTCCAGTCCGATCAAGGGCACGCTGCCGTCCTCGGCCGACCCCGCCGACCTGCTGGCCTCGGTCAAGGATGTCGCCGAGAACGTCATGATCGTCGACCTGGTCCGCAACGACCTGGGACGGGTGGCGACCACCGGCAGCGTGACGGTGCCCGAACTGCTCGCGGTACATCCGGCGCCCGGCGTCTGGCACCTGGTCTCGACGGTCACCGCCGAGCTACCCACGCAGGTGCCGATGAGCGCCCTGCTGGACGCCACCTTCCCCCCAGCCTCGGTGACCGGCACACCGAAGCGACGGGCCCGCCAACTGCTGCGGCAGTGGGAAGCGGCACGTCGCGGAGTCTATTGCGGCACAGTCGGATTGGCGTCACCAGTGGCAGGATGCGAGCTGAACGTCGCGATCCGGACCGTGGAATTCAACGCCGACGGCTCGGCGGTACTCGGCGTGGGCGGCGGCATCACCGCCGATTCCGACGTCGACGCGGAATGGGAAGAGTGCCTGCACAAAGCGGCCTCGATCGTTCAATCCCGGGCGCGCAGCACAGCGTCGTAGAGCTCGCGCCGTGAAGGCGCCCCCGGGTTCGCAGCGATCACCTGGGCGCAGGCGTCCTTGACCCGGATGCCGTCGGCCACCAGCTCCTCCACCTCGGCCACCAGGTCGGACAGTTCCACCGACGGGGTGCCCCCGGCCAACACGACGGTGATCTCCCCCAGCACTCCGTCGGCGGCCCACTCCGCGAGCTCGGCCAGGCTGCCGCGGCGGACCTCCTCGTGCGTCTTGGTGAGCTCGCGGCACACCACGGCACGACGCTCCGGTCCCAGCACCTCGACGGCGTCGCGCAGGGTCTCGGCCAATCTGCGCGGCGATTCGAAGAACACGCTGGTGCGCGATTCGGCTGCCAGGGTCTGCAGCCAGGCCAGCCGGGCGGCGTGTTTGCGCGGCGCGAAACCCTCGAAACAGAACCGGTCCGAGGCCAGCCCGGACACCGCCAGCGCCGTCGTCACCGCAGAAGGACCCGGCAGGCACGAGACCGGCAGCCCGGCCTCGGCGCAGGCCGCCACCAGTCGGTAGCCGGGATCGTTGATCAACGGCATACCGGCGTCGCTGACCACCAGCACCGTCGCGCCGGCCGCGATCTCCGCGACCAGGCCGGGCACGCGGCTCGCCTCGTTCTGGTCGAAGAAGCTCAGGATCCGACCGGACGGTTGCACGCCAAGCGACTGGGCCAGCGCACGCGCGCGCCGGGTATCTTCGGCCGCCACGATGTCAGCCGTCGTCAACGCCTCGACCAGCCGCGTCGACGCATCGTCTGGCCGACCCAGCGGCGTGGCGCCGATCAGTAGTTTGCCGGGTGTCACGCCAGACAGCCTACGATCGCTTGCGTGACCGCCACCGCCACCGATACGCCGACGGCTGGTCGCTCGGTCCCTCTGATCAGCCCCGCGCCGCTGATCCCGCCTGCCGATTTCGGCCCGACCGACCGGCTGCAGGGCTGGTTGATGACGGCGGTCATCACCGGACTGGCCGCGATAAGCCGGTTCCTGAACCTGGGCTCGCCGACCGACGCGGGCACCCCGGTGTTCGACGAGAAGCACTATGCGCCGCAGGCCTGGCAGATGCTCTACAACCACGGCGTCGAGGACAACCCCGGCTACGGGCTCGTGGTGCACCCGCCCGTGGGCAAGCAGTTGATCGCGATCGGCGAGGCGCTGTTCGGATACAACGGGCTCGGCTGGCGGTTCTCCGGCGCGCTGTGCGGTGTGCTGATCGTGATGCTGGTGGTGCGGATCGGGCGCCGGCTCAGCCGCTCCACCCTCGTCGGCGGTATCGCCGGACTCCTGCTGATCGCCGACGGGGTCAGCTTCGTCTCGGCCCGCACGGCGCTGCTGGACGTGTTCCTGGTGACGTTCGTGGTGGCGGCGTTCGCCTGCCTGATGGTGGACCGCGACGACGTCCGCCGGCGCATGCACACCGCATTCATCGAAGGCCGGATCGCCGAGACGCCGTGGGGTCCGCGGCTGGGCGTGCGGTGGTGGCGGTTCGGTGCGGGCGTGCTGCTCGGCCTGGCGTGTGCGACGAAGTGGTCCGGGCTGTACTTCGTGGCGTTCTTCGGCGTGATGACGCTGGTGCTCGACGCGATCGCGCGCAAGCAGTACCACGTACCGGCACCCTGGCGCGGCATGCTGCGCCGCGATGTGGGGCCGGCCGCTTATGTGTTCGGCCTGATCCCGTTCGCGGTGTACCTGGCGTCGTACGGGCCGTGGTTCGCCTCCGAGACCGGCATCAACCGGTACGAGGCGGGCCAGTCCATCGGCGAGAACAGCATCATCCCGCTGCCCGACGCGCTGCGCTCACTGTGGCATTACACCTACGCCGCCTACCATTTCCACGCCGGGCTGACCAACGCAGACGGCAACCACCACCCGTGGGAGTCCAAGCCCTGGACGTGGCCGATGTCGTTGCGGCCGGTGCTCTATGCGATCGACAACCACGATGTGGCCGGGTGCGGCACGCAGTCGTGTGTGAAGGCCGTGATGCTGGTGGGCACTCCGGCGATGTGGTTCATCGCGGTGCCGGTGCTCGGCTGGGCCCTGTGGCGGGCCGTGGTGCGACGGGACTGGCGCTACGGCGTGGTCCTGGTCGGTTACTCGGCGGGTTTCCTGCCCTGGTTCTTCGACATCGACCGGCAGATGTACTTCTTCTACGCGACGGTGATGGCGCCATTCCTGGTGCTGGCGATCGCGCTGATCCTCGGCGACATCCTGTACAAACCCAATCAGAACCCCGAACGCCGAACCTTGGGCCTACTGGTGGTGTGCTTCTACGTGGCATTGGTGATCGCGAACTTCGCGTGGTTGTACCCGGTCCTGACGGGCATCCCGATTTCGCAGTCGACCTGGAATCTGGAGATCTGGTTGCCTTCGTGGCGCTAGTTGGGCGTTGACCGGTCCTGCGCCGGCTTGTCGCCGTTCGCGGTTTTGGCGGGGCCCTTCGCCGATTTCTACTTGAGGGCTGCAGAACCCCACGCACAACGACCCTCACGTCGAAAACGGCGAGCAAGGGCTAGAAAACGGCGAGCATGCCCACGACAGTCGAGCTAGAGCAGGTCCCGCGCTGCCGGGCAGGACATACAGCGCGGCCCGCCGCGGCCCGTACCCAGCTCCGAAGCCTCGATCGGCAACACCTCGATGCCCGAATCCGCCAGCCGGGCATTGGTTTCGGCATTGCGTTCGTAGGCGACCACCACACCCGGCGCCAGAGCCAGGGTGTTGTTGCCGTCGTCCCACTGCTCGCGTTCGGCCGTCACCGGGTCGAGCCCCGTGTCGATCACCCGCAGTTGCTCGATTCTCATCGCAGCCGCGGCGGCCTGCACGAACGGCACTTCGTCGTCGATTCGGATCCCGGCTTCGGTGCGGTGAATGGTGAACGCCGACAACGAGTCCACGATGTTGGGGTACATCACCACCGCGTCGACATCGACCATGGTGCACACGGTGTCCAGGTGCATCTGGGCGCGCTCCTGCCGGATCGGCACCGCGAGCACGGTATGGGCGAGGTCGTCGTCGAACAGACTGCGCGCCAACGCCTCGGCACCGGCTGGCGTGGTCCGCTCCCCCACGCCGACCGCCACCACACCGGGCCCGAGCAGCAGCACGTCGCCGCCTTCGACGGGTGCCGAGCGTGACTCGTAGGCCCGCCGAACGCCGAGGAACCGTGGATGGTGGGCGTAGATCAGATCGGTCAGCGAGGTCTCGCGCACCCGGGCCGGCAGCGCGAGCGAGGTGATGGCCACGCGCGGGCCGATCCAGAACGACGAATCCCGGGTGAACAGCAGGTTGGGCAGCGGCTCGATCACGAAGTCTCCGCCGTGGTGCATGAGGCGCACCAGCGACAGTTCGGCACCGTGAAAGGGCACCTCGTTGAAGGTCATCCCGGCCATCAGGATGTGCGCCAGATCGGCCGGCGGCAGGCCACGTAGATAGGCCGAAAGTTCCTGGGCCAGTGGCACACCCAGCCGCCGTGCATCGACCGCGGCGGAGATGCCGTGCATGCGGGCGGCGCCGCTGTCGAGCGCCTCGGTCAGCAGATCGGCCAGGAGCAACACCTCGACGCCGCGGGACCTCAGCACTGCCGCGAAGGCGTCGTGCTCACGCTGCGCCTTGGCCACCCACGGCAGCCCGTCGAACAGCAGGGCATCGTTGTTGCGCGGGGTGAGCCGCTGCAACTCCGGCCCCGGCCGGTGCAGGATCACGGCGCGCAGTGTGCCGACCTCGGAATTGGAACCGAACGCCGCAGTTTCCACACCATGACGTTAACTCAACTATGGTTGAGGTGTATGGAGACGCACGAGTTAACTCCTGGCGAGATGTCGCAGCGCAGCGGCGTGGCGGTGTCGGCACTGCACTTCTATGAGCGCGAGGGGCTGATCGCCAGCCGCCGCACCTCGGGGAACCAGCGCCGCTACGCACGCGAGACGCTGCGCCGCGTGGCGTTCATCCGGATGTCCCAACGCCTCGGCATTCCGCTGGCCCGCATCCGCGAGGCGCTGGCCGGCTTGCCCGCCGACCGGGTGCCGACCAGCAAGGACTGGGCCAAGCTCTCAGCCGGTTGGCGCCAGGACCTCGATGACCGCATCGTGCATCTACAACGGTTGCGCGACAACCTGACCGGCTGCATCGGCTGCGGCTGCCTGAGCCTCAAGACCTGCCTGCTGACCAACCCGGGGGACGTCCTCGCCGAGCAGGGCCCGGGCGCCTCCCGCCTCTAACGCAATCGAACGTCTGTGCGATACACTCGCGCGCATGGAGCTGGCGTTGCAAGGCTCACTGTTCGAGCACGCTGAACGGCGTCGACTCGGCAACGACGCCTGGGTGGAACTGCGCTCGGGCTGGTTGCCCGACGCCGATTCACTGTTCGAGGAGTTGATGGACGGGATCCCCTGGCGATCCGAGGAACGCGAGATGTACGACCGCGTGGTGGCGGTTCCGCGCCTGGTCAGCTTCCACCACCTGATCGACGAACCGGTGCCGCATCCCCGGCTCAAACAGATCCGGCGCAGGCTCAACGACACCTTCGGCGGCGAGCTCGGGGAACCGTTCACCACCGCGGGCCTGTGCCTGTACCGCGACGGCAACGACAGCGTCGCCTGGCACGGCGACACCATCGGTCGCAGCCGCACCGAGGACACCATGGTGGCCATCGTCGGGCTCGGCGCGACAAGGGTTTTCGCACTACGCCCACGCGGCGGCGGTCACGCCCTGCGCTTACAGCACCGCCACGGCGACCTGCTGGTGATGGGCGGGTCGTGTCAACGCACGTGGGAGCATTCGATACCCAAGACCACCAGCCTCGTCGGGCCGCGCATCAGCATCCAGTTCCGCCCGCAGGACGTGCGCTGAAGCGCCCAACTAGCCCCGAACCGCGGCGACCGCGGCGCTGAGCAGCTCGCGGGCCCGCTTGTCGTCCACCGGTGCCACCGGCTTGTCCGGGACCACCAGGGGGTTGGCCGTGACGATCACCATGAACGTGTCGAAACTCGCGACGTAGTTGTACAACTCGCCGGTGCGGGCCTGGCCGCCCATCGCGGTCTGCACGATGCGGTGCGTCCCCGTCGTGCGGGCCCCGTCGATCTTCGGGGCCTCGACCACGTCCACCTGCCCGCGCATCCCGGGGCCCAGGAACTTCACCTGCTTGCACGCATCGCCGGGATCGTTCAGCGGGACCGGCTCGGAGGTCTCTAATGCCATCACGATGAACCGGTTACCCGCGCCTTCGGCCGTGGTGGCCGCCACGTTGCCCTTCAGGTCCTCCGGCAGGGACTGTCCCTCGGCGAACTTCGCGCAATCGGCAGGTTCGATCTTGACCCCGGGCGGCATTTTGTGCGGCGCGAGCTTCTTGGGGTCGATCCCGGCCGGGGCGACGTCGGTGACCTTGAACTCGGGCCCGAAGCTGGAGCGCACTTTGGCGACGTTGGCGATGTCCGCGTTGGCGGACGTCGACGGGTCCGATTGACCGCACGCGACCAATCCGGTGGCGCAGGCAAGGACGCCCGCGGCGGCGAGTAAGACGTTGCGGTTCTCCATCGCTGGACAACATACCTGGGCTCGCCCACATACCCGGGGCGACCGGCTCAGCCGCGTAACGCCGAAACCGATTTCACCAGGAGATCGGAGGTGAACGCGGTATCGAGCGCAGGATTGGGTGATCCGGGATCCGTGACGACGGTGATGAACACGTGGTAGTCAGCACCCTCGGAATGCAGATCGGCGGTGAAAGTGTCGGCGTGAGATCTGGTTTCGGTGCCGCCTTCGACGACTGTGGTGACGGCGGTGGACATTCCCGCGGTCACCGCGCCCTCGATCACCGGAGCAGTAACGGGCGTGACGGTACCGGTGGAATGTCCGCCCGACACACTCCACTGTTCGCACGTTCCTTCGGCGTCGGGATCGGGCGCGTCCGCGCCGGGATGCCCCGCTTTTTCTTTCGCAACGGCCGCGTACACGATGCCCCCGGGCCCAGAGGCCGACCAACCCCGGCCGGGTTCGGTGTCAGGGGCGGCTGCCGCTGCGCACCGCGCCGGGGCGGCGGTCCAGTCCGGCCCGAATCCCCACAGCGACACCGGGGTCGCCCGTGGGTCGATGGCCACCACTTCGTAGCCGGACGGCAGCTCCTGGCGCACCCGGTCGATGCGGGCCGGGTTCACCGTGGCGGCACCGCCGGTGGTCTGAGGCGAAGAAGACGTCGACGTCGGTTGCGGCGCCGGCCC
>NZ_LZSY01000176.1 GCF_001665625.1 Mycolicibacterium peregrinum | reverse complement strand
AGTCCATCAGCTGGGGCAGGGCATCGCCGTCGTAGCTGACAGGCAACCCGAGTGCGGTCAGCACCGAGCGGTGCCGCTCGGCCGTCTTGTCGTCGAGACGTCCGGCCAACCGGCCCAATTCGGCCGCGAACACCAATCCCACCGACACGGCGGCACCGTGACGCCACTTGTACCGCTCACGACGCTCGATGGCGTGTGCGAGGGTGTGGCCGTAGTTGAGGATCTCCCGCAACTGCGATTCACGTTCGTCTGCAGCAACCACCTCGGCCTTGACTGTGATGGCCCGACGGATCAGTTCGGGCAGGACGGTGCCGGCTGGATCCAGGGCCGCTTCCGGATCGGCCTCGATCAGATCGAGGATCACCGGGTCGGCGATGAAACCGGCCTTCACGATCTCAGCCATTCCCGCGATGATCTCGTTGCGCGGCAAGGTTTCCAGCGTCGCGAGGTCCACCAGGACCGCAGCCGGTTGATGGAACGCGCCGACGAGGTTCTTGCCGGCGTCGGTGTTGATCCCGGTCTTGCCGCCCACCGCCGCGTCGACCATGCCGAGCAGCGTGGTGGGCACGTGCACGATGTCGACACCGCGCAGCCAGGTGGCCGCAGCAAAGCCCGCGACGTCGGTGGCCGCTCCCCCACCGAGGCTGACGACGGCGTCCTTGCGGCCAATACCGATGCGCCCCAGCACTTCCCAGATGTAGCCGACGACGGGCAGCTCCTTGCCCGCCTCGGCATCCGGAATCTCGATGCGGTGAGCATCAATTCCCTTGTCTGCCAGGTGTTGCCGGACAGCTTCGGCGGTCTGGGTCAGCACGGGCTGGTGCAGGATCGCCACCTTGTGACGGCCCTCGAGCGTGTTTCCCAACTCGCCGAGCAAGCCGGTTCCGATGATGACCGGGTAGGGCCGGTCCACCAGTACCTCGACGATTACCGGGTCAGTCATCATGTCGCTCCGCGTTGCGAGCGGCCAGGGCCGCGGGGGTGGGTATGGCTGCAGATTCAGTATCGGAAGTAGTGGCCGGGGCCTTGCCGCCGGTGGCCTCGGAACCGGACGAGGACGGTGCGGATGCCGCACCACGCCGCCACGGCGGGCGACGCCGGCGCCGCTTGGTGGTCCGCGCCGTCTGGCCCTGTTGCTTCTGGGGCTGTTTCTGGACCGGCGGGTTTTCCAGTCGCGTGACAATGCTGCGCACCACCGCCCCGGGGTTGCGCCGGTTGGTGTTGATCCGCATGGTCGCGACCCGACGGTAGAGCGGCACCCGCTCGGACATCAGGGCGCGGTACTTCTCGGCCCGGTCGGGGCCGGCCAGCAGCGGGCGGACGGTGGAACCACCGGTTCGGCGTACCCCCTCGGCGGCGCTGATCTCCAGGTACACCACGGTGTGCCCGGCCAGAGCCGCTCGCACCCCCGAGGTGGTCACCGCGCCGCCGCCCAGAGACAGCACACCGTCGTGGGTGGACAGCGCCGAGCGGATGACCTCTTCTTCGATACGACGGAACTCTGCCTCACCGTCGGTGGCGAAGATGTCGGCGATGGTGCGGCCGGTGGTCTCCTCGATTGCGGCGTCGGTGTCGAGCATCGTGAGGTTCAGCGCCTTGGCCAGCCGGCGGCCGATGGTCGACTTGCCCGAACCTGGCAGGCCGATCAGTACCGCCTTGGGGGCCATCAGCCCAGGGCCTGCGCCGCCGGCTCGCGCTCGGCGACGGCCCGCAGGTAGGCGTCGATGTTGGCGCGGGTCTCGGTCAGCGAGTCCCCACCGAACTTCTCCAGCACGGCGCGGGCCACCACCAGCGCCACCATGGTCTCCACCACCACACCGGCGGCAGGCACCGCGCACACGTCGGAACGCTGGTGAATGGCGACGGCCTCTTCACCGGTGGCCATGTCGACGGTGGCCAGCGCCCGCGGGACGGTCGAGATCGGCTTCATCGCGGCGCGGACCCGCAGCGCCTGGCCGTTGGTCATGCCGCCTTCCAGACCTCCGGCCCGGTTGGTCGAGCGCAAGACCCCGTCGGGGCCGGGGTACATCTCGTCGTGGGCAACGCTGCCTCGCCGGCGCGCGGTCTCGAAGCCGTCGCCGATCTCCACGCCCTTGATCGCCTGGATGCCCATGACTGCGGCGGCCAGTTGGCTGTCGAGTCGGTTGTCACCACTGGTGAACGAGCCCAACCCGATCGGCAGACCCGCGACGACGACCTCGACGACGCCGCCGAGGGTGTCACCGTCCTTCTTGGCGTCCTCGATCTCGGCGATCATCGCGGCCTCGGCGTCCTTGTCGAAGGCCCGGACCGGGCTGTCGTCGATCGCCTCCAGGTCGGAGAACTGCGGCGGAGGTCCGTCGTAGGGCTTTGACGCGCCGATGGAGATGACGTGCGAGACGACCTCCACGCCGAGCGCAGCCCGCAGGAAGGCACGGGCCACGGTGCCGGCCGCCACGCGCGCCGCAGTCTCGCGGGCGCTGGCGCGTTCCAGCACGGGGCGGGCATCGTCGAAGCCGTACTTGAGCATGCCCGCGTAGTCGGCATGGCCCGGTCGCGGACGGGTCAGCGGGGCATTGCGCGCTGCACCTTCTGCGGCAAGCTCGGCTTCATCGACCGGGTCCGGAGACATCACCGTCTCCCACTTGGGCCATTCGGTGTTGCCGATCTCGATGGCGATCGGCCCGCCCAGGGTGGTGCCGTGACGCACCCCGGCCAGCATGGTGACCTGATCCTTTTCGAACTTCATCCGGGCGCCCCGGCCGTAGCCGAGTCGACGACGCTTGAGCTGCGCCCCGATCTCCTCTGAGGTGATGGGCACGCCGGCAACCATCCCTTCGAGCATGGCCACCAGGGCGCGGCCGTGGGATTCACCAGCTGTGGTCCATCGCAACACGGCTGTCATTCTCCCACGTCGGGGTTTGCCTCCCGAAATCCGTGGTCACTCGTGACACGACCTACCGCTGTTGCGGCTGCTGCGATCCGTTTTGGTGCCGGCCGTACTGGTACCACCACTGTGCGTAGGCCTGCGCCTGTTCGACTTCCTTGCGCAGGGTGGACCGCGCACCCGCGTTGCTCAGCAACGAGAGCCAGTTCATGAACAGGATCGACAGGAAGCTCCACCAACCCAGGACGAGATTGTGCCGCTGGGCGCTGGTCAATGCGGCCTCGCACTGTTCGGCGGTTCCGGTCACCACGCGGGTCTGGTTGAACCACAAGACCAGCAGACCGGTGTGCCGAGTCGTCTCCACTCGGAACACCGGGACCGTGGGCGGCGGCGGATACTGCGGCGCGGCCTGCTGCCAGTGTGGTTGTGACACGCGAACCCCCCGGGACGACTGATTACCGGTGATGAGCGTAACCACGAAATTCTCGGGTCATTCGCACCAATTCGGCCGTCGGCTACACCAGCACCAGAGCGACCGCGACGGCACTGGCCGCGCACATCGACGGTCCGTGCGGCACGGTGCGGATACCACGCATGGCTGCCCCGAGGGCCAGGCCCGCGGTGAGCAGGGGTGCGGCCAGCGCGGCGAGCAGCCACACATCGATACCGAACGCACCGGTCATCGCCCCCAGCCCGATGGCGAGTTTGACGTCTCCCCCGCCCAGCGACCGGGGCGCCACCAGGTGCATCACCAGATACAGCACAGACAACGTCAGCGCCCCGGCCAGCGCGGCGCCACCGCGCCCGGCCACCGCCGCCACAACCGTGATCAGTACCGCGCCCGGCAGTGTCAGCCAATTCGGCAGCCGGCGTTCCCGGACGTCGTAGCCGCTCAGTGCAAGGAGCCAGACCACCACGACGGCGGCTATCCCTACCCCCATCAGTCGAGGCTAAGCGCGGCCGCCGGCCCGCCAACGCGCTTCTTTTGCGGGTCAGCCCGCGCGCTGCGCGGCCCCCACCGCACCCGCCGTTTGGGCGAAGCTGTCGAAATCGACGTCTGACCCCAACGGCTGGAGCACCACGGTCTGGGCGGCGTAACCGGCGATACCGGCGACGATCTGGTCGACGGATCCGCCGACGCCGTAACCGGCTGCCAGACCACGCTTGGCGGCCTCCTCGTCGAGACGTCGCCGTCCGTCCGCACCCGGAACACACGCCAGGTACTGCACAGCCGCGAATTCCGTCGCACTGTCCCGCTCGGCCAGCCCGGCAGCGACATGACCGAGCGATTCACCCGCAGAGTCCGGCGTGTTGGTGCTGTCGATGATCACACCGTCGGCGATCTCGCCGGCGAGCCGCAGCGTCTTCGGCCCGGTACCGCCGATGAGCAACGGAACGCGTTGAGGCGGAACCCAATCCAGTTGCACATCATCGAGATGCACGAAGCGGCCGTCGGTACTGACCGATTGGCCGGCGAGCAGTCGCCTGAGCGCAGCGTGGTATTCGCGCAAGAGCGTGAGCGGTGACGGCACCGCGGCCCCGGCCTGGCGCATCCAGGCCTGCACGCCGTGACCGATACCCACCCGGACGCGGCCGGGGTAGATCGTGGCCAGGGTCGCGAGCTCCATCGCGGTGGACACCACGTTGCGCAACGGTGCCGGGAGCACACCGATCCCCACGGTCAGCGTGTCGCTGCAGGCGAGCGCAACCGCGGCCTGCGCGATGCCGCCCTGCATGAAACAGTCTTCCCACAGCCAGAGTTCGTCGATACCGGCTCGTTGTGCGGCAGCCGCGGTGCGGGGCAGGCTCGCGGGTGAGCGGTCGGGGCGGAACACCACACCGACACGGGGCGGTTGGCCTGTCTGGATCATGTTCGCCACCCTACGAGCGAGGGCTCAGCCCAGTGCGGCGCGCATCGCCTCTTTGGGAGCGGGCATCCCGGTGAACTGTTCCACCTGAGCGAAGGCCTGGTTCAGCAGCATCTGCAGCCCGTTGATCGCCTCGCCGCCCGCCGCCTCGACAGCTTTGGCCAGTGGCGTGGGCCACGGATCGTAGATCGCGTCGAGTACGCGCGGCACTCGAGCCAGCTTGTCTGCGTAGGCCGCTGCCGCGTCGGCCGGAATGGTGCTGACTGCCGAGTCCGCGCCGGCCACCGCATCGGTCAGAGCTGCACCGCCGATGTCGCACCAACTGCTGTGCGCCCCGCAGCGACCGGCCAGATCGACCAGCCTCGAGGCCTTGCCCTCGTCGCGCGCCACGATGGTGATCTGCTGCACGCCGAGTTCGGCCAGGGCGACCACTGCGGCCGGGGCAGTGCCACCGGATCCGATGACCAAAGCCGAGTCGCCGGCCGTGCCGAGCGCTCCGGTGACCCCGTCGACATCGGTGTTGTCGGCTCGCCAGCCACCGGTCGGCATCCGGACCAGGGTGTTGGCCGAGCCCACCAGCTGGGCGCGGTCGGTGCGTTGATCGGCGAATTCCAGGGCAGCGAACTTGCCGGGCATGGTGACCGACAGCCCGACCCATTCCGGGCCGAGCGCGCCGACGAGGCCCGGCAGTTGTTCGGCGGTGCACTCGATGCGCTCGTACGTCCACGACGTCAGCCCCAGCGCCCGGTAGGCAGCGAGGTGCAGCTGCGGCGAGCGTGAGTGCGTGATCGGCGAGCCCAGGACGGCCGCGCGCCGGTCTCCGCTGTCTGACCTACCTGGCACTGTCGAGGACACCGTTGTGCTGCGCCTGTTCGATGTTCGCCAGATGCTGGTCGTAGTCACGGGTGAACAGCGTGGTGCCCTGCAGGTCGATGGTCACGAAGTACAACCAGTCCCCTGCCGCCGGATGCTCGGCCGCGGCCAGTGCGTCAGTGCCCGGCGAGCAGATCGGTGTCTGCGGAAGCCCTTGACTCATATAGGTATTCCACGGAGTGGTCTTGGCGCGGTCGTCATCGGTGGTCGCCACTTCCTGGCGGTCCAGCGGGTAGTTCACGGTCGAGTCGAACTCCAGCTTGCGGTGTTCGGCCAGCCGGTTGTAGATCACCCGGGCAACCTTGTCGAAGTCCTGTGGCTTGGCTTCGCGTTGTACCAGGGATCCGACGGTGAGGATCTGATACGGCGACATCTGCATGGCCGCGGCGGTGTCGAGCAGACCGCTCTGGGTGTAGACGGTGGCGCTGCCGCCGATCAGGGTCGAGAGGATGTCCTGCGGTGTCCCCGCGGGGTCGACATTCCAGGTGCCGGGCGCGATCAGCCCCTCCAGCCGCCGGTGATCGTTGGGCATCGCCGCAACGGGAGCAGCCGCCCATTCGGGTACCGCCAACGCGGCCGCCGGTGCCGATTGCGCAGCGGCCCGGAGCTCATCGACCGGCACACACCGCTTCTCGCCGTCGAGTTCGACGCAGGAGGCCTGGGAGATCAGCGTGAAGATGCCTTCGGTGACGGCCTTGGTCTTCACATCGGCGGTGTCGTCGAGCTGGCGCCCCTCCGGGATGGTGAGTTTGCCCACCCGGTTCTCCGGATCAGCCAGGCGTTCAACGGCATTGGCCGCCGGAATCTCGGTACGCAACTTGTAGAACCCGGGCTGGATCGCCGAGATCGCCTCATTCTTGTGGGCTGCCTCGACGAACACCTTGACCGTGGCGACCACCTTCTTGTCCTGCAAGGTCTTGGCGATGGCTGTCGTTGAATCGCCGTCGTGGACCTGGATGACGACATCGGCAACCCCGTCGCCCGCATAGTCGCCGGAGCTGCCGGACATGCTGTGCCACAGCTTGGACCCCAGGAACACCGCACCGATCACCACCATGATGAGCACGGCGAGAGAGAAGCCCCTGGTGGTGCGTCGCTTCCGGTCCTTGCGGGCTTTGCGGGCCCGCTCGGCCTTGCTCAGCCCGCGGCGCGGTGGTCCGACCACCTCGGGCTTGGCCTTGTCGGCACCCCACTTCTCAGCCATCCATGCCCTCTCCGCGCGCAGCCAGAGCCGCACGCCGCTGATCCAGCCAGGACTGCAGAATGCCAACCGCAGCGGCCTGGTCGATCATCGCCTTCTGTCCCTTTGCCCGAACGCCCGCTTCGCGCAAAGACCGTTGCGCCGACACAGTAGTGAGCCGCTCGTCAGCCAACCGCACCGGTATCGGAGCGATCCGGCGGGCCAGCAGATCCGCGAGTTCGATGGCGTCGACGGCCGAGCTGCCGGCCCGGTCGGCGAGCGTGCGCGGCAGTCCGACGACGACCTCGACGGCCTCGTACTCGCCGATCAGCGCCACCAGTCTGCGCAGATGTTTGCCCGACCGGTCGCGCTTGTCCCGCTGAACGGTCTCGACCGGGGTCGCCAGTATCCCGTCTGGATCGCAACTGGCCACACCGATCCGCACGGTGCCGACGTCGACGCCGATGCGCCGGCCACGTCCGGGGTCATCGTCCCCTGGGCGGTCCGGTAGCCGGTCGTCGACCGTGTCGGACACGAAGCTAGCCCCGGCCGATCTCGGCGCGCAGCGCGGCCAATGCCGCGTCGATACCCGCCGCCCCCTTACCGGAACCTTGTGCCATGTCCGCCTTGCCGCCCCCGCGGCCGTTGACCGCCGCGCCGAACTGCTTCACGAGTTCGTTGGCGCGCAGGCCGAGATCCTGAGCAGCCGGGTTGACCGCCACCACGAACGGCACCGCGTCGTCCTCGCCCTCGGCGATCAGCGCAACCACGCCCGGGTCCGAGCCGAGCTTGCCCTTGATGTCGCCGACCAGGCTGCGCAGGTCACCGGCCGACATGCCGCCGGCCATGCGTTGGGCGACCACCCGTACCTTGCCGATGGTCTCGGCGCCAGCAGCGGCATTGGCCGCCGCGGCCCTGGCGTTGGCCAACCGGGCCTTGTCGAGTTCCTTCTCGGCGGCCTTGAGACGTTCCACCAGGTTCGCGACGCGAGCCGGCACCTCTTCGGAGGGCACCTTGAGCGACGAGGCCAGCCCGGCCATGAGGGCCCGTTCCTTGGCCAGGTGGCGGAAGGACTCCAGCCCTACGTAGGCCTCAACCCGGCGCACACCCGAGCCGACCGAGGATTCACCGAGGATGGTCACCGGGCCGATCTGGGCCGAGTTGTGTACGTGCGTACCACCGCAGAGTTCCAGTGAGAACGGGCCGCCGATCTCGACCACCCGGACCTGGTCCGGGTAGTTCTCGCCGAACATCGCCATCGCGCCCATCGCCTTGGCCTTGTCGAGCGCGGTGACGAACGTGTTCACCTGGTAGTCGGCCTCGACGGCCTCGTTGGTGACTTCTTCAATCCGGGTGCGCTGGTCTTCGGTGAGCGCGCCCTGCCAGTTGAAGTCGAACCGCAGGTAGCCGGGCCGGTTCAGCGAACCGGCCTGAACGGCGGTGGGGCCCAGCACCTGTCGCAGCGCGGCGTGCACCATGTGGGTACCGGAGTGTCCCTGCGTGGCACCGCGACGCCACTTCGGATCGACGGCGGCGGTGACGGTGTCGCCCTCGACGAACTCTCCGGACTCCACGTTGATCCGGTGCGCCCACAGGGTTTTGGCGATCTTCTGCACGTCCGTGACGGCGGCCTTCGCAGCGCCCGAGGCGCCTGTGCCGGTGATCGCACCCTCGTCGGCGATCTGGCCGCCGGCCTCGGCATAGAACGGCGTGCGATCCAGGATGAGTTCGACGCGATCGGCGTCCAGGCCTTCGTGGGTCACCACGGGCACCCGCTTGCCGTCCACGAAGATGCCGAGAATCCTTGCTTCAGTGGACAATTCGTCGAAGCCGGTGAACTCGGTGGGCCCGGCGTCGACCAGCTCGCGGTATGCGGACAGATCGGTGTGGGCCTGCTTGCGCGCGGCGGCATCGGCCTTGGCGCGCTGACGCTGCTCTGCCATCAACGACCGGAAGCCCTGCTCATCCACGGAGAGGCCGGCCTCGGCGGCCATCTCCAGCGTGAGGTCGATCGGGAAGCCGTAGGTGTCGTGCAGGGTAAATGCGTCGTCGCCGGACAGCTTGGAGGCTCCCGCGCGCTTCGTCTTGGCGGCGGCGTCGTCGAACAGCTTCGAGCCGGCGACGAGGGTCCGGTTGAACGCGGTCTCCTCGGCGACGGCGATCCGGTTGATGCGCTCGAAGTCGGTGACCAGCTCCGGGTACGACGGGCCCATCTCGTCGCGCACCGTGGACATCAGCCGGCCCATGATGGGCTCCTCGACGCCGAGCAGTTTGGCCGCGCGGATGATGCGGCGCAGCAGGCGGCGCAGCACGTAACCGCGGCCCTCGTTGCCGGGGCTGACCCCGTCGCCGATGATGATGGCCGCGGTGCGGCTGTGGTCGCCGATGATGCGGTAGCGGACGTCGTCCTCGTGGTTGCCTGCGCCGTATCCGCGCGGGGCGATCCCGGCGACCAGATCGATCACCGGACGCACCAGGTCGGTCTCGTAGACGTTGTCCACGTCCTGCAACAGGCACGCGATGCGTTCGACGCCCATACCGGTGTCGATGTTCTTGCGCGGCAGCGGGCCGAGGATCTCGAAGTCGTCCTTCGAGGTGCCCTCACCGCGCTCGTTCTGCATGAACACGAGATTCCAGATCTCGATGTAGCGGTCCTCGTTGGCCTCCGGCCCGCCCTCGATCCCGTATTCGGGGCCGCGGTCGTAGTAGATCTCCGAACACGGGCCGCACGGCCCGGGGATGCCCATCGACCAGTAGTTGTCGGCCATGCCGCGGCGCTGGATGCGCTCGAGCGGCAGCCCGGCGACTTCCTGCCACAGTTGGATTGCCTCGTCGTCGTCCAGATAGACCGTTGCCCACAGTCTTTCCGGGTCGAATCCGTAGCCACCCTCACTGACCGGGTTGGTCAGCAGGGTCCAGGCCAGCTCGATGGCGCCCTTCTTGAAGTAGTCACCGAACGAGAAGTTGCCTGCCATCTGGAAGAACGTGTTGTGCCGGGTGGTGATGCCCACCTCGTCGATGTCAGGGGTCCGGATGCACTTCTGCACGCTGGTGGCGCGGTCCCACGGCGGGGTGCGGGCACCGAGGAAGTAGGGCACGAACTGCACCATGCCGGCGTTGACGAACAGCAGGTTGGGGTCGTCGAGGATCACCGAGGCACTGGGCACCTCCGTGTGGCCTGCCTTCACGAAATGATCGAGGAAGCGCTTCCTGATCTCGTGTGTCTGCACGTTGCTCGTGTCCTCGTGTTCGTGGGTGGCTGGGGTTGCGCAGGCAACTACCAGTTAGACCGCTTTACATTACCGTTCTGCGCGTTCACCCCGAAAAGGCGACGAACGTCACGCCCCCAGAAAGCTCAGCCGCACGTGGCGCTGCGGGTTGTCGCGGTTCAGATCGACCAGCACCACGCTCTGCCAGGTTCCCAGGAGCAGGCGGCCCGCCTGGACCGGCAACGTCACCGACGGTGACACCAGCGCAGGCAGCACGTGATCTGCGCCATGGCCGAACGAGCCGTGGCTGTGCCGGTAACGGTCGTCGCGCGGCAACAACCGTTCCAGGGTATCGAGCAGATCGTCATCCGAGCCGGCACCCGTCTCGATGATGGCCACGCCCGCGGTGGCGTGCGGCACGAACACATTGCACAGGCCGTCACGGTGAGCGCCGCAAAACTGCCGTACCTCGTCGGTGAGGTCGACGATGCGACGCCGCGAGGTGTCCACGTCGATCATGCCGGTGTCCATCTGCCCAGCCTACGAGGCACACGCCGACCCATTGCCACCTCCGGCGCACCAGAGGATGGTGGTAGTGGAACCGGTGGCGCCACCGGGGCGCTGCCCTGGCAGGAAGGGGTGGATCGTGTTCGCACGTTCAACCACGATCGCGGCGCGCACCAAGGCGATCGACGCCGGCATCACCCATGTCCGCGACGAGGTGATGCCTGCTCTCGACGATGTCGACGGCTGCATCGGCCTTTCGCTGATGGTGGACCGGGAATCAGGCCAGTGTGTCCTCACGACGGCGTGGCGGTCCGAAGAGGCCATGCATGCCAGTGCCGCCGCGATAGCGCCGATGCGCCATCGGGTGGTGGAAACGTTCGCCGGCACTGCCACGGTCGACGAATGGGAGATCGCGGTGGTTCACCGCGAGCAGTACTCCGGGCCGGGCGCCTGTGTGCGGGCGACGTGGCTGCGAACCCGCCCCGAACTGTTCGACCGGGCCGTGGACTTCTACCGGAGCTCGGTGTTGCCTGCGATGGAAGACCTCGAGGGCTTCTGCAGCGCCAGCCTCATGCTCGACCGCGGATCTGGTCGGGCAGTGTCCTCGGCCACCTTCGAGAGTGCCGCTGCGATGGACCACAACCGCGATCAGGCCAGGGCGTTGCGCACCGCCCGCCTGCGCGACCTGAGCGCCGATCAGATCGATGTCGGCGAGTTCGAACTCGTGCTGGCTCACCTCCGGGTACCCGAGATGGCCTGACCGAGAACGCGTCCAGAATTGACGGCACCGTTTGGACGGTGATCGCCCGGGGTATCTCCCCTCCAGCCCAACACAGCCCTGGAGGAGAAATGACCATCACCGGCATCATCAGCGCGATCCTGATCGGCATTGTCGTCGGCGTGATCGGCCGGCTGATCGTTCCCGGCAGACAACCCATCGGCATTCTGGTGACGATCCTGGTCGGCATCGTCTCCGCGTTCATCGGTACCGCCCTCGCCCGCGCCATGGGCGTCCCGACGGCGACCAGCGGCGTCGACTGGCTCGAGCTCCTCGTCCAGGTCATCGTGGCCGCACTCGGGGTGGCCCTGATATCCGCTCTGATGGGACGCAGGAGGACCGGCATCCTCGGAACCCGACGGTCCGGTCTGCTGCGCTGACCAGCTGCCCCCGCACCACGGTCCCGGTTGAATATTCAACCGGGACCGTGGTTTTCGTCCGGGAGGGTCAGCGGCGGGCGCGGCGGATGATGGCCCGCAGCTTGTCCACCCGGGTGACCAGCTCGCGTTCGAATCCACGTCCGGTCGGCTGGTAATAGTCCGTCCCCACCAGCTCGTCGGGCGGATACTGTTGTGGCACAACACCATCGGGGTGATCGTGGGCGTATTTGTACCCCACGGCATTGCCGAGCTTCTGCGCTCCCGAGTAATGCCCGTCCCGCAGATGCGGGGGCACCAAACCGGCCTTGCCCGACCGGATGTCGTTCATGGCCGCACCCAATGCGGTGGTGACCGCGTTGGACTTGGGTGCGGTGGCCAGGTGCACGGTCGCGTGCGCCAACGTCAGCTGCGCCTCAGGCATGCCGATCAGCTGCACGGTCTGGGCAGCGGCGACCGCGGTCTGCAGCGCGGTGGGGTCGGCCATCCCGATGTCCTCACTGGCCAGGATCATCAACCGGCGCGCCACGAACCGGGGGTCCTCCCCCGCCACCAGCATCCGGGCCAGGTAGTGCAGCGCCGCGTCCACGTCCGATCCGCGCACCGATTTGATGAAGGCGCTGACGACGTCGTAGTGCTGGTCGCCGTCACGGTCGTACCGCACGGCGGCCTTGTCCAACGATTGTTCGATCGTCTCGACCGTGACCCGTTCACGGGGCTCGGCAGCCACCTCCAGCGCGGTCAGCGCCCGCCGCGCATCCCCGGCGGAGAGCTGCACCATGAGGTCGACGGCGTCGTCGGTGACCTCGACCGCACCGCCGAGCCCGCGCGGGTCGGTGATCGCGCGGCGTAACACCGTCTCGATGTCCTGCGGGGTCAGCGGCTGCAACTGCAGGATCAACGAACGCGACAGCAGCGGCGCGACCACCGAGAACGACGGGTTCTCCGTGGTGGCCGCGACCAGCAGCACCACCCGGTTCTCCACCGCCGCCAACAGCGCATCCTGTTGGGTCTTGGAGAAGCGGTGTACCTCGTCGATGAACAGCACGGTCTGTTCGCCGTGGACGGCCGCGCGCCGGGCGACATCGATCACGGCGCGGACCTCTTTGACGCCGGCGCTCAGCGCCGAGAGCGCCTCGAACCGGCGGCCGGTGGCCTGCGAGATCAGCGAGGCCAGGGTGGTCTTGCCGGTGCCGGGAGGGCCGTACAGGATCACCGACGCCGCGCCGGACCCCTCCACCAGTCGGCGTAGGGGCGATCCGGCCTGCAACAGGTGCGACTGGCCGACGACCTCGTCGAGGCCGGCCGGGCGCATCCGCACCGCCAGCGGTGCCGTGCCGGGCGCGGCAAGCGCGCCGGGGTCACCCGGCCCCGGGTCGCCTGGCACGTCGAACAAACCGTCGGACACGCCTTCTGCTTACCACGCCGACACGACGGGCTACGCCGGTGCGGTGACGAAATCGATCAGTTCCTCGACCCGGCCGATCAGCGCGGGCTCCAGATCGTTCCAGTCGCGGACCCGGCCGCGGATCCGCTGCCACGCGCGGGCGATGTCGGCCTGGTCCCGGTGCGGCCAGCCCAGCGCCTCGCAGATGCCGTGCTTCCACTCCACACTGCGCGGGATCGTCGGCCAGGCCTTCATCCCCAGCCGGGCCGGTTTGACGGACTGCCAGATGTCGACGAACGGATGTCCGACCACAAGGGTGTGCTCACCGCCGGGGCCGCGCCGCACCGCCTCGGCGATGCGCGCCTCCTTCGACCCGGTGACCAGGTGATCGACCAGCACTCCCAGCCGCCGGCCCGGCCCGGGCGCGAACTCCGCGACGATGTCGGTCAGGTCGTCGACGCCGCCCAGGTATTCGACGACGACACCTTCGATGCGCAGATCGGCTCCCCAGACCTGCTCGACGAGTTCGGCGTCGTGCCGGCCTTCCACGTAGATCCGGCTGGCCAGCGCGACCCGGGCCTTGGCATTCGCCACCGCCACCGAGCCCGACGCCGTACGCGCGGGTGCGGTGGTCCGCTTCGGCACCACCAGGCTCACCGGCTTGCCGTCGATCAGGAAACCCGGGCCCATCGGAAACGTCCGCACCTTGCCCCTGCGGTCCTCGAGCTCCACCCGACCACCCTCGATCCGCACCACGGCGCCGACGTAACCGCTCTGGGCGTCCTCGACGACCAGTCCCTTCTCCGCAGGCTGGTCGGTCGATCGAGTCAGCTTCGGGGTGTGTGGGTTTCGGGACAGGATGTCGGAACCGTAGCGATCAGTCACGCGGCGATCCTAGAAACGCCTGCAGCGACAGCGGGGTTGCGACATACCATCGTGATCGTGCTGTTAACTCGCACGCTCGCCGCTGCGTCGGCGCTGATGTTGATGGTGTCGGCGAGCGCGTGCAGTCCGCGAACCGAACCCGACTGCGGGGTCGCGGGAATGACGGTATGCCCCAAGCCGAGCGATCATGATCTGCCGGACGTCGCGGACATGCTCACCTGGAATCAATCGGAGCGGGTGGTCGGGTTCCGCAACGACTACCGGGCCTACCCCGGTGATCTGTTCCGCCACGGTGACCCGTTCCCACTGCCCACGGCCGATCGCCGACTGACCGACGCGTCCTACACGATCGGCGGCGTCACCCACGATCTCGACGACTACCTGAACCGGCAGAGTGTCACCGGGATGCTGGTGCTCAAGGACGGCAAGATCGCCTATGAGCACTACGGCGCCGGAAACGACTCTTCCACGCTGTGGACCTCGCGGTCGGTCGGCAAGTCCGTGGTGTCCACGCTCGTGGGTATCGCAGTCAAAGAAGGCAAGATCGCCTCCCTCGACGACGCCGTGACCAAGTACGAGCCCGATTTCGTCGGCACCGCGTTCGACGGCGTCACCGTGCGCCAGCTCATCACGCACACTTCGGGGATCGCGTGGAACGAGGACTACACGGACCCGAATTCGGATTTCGCCAAACTCACGGCGTGCGAAGCGGCTGATGACACCTACCGGTGCGTGTTCTCACTGGTTCACGGGCTCAAGCGGAAACCCGGCGTCGCACCGGGCGAGGTCTGGTCGTACACCACGGGCGGTGCCTGGTTGCTCGGTGACCTGCTGGAGAAGGCCACGGGCACCAATCTCGCCACGTACCTGCAGGACAAGATCTGGAAGCCGTTCGGCATGGCCGATGACGGTGTCTGGCATTCCTACGAGCTCGGGCGCCATGACATGGGCGGGCACGGGTTCAACGCCACGTTGACCGACTGGGGACGCTTCGGGCTGTTCGTGATGCGTGACGGTGAACTGCGCGACGGCACGAGGACGCTGCCCGACGGTTGGGTGCGCGACGCACGGACCTGGACGACGGCGCGCGGCTCGGTGACGCCGAGTCATCCTGAGGGCACGTACGGGTACCAGTGGTGGAACAACAGCATCGCGGCCGACGCGGGTGACGTGCGGCCGCCCCGAGCTACCGGCATGGACGAAAACCTCTGGGCACTCGGCATATTCGGGCAGGTGATCATGGTCGATCAACGGCAGAACCTCGTGATGGTGCAATGGTCGACCTGGCCGCAGGCCGAACCCGCGTTCAACACCCTGCCGCTGGAGATGTCGCTGATGTTCAGCGCGATCGCGGCCGAACTCAACCGCCGGTGACCTCGTCGATGACGGTGTGAACAAACCGCATCTTCTCCAGGACGGCGGGTGCCAGCACGAACGGGTACAGATCGTCACGGCCCATCGACCGGTTCACCATGTTCAGTGACCACGCCAGCGGCAGCCACATTTCGATGATGGTGTCGAACGCGGCCGGACCCAACAGACGCCGACCGAAGATGCCTCCGGCCGGAGCGAATCCAAAAGCCGCTGCGGTGTCGAGCGTGTCGCGGATGTGCAGATAGTGGGCGAAGGTTTCGGCCCAGTCCTCGGCAGGGTGCATCGTCGCGTAGGACGAGACGAAGTCGTCCTCCCAACCCGACGGCGGCCCGTCCTCGTAGTGGCGGTCCAAGGCGGCCTGATAGTCGGCGTCCGGATCTCCGAACAGTTCGGTGAATCGCGCAGCGTAGTCGGGTGACGGCGCCACCAGACGATAGAAGTAGTAGTGCCCGATCTCGTGGCGGAAATGGCCGAGCAGCGTTCGGTACGGCTCGTCCATGGCGATCCGCAACTGCTCGCGGTGCACATCGTCGCCTTCGGCGAGATCCAGTGTGATGACGCCGTTGTGGTGACCGGTGAACACCTTCTCGGATTCGCTGGAGAGCAGGTCGAAGGCCAATCCGAATTCCGGATCCTCGTCGCGGCCGATGATCGGCAGCTTCAGCTCGTGTAGTTCCGCGATCAGTCGGCGCTTGGCCCGCTCGGCCTCGGCGAATGACGTCATCGCCGCGGTATCGGCATCTGCGGGCCGGGTCCTGGTCAGCCTGCACGACGCGCACAACGGATCCTGGCCGATCCGTACCAGCCAATTACATTCGGCCAGATGCAGATTCGCGCACAGCCGGTACTGCTTCTCGTCGACGGCACCGGCGTGGCCGGCCTGTTCGGTGTCGGTGATCACCAACAGCGCCATGTCATCGAGGGAGAAGCCCAGCGCACTGCGGCATGACAGGCACAGCGAGTTCTCGAACGCCAGACGCTGGCCGCAGTTCGGGCAGTTGAAATCACGCATGCAGCACCGGCTCTCGATCGGGCGGGCAGGGTGTCACATCTACCGACACCTCGATCACGCTGCTGAGAGAGTCCGTGTAGATGATGCCGCGCAGCGGGGGGATGTCGGCATAGTCACGGCCGAATCCGGCCACGATATAGCGCTCGTCGACCATCTGGTCGTTGGTGGGATCCATTCCCAGCCAGACGTTCTGCGGCGTCCACACCGACGCCCAGGCGTGGGTGGCGTCGACTCCGACCATGCGTTCCTTGCCGGGTGGCGGATCGGTGGCCAGGTACCCCGAGACATAGCTGGCTGCCAGGCCGTTGGCCCGCAGGCAGGCGATCGCCAGACGGGCGAAGTCCTGGCAGACGCCCTCACGTGCGTCCAGCACCTCGGCCACCTGGGTGGACACCGTCGTCGAACCCGACCGGTAGGTGAAGTCGGAGTAGATCCGCGACGTCAGTTCGCGAAGCACCTCGATCAACGGTCGTCCGGGCACGAAACTGGGCGCGGCGTACTCCCGCACCGCGTCGGTGATCTCCGGCGGTGAGAGGTCAAGGGTGAACTCCGCGGCCAGCGCACCATCACCGCCGACCGGGCGGGCCAGCTCCCACGGCGCCCCGGCAGAAGCACCTGAATAATGCTCGGGTGCAAACGGTTCCACCTCCACCACGGATGCACCGGTGATACTCAAGGTGCGGTGGCGTTCGGTCACGTGGAAATACGAGCTGACATTGCCGTACGCGTCGCGGCTGGTGGAGCTGTCTGCCGCCTCCGGCTCGATCGTCAGGTGGTGGGACAGGCAGCGCTGCCAAGGCAGATCACGCGGCGTGAGGAAACCGCGTCCGTAGGAGCTGGTGACATCGTCGGAATAGCGATAGACGGTGCGGTGAATGATCTCGTAACAGCGGGTTCCCGCCGCGCCGGCAGGTCCGGTCATGGCATCACCCGCCGCTCGTCCGGCCCCCACAGCGGTTGCATCCCACCGGGCAACGACAGGTGCGCCGCGGTGATGACACCCGAGAGATCGCGCAGGCCGGCGTGCACTCCGTCGAGTAGACCGGCCAATTCCGCCCGAGTCCCGTCCTCGCTGACCTCTTCGAGATCTGCCGGGTCCAGGCGGCGCAGTCGGGTGGCAAGTTCGTCGATCAGTCGTTCGGGACGCGACGACCCCGATGCTCCGGGCAGGGGCTTGAGGTCGGATCGGATGCGCTCCAACTGGTAGATCAAGGACCTGGGATTCTCGGCGTCGAACAACAGCAGTTCGGCGATCGCGGCGATGCTGATCAGCCCGGGATTCCGCCGCCGATAGATGACCGACGATTCACAGACCACCAGGGCCGACTCGGCCACGGCACGTTCGGCCGCCGCACTGCGCACCGAAGTCAAGGTGGCGCGCAGCAGCGCGGTCAGCGCCAGCCCGCGCTCGATGCGCTTGCCGAGATCCATCACGGTCCAGCCGACATCCTGCACCATCGATTCCGCGGCCACCCCGGACAACGCCAACATCCCGGCCAGGGTCTGGCTGTGCGCGGCGGCGAGGTATCCCTCCGCGACATTGGGCGACTGAGGCGGGGCGGCCGACGGCCGCAGCACCGCGCGTTCGACGCCGGCCAGCACCATCCAGGTGTCGTTGGACATCTGGTCGCGTACCGCCCGGGCCGCCAACCCGAGCCGCTCCACCGATTGGGCGAGGGATCCCGACCGATGCCGGTCCGCGGTGGCCGACCACAACGTGCTCGGGGCGATCGCGATCATCTCGTGGGCATCGGCGGAGTCACCGGTGTCGGTTCCCGTGATCGAACCGACCGCAGCGAGCAGTACCGGAACACACTGGCTTTCATCGAGGTCCAGTCGGTATCGATACTCGTGGTAGCGCTCCCGGGTGACGGTGAGCAGCCGGGCCATGCTCTCGGCGCGTTCGGCATACCGGCCCATCCAGAACAGGTCGGCGAGCACGCGGGGCGAGCTGACCGCCCGGGTCGGGCTGGGCACCGCAATCGCGGAGGCGAGCTCGACCGAGACCGGCGGGATCCGCTCGGCGGTGACACGCTGCGGCGCGTTCACCCAAACATCCTTGGCGGCAATGGTGTTCATCCGGTAGGCGGCATTCCCGTGAGCGACCACGTAGCCCAGCCCACCGATCATCGGCGCATATCCGCCGCGCTGAGCCACGGTGAACAACCGCATTCCGACATTTCCTGCCGACAACCCCTTGGACCGGTAATTGGTTGGTGCGGTGGAGAACTGGGGCAGTTCCTGCCCTACCCACCGAGTCGGGTCGGCGTCGATGCGGGCGGCCAGCTCATCGCGCTCCGCGGCCGCAAGCATCGGCCCGACAATCGTGGTACCGCCGCTCACCGGCCGGATCAACAACGACGACAGCTTGGTGAGCAGATGAGAGCGCTCGATGTCGATTCCGCCCCAGTACATCGGCGCCGTGGCCAGCTGTGGTTTCTCGCCGAGCAACAGCTCGGCCAGCTCCGGCAGAAACCGTGCCAGCCCGGGACTTTCGAGAACTCCGCTGCCCAAGGTATTGACCACCGTCACCGAACCGCGCCGCGACGCCTCGACCAGCCCCACCACGCCGAGCCGGGAATCGGGGCGAAGATCCAGCGGATCCACATAGTCGGCGTCGACTCGACGCAACACCACATCGACGCGTTTGAGCGTGCCCAGCGACCGCATCCACACCGTGCCGTCGCGGACCACCAGATCGGCACTCTCCACCAGCGGGAAGCCGAGTACCCCGGCCAGGTAGGCCTGGTCGAAGGCGGTCTCGGAATGGATGCCGGGACTGAGCACCACGACCATGGGCTCGTCGGCGGCCTCCGGAGCCGCGTCGAGCAGCGCCAACCGCAATGCCTGAGCCCACGGCGAGGAGGGCCGCGGACCTACCCGTTCGTAGAGGTCGGGAGCAGCGTGCGCGATGACGCGGCGATCCGCCAGGGCGTAGCCGGCACCTGAGGGCGCCTGTGTCCAGTCCGCATTCACCAAGAATGCGCCGTCGTCGCCCCGGCTGACGTCGCATCCGTGGAGGAACAGCTGATGACGTCCGGGCACCACGATGCCGCGCGCGGCCCGCACATATCCGGGATGGCCGAACAACAACGGCGCGGGCAGCACCCCGCTGGTGAGCGAGCGGCGGGCGCCGTACAGATCGGTCAGTACCGCATCGAGAAGCCTGGACCGCTGCACCAGACCTGATTCCAGGCAATCCCAGTCCGTCGCCGAAAGCACCAGGGGCACGGCGTCGAGATGCCAGGGGCCCGGCACGGCGGTGCCGTCGTCGTCGGTGACCACCTCCCCGTGGTGATCCATCTGGATGTAGGTGATGCCGTCGTTGTCGACAAGGCCGCGCACCGTGGCACGCAGCCGGTCCAGGCCGTCACGGCCACGCTCGCCGACGCCGGCGGCCAACTCGCGCCAGGCCGGGCGGACGTTGCCCGAGGCGTCGATCAACTCGTCGTAGCCGGCACCCACGCCATCGTCGCGCACCTCGAACAACGCACGCTGGGCCCGGGAACGGCGGTAGGCGGCCACCACACCGTCGACGTCCATCCCGTCGGCGGCGCCACTCGCACCGGTGTCCAGGGCAACACCGGTGGCCTGAGCGGACTCCGGTGAGCCGTTCGCGCGAAGAACCATCAGTGAAGAACGGTACGCACCCTCCGATGATCCGGGCTTGCTTGGCGCACCGTGCGCACGATCACGCCGCCCAGATTCGGCCGGATCTGCCCGGCGCTGGTTGAATTCAGCGGTGAGGTAACCGAGGCGAAGGGATGTGGCCGCCGGCGATGTGGAGCACCGTGCTGGTGATGGCCGTCGTGGCGGCAGTCGATCCGCTCAGAATCGGGGTCGTGGCCTTCATGCTGTCTCGGTCACGGCCGGTGCGGTTGCTGCTTCCGTTCTTCCTGTTCGCGTTCACCGCCAACGTCGCGGTCGGCGCCGCGGTGGTGTTCGTGTTCAAGAACGTCACCGGCGACGGTGGGAGCAGCATGCCTCCGGGCCTGGAGATCGGCATCGGTGTGGTGGCGCTGGCGATCAGCGTCCTGTCCATCACTGGTGTGCTCGAACGCCTGGTCACGAGGGTGCGCGCGCGCCGGACGGCTCCGGCTGCAGCCTCGGCGGAGTCGGTGCCGGGCCTGTCGAAGCTGCCGGATGGGATGCAGGCCGCGCTGCGAGGCGAGGCGCCCTGGGCCGCCGGACTGCTGGGCCTGATCAACGGTTTCCCCACGCCGTACTACTTGGCCGCGATGGCTGCCGCCCTGACCTCGGGCGCTGCGGTGACCGAGCAGATGGCCGCGATGGTCGTGTTCAATCTGGTCGGTTTCCTCGCGGCGATCATCCCGATCATCAGTTTCTGGGTGGCTCCGGCCGCCACGAGGTCCGGCGTCGAGCGGATCTACGAGTGGATGGGAATTCACCATCGGCTGGTCGTGGCCGTGATCGCCGGCGCGGTCGGCGTGTACTTCCTGGCCACGGGCATCAGCCACCTGTGAGGTTGCGGTCCCGTCAGCGGGTCGCGAATCTGCGATAAATCGCGAGCATCAGGACACCCGCCATGGTGATGCCCACCAGGTTCACGCCCAACTGCAGTACCGACCGGGCCGCGATGTCCCATTCCCCGACCGTCGCGGCGACCACCGCGAAACCGGCGGCGGGAACCGTCGTCACCGATATGAAGACACCCACGAGTGCCGCGGATTTCGCCGACACGAGCGACAACATCCCGGCCGCGCCGGCCAGCAGGGCCACCACCAACGAGAACGGGCCCACCTGGAAGATGAAATCCACCTGCTGCAGGTCACGGAAGCTGGTCAACGACACCCACCCCAGAGCTTCGAAGCCCAAGGTGGCGAGGGCGGTGACGGCCATCGCGAAGGGGAAGCCGATCAACAGCGCCGCGCCCGCGCGGCGGGCCAGCGACATCCGTCGCTGCACCAGCGCGACTGCAAGTGCCGCCAGCGGTCCGAATTCGGGCCCGACGACCATGGCACCGACCACGGTGACCGCGGAGTCGGTGATGACGCCGATCGCGGCAAGCAGGCACGCGATGCACAGGAACATCAGATACGTCGCGTTGAGGCTGGACTCCTCGCGGGTCCGCGACACCAGCTCGTCCCAGATCACCGCATCGGCGCCGTCTCCCTCGGTGGCATCCTCGGCATGAAAGGCCGACGCGGACAGGACGGTGTCGAGAGGCTCGAGGGTGATGGCCCCCAAGTGCGGCACATCAAGGGATTTCAGCCGCTCCACCACATCGTTGGCCGCCTCCCGGACCAGGATGGCCGTGATCTCGTCACCGGCCGGATCCCTCGCATCCCCGGCGTGCAGCACCACATTCGTGACGCCGGCTTCCCGGTCGAGGACGTTCAGGATCGGCTGTCGCAGATCGGTGGGCGCGATCACGCGTAAGTGGAGCACGGGCCGAGAGTAGCGTTCTCAATCCCACCAGAAGACCCACAGCGGACGCGCCAGCATGCGCGCCAGTGCATCGAGCGAACCGGCCTCGGTGTTGACCGCGTCGTCGCAGTACAGATAGGCCTCCAGGGCGGCGGTGAGCGCGTCCTGGAGCCTTCGTGGTGGCTGATCGACCACGAGCACCAGAGATTCGTCGTCGAGGGCCAACATCTCGGTCCCGTAGTGGGCGGACCAGCGCCTCAAGATCGCCGCGTGCTCGGCACCGAGGACGCCCGAATTGATCGCGCCCGACCACTGCAGCAGTCCGGGAACCAGCCAATCCGCAGGGGTGGGAATCAATGCCAGCCGCGTGTAGTCGCCGCGAGAGTCGAAGGCGGCGAACTGCTGCCGCCAGTCCCCCGGGTCGCCGGTGTCGAACCCGGACGGATAACGCGGGATGTCGTACCCGGCAGTGCGGATCTCGAACTCGCGTTCCAGCCATCGAGTGCCGTCGAGTTCCGCTGCCAATACCGGTGTTTCGTCGGCCACACCGTCCATCCCGATCCGGTGCCAGGCCATGTCGGTGAGCAGCACGGGCCACAATCCCGTCACCGGAAACTGCGCGCGAACCGCAAGCCACGCCTCCGCGGCAGGAACACCCGGCGGCACCGGGACTGTCCACATGGGTGCGCGGTGGGCCAGCACGTCGTCGTGGCGTTTCAGTTCGTCCAGGACGACCCCCGTCGCGGCCAGGGCGGCGCCGGGATCGCGTGGTGGGGCTACCGCCGGCGGCGGCACGTTCACCGGATCGGGCGCGAACGGCGGCGCGTCCAGCTCCGGCACGTCCGGCGCGGGTGGCGGCGCCGGCAGGAACGGAGGATCGCCGACAGACGAGGGTGACGTCACGGGCTGACCGGTCAGCAACTGAGCCAGTCCGATCAGGTCCGCGGCCACGGCAGTGACTCCCCGGCCGCCGTCCTGGACTGCCCACACCGGGTGGGCACCCGGCCCCTGCTTCAGAAACGCCACCCCGTAGACCGGCACCACCCTGGGTTCTTGGGCGAGTTTGGCACTGGCCAGCTTCAGCGCCGCGTCGCCACCCGGATTGTCACCCCAGGCGGGGTGCCACAACCCACCCTCGCGGACGGCGCGCAGCAACTCACGCACCGGCCGGCCGATGTGCGCCCGAAGCGTCACTTCGTCGGCGTTGCGCCAGTCCGGCCAGCCGTCCCCTACCGGCAGCCCGGCGGACAGGAAGTCGCGGTGAGTATCGTTGAGCCACAAGGAGAATCGTGATTCGAGTGTGCTCAGTTCGGCCTCGGCGAGCCCCGGCTCGATACGCCACTGACCGTGTTCGGCCAGGATCTCGACCGCACGTGCGCCTACGGTCACGACGTGGGACGCTCGAAGCGCACGACAAGCTCGTCGGCCGGCACTGGGTGCCCTTCGTCGCAGCGGATCTCGACGCCGGCCAGTGCGCCGCACCCGTCGTGCGCTAGGCGCAGGCCCGTGTCGCCGAGATGCTTGCGACCCCACTCGAACATCGCCCACACCACCGGCATGAAGTCGGTTCCGGAGTCGGTGAGCACATACTCGTCGCGTTCCCGCTGGCCGGGCTCACGATAGGGCCGCTTCGCCAGCAGTCCGGCGGCCACGAGGTCGGACAACCGCGCCGATGTCGCTGCCTTGGTGATCCCGACCCGGCGGGCGAAATCGTCGAACCTGGTGGTGCCGTAGAAGGCCTCGCGCATGATCAACATCGCCGACTTGGTACCCGCGAACGCCATGGTCCGCTCGATCGGGCAGTGCCCCACCGCCGACCAGGCGTCTCGGTCGGCCAGCTTGCCCTGCAGCATTCCCACGGAATCAAACCCCATCCCTGAGTTGTTCTAACTATACCCAGGTGCTATATCTGGGTAGTCATCACAATACTCAGCGTGGAGCATCAGGAGGCCAAGATGACCGGATATGCAGACCGGGACGCAGTCATCGTCGGAGCGGTCCGGACCCCGATCGGCAAAGGCAAAGCCAACGGCGCGCTGCACGGCGTTCTGCCGGCGGACCTGCTGGCGCACAGCCTGCGGGAGCTGATCGCCCGCACCGGCGTCGACCCGGTACTCGTCGACGACGTCATCGCCGGCGCAGTGACCCAGGTCGGCGACCAGGCGGTGAACGTGGCCCGCAACGCACTGCTGGGCGCAGGCTTCCCCGAAACCGTTCCCGGGACCACCGTCGACCGCCAGTGCGGCAGCAGCCAGCAGGCGATCAGCTTCGCCGCCCAGGGGGTGCTGGCCGGCGCCTACGACATCGTGATCGCCGCAGGTGTGGAGTCCATGTCGCGGGTACCGATGGGCAGTTCGGTACTACCGGGCAGCGATCCGTTCGGCCTGGACTTTGCGAAGCGCTACTCCGAAGGCCTTGTACCGCAAGGGATCAGTGCCGAGCTGATCGCTGCCAAATGGGGATTCTCCCGCGCCCAGCTCGACGAGTTCTCGGCAGGCAGCCACGAAAAGGCCGCGCGGGCCACCAAGGATGGACTGTTCGAGGCCGAACTCGCCCCGGTCGCCGGGCTGAGCACCGACGAGATCATCCGGCCGGGAACGACGGTGGAGACCTTGTCCGGGCTGAAGCCCGCCTTCTACAACGAGGCCTACGCCGCGCGCTTCCCCCAGATCAAATGGGAGATCACCCCGGGTAACTCGTCACCGCTGTCGGACGGCAGCGCGGCGGTGATGATCACCAGCGGTGCCACGGCCCGGAAGCTCGGACTCAAGCCGCTGGCTCGTATCCATACCACGACCGTCGTGGGGTCAGACCCGCTCTACATGTTGACCGGTGTCATCCCCGCCACCGAAAAGGTCTTGGCGCGTGCGGGTTTGACGCTGGCGGACATCGACCTGTTCGAGGTCAACGAGGCGTTCGCTCCGGTGGTGCTGGCCTGGGCGCACGACACGGGCGCCGATCTCGGCAAGACCAACGTCAACGGCGGGGCCATCGCGATCGGACACCCGCTGGGCGCCAGCGGAGCGCGCATCATGACCACCCTGGTCAACGCGCTCGAGCAGCGCGGCGGACGATACGGCCTGCAAACGATGTGTGAGGGCGGCGGCATGGCCAACGCCACGATCATCGAGCGGCTCGCCTGATCCCCCGCCGAAACCGCATTCCAGCAGAGAAAGTGCGAGTAAGCGCCTGCTGGAATGCGGTTTCGGCGCAAGGATATTAGGCGCGAACCAGCTCGAAAAGCGGGATGGCCCGGCTGGTCTTCGACTGGTACTCGGCGAACACCGGGGCGCGCTCGACGATCTTCGGGTAGGCGGCGTCGCGCTCGTCGTCGGGCAGTTCGCGTGAGACCACGTCGTAGGCCTCGGCACCGATTTCGATCCGGGCCTGCGGGTTGGCCCGCAGGTTGTGCACCCATGCGGGGTCCTTGGGCCCACCGGCGTAGGAACCGACGATCAGCACCGAGCCGTCGATGTCCAGATACGCCAGCGGCGACAGCCGGGGCTGCCCGGATTTGGCTCCTGTGGTGTGCAACAGCAGCAGCGTGCCGCCCTCGAAGGGCCCGCCCACCTTGCCGCCATTGGCCCGGAATTCCTCGACGACGTTGCGGTTGAAGTTGTCGAGGGCCGCCACGTCGGCGACCAGTTCGGTCTTGTCGATGTTCGGATCGATGTCGCTCATGCCTTCTCCAGCTTCTCCGGTGGGGCCTTCTATTCCAGACTCGAACTTCGCCGTGGTGAACCGCGCACAGAGAGCCGAGAGGGGTTAGGCCTTCACCTGCGGCTTGTCCTCGGCCTTGGCCTTCGACTCGGGCTTCGCGTCGATCCCCGATTCCTTGCGCTGCTGTGCGGTGATGGGCGCCGGGGCGTCGGTCAACGGGTCGACGCCGCCGCCGGACTTGGGGAACGCGATCACCTCGCGAATCGAGTCGACCCCGGCCAGCAGCGCGGTGATGCGATCCCAGCCGAAGGCCAGGCCACCGTGCGGCGGTGCGCCAAAGGCGAAGGCGTCCAACAGGAATCCGAACTTGTCCTGAGCCTCGGCATGGTCGATGCCCATCATCGCGAACACCCGCTCCTGGATGTCGCGCCGGTGGATACGGATCGAGCCGCCGCCGATCTCGTTGCCGTTGCAGACGATGTCGTAAGCGTCGGACAGCGCGCTGCCGGGGTCGGTGTCGAAGGTGTCCTCCGATTCGACCTTCGGCGCCGTGAAGGCGTGATGCACGGCCGTCCAGGCACCCGAACCGACGGCCACGTCGCCCGAGGCCGTCGCCACGTCGGCCGGCTCGAACATCGGGAAGTCCACCACCCAGGTGAAGGCCCAGGCGGCCGGGTCGATCAGATCCAGGCGCTTGGCGATCTCGATGCGGGTGGCCCCCAGCAGCGCGCGCGCCGTGCGGGCCGGACCCGCCGCGAAGAACACGCAGTCACCGGGCTTGGCACCGACGTGGGCCGCCAGACCGTCGCGCTCGGCGTCGGTGAGATTCTTGGCCACCGGACCGCCCAGCGTGCCGTCCTCACCCACGAGTACATAGGCCAGGCCCTTGTGGCCGCGCTGCTTGGCGAATTCCTGCCAGCCGTCGAGGGTGCGACGCGGCTGTGACGCTCCGCCCTCCATCACGACCGCGCCCACATACGGGGCCTGGAACACCCGGAACGGGGTGTCCTTGAAGTACTCGGTGCACTCGATGAGTTCGACGCCGAACCGCAGGTCCGGCTTGTCGGAACCGAACCGGCGCATCGCCTCGTCGTAGCTGATCCGCGGCAACGGCAGGGGCAGTTCGTAACCGATGGTCGACCAGACCGCCCGCAGGACCTGCTCGGCGATTCCCATCACATCGTCGGCGTCGACGAAGCTGAGCTCCATGTCCAGCTGGGTGAACTCCGGCTGCCGGTCGGCGCGGAAGTCCTCGTCGCGGTAGCAACGCGCGATCTGGTAGTAGCGCTCCATGCCCGCCACCATGAGCAGCTGCTTGAACAGCTGCGGGCTCTGTGGCAGCGCGTAGAACGAGCCGGGCTGCAACCGCGCGGGCACCAGGAAGTCGCGCGCGCCCTCCGGAGTGGAGCGGGTCAGCGTCGGGGTCTCGATCTCGACGAAGTCATGCTCGGCCAACACGTTGCGAGCGGCGGCGTTCACCTTGGAGCGCAAGCGGATTGCGTTACCCGGGCCCTCGCGGCGCAGATCCAGGTAGCGGTACTTGAGCCGGGCTTCCTCACCCGCGGTCTCGTCGAGCTGGAATGGCAGCGGGGCGCTCTCGGACAACACGGTCAGCGAGGTGGCGTTCACCTCGACCTTGCCGGTCGGGATGTCAGGGTTCTCGTTGCCCTCCGGACGTACCTCGACGACGCCGGTGACGGCGATGCAGAACTCGGCGCGCAACCGGTGGGCGGCGGAGAGCACGTCGCCCTCGCGGAACACCACCTGCGACACCCCTGACGCGTCGCGCAGATCGATGAAGATGACGCCGCCGTGGTCACGGCGACGCGCCACCCAACCCGCCAGTGTCACGGTCTGACCGGCATCGGTGGCCCGCAACGAACCGGCGGCATGACTGCGCAGCACGAAAACTCCTGAGTGTTGAGTCGAGAAAGACTGGTGGTGACGAGTGAACAGTCTAGAGAGTCGACCGGCGGCGCTAACGTGGCGATGTGGATGAGCGCTCGCGCGAAGGCCAGAAAGCACTGAACTACCCCATCGCGGTCATCGGCCCGGGCGCCATCGGATCGACCATCGCGGCGCTCCTGCACGCGGCCGGACGGTCGGTTCTGTTGTGTGGCCGCACCCCGCGCGACGGCGTCGAAGTCCGGCCCGACGAGGGGGAACCCATCCGGGTACCGGGGCCGGTGCACACCGATCCCAACAGCGTGGAAGGCCCGCTCGACGTGGTCTTTCTTGCCGTAAAGGACACCCAGAACGCGCAGGCGGGGGCGTGGCTGGACCGGCTGTGCGACGAGAAGACCGTGGTGTGCGCGCTGCAGAACGGCGTCGAGCAGGTCGAGCGGGTCAGCGCCGTCGGCCCGCACACCGACGAGGCGCACGTCGTGCCGGCGGCGGTGTGGATCTCCTCGGAGATGCAGCCCGGCGGCTGGGTGCGCCTGCGCAGCGAGGCCCGGCTGGTACTGCCCGACACCCCGGCGGCGACGATCGTGGCCGACGCACTGGACGGCACCGCGATCACCGCCGAACTGGATCCTGATTTCCGTAGCGCCACCTGGCGCAAGCTGCTGGTCAATGCCGTGGTCGGGTTAATGGTGCTGTCCGACCGGCGAGCGGGCATGTTCCGCCGTGACGATGTGGCCGCGCTGGCGCGGCGCTATCTGTCCGAGTGCCTGGCGGTTGCCCGCGCGGACGGCGCCGACCTGGGTGACGAGGTGGTCGGCGAGATCGTCTCCATGTTGGCCGCAGCGCCCGAGGACCTGACCACCTCGATGCTGACCGACCACCAGGCCGGCCGACCGCTGGAGTGGGATGTCCGCAACGGCGTCATCGTCCGCAAGGCGGCCGCCCACGGCCTGCCGACACCGATCAGCGACGTGGTGGTCCCGCTGCTGGCGGCGGCCGGCGACGGGCCGGGCTGACCCACCACTAGACACTCTCCCCTAGGGTGTCTACCCATGGCCCGGACCTACCAGTGCGAACGCGTCGAGTTGGATTTCATCGACCGTGCGCCGTTCCGCTTCGTCAGCACCGTCGACCTCGCCATCACTCCAGAGCAACTGTTCGAGGTGCTCAGCGACGCGACCTCGTGGCCGCACTGGGCCACGGTGATCACCAATGTGGAATGGACCAGCCCAGAACCCCGCGGCGTGGGCACCACCCGCACCGTCACGATGCGCGGGCACATCACCGGTGACGAGGAGTTCCTGGCCTGGGAACCCTTCTCCCACATAGCTTTCCGGTTCAACACCAGCACCTCGAACGCGATATCGGCCTTCGCCGAGGACTACCGCGTCGTGGAGACCGGGGACGGCTGCCACCTGACCTGGGTGATGGCCATGAAACCCAGCGGACTGGCCGGCCGACTCGGGATGACGCTCGGACAGCCCGTGATGGCATGGTTGTTCCAGCGGTTCCTGCACAACCTCCGCCGGTATACCGACGAGCGCTACGGCAAGTAGGCCGCTAATCCACCCCGTCCCACACCTGGCGTCGCACCGCGTCGGGATCGGCCACGGTCTCGTCACGCGTGGACCGGATCACCCGGGTCAACCGGCGGTCGGTGTCGTATTCCGGCCAGTCAGCGATCTCGGCCCGGGCGAAGTCCAGCCAGGTACGTTGCATTCGCCGACCGACCGACGGCTGTACCCGGCGACCCAACGGGTGCAGCTTGCGTCCCAGATATGACCCGTAGCTGTGTTGGATGTGCACGATCTCGCTGCCGTGGGTGGCGCCAAGTCCCAGCACCTTGAGCGTCCACGTGGTGTGGTCGAACCGGTACACGTGAGTGGGCGCATGTGCACTGTAAGCATCGGCGAACGCCCAGGTGGGTGCACCGAACATGACGTCGGAGCCAAAGGCGATCAGCGCCCGGCGGCGCGGAAAATCGGGATAGGCGGCCAGCACCCGATCGCGGTCATCCGGACCGTGGCGCCGCAGATAGTCCTCGACCCCGGCCAGGGTGGTCGGCAGCATCGGCGGCTTACCCCAGGCGAACATCGACGCCTCGTGGCTGTTGGTGCCGATGATCAACGGCACCGCGGACACCACACCCGCGCGCGCCGCCTCGGTCGGATGCAACGGCAGCAGATCGACACCGTGGGTCAGCCCGTAAGCCAACGTCGGTGTCTCCTGGGCACTCTCGAGCTGCAGTTGCCCCGCGGCCCGGCGCAGTTGCCGCTGTGGCAGCACCTTGAGCTGCTCGGCCCCCACCCCGAGCAGTTGCATGAAGCGGCGCGACTGACGGGCCCGGTCTTCCCGGTCGGCGATCAACGGCAACGCCGGACTCTGCGCAATCGCCCGGTCGAACAACCCGTCGGCCGCCGGGCTGGCCAGCAGTGCCAACACCGATGTGGCACCGGCCGATTCACCGAACACCGTCACCTGCCGGGGATCGCCGCCGAATGCGGCGATGTTGTCGCGCACCCATTGCAGTGCGGCGATCTGGTCCCGCAGACACAGGTTGTCGTCGAATCCCTCACCCAGATCGCCGAGTTCGAATCCCCCGAACACGCCGAGTCGATACGTGACGTTGACGACCACCACGTTGCCGGTGATGGTGTGGATCCCCGGCGGGGCCTTCGTCTACGGTGCGGGCCAGCTGCAGCTGTACAACGGCTCGCGGCTGGCCGAGAACGGCAACGTGGTGGTCGTCAACGTCACGTATCGACTCGGCGTGTTCGGGGGATTCGAACTCGGCGATCTGGGTGAGG
>NZ_LZSY01000175.1 GCF_001665625.1 Mycolicibacterium peregrinum | reverse complement strand
GGGGCCTGGGCGGGGAAGGTGGTGGCCGCGCAGTCGGTGCAACGGCTGCCGATCAGCTGGGGTTCGGCGTCGGGCCACGTCGAGATCTCGGGCGCCAGAGCAATCTGAGTTGACACGTCGCTGACGATAACTGGAAATGCAATTCTCGTCTAGTGAGAACCGCTTCTCGGTAGGCTCTCGTGGGCAGTTCAGATGGGACGGCGGAGGGAGTCGGCTTGAGCGAGGTTCTACCAGGGGAGGTCCGCCAGATCGGGTACGTGGTCACCGACCTGGACGACGCGATATCGGGCTGGCTGAAGATGGGCGTCGGCCCGTGGTTCGTGATCCGCAACCTGCCGCAGCGAGTGAGCTACCGCGGTGAGCCCTGCGAGGTGAGGCTGTCTCTCGCGTTGTCCAACAGCGGTGACCTGCAGGTCGAGTTGATCCAACAACTCGATGACACGCCCAGCATCTTCACCGAGTTCCTCGCGGGCGCTCCGGCCGGTGGTGGCTTTCACCAACTCGCCTATTGGACAGCCGATTTCGATACGGCGATGGCGAAGCTCGCCGAGGCCGGTTGGCCCCTGGTGTGGTCGGGTGGCGAGGGCGAGGGCGTGCGCTTCGCTTACTTCGAACCGCCGACCGGGGCGGCGATCGTCGAGATCATGGAGCTGACCGAATCCTCCGGCGGCATGGGCGCCTATGTGCGGGAACAGGCTGTCGCTTGGGACGGCAGTGACCCGGTCCGGGAATTGGGCGGCTGATCCGGGTGCGGTGACGTATGCCCGCCGGCGATGATTCAAGCCGGCGGTCAGTGGGAACCCAGTCGTTCCGAGCGCAAAAAGTGCCCTGGCTGAAACTGGAGTCTCACCATGTCAATAACCCGGCCTACGAGGACGGCCCGCAACGGCGACCCTTGGGTCCGTGTCCGGAAGTGGTCGATGACCGTGGGGATGGGCATCGCGCTCACCGCGGCGCCACTCGCCGGTTGCGGGTCGAGTGAGGACACTGCCCCGTCGACGACCTCTGTCACCACGCCCACCACCCCCGTCACCACACCCGCCACTGTGGAGACCACTGCTCCGGCCCCCGGTGGCGAAGGCACCGTTCCGGGTGGTCCCACCGGTGGCGGCGGTCCCGAAGGCGGGGGTGGTTCGATTCCCGGTGGCCCGACCGGTGGCGGTGGCCCCGGCGGTGGCGGTGGTGAGATTCCCGGCGGCCCGACCGGCAGTGGCGGACCGGGCGGTGGCGGCGGCTCGATTCCGGGTGGCCCGACCGGTGGCGGCGGACCGGGTGGCGGTGGCGGTTGCGTTCCCGGCGTGGGCTGCGTGCACGTTCCCTGACGTTGCCCGCAAGGCCTACTTACCCTTGTTCATCACCTTGTCCGCGGCGGCCCAGTGCTCGTCGGAGCACCAGAGCCGGGCGAAGGCCGAAACGGCCTCGGTGGTGGACACACCGTTGATCACTCGTTTGACCTCACCGGCCTGACGCCGCGCCAGCAACTGCGCCGTCGACCGCCAGGTCTCGGCGAACTCGGCGCGGGGTACCACCTGGTCGATCAAGCCGAACTGCTCCGCCTCGCGCGCACCGAGGATCCGGCCGGTTCCGGCGAGCAGCAGGGCCCGGCTACGACCGACCAGGGTGGCCAGCCGTTCGGCTCCGCCCCAGGCAGGCATGATCGCCAGGGCAACCTGGTTGAAGCCGATCTTGATGTCATCGGCGGCGATGCGGATGTCTGCGGCCACGGCGACCTCGGCCCCGCCGCCCAAGGCATGGCCGTTGAGCGCCGCGATGACCGGTCCGTCGAACCCGGCGATGCGGTCGCAGATCGTGCGCATCCGCCAGGCCATCTCCGACGCCTCGAGTTCGGTGCGCAAGGCTGCCAGTTCCTTGAGGTCACCTCCGGAGACAAAGGCGCGGTCGCCGCCCCCGGTGATCACCAGGGCGGACGCGCCGGCGGCGCCGTCCAACGCTTTGTTCAGCGCATCCATGGTGTCCAGCGAGATGGCATTGCGTGCCTGCGGGCGGTCGATCGTGATGACCGCCAGTTCGCCGTCGATTTCGAGGTCGACCATCAAACGTTCTCCAGTTCCGGGATTGGCATTCTCGTTTGATGAGAATAACATCACCGTTGTGCGCGACATCCCCGTTGAGCTGACCAAACGGTACGTCGAAGAAGGCTGGTGGCGGCCCGAAACCTTGGGCCAGATGCTGGCCGACGGTCTGGCTGCCAGCCCCGATGCCGGCTTCCACGTGCATTCCGCGACACGTCCGTACCGCGGCACCTTCGGCGAGGTCGAGCGCACCGCCCGGCGCCTGGCGGCCGGGCTTCGTGATCGCGGAGTCGGGCCCGGCGACGTCGTGGCCATGCAGCTGCCGAACTGGATGGAGGCCGCGGTCGCGTTCTGGGCCTCGGCGTTCCTCGGTGCTGTGACGGTACCGATCGTGCACTTCTACGGACGCAAGGAACTCGGCCACATCATGGCCACGGCGAAGCCGAAGGTGTTCATCACCACCGAACAGTTCGGCCGGATGACGTTCCAGCCCGACCTGTGTGCCGAGGTGCCGATCGTCGGGTTGGTCGGACAGGCCAGTTTCGACGACCTACTCGCCGACGAGCCGATGAGCGGCACGCTGACCGCCGATCCGGCGGCGCCGGCCCTGATCGCGTTCACCTCCGGAACCACCCGCGAGCCCAAGGGCGTCATCCACAGTCACCAGACGCTGGGCTTCGAAACCCGCCAGCTGCTGGAGAACTACCCGCCGGACCGGGGCCGTCAGCTCACCGCCACGCCCGTCGGGCACTTCATCGGCATGCTCGGCGCGTTCCTGATCCCGGTGCTCGAGGGTGCGCCGATCGATCTGTGCGACGTGTGGGATCCGGGCAAGGTGCTGGAGCTGATCGAGCAGGACGAATTGTCGATCGGCGGCGGGCCACCGTATTTCGTCACCAGCCTGATGGACCATCCGCAGTTCAGCGAACGCCATCTGGCCCGGTTCACCACCGTCGGGCTGGGTGGCTCGACGGTACCGGCGGCCGTCACCCGGCGACTGGCCGATCTGGGCCTGTTCGTCTTCCGTTCCTATGGGAGCACCGAGCATCCGTCGATCACCGGGTCCGGCGCAGGGGCTCCTGAAGCCAAGCGGTTGTACACCGACGGCAATGTGCGGCCCGGCGTGGAGATCAGGCTCGGGCCCAATGGCGAGATCTTCAGCCGCGGACCAGACCTGTGCCTCGGCTACACCGACGATGCCCTCACCGCAAAGCATTTCGACGCCGACGGGTGGTACCGGACCGGGGACATCGGGGTGCTCGACGACGACGGGTATCTGACGATCACCGACCGCACCACCGATCTGATCATCCGGGGCGGCGAGAACATCAGCGCGCTGGAGGTGGAGGAGGTTCTGCTCGGCCTCCCGGATGTGATCGAGGCGATCGTGGTGGCCGCTCCCGATGCCCGGTTGGGGGAGCGGGTGGCCGCCGTGCTGCGGGTGCGCGACGGCGGCGCGATGCCCACCCTCGATCAGGTCCGGTCGCATTTCGAATCCAACGGGGTGGCCCGGCAGAAGTGGCCGGAAGAGCTACATCTGGCCGAAGACTTGCCCCGCACGGCCAGCGGCAAGGTGCAGAAGTTCGTCATCCGTCAGCAGATTGCTGCAATCGCCCGTTGAGCAGCCTCTGGGGCCAGCTGGGCATTGCGGCAGCTAGCAAGTGAGAATATGATTCTCGTGAATTGCAAAGGAGTTTTCCATGGGACAACTGTCGCATAGGGTCGACATTCCGTTTCCGCTGTTCGATGCGGACAACCACCTCTACGAGCCGCCGGAGGCGATGACCAAGTACCTCCCCAAGGAGTACAAGGACATCGTCCAGTACGTCGAGGTCAACGGCCGCACCAAGATCGCGATCGACGGCCACATCAGCAACTACATCCCGAACCCCACGTTCTCGCATGTCGCCAAGCCCGGCGCCTGGGAGGAGTACTTCAAGTTCGGCAATCCGGACGGCAAGAGCAAGCGTGAACTGTTCGGTGAGCCGATGCGGTCCATCCCGGCGTTCTTCGAGCCGGCTCCGCGCCTGGAGCTGATGAACGAACTCGGCGTCGACCGCAGCCTCATGTTCCCGACGCTGGCCAGCCTCATCGAGGAGCGGCTGCGCGACAACCCGGTAGCCATCCACGTCATCATCCACTCGCTCAACCAGTGGCTCGACGAGGTCTGGGGCTTCAACTACCAGAACCGCATCTTCGTAACCCCGGTCATCACCCTGCCGATCGTCGAGAAGGCGATCGAGGAACTGGAGTGGGCCGTCAAGCGCGGTGCCCGCGCCATCCTGGTCCGCCCGGCGCCGGTGCCCGGCTTCCGTGGCCCGCGCTCGTTCGCGTTGCCCGAGTTCGACCCCTTCTGGGAGCGCTGCGTCGAGTACGACGTGTTCGTCGGCATGCACTCATCCGACAGTGGTTACTCGCGCTACACCTCGGAATGGGACGGCACCGTGCAGGAGATGCTGCCGTTCCAGACCAATGCGATGGGCATCCTCAACGAGTGGCGCCCGATCCAGGACGCGGTGGCATCCTGGGTGATCCACGGAGCCCTGTTCCGGCATCCGAAGCTCAAGGTCGGCATCGTCGAGGCCGGCTCCAAGTGGATGTTCCCGCTGCTGGATTCGATGGCCGAGGTCTGGAAGAAGGCTCCGGAAGCTTTCCTGGGCAACCCGATCGAGGAGATCAAGAACCGCATCTACGTCAGCCCGTTCTACGAGGAAGGCATCGATGACCTGATCAACCTGATCGGTGTCGACCAGGTGCTGTACGGCTCCGACTGGCCGCACCCGGAGGGTCTCGCCGAGCCCACCCACTACGTGACTGCGCTTGAGCACCTCGCTGTCGAGGATCAGGCCAAGATCATGGGTGGCAACCTCGGTCGCCTCGTCACCACGTAACGGGTGTCGAACTGGCAGACCATCCCCGAGATGGTCTTGAGTGCAGCGGACCGGTTCGGCGAGGCCGAAGCTGTCGTCGACGGTCCGCTGCGTCTGTCGTTCACCGAACTCGTCGAGCGCATCCGGAGGGCTTCGGGTGCGTTCGCCGAGTTCGGCGTCGACAAGGGGGACCGGGTCGCGGTCTGGGCGCCCAACTCGGCCGAGTGGATCATCGCCGCGTTCGGGATCATGGCCGCCGGCGGCGTCCTGGTTCCGGTCAACACGAGGTTCAAGGCCGACGAGGCCGCCGATGTGGTCGCGCGGAGCGGCGCCAAGGCGGTGATGATCCAAAAGGGTTTCCTGGGACAGGATTTCGCGTTCACCGGGACCGATCTCGATGTTCCGACGATCGATCTGAAGTCGGACTTCTTGAGCAGTGGAACCCCGTTCACCCGGGACGTGAGCCCCACGGACGTCTCCGACGTCATCTTCACGTCGGGTACCACCGGCAGGCCCAAGGGCGCGATGATGAATCATCGTCAGTCGCTGCGGGCCTACGAGGAGTGGGCCACCCTGGCGGATCTGCGCGAGGGTGATCGCTATCTGATGATCAACCCGTACTTCCACACCTTCGGGTTGAAGGCCGGGTTGGTGGCTTCCTTCCTCCGCGGTGCGACCATGCTGCCGGTCGCGGTGTTCGACGTCGACAATGCCGTGGAACTCATTGAGCGCGAGCGCATCACGATGCTGCCCGGGCCGCCCACGCTGTACCACTCGCTGCTGGCCGTCGCCGACCGCGACCGGCTGGCGACGTTGCGCGCCGGGGTGACCGGCGCCGCCGACATTCCGGTGGAACTGGTGCGACGCATCCGTGAGGAGCTGCCGTTCCAGACGCTGATGACCGGCTACGGGCTCACCGAGGCCGGCAACGTCACGTTGTCACGACCCGGTGACTCGGCGGAGGAAGTGGCCACCACCGCCGGACTTCCGTGCGGGGACGTCGAGGTGCGCATCGCCGATGACGCCGAGGTGCTGGTGCGCGGATACAACGTGATGCAGGGCTACCTGGACGATCCGGCCGCCACCGCCGAGGCGATCGACCCCGACGGCTGGTTGCACACCGGAGATCTCGGCGAGTTCACCGAATCCGGTCGGCTGCGGATCGTCGGACGCAAGAAGGACATGTTCATCGTCGGCGGCTTCAACGCCTACCCCGCCGAGATCGAAGGATTCCTGCTGGAGCATCCGGCGATCGCCCAGGTCGCCGTCATCGGCGTCGCCGACGAGCGGATGGGCCAGGTCGGCAAGGCGTTCGTGGTGCTGCGGGACGAGCCTGCGGTCTCGCCTGTGGCTGCCGAGGACCTCATCGCGTGGAGCCGCGAGCGCATGGCTGGCTACAAAGTGCCTCGGTATGTCGAGTTCCTCGACGAACTACCGCTCAATGCCACCGGCAAGGTGATGAAGAACCAGCTCGAGTCCCGGATAACCGCCAGCCCGGGTTAAGTGAACGCACAGCACGTAAACATCATTCCCGCAGGTAAATGGCCATTTAAGTGCCTGCTGTCGATGATGTACTCTCGGGTCACTACCGCAAACTGATAACGTTATTCTCGTTAAGCAGGCTGCTGAACGGACAGGAGGTCGGCATGCCGTCCCGCAAGCCTTCGTCGCCGGTACTCGATACTAGCGAAGATGACGCGTCGCCAGGCGACGCACTCGAACAGGCCGAGTTGGCCGAGGCCGAGGCCGCAGAGGCCGAGGCCGTCGCGGCTGCCGCACGCGCCAGGGCCCGCGCCATTCGGCTGCGCAACCAGGCTGCCACGGACGCGGTGGTCACGACGGTGACCGAAGATGCCGACGATCCGGCGGACACCGAAAGCTCCGATACCCCTGAGATCACCGAAACCACCGGCGTAGATGCAGAGGCAGGAGCCGTCGAGGCCGAATCGATCGACGATGCCGAACCGGAGACAGCAGTAGCGGTCGCCGACGGCACGTCGTCGCGTCGCCTGCCGCGGCTGCAGGTCTCGCGCCTGTTCTGGAAAGTGCTGGCGAGCTGCCTGACGATCATCGTCATCGTGGGCCTGCTCGTCGCCAGCGGCTGGATGATCTGGCACCACCGCCAAGCTGAGCATCGCCAGCAACTCGCGGCCGAGTACACCGCCGCGGCCCGCCAGACCGTCGTGACGCTCATGTCGCTGGATTTCAACCACGCTCAGGACGCCGTCAAGAACATTCTCGACAACTCGACGGGCGAGTTCCGGGACGATTTCGAGTCGCAGTCGAAAGACTTCGTCAAGCTGGCACAGGACGCCAAGGTGGTGACCGAGGCGAAAGTGACCGCCGCCGCTGTGGACACCATGAGCGATGACAAAGCAGTGGTCCTGGTCGCGGTCAACACCCAGGTCACCAACACCACAGGTGCCAACAAGCAACCGCGGCCGTGGCGGGTGGCCGTTGACATGGTCCGCGAGGGCGACCAGATCAAGCTGTCGAAAGTCGAGTTCGTGCCGTGACCGTGGACATCAAGAAGACCGAGAAGGACACCGAGACGGCAGTCGAGATCGACGGCACCGAGACGGCAGTCGAGATCGACGGCACCGAGATTGCAGTCGAGACCGAGAACACCGACGAGGCCGACGAGCAGCAGGCGGCGACGGAGGCCGACGTGGCAGAGGACGTCACCGACACCGCTGCCGACGAGCCCGCGTCAGGGTGGTCTCAGAAGCTGGCGAAGCTGTGGGTCCCGCTGGCACTGGTGGTGGCGCTGGTCGCGTCAGCAGCTCTGGCCGGATGGCTGTACTTCGCGCAGTTCCGGACCGACCAGCAGACCGGTGCGGCAGCGTCCGCGACGGTACTCAAGGCCGCGAGCGACGGCACCGTGGCTCTGCTGAGCTACGCGCCGGACAGTCTCGACCGGGACTTCACAGCCGCCAAGACGCACCTGACTGGCGATTTCCTGTCGTACTACACCCAGTTCACTGAGGAGATCGTCGCCCCGGCGGCGAAACAGAAATCGGTCAAGACCACCGCAGCGGTGGTGCGCTCGGCGATCTCGGAGATCCATCCCGACTCCGCTGTGGCGCTGGTGTTCGTGAACCAGGCCACCACGAGCGCCGAGAACCCCAACGGGAGCTTCACCGCCAGCGCGGTCAAAGTGGGAATGAGCAAGATCGACGGCAACTGGTTGATCTCGTCGTTCGACCCGGTGTAGCGGGACCTTCCACCGACTGGCGTCAATCCTGAGCGTGACGCTCGTACTCCCACCGCTCCAGCCACGTCTGCAGCTCGTGCACCGCCAATGCGGTCGCGAATGCGCTGACCGCGATGAGGCCCAGCAGCAACGCACTCATGGCCGGCACCATGCGTTGTCGCTGTGGCGGAGGTCCCCGCGGGCGGCTGGACGGAGCGCAGAGCCACCGACTGCGTAGTGCGTTACCTGCCTCGGCACGGCGCTGTCGGGGATGTCCCGAACAGACTGCTGGATGGCGCGGTAGCGGTCACGCTCGGTCTTGCACCAGGGATCGGTCCAGCCTTCGAGCAGGTCACCGCTGCGCACCAGTCGATGCAGTGTCGGATGAGCGCCCGCAGGCACCGGCCGTCCTTCGATCATGGTCAGCGCCTCGTGCAGGGCGACCGCTTCGTGCCAGTCGACGGTCACCTCGGGCGCCAGGGTGACGTACTGGTGTCGCACGACGAGCAACGCATCGGCGCCCAGCGGTCGTAACCGCCACAGCGCAGAACGTAGCGAGGACACCGCCTTGTGCGGAGGGCTGCCCGGCCACAGCAAGTCGCAGACCCAGCTGCGGTGCAGCTCACGGCGCTTCACCGCGGCGAGCGCCACCAACCGGCGACACGAGGGCGGCAACACCAGCGGTTCCGTGTCTCGATACACGGCGAACTCGCCGAGGAGGTTCAGCCTGAATTGCTTGGACATATATACATCCTCGAGTGAGGCCGGAGCCCTGGCATCAGTAGTCGACTACTTGTATTTCGGTGAGTTTCTGCCCACCACGCCGTCGGCAATCCACTGTCCTGCGCCCGGATGCGATGGAATTGCGGGAAAGCGTGGGGAGAAAGGGACACATCAGGTTGAACGAAGAAACGCCTAACCCGGTTCAATCCCACCGCCTGAGCAGGATGTCCGGACGCGACCCGCACGAGCAGCACCGGGTGGCGAGTCCGTTGGAATTGCTGTTCGACCTGACGTTCGTCATCGCCTTCGGGGTGGCCGCCTCACAGTTCGCGCACCTGATGGCCGAGGGGCATGTGTCGGCTGGTCTGGTGGGCTTTGCCTTCGCTGCATTCGCGGTCTGGTGGGCGTGGATGAACTTCACCTGGTTCGCGTCCGCCTATGACACCGACGACTGGGTATACCGCGTGATGACGATGCTGCAGATGGTCGGCGTCATCATCCTCTCGCTCGGCATACCGGCGATGTTCGCGTCCGTCGAACACGGTGGGCACGTCGACAACTCGGTACTGGTGGCCGGTTATGTGGTGATGCGAATTGCTCTGGTGGGGCAGTGGTTACGGGCTGCTGCGCAGGATCGACAACATCGGTCCGCCTGCCTGACGTACGCCTGTGCGGTCGTCGTCGCCCAGATCGGCTGGATCGTCCAGATCTTCGTGGAGACCTCGGTTCCGGTCTTCTTCGTCACCGCGCTGGGGCTGGTGCTGGTGGAGATCAGCGGTCCGCTGCTGGCCGAGCGGCGCATGGGAGGCACGCCATGGCACGCCCACCACGTCGCGGAACGATACGGACTGCTCGCGATCATCGCGCTGGGCGAAGGTGTGGTCGGCACCGTGGCGTCGTTGACGGCAGCGGTGGGGGAGCACGGCTGGTCCACCGACGCCATCCTGCTGGTGGCTGCAGGCACCGGCCTGACCTTCGGTATGTGGTGGGTGTATTTCCTGATTCCGGCCGGCGAGTTGCTGCACGCCAGGCGCCAACTGTCGTTCTGGTACGGCTATCTGCACGTGGCAGTGTTCGGTGCCATCGTCGCGACTGGCGCCGGACTCCATGTGGCCGCCTACTACGTCGACGGCCAGTCGAAGCTGGATTCCGTCGGCACCGTGCTGGCGGTGGCCATCCCGGTGGGCATCTACCTGTTGTCGATGTTCGTCATCTACTCATGTCTGGTGGGCGAGACCGATCTGCTCCACGCGCTGTTGCTGGTGCTGGCCGGGGCTGCGCTGGTGGCTGCGGTGGCGCTGGCCGCATCCGGAACGTCGATGGCGGTGTGTCTGTTGATCGTCACCGCGGCTCCCGTGGTTGTCGTCGTCGGGTTCGAGGCCGTCGGGCACCGGCATGCCGCGGCGATCGTCAGTCGGCGTCTGGACATTCATCGACCGGGGTGAGTTTCGAAGCTTTCCAACAGCATTCGTTCCTGCTCGGCAGCCAGTAGGCGGCGCGTCTTGTGGCGGGTGATCAGGATTCCGATGGTGGCGAGGACCCACACCGCGTACTGGACGGACCATGCCACGCGGAACGAGGCGAACGAGTAGCTGTCGGTGCCGGACAGGATCAGTCCCATGGCCTGCATCACCAGCAGTGCCGCCAGGAAACCGCCCATGTTCACCATGCCCTGCGCGGTGCCGAGGTTGTGACTCGGATTGAACGTGCGGGCGAAGTCGAAGCCGACCATCGACCCGGGGCCGCCCACCGAGATGACCACGATGAGCACCACCAACAACCACACCGGCGCCGGGCCGGGCAGGGCCAGCACTACGGTCCACACCAAGGCGTTACTGGCGATGATCCAGAGCACGAGGCGCGACCTGCGGTGTGGATGGCGCCCGGTGAAGATACCGATCATGATCCCGGCGGAGATGGCGGCCACCACCGAGACGGTCAGCAGCGACCCCGCCGCTGTCTCCGAAAGCCCCTGCGCCACGGTGAGATAGGGCACCCCCCACATCAACGCGAAGACCGTCACCGAGAACTGGGTGCCCATGTGGGTGAAGAACCCGAGCCGGGTGCCGGGTCGGAGCCAGACGGTCTTGATGCGAGACATGGTGGTGTGCATCGAGATCGGCTCGGGCGTCATCGCCGAACCGTGCGGTGTGTTGCGGATCAGCGCCAGTGCCAACACGATCACCACCAGGCCGAATGCGGCGACCGACAGATACGCGGGCGTCCAACCCCTACCGGTGAGAATCGCCAGGAACGGGACCGCGGAGAGCACCTGGCCTAGCTGGCCGCAGATGCCGGTCAACTGGGCCACCAACGGGACCCGAGCCGGCTCGAACCAGTGGGGCACCAGGCGGAGAACCGAGATGAAGGTCAGTGCGTCGCCGAGGCCGACGATTGCCCGTGCACCGATGGCGGCCGGTAACGACTCGCTGAGCGCGAGCACGAGCTGCCCGGCGGTCATCAGCGCGGCCCCGCAGACGATGAGAACTCGGGAACCGAAGCGGTCCAACAGTAGTCCGGCGGGAACCTGTGCCGCGGCGTAGACGATCACCTGTAACACCACGAATGTGGACAGGACACTCGGACTCGCGGCAAACCTGTCGGCTGCCTGCAGGCCCGAGACGCCGAGCGTGGTGCGGTCGAGAACGGCGATGATGTACGCGAGTAGCCCGGTGGCCCAAACGATCCAGGGACGCACGCGGGCACCTTTCGTCAAATGTGTTTCGCAGGGCAGGGGTACATGGTCTCTCACCGTAGGCGTCGGAGCGACAGGGCCTGTTTGTCGCCGTTGTGAATTTCGCCTCCAACCCGGTTTTCCACCGATTCACCAAGTTGGCTGAAAATGCACTCTCATGTACGACTTGAGGGAGGGTGTAGGGCATATCCGCAGCTGATCGCGCTGACGATCCTGCCATCGGGTGATGGAATGCTGGAGCTGCGAATTCGCTCGCACCAATAACTGGGGAGTAGGGTGTCGGCATGAATCGCTGTTCAAACCGACGCGGAGGACGCCGGCTTGGCTGAGTACCGTCTTGAAGACCTGGCGCGCATTTCCGGCGTCAGCGCTCGCAATATCCGCGCTTATCGGGAACGCGGGTTGCTCGATTCGCCGCGGCGCGTCGGGCGCTCGGCGTATTACGGCGAGCGGCACCTGGATCAGCTGACAGCGATCAGCCAGCTACTGGCCAAGGGTTTCAACTCGGCACACATCGCCGAATTCTTCGTGGCGTTGCGCGGCGGCAAGGATCTGGCCGACGCCTTGGGGATTCGGGCCTCGGACTGGTGCCGGCCGTCGACGCTGGTTTTGAACGTGGACCCGGCGGGAGCTGACGTCCACACGCTTGTGGAGTTCGGGTTGGTACGCATCGTGGACGGTGCTGTCGAGGTGACCGATCCCGCCTTGGCCGCGCTCATCAACGGCACCGAGGACCATCGGCGCCTCGTCCGCAGCATGGCCCACCTCGCCCGGGTGACAGGACCGGCGATCCATCGTCTGGCCGAGTCTGCTGCCGCTGCTGTCGCTGAATGTCAGGAGGGTCCTTCGGATGCGGGCCTGCCCGAACTGGCCCGGGCGGTGGTCTCGGCCGGGGTGGGCCAGGCCCTGCGTGCGGGCGCGGCCACCGCTGAGTGATCGTCCACCCACAGCCAACGGTGATGGCGGGTCGCCCAATGTCCGAGGCGTCGGAGTGGACATCAACCACGTCCTGAAGCCGAGATTCGGTCGGCGGGACTGAGGTCAGCGAGACTGAATAGTTACCGGTGAGTAAGATATTCCAGCAAACTTTCGGCTCGGGTGCGTGTGATTCGCTAGACAGAATCGGCCCGATTGTCTGCTGGTTCGCGGCCGGTTCGCGAGCCTGGATGCGGCGGAAAATTTAGATAACGATTCGATAACAATACTGCCTTGATCTGCGCAGTTATCCCTACTCGACCGTAACCACCTGCCAACAGGACGTTTGTCCCGAATGTCTTTGGGCGCCACTCGACGCGGCGTTACGTTACCGGCGGTTACCCATGCGTAGAACTCGCCAGTAACCAATCTGGGCGGAAAAAGCCCGCCACCTCTTATGACACTCTTAGTACGGCGGGAATGTGCGTGACACCGTCCGGAGGGCTCCGGCGGCACCGCGTTCCTCGCCTGATTCGACGCTGAATCGCCGTGGGCCTGTCGCCGGGCAGCCACACCGCCCCAGACATGCAGACAGATACCCAAGACCGCACGCGACAGCCACACGCGACACCATTCACCGCAGAACCACAGCAGCACCGAGGAGATAGCGCCAGTGACGATCTATGAACACGACCGGGTGTCCGCCGGTCGCAACGACGACTCAGGATCCGACGGTCGGCAGGCTGACTCCACCCACGCTCTCGTGGACCGGCTGAGCGCCGGTGAGCCCTACGCTGTCGCCTTTGGCGGCCAGGGCAGCGCCTGGCTGGAGACTCTTGAGGAGTTGGTGTCCTCGGCCGGTATCGAGGCCGAACTGGCGACCTTGGCCGGCGAGGCCGAGCTGTTGCTCGAGCCCGTGGCCGCCGAGCTCGTCGTGGTCCGGCCCATCGGGTTCGAGCCCCTGCAGTGGGTCCGTGCGCTGGCCGCCGAGGAGCCGGTGCCCTCTGACAAGCAGCTGACGTCTGCCGCGGTGTCGGTGCCCGGCGTCCTACTCACCCAGATCGCCGCCGTGCGGGCACTGGCCCGTCAGGGCATGGACCTGGCCGCCACCCCGCCGGTGGCTGTCGCTGGTCACTCCCAGGGTGTGCTGGCCGTCGAGGCCCTGGCCGCCAAGGGCTCCAAGGACGTGCAGCTGCTGGCGCTGGCGCAGCTGATCGGTGCAGCTGGCACGCTGGTCGCCCGTCGTCGTGGGATCACCGTGCTGGGTGACCGCCCGCCGATGGTGTCGGTGACCAATGCCGAGCCCGAGCGCATCTACGAGCTGCTCGAAGAGTTCAGCCAGGACGTGCGCACCGTGCTGCCCCCGGTACTGTCCATCCGCAACGGCCGGCGTTCCGTTGTGATCACCGGCACACCCGAGCAGCTGTCGCGGTTCGAGCTGTACTGCAACCAGATCGCTGAGAAGGAAGAGGCCGAGCGCAAGAGCAAAGTCCGCGGCGGTGCCGTCTTCGCCCCGGTCTTCGACGCGGTGCAGGTCGAGGTCGGTTTCCACACTCCGCGTCTGGCCGACGGCATCGAGATCGTCGCCCGCTGGGCCGAGGCCGTCGGCATCGACGTCGAACTCGCCCGCGCGATGGCCGAGTCCATCCTGGTCAGCCAGGTGGACTGGGTCGACGAGATCACCGAGATCAGCGACGCCGGCGCTCGATGGATTCTCGACCTCGGCCCCGGCGACATCCTGACCCGCCTGACCGCCCCGGTGGTCCGCGGACTCGGCATCGGGATCGTGCCCGCCGCAACCCGCGGTGGCCAGCGCAACCTGTTCACCATCGGCGCGGTGCCCGAGGTGGCCCGCCCGTGGTCCAGCTACGCCCCGACCGTGGTCAGCCTGCCCGACGGTTCGGTCAAGCTCTCGACCAAGTTCACCCGTCTGACCGGGCGTTCGCCGATCCTGCTTGCCGGTATGACGCCCACCACAGTGGACGCCAAGATCGTCGCGGCCGCAGCAAACGCCGGCCACTGGGCCGAACTCGCCGGTGGCGGACAGGTCACCGAGCCGATCTTCAACGATCGCATCGCCGAACTGGGTGAGCTGTTGGAGCCCGGCCGGGCCATCCAGTTCAACACCTTGTTCCTTGATCCGTACCTGTGGAAGCTGCAGGTCGGCGGCAAGCGTCTGGTGCAGCGCGCCCGCCAGTCCGGCGCGCCGATCGACGGCGTCATCGTCAGTGCCGGCATCCCGGACCTCGAAGAGGCCGTCGAGCTGATCGGTGAACTCAACGACCTCGGCATCAGCCACGTGGTGTTCAAGCCGGGCACCGTCGAGCAGATCCGCTCGGTCATCCGGATCGCGGCCGAGGTGCCCACCAAGCCGGTGATCGTCCACATCGAGGGCGGCCGCGCGGGTGGCCACCACTCGTGGGAGGACCTCGACGACCTGCTGCTGGCCACCTACTCCGAGCTGCGCAGCCGGTCCAACATCACCATCTGCGTCGGCGGCGGCATCGGCACCCCCGAGCGGTCCGCCGAGTACCTGTCCGGCCGCTGGTCGGCCGCCCACGGCTACCCGCTGATGCCGATCGACGGCATCCTGGTCGGTACCGCCGCCATGGCCACCCTTGAGGCGACCACGAGCCCGCAGGTCAAGCAGCTGCTGGTGGACACCAAGGGCACCGACGCATGGGTTGGGGCCGGCAAGGCCTCGGGCGGCATGGCCTCCGGGCGCAGCCAGCTCGGCGCCGACATCCACGAGATCGACAACACCGCGTCGCGTTGCGGCCGGCTGCTCGACGAGGTGGCCGGTGACGCCGATGCGGTGGCCGCCCGCCGCGACGAGATCATCGCCGCGATGGCCGACACCGCCAAGCCGTACTTCGGTGACGTCGCCGACATGACCTACCTGCAGTGGTTGCGTCGCTACATCGAGCTGGCGATCGGCGAGGGCAACAGCACCGCCGACACCAAGCGCGACCACTCGCCGTGGCTGGACGTGACCTGGCGCGATCGCTTCGAGCAGATGCTCAAGCGCGCCGAAGCGCGTTTGAGTGCGCAGGATTTCGGCCCCATCGAGACGCTGTTCGATGCCGCCGGCGACGGCGAGGCGCTGCTGGAGGACCCGAAGGCCGCTCTGGCCGCGCTGGTTTCGGCCTACCCGGACGCCGCTTCGGTGCAGCTGCACCCGGCCGACGTGCCGTTCTTCGTCGAGCTGTGCAAGACGCTGGGCAAGCCGGTCAACTTCGTCCCGGTGATCGACAAGGACGTGCGCCGCTGGTGGCGCAGTGACTCACTGTGGCAGGCCCACGATGCGCGCTACGCGGCCGATCAGGTCTGCGTCATCCCCGGTACCGAAGCGGTGGCCGGTATCACCCGGGTCGACGAGCCCGTCGGTGAACTGCTGGACCGCTTCGAGCAGACCGCTGTCGACGAGGCGCTGGCCGCCGGTACGCAGCCGCAGGCCGTGCTGTCGCGCCGTCAGGGCCGCGACGACGTGACCGGCCCCTTGGCCGTGCTGCTCGACGCCCCCGACGTGTTGTGGGCTGGGCGCACCTCGGTCAACCCGGTGCACCGGATCGCGGCGCCGGCCGACTGGCAGGTGCGTGAAGGATCTGAGAACCGTTCGGCCGCACACCCTTCCACGGGTGCGCGGCTTGAGGTGGCCGACGATCAGCACGTGGTGCTGTCGGTGCCGCTGTCGGGTACCTGGATCGACATCCGGTTCACCCTGACCGACGCCGTCCGCAGCGGCGGCGCACCCGTCGTCGAGGTCGAGGACGCGGCGACCGCGATGCGCTCGGTGCTCGCCATCGCCGCCGGCGTCGACGGGCCGGACGCCCTGCCTCCCGTCGTCGACGGGGCCGCAACGGTCACCGTCGCCTGGAACCCCGAGCAGGTCGCCGACCACACCGGCGTCACCGCCACGTTCGGTGCCCCGTTGGCGCCGACGCTCACCGTCGTCCCCGACGCGCTGGTCGGCCGCTGCTGGCCCGCGGTCTTCGCCGCGATCGGTTCCGCCGCCACCGACTCCGGGTTCCCGGTCGTCGAGGGTCTGCTGAGCCTGGTGCACCTGGACCACGCCGCGCACCTGTTGTCGGCGCTGCCGACCGAGCCTGCCGAATTGACCGTCACCGCAACGGCTTCGGCCGCACATGACACCGAAGTCGGCCGCGTTGTGCCGGTTTCGGTGACCGTGACCAGTGCAGATGGCACCGAGCTGGCCAAGCTCGAGGAGCGGTTCGCGATCCGCGGCCGCACCGGCGAGGCCGAGCTGACCGACCCGGTTCGAGCCGGCGGCGCGATCTCGGACAACGCCACCGACACCCCGCGTCGTCGCCGTCGCGACGTCACGGTCGGCGCGCCCGTGGACATGCGGCCGTTCGCCGTGGTCTCCGGTGACCACAACCCGATCCACACCGACCGGGCCGCCGCACTGCTGGCCGGTCTGGAATCGCCCATCGTGCACGGCATGTGGCTGTCGGCTGCTGCACAGCACGTCGTCACCGCCACCGACGGCAAGCCGATTCCGCCGGCGAAGCTGGTCGGCTGGACCGCCCGCTTCCTGGGCATGGTCAAGCCGGGCGACGAGGTCGACTTCCGGGTCGACCGGGTCGGAATCGACGTCGGCGCAGAGGTTGTCGAGGTTCAGGCCCGCATCGGCTCCGAGCTGGTGATGGCTGCGACCGCACGCCTGGCCGCACCCAAGACCGTGTATGCGTTCCCCGGCCAGGGCATCCAGTCCAAGGGCATGGGCATGGAGGTCCGGGCCCGGTCCAAGGCCGCCCGCAAGGTGTGGGACAAGGCCGACAAGTTCACCCGCGAGACGCTCGGTTTCTCGGTGCTGCACGTGGTCCGCGACAACCCGACGTCGCTGATCGCCTCCGGTGTGCATTATGAGCACCCAGAGGGCGTGCTGTACCTGACACAGTTCACCCAGGTCGCCATGGCCACGACGGCCGCGGCCCAGGTTGCCGAGATGCGCGAGCAGGGTGCGTTCGTCGAAGGGGCGATCGCCTGCGGCCACTCCGTCGGTGAATACACCGCGCTGGCTTGCGTTTCCGGGGTGATCGAGCTCGAAGGTCTGCTGGAGGCGGTGTTCCACCGCGGCTCCAAGATGCACGACATCGTGCCGCGTGACGAGCGGGGCCGGTCCAACTACCGGCTGGCCGCGATCCGGCCGTCGCAGATCGACCTCGCCGATGATGACGTCGAGACCTTCGTCGCCGAGATCGCCGAGCGCACAGGTGAATTCCTGCAGATCGTGAACTTCAACCTGCGTGGTTCGCAGTACGCGATCGCCGGAACGGTGCGCGGTCTGGAGGCGTTGGAGGAAGAGGTCGAGCGTCGTCGCGAGATCAGCGGCGGCAAGCGGTCGTTCATCCTGGTGCCCGGCATCGATGTGCCGTTCCACTCCAGCGTGCTGCGGGTGGGCGTGGACGATTTCCGGCGCAGCCTGGAACGCGTCCTGCCGCGCGACCGCGACCCGGAGTTGGTCGTCGGCCGCTACATCCCGAACCTGGTGCCCCGGCCGTTCACGCTGGACCGCGACTTCATCCAGGAGATCCGGGATCTGGTGCCGGCCGAGCCGCTCGACGAGATCCTCGCCGACTACGACACCTGGCGTAACGAGCGTCCGATCGAGTTGTGCCGCAAGATTGTCATCGAGCTCCTGGCCTGGCAGTTCGCCAGCCCGGTGCGCTGGATCGAGACGCAGGACCTGCTGTTCATCGAAGAGGCCGCAGGCGGACTCGGGGTGGAGCGGTTCGTCGAGATCGGCGTGAAAAACGCGCCGACCGTCGCCGGTCTGGCCACCAACACGCTCAAGCTGCCCGAATACGCCCACAGCACCGTCGAGGTACTCAACGCCGAGCGCGATGCCGCGGTGCTGTTCGCCAGCGACACCGATCCGGAGCCGGAGCCGGAGGCTGAAGAGGTCTCGGCAAGCCCGTCCGCTGACGCCGCACCTGCGGCCGAGGCCGCCCCGGCACCGGCAGCCGCCCCGGCGGCTCCGTCCGGTGGCCCGCGGCCCGACGACATCACGTTCGACGCGGCCGACGCCACAGTGGGTCTCATCGCACTGAGCGCCAAGATGCGTATCGACCAGATCGAGGCGCTGGACTCCATCGAGTCCATCACCGACGGTGCGTCCTCGCGTCGCAACCAGCTGCTGGTCGATCTGGGTTCCGAGCTGAACCTGGGCGCCATCGACGGTGCGGCCGAAGCGGATCTGGGTGCGCTCAAGGGACAGGTCAGCAAGCTGGCCCGGACCTACAAGCCGTTCGGTCCGGTGCTCTCGGACGCCATCAACGATCAGCTGCGCACGGTCTTCGGCCCGTCGGGCAAGCGCCCGGGCTACATCGCCGAGCGGGTCACCAAGACCTGGGAGCTCGGTCCGGGCTGGGCCAAGCACGTCACCGTCGAGGTGGCCATGGGCACCCGCGAGGGCAGCAGTGTTCGCGGCGGAGATCTGGGTGGTCTGCATCCGGGCGCGCTCGCGAGTGCCGCTGACGTCGACAAGGTCATCGATGCCGCGGTCGCCGCGGTGGGTGCCCGTCGGGGTGTGCCCGTGAGCCTGCCCTCGGCCGGCGGTGGCGCCGGTGGCGGCGTGGTCGATTCGGCCGCGCTGAACGAGTTCGCCGAGAAGGTCACCGGTGCCGACGGTGTGCTGGCCTCGGCCGCGCGCACGATCCTGGGTCAGCTTGGTCTGGATGCTCCCGTGGGCGCCCCCGAGGCCGCCACCGATGCCGAGCTGATCGACCTGGTCACCACCGAACTCGGTTCGGACTGGCCGCGATTGGTGGCTCCCGCGTTCGATGCCAAGAAGGCTGTCGTGTTCGACGACCGCTGGGCCAGCGCACGTGAGGACCTGGTCAAGCTGTGGCTGGCCGACGAGGGCGAGATCGACGCCGACTGGCCGCACCTGTCGGAGCGGTTCGAGGGTGCCGGGCATGCCGTTGCCACGCAGGCGAATTGGTGGCAAGGCAAGGCGCTCGCCGCCGGTCGCACCATCCACGCGTCGTTGTTCGGTCGCATCGCGGCCGGTGCTGAAAACCCGGGCAAGGGTCGCTACACCAACGAGGTCGCCGTGGTGACCGGTGCGTCGAAGGGCTCCATCGCCTCATCGGTCGTCGGGCAGCTGCTCGACGGCGGTGCCACCGTCATCGCCACCACCTCGCGTCTGGACGACGACCGGCTGGCGTTCTACAAGAAGCTCTACCGCGAGAACGCCCGCTTCGGCGCCACCCTGTGGGTGGTCCCGGCCAACATGGCGTCCTACTCCGACATCGACAAGCTGGTCGAGTGGGTCGGTAGCGAGCAGATCGAAAGCCTTGGGCCGCAGTCGATCCACCTGAAGGATGCGCAGACCCCGACGCTGCTGTTCCCGTTCGCCGCGCCGCGCGTGGCCGGGGACCTCTCCGAAGCGGGTTCACGCGCCGAGATGGAGATGAAGGTCCTGCTGTGGGCCGTGCAGCGGCTCATCGGCGGGCTGTCGACGATCGGCGCCGAGCGTGACATCGCCTCGCGCCTGCATGTGGTGCTGCCGGGCTCGCCCAACCGCGGCATGTTCGGCGGCGACGGCGCGTACGGCGAATCCAAGTCGGCGCTCGACGCGCTGGTGAACCGCTGGAGCGCGGAAAGCTCGTGGGCCGAGCGGGTCAGCCTCGCGCACGCGCTGATCGGCTGGACCAAGGGCACCGGGCTGATGGGTCACAACGACGCCATTGTCAGCGCGGTCGAGGAGGCCGGCGTCACCACCTACAGCACCGCGGAGATGGCGGCCATGCTGCTGAACCTGTGCACGGTGGAGTCCAAGGTGGCCGCGGCCAACGCGCCGATCAAGGCCGACCTGACTGGCGGTCTCGGCGACATCAAGATCGACATGGCTGAGTTGGCTGCCAAGGCTCGCGAGGACATGTCCAGTGCCGCAGCCGAATCCGAGGAGGAGGGTGGTAGCAACACCGTTGCGGCGCTGCCGTCCCCGCCGCGCGGACACAACCCGGCGCCCGCGCCGGAGTGGGCCGACCTCGATGTCGACCCGGCCGACCTGGTGGTCATCGTCGGTGGTGCCGAGCTCGGGCCGTACGGCTCGTCGCGTACCCGCTTCGAGATGGAGGTCTCCGGCGAGTTGTCGGCGGCCGGTGTGCTGGAACTGGCCTGGACGACCGGTCTGGTCAAGTGGGAAGACGATCCCAAGGCCGGCTGGTATGACACCACCACCGGTGACCTGGTGCCCGAATCGGAGATCGTGGAGCGCTACCACGACGCTGTCGTAGAGCGTTGCGGCATCCGCGAATTCGTCGACGACGGTGCGATCGATCCCGATCACGCCTCGCCGCTGCTGGTCAGCGTGTTCCTGGACAAGGACTTCTCGTTCGTCGTCTCCAGTGAGGCCGACGCTCGGGCGTTCGTGTCCTTCGACCCCGAGCACACAGTGGCCCGGCCGGTTCCCGAATCCAGTGACTGGCAGGTGATCCGCAAGGCGGGCACCGAGATTCGAGTTCCGCGCAAGACCAAGCTGTCGCGCACGGTCGGTGCCCAGATCCCGACGGGCTTCGACCCGACGGTGTGGGGCATCACCCCGGACATGGCCAACTCGATCGACCGGGTTGCGCTGTGGAACATCGTCGCCACCGTCGACGCGTTCCTTTCCTCGGGCTTCACCCCGACCGAGCTGATGCGTTGGGTTCACCCGAGCCTGGTGGCCTCCACGCAGGGCACCGGCATGGGCGGCATGACCTCTATGCAGACCATGTACCACGGCAACCTGCTGGGCCGGGCGAAGCCGAACGACATCCTGCAGGAGGTGCTGCCCAACGTCGTTGCGGCACACGTCATGCAGAGCTATGTCGGCGGCTACGGCGCGATGGTCCATCCGGTCGGCGCCTGCGCCACCGCGGCCGTCTCGGTCGAGGAGGGTGTGGACAAGATCCGCCTCGGCAAGGCCGACCTGGTGATCGCCGGCGGCTTCGACGATCTGACCCTGGAAGCCATCATCGGCTTCGGTGACATGGCGGCCACCGCCGACACCGAGATGATGCGGGCCAAGGGCATCAGCGACTCGAAGTTCTCCCGCGCCAACGACCGTCGTCGCCTCGGCTTCCTGGAAGCCCAGGGCGGTGGCACCATCCTGCTGGCTCGCGGTGATCTGGCCGCCAAGATGGGTCTGCCGGTGCTGGCCGTCGTCGGCTACGCACAGAGCTTCGCCGACGGTGTGCACACCTCGATCCCGGCTCCGGGCCTGGGCGCCCTGGGCGCCGGACGTGGCGGCAAGGACTCGCAGCTGGCCCGCTCGCTGGCCAAGCTGGGTGTCGGCGCCGACGACATCGCGGTGATCTCCAAGCACGACACCTCGACGCTGGCCAACGATCCCAACGAGACCGAGCTGCACGAGCGGCTGGCCGACTCGATGGGTCGCTCGGCGGGCAACCCGCTGTTCATCGTCAGCCAGAAGACGCTGACCGGACACGCCAAGGGCGGTGCGGCGGTGTTCCAGATGATGGGTCTGTGCCAGATCCTGCGCGACGGCGTCATCCCGCCGAACCGCAGCCTGGACTGCGTCGACGACGAGCTGGCCACCTCCGGCCACTTCGTCTGGGTGCGCGAGACCCTCGACCTGCGCGGGAAGTTCCCGCTCAAGGCCGGTCTGATCACCAGCCTCGGGTTCGGTCACGTGTCAGGTCTGGTTGCCCTGGTGCATCCGGAGGCCTTCATCGCGTCGCTGGATCCGGTCGAGCGCGACGAGTACCGCAAGCGGGCCGAGCAGCGCACGCTGGCCGGTCAGCGCCGCCTGGCCGGAGCGATCGCCGGCGGGCGTCCCATGTACGAGAAGCCCGCCGACCGCCGCTTCGACCACGATGTGCCGGAGAAGCGTCAGGAAGCCGCGATGTTGCTGAACGCAGACGCCCGGCTCGGTGAGGACGATCTCTATGTGCGGTGAGTGCGGGCACGGACAGGTGAGCTAGGTTCGCTTCCATGGCGATTATGGGCATAGGCATCGATGTGGTTTCCATACCTGATTTCGCCGAGCAGGTGGACCGGCCGGGAACCGTATTCGCCGAGACGTTCACGCCGGGTGAGCGCCGGGACGCCGCGGACAAGAGTTCGTCGGCGGCCCGGCACCTGGCGGCCCGGTGGGCGGCCAAGGAAGCTGTGATCAAGGCCTGGTCCAGCTCACGGTTCTCCAAGCGGCCGGCCCTGCCGGAGGGGATCCACCGCGATATCGAGGTGGTCACCGACATGTGGGGTCGGCCCAAGGTGCGGCTGTCCGGCGAGATCGCCAAGCACCTCGAAACCGTGACCATTCACGTCTCGCTCACCCACGAGGCCGACACCGCCGCCGCGGTGGCGATCATCGAGGAGCTCTAGCGTTGCTCCGCGAGCGTGCGTGTCTGCTGCCAGACACGCCGTGATCGAGCGGCACTTCGTGCACGTTCGCAGCATTCGAGAGTGCGGCTAGTGTCGTCAGCATGAGTGACGTCGTGGCGCGGGTTCAGCAGGTGTTGCCGTCGGTGCGGTCGGATCTGGAGGATCTGGTACGTATCCAGTCGGTGTGGGCCGACCCGGCCCGCCGTGATGAGGTGCACCGCAGCGCCGAGGCCGTCGCAAAGCTGTTGGCCGAGACAGGCTTTCCTGAGGTCCGCATCGTCAGCGAAGGCGGTGCGCCCGCCGTCATCGCGCATTACCCGCCACCTGCGGGAGCCCCGACGGTGCTGCTGTACGCCCACCATGACGTGCAGCCTGAAGGGGATCCGGCCCAGTGGGATTCCGCACCGTTCGAGCCCACCGAACGTGACGGCCGGCTCTACGGCCGCGGCACCGCCGACGACAAGGCCGGTATCGCAACCCATCTGGCGGCCATCCGGGCGTTCGACGGCAAGCCTCCGGTCGGCGTCACGGTATTCGTCGAAGGCGAGGAGGAATCCGGTTCTCCGTCACTGGGTGCACTCCTGGCTGCCCACAAGGAAGCACTGGCCGCCGACGTCATCGTCATCGCCGACTCCGACAACTGGAGCACCGAGATCCCGGCGCTGACCGTGACCCTGCGTGGCCTGGCCGACTGTGTGGTCGAGGTGGCCACCCTGGACCATGGCCTGCATTCGGGCCTGTGGGGTGGGGTGGTGCCGGATGCGTTGAGCGTGCTGGTGCGGTTGCTGGCCAGCCTGCATGACGACGACGGAAACGTCGCGGTCGCCGGCCTGCACGAGGCCACCGCTGCCGACGTCGACCGTGGCGCCCACTGGGTCCGCGAGGAATCCGGACTGCTGGAGGGGGTGGCCGAAATCGGTTCCGGCTCAGTGGTGCAACGCATGTGGGCCAAACCCGCGATCACCGTCATCGGCATCGACACCACATCCATCGACAAGTCGTCGAACACGCTGATCCCGCGGGCCCGCGCCAAGATCAGCATGCGGGTCGCGCCCGGCGGTGACGCCCACGCGCATCTGGAGGCGTTGACCCGTCACCTCGAGACCCATGTGCCCTGGGGAGCCCAGGTCATCGTGACTCGCGGCGATGTCGGCCAGCCCTACGCGATCGATTCCTCCGGTGCGGTGTACGACGCGGCCCGCACGGCGTTCCGGACCGCCTGGGGCACCGACCCGGTGGACATGGGTATGGGCGGATCAATTCCCTTCATCGCCGAGTTCGCCGAAGCCTTCCCGGCCGCGACGATTCTGGTGACCGGCGTGGAGGACCCGGGAACCCAGGCGCACAGCGTGAACGAAAGCCTGCATCTCGGGGTGCTTGAGAAAGCGGCGACGGCCGAAGCGTTACTGCTCGAGGCACTGGGCAGTTAGCCCGAGATGGCCAGCAGCGTCGGCTGGTTCGTCGTCGGCCTGATCGCCTTGGCGATCGGCGCGGAGGTGATGGTCCGCGGCGGTGCGAAACTTGCTGCGCGCCTGGGAATCAGCCCGATCCTGATCGGTCTGACCGTGGTGTCGATCGGCACCAGTCTTCCCGAGCTGGCTGTCGGCATCACCGCCGCGACCACTGGCAGCGGCGAACTGGCCGTCGGCAACATCGCCGGCACCAACGTCGTCAACATCTTGTTCATCCTCGGGCTCAGTGCATTGATCCGTCCGCTGGCGATCCAACAGCGCACCTTGCGCTTCGACCTGCCAGTGATGGCGGGAGCCGCGGTCCTGCTCTGGGTGTTGGCCGTCAACGGCGTGCTGTCGCGCGTGGACGGGCTGATCCTGGTGTCTGGAGCCATCGTGTACACCGCTGTGCTGATCCGGATGTCGCGGCGGGAGAGCCGGGCAACTGTGGCCGGGTACGCCGAAGCCTTCCCGTCGGGACAGGCAAGCAGTGCCGCGGCGAAACCGCTTGGCGGCGGCGCACTTCAGGATACGGTCATGACGGTAAGCGGTATCGCCGTGGTGATTCTCGGGGCCGAATGGCTGGTAGGTGGGGCGGTGGGGATCGCCCGCGGATTCGGGGTGTCGGACGCGCTCATCGGCCTGACCGTCGTGGCGATCGGAACCTCGGCCCCGGAGTTGGTCACGACGATCGTCTCGACGGTGCGCGGCGAACGCGACATCGCAGTGGGCAACCTACTTGGCAGCAGTGTCTACAACATCCTGCTGATCCTGGGCATCACGTGCCTGGTACCCGCGCACGGGCTGGAGCTGACACACAACCTCGTGTGGATCGACATCCCACTGATGGTCGCGGCGAGCCTGGCCTGCATCCCGATCTTCGTCTCGGGCCGGCGGGTGCACCGAGCGGAGGGGGCCGCGATGATCGCGGCCTACCTCGGCTACCTGATGTTCCTGCTGACGACCCAGTTGTGACCAGTGTCAGACCGACAGGTCGCGGCGCAACTTGGCGACGTGGCCGGTGGCCCGCACGTTGTACTGCGCGACGGCGATCTTGCCCTTCTCGTCGACGAGGAACGTCGACCGGATCACACCCTGAACGGTCTTGCCGTACATGGTCTTTTCGCCGAAAGCGCCCCAGGCCGTCAACACCTCACGGTCCGGATCGGACAGCAACGGGAAGGTGAGTTCCTCCTTGTCGCGGAACTTGGCGAGCTTCTCCGGCTTGTCGGGGGAGATACCGATGACATCGAGGCCGGCGCCGTTGAGCTCGGCGAGGCTGTCCCGGAAATCGCACGCCTGCTTGGTGCAGCCGGGTGTCGATGCCGCGGGGTAGAAGTACACGATGACCTTGCGGCCCTTGTAGTCGGAGAGCTTGACGACGTTGCCGTCGGCATCGGGCAGGCTGAAAGCGGGGGCGGTGTCTCCCACCTCGAGGCGCGGGGTTTGCGGCATTCGTGGGTATCCCTTCTTGTCGACCGGTTCCGTCGTCACGGCGCCGGCTGATCTAGGGTAGTGCGGCAGGGCAGCACGACATGGAGCGGCTTGGAGGAGCAAACAGTGGCGAACCGGGACCCGGAGAGCATCAAGCGGGATATCGATCAGGCTCGCGATCAGCTGGCGGTGACTGTCGACTCCCTGGCAGAGCGGGCCAACCCGCAGCGCCTGGCCGACGATTTCAAGTCGGCTGTGATCGGCTTCATCAAGAAGCCCGCCGTGACGGCGTCATTGGCCGGTGCAGGAGTGCTGGTGGTGTTCGTCGTCGTGCGACGGATCAAGCGGCGCTGAGTGTAGATCCGCAGGGCGCGCGTTGTGCGCCCTGCGGAGATGCTGCGTTCAGCGGCTCAGGCCCATTCGCCGCTCAGCGGCTTCGGCCCATTCGCCGCTCAGCGGCGGCGGAACAGGAGCCAGTCCGCCAACGAGAAACTCGGGGGATTGGCGATCCGGCCCAGGCGGTTGCACGTATACACCATGACGGGCTGGTTCGCAGCAACAAATGCGGCAGTCGATGCAGCTGTGGGATCGGCGCCACCTACGGCAGGCATCAGCTAACACCCCTCATCTTGGCGCAATCGCCACGCGGTACCGGATCGCAATTAATCAGCTAACTTGAGATTAACACGGTTTCTGGCGTCTGACCAGCGGAAGCGCTGGAGTTGGATTCTAAGCAGTAACTTACGACTACGTCAACGGCAGAGTGTTGCCGCGACTCGCCGGGTTGCGTCACGGTTATCAGCACATTATCGAAGTATGTCGCCGACGGGCCTCTGGCTGTTACGGGTACCGTTCACCGCAAATTCGGCCGGGCCCTCTGGTGGCAGATGGAGAGTGGCTGCGTAGCGCGGGATGGAATCGGATCGGTTCACAGAAAAGTTTGCTGGCATGTTGGCGTCGCGTGACGCGTGGTCAGCCGTTCTGTCCTGATCCACGCTGATTTGGTGGGGAAAACGATTGGCAAACACGTATCGGTCTGATAATCGCCGGGGCTCTGTGCAACTCGGTGTCGAGCGGGCGCGATAGCTGAAATCTGCTGCATAGCAGGGCGGGAACGGCTCTTTCTTGTCGAACCGGTTGCTAGTGCATAGGTGTCCAGCTAAGGTCGACGTCGGGTCAGGATCGGGGAGGCGACCCTGGGTATTGATCCCGACCGCAACACGGGACAATCGTGTGACAAGGGGGTATTGCGTTGCAGCTAACTTATTTTCCGTTTGCCAGGATCGCTGCATGGGCTATCGCCGGTCGAGCCGATCCCGGCGGGCTCATCGTCGGGATTCGCTGACGACACCCAATGGCTCATGTCGAACTTCTGTAAGGCGATGTGGGCCGTGGTCACACCGACGGGAGGTAGCCATATGGCGCATGTGAGCGACGAGACCCTGGGCGATCTGCGCAGGGAGCTCGACCGCTTCAAGAGCGAGCAGTACCGGGATCACGGCTATGCGGCCGCACATCTGGCCGGGGCCGTGGAGATGTTGTTGGAAGAGGCTGAACCCAGCATCGGCGACCGACTGGCCGAGAGGTACCGAGCCTGACAGGCGATGAGCAATCCCGGTAACGCCGAAACCCTGAAACGCAAAAACCCTGCCGAGGCAGGGTTTTTGGTTGGTGCGCCGTCAGGGTTTCGAACCCCGGACCCGCTGATTAAGAGTCAGCTGCTCTACCAACTGAGCTAACGGCGCGCGAGAGAGACAATAACAGGAGTTTCTCTCAACAGTGAAATCCGCTGGTGGCGGGCCTGTGACGCGCTTCTGGTCGGCCCGATCCGGCCGGAACCCTTAGACTATTGCCAAGAATTTGCTATCGACCGTGCGAGGGGTAGGACGACCATGGGGCAGGCCCAGACGGTGACCCGTCCGTATCGGGGTGTGTTCCGGCGGGCAGTGGTTGCCATGGTGCCGGCAATGATGTTGGGGCTTACCGCGTGCGGGGGTGAAGACCCACAGGGGCCGACTCCGGTGATCACTGACAAGGGCACTCCCTACGGCGATTTGTTGGTGCCCAGAGTCAACGCTTCGGTGACCGATGGCGCCGTCGGCGTAACCGTCGACGCGCCGGTCACGGTGAGCGCGGAGAATGGTGTGCTCGGCGGCGTCACCATGACCAACGAAGAAGGCGCCAGCGTCGCAGGCAAGTTCAGTGCCGACGGGCTGACATGGTCCACCACCGACCCACTCGACTACAACGAGCAGTACACCCTCAACGCGCAGTCTCTGGGCCTCGGTGGCGTCGCCAACCGCAGACTGCGGTTCGAGACGCACTCCCCGGCCAACTTGACGATGCCGTACGTCCTGCCGAACAACGGGGAAGTGGTCGGGGTGGGGCAACCGGTGGCAATCCGGTTCGACGAGAACATCTCCGATCGACTGGCTGCCCAACGTGCCGTCACCGTCAAGACCGATCCGCCTGTCGAAGGTGCGTTCTACTGGCTCAACAACCGCGAAGTACGTTGGCGCCCCGCGAAATACTGGAAGCCCGGCACCTCGGTGGACGTCACGGTCAACACCTACGGTGTCGAGTTGGGCGATGGATTGTTCGGTCAGGGCAATGTCACGACCCACTTCACGATCGGCGATGAGGTGATCGCGCAGGCCGACGACACCACCAAGACACTGACCGTCCGGCGCAACGGCGAGGTCGTCAAGGCCATGCCGATCTCCATGGGTAAGAACAGTTCTCCGACCAACAACGGCGTCTACATCGTCGGCGACCGTTTCGACCACATGGTGATGGATTCCTCCACCTATGGGGTGCCGGTCAACTCGCCGAACGGCTATCGCACCGAGGTCGACTTCGCGACCCAGATGTCCTACAGCGGCATCTACGTGCACGGCGCCCCGTGGTCGGTCGGCAGCCAGGGTTACAGCAACGTCAGCCATGGCTGCCTCAATGTCAGCACCGCGAACGCCAGGTGGTTCTACGAGAACACCAAACGCGGCGACATCGTCGAGGTCGTCAACACCGTGGGCTCGGTGTTGCCGGGCACTGAGGGCCTGGGGGACTGGAACATCCCGTGGGACCAGTGGCGCACCGGCAACGCCAGTACCTGACCCGATTACCCCTGCGGTAATCGACATCTCGCTTCGAGTCGGTGAATCTGGCTGAGTCCCAGTCGATTACCGTGAAAGAGGCGAAATGGCCGAGCTCAACGACACCGTCACCGCGTACCTCAGTACCTGGAATGCCACCGATGCCGCCGACCGACGGGCCTTGTTGGAACGGCACTGGTCGGCCGGCGCCACCTACACCGATCCGCTGGCTGAGGTGAGCGGACACGACGGGGTGTCCGCCGCCATCGAAGCGGTCCACTCCCAGTTTCCGGGATTCGTGTTCACCCTCGTCAGCGGGCCCGACACCCACCACCGGCAGGCGCGTTTCCAGTGGGGGCTCGGTCCGCGCGACGCCGACCCGATCGTGGTCGGATTCGACGTACTCGCCACTGACGACGAGGGCCGGATCCAGACCGTGCTCGGGTTCCTGGATCAGGTGCCGGCCTGACTAATTCGATGAACGATCCAGTGCCGCAAGCGATTCGTCGAGGAATTCGGACCCGAACGGTGGCATCCCGCCGATCTGGTCGCGGAAGCTCTGCGGGGTGTCGGTCCAGTCGTAGGTGAGGGTGACGTCGGTCTGGTCCCCGTTGGGGGCCAGGTCGTACCGCCACCACCAGCCACCGGGCGCATGGTGGCCCTGCTCGTCGAGCTGGCCGGGCAACCAGGCGATGGTCCGGTCCTGCTCGAACTCGGTCACCAGGTTGTGCATGACGTAGTGGCCACCGGCCGCCGGCAGGAACATGTTGACCGCGAAGATCTGGCCGGTCCCGGTGATCTGTTCGGGGTCGATCGCGTCGCGCACCCAGTCGCCGGGCTCGGTGTCGCAATGCCGGGCCGGGTTGGCCAGGACGGCGAACACCTGCGCAGGGGAGGCGGAGATGGTGCGGGTGACGACGTAGCGCTGGCTGTCGGTTGCCGTCGTGTCGGTAGATGAAGTCACAGGGAGTCCTTTCCATACAGCTGGGCGATGTCGGGGCTGTCGAGCCAGCCCGAGTAGGTCGGCTGTTTGGGCCAGCCGTCGGGGGAGTCCTGCCATTGTTCCTGCCGGCCCCACGGCAGCAGATCGATCAGCGCGAACGAGTGGCTGAGTTGTTCGGTGCCACGGCCATTGGTGTGCCAGGTGCGGTAGACGGTTTTTTCACCCGATGGCGCGGTCGCACAAAAGAACACGTTGACCGCGAAGCCTTCGCCAGGCGCGGCGTCGACGTCGGACCCGAAGGAGCTCTCCGATGCGGAGAACCAGTCCATGCGGTTGCCGACTTTCTCGCGGTACGCCAGCGCCTCCTCTATGGGCCCGTTGGTGACGATGACGAAGCGGGCGTCGTAGTTGTCCAGAAAGTCGAGACGCGTGAACTGCGACGTGAAGCCGGTGCAGCCGCCGCACTGCCATTCGGCACCGTCGGTCCACATGTGGTGGTAGGTGATCAACTGAGCGCGTCCGTCGAATACATCGGCCAGGCGCACCGGGCCGTCGGCACCGATCAGTGTGTACTCGGGCAGCTCCACCATCGGCAGCCGGCGGCGTGCGGCGGCGATCGCGTCCAGTTCCCGGGTGGCGGCCTTCTCTCGGCGCCGCAGGTCGTCGAGCGCGGTGCGCCACGCCTGCTGGTCGACTATCGGCGGTTTTCCTGTCGTCATGAAGGGCTCCTGACTGCTGCTCGGAGAATCTCGTTCTCTTAAGTGGACCCACCGAGCGTCCGGAATTCATCGCACCCGGTAATGTCCGACGAGCGAAGGGTGACCTAACACCTTGAGATGAACCATGGAGGTTGATCCAGAATGAGCGGTCAGCGAGCCGACGCAGCAGGGCTGCGTCTCCTCGTCGTCGGTGCTTCCTCGGGCATCGGCCACGCTGTTGCGGTCAGTGCCACCGAACGCGGCGCCAAGGTCACCGTCGCCGCGCGACGCGTCGATCTGCTGAATTCCCTGGCAGACGCCATCGGCGGATTTGCCTTCGAGCTCGACGTCGAAGACTCCTCGGCCATCAGTCGCGTGGTCAACGAGGCAGCGGACGCGCTCGGCGGCCTGGACGCCGTGGTGTTCACCAGCACCGTGATCCCCTTCGCCTACATCGAGGACACCGACGTCGCCACCTGGTTGCACGCGTTCAGCGTCAACACGGTGGGTGCCAACAACGTATTGCGGGCGGCGACACCGCGGCTGTCCGAGAACGGTGTGGTGCTGGTCGCGTCGAGCTATGACGTGGGCCGTCCGCGGGCCGGTGTGGCGGCATACAGCGCGAGCAAGGCCGCGCTCGACGAGATCCTGAACTCCTGGCGCATCGAGCATCCCGAGCTGTCGCTGATTCGGGTGGGCGTCGGCCCCACCGACGACACCGAGATCCTGCGCGGTGCGGACCGCGACCTGCTGGACCAATTGGTCAAGACGTGGGTGGCCCAGGGCGCCCTGCCGGCCCGGATGTCGGCCCTGGGCGACGTCGCCAACACCCTGGTGTCGCTGGTGACCACCGCCTACGAGAATCCGACCGTGGTGCCCGAGATCGTGCAACTGGCGCCGCGGATCAGGAAGAAGACGGACGCGGTCGACGCGACGAAGTAGTCCGCGGTAGCCCGCAACGCGATCTCGCGGCCGGTGACTCCGGTCGCTGCGATACCTCGAAGGGTGTGAGGGCCGTTCGGCCACAAGGCCTTTGGGGTCCTTTGTGTGCCTGCGCTGTGCACTCCGCGACGCATGATGTCCGCGATGCCATGTCTTCGTAGCCTTCGTCGGCGGGTTCATCGCTGTGCCCGAGCGACACGCCGGGTAGTAGATCTCGCCGTTCTCGGCACGGTGCCGTGGCGATCCTGCAGACCTTGAAGCTGCTTCCGGACGGCTTTCTATGAGTTTCAAATGGATTGATTGATAACGACAATCGTATTCAATAACTTGGACCCTTCGGGTAGATGGTCTACAGGGAGGGTTTCTCGTGGTCGCGGTATGGATGGCCTCACCGCCAGAGGTGCATTCAGCGTTGCTGACCAGCGGCCCGGGTCCTGGTGCGATGTTGGCCGCGGCCGGCGCATGGTCGTCCTTGAGTGTCGAATATGCCTCGGTGGCAACAGAACTCGCTGCAGTGTTGGGTGCGGTGCAAGCAGGAGCATGGCAGGGTCCGAGTGCCGAACAGTACGTGGCTGCTCACCTTCCGTACCTGGCGTGGTTGCAGCAGGTCAGCGCCGACAGCTCGGCGATCGCTGTCCAGCATGAAACCGCGGCCGCGGCTTACACCAGTGCATTGGCAGCGATGCCCACCCTGGCCGAGCTGGCCGCCAACCATGCTCGGCAGGCGGTTCTGGTGTCCACGAACTTCTTTGGGATCAACACCATCCCGATCGCGGTGAACGAGGCCGACTACGTGCGGATGTGGATTCAGGCTGCGACGACGATGACCGTCTATCAAGGGGTCTCCGAGACGTCTGTGGCATCCGCGCCATCCACCCCGGCGGCGCCGCGGATCCTGCACGACGACCACGACCACGAGGACGACCACGAACACGACGACGATCATGACCATGACCATGACGGCGACTACGATCACGATCATGACGGCGACCACGATCATGACCACGATGACCATGGCCACGGTGACCTGAGCCCGCTCGACCCGCGGTGGTGGCTGGAAGTCGGCCACGAGCAGATCGAGAACATCGGCTTGCTGATCGACAACCTGCTGAACGACCCTGCCGCGTTGTTGACCAATTTACCTATGGTGTTGGCCGACATGGCTTTCCATGCGGCCCAGCTGCTGCAGGTCGTCGTTCAGTTGTCCCCGGCCCTGATCCAGCCCGCCCTGAGTGTCGTGATTGCCAACCTGGGGTGGGCGATCACCGGCCTGGCGGCAATCCAGCCGCCCGCCTTGGTCGGCGCGGAAATTCCGGCCGGCGCCGATCCTGAATCATGGCCGGCGGCCGGGGGCGCATCGACGGTAACGAGCGGGACGCCGGCTTCGGCTGCGCCGTCGGCTCCCGCGGCCCCCTCGACCGGCGCGTCGGCGTCGGCACCCGTCGCCTCCGCATCGGTGCCCTCGGCTGCTCCGGGTGGTGGACCGGGATTCTTCCCGCCCTATCTGATCGGCGCGCCGGGCGCCGCCGTCCCGGCTGCGGCGCGGGCCGACGCCGCGGCCGGCGCTAAGAGGAAGGCCACCGAACCCGATGCCGCTGCGGCCGCTGCCGGCGAAACAGCCCGCGAGGCCCGGGCCCGCCGCAGGCGCCGCGCAGCGATGCGCGAGAAGGGCCACGGCTACGAATACATGGACCTGCAAGCTGATCCGGACGGGAACACCGCACCGGAGACGTCACCGACGGCCTCGGGCCGCGGTGCGGGGCCGCTGGGCTTTTCCGGAGTGCTCGACAAGCCGGAAGCGACGACAACCGGCTTGGCGACGCTGGGCGGCGCCGAGTTCGGCGACGGTTCGACGGTGCCACTGTTGCCATCCACCTGGGATCCGGACTCGAAGGAGTGAGGCGGCGGGGCTGTGTCGGCCGAACACCGCTGACGCAGCTGCCAGACTCTGTGCGTGCGTTGGGATTGGTTGCTGCTAGGTGCGTTGGTGTGCACTCTGGCCGGTTGGCTGTTGCGCCGCTACGGCCCTGATGCGCCTGATCTCCAGGTGGCGGCCAGGGTTCTGATGATCGGCGGACTGTCGGTCGTTGCCGCCGTGACGGCACTGTACGTGGGGTTTTTCGCCCTGCTGCTCTACTGGCCGGTGGTGCGGGTCTTCGACGACGGTTGGCCTATGACGTTCGCGGTCTACGCTCAGGCGGCTGTGATGTTCGGCCTCGTCGTCATCGCAGTGCGGCGAAATGTGCTGAGCCGGCTCCCCGTGCTGGTGTTCGCCGCGACGACGCTGGCGTTCAGCGCGTGGCTCTGCCTGCATCCACTGGAATGGCTTCCACAACCGAGTTGAGCCTCATCGAGGCCTGAAACCAGAAACGCCGCCTGCTTGCGCAGACGGCGTCCCCGATATCGGGGTGGCTGACGGGACTCGAACCCGCGACAGCCAGGATCACAACCTGGTGCTCTACCAACTGAACTACAGCCACCATCGCCGCGCTGCCTTTCGGCGTATGCGGCTCGTAGATACTAACTGCTCGGGTGTCCTACCGCCGAATCGGTTTCGGTCGCGTCGTTCTTCGGCGGGCCGAGCTCGGCGGCGATCGCAGCGATATCGCTGGTAGAAGGCCCGGGCTGGGCGACGAACGCGGTCGAGCGGTAGTACTTGAGTTCGCGGATCGACTCGTGGATGTCGGCCAGGGCGCGGTGTGCGAGACCTTTCTCCGGCTGGCCGAAGTAGATCCGGGGGTACCAGCGGCGGCACAGTTCCTTGATCGAGCTGACGTCGATCATCCGGTAGTGCAGGTAATCGTCGAGTTTGGGCATGTCGCGAGCGATGAAGCCACGGTCTGTCGCAATCGAGTTGCCGGCCAGGGGAGCGGCCTTGGCCGTCTTGACGTGCTCGCGGATGTAGTCGAGCACCATCTGCTCGGCGGTGGCCACGTCGACGGTCGACACCCGGACTTCCTCGATCAACCCGGACCGGGTGTGCATCTGTTTGACCACGTCGACCATCGAGGACAGCGCCTCGTCGTCGGTGTGAATGACCACGTCAAGGCCGTCACCGAGGATGTTCAGGTCAGCGTCGGTTACCAGAACCGCGATCTCGATCAGCCGATCGGACTTGAGGTCCAGGCCGGTCATCTCGCAGTCGATCCATACCAGTTCGTCTCGCACGAAGATCCACAGTATTCCTACACGTGACAACGAGCCGTCACACCCACCGCGCGCGCCGCCTGACAAGTAGTGTCAGACCCCGATTGGCTCGTTCGCGAAAACTGGGAGGACCGCGGCATGACCACCGAATCGACAGCCACGCCCGCGCAGCAGATTGCTGCCGGTTACGCAGTCGAAGGCCAGGCGTTGGAGCTGGGAACTGTGTTCGTCCCCGACGACACAGGCGGCACTGTCGACCCGAGCGCGCAGGTCCGCATTCCGCTGGCCACGGTCAACCGGCACGGGTTGATCGCCGGTGCCACGGGTACCGGCAAGACGAAGACGCTGCAGGTGATCGCCGAGCAGTTGTCCGCGGCGGGTGTCCCGGTGGTGATGGCCGACGTGAAGGGCGATCTGTCGGGGCTGTCGAAGGCCGGCGAGGCCAACGACAAGACCGCGCAGCGGGCCAAGGACACCGGCGACAGCTGGACGCCGACCGCCTTCCCGGTGGAATTCCTGTCGCTGGGCACCGAAGGGATCGGGGTCCCGGTGCGGGCCACGATCACCAGCTTCGGGCCCATCCTGCTGTCAAAGGTTCTGGGGCTCAACACAACTCAGGAGTCCACGCTCGGCCTGATCTTCCACTGGGCCGATCAGAAGGGCTTGCCGCTGCTGGACATCAAGGACCTGCGTTCGGTGATCCAGTTCCTCACCAGCGACGAGGGCAAGCCCGAACTCAAGGCCCTGGGCGCGGTGTCGACCACGACGGCGGGTGTCATCCTGCGGGCCCTGGTCAACCTGGAGGCCGAGGGCGCCGATTCGTTCTTCGGCGAACCGGAGCTGGAGCCCAAGGATCTGCTGCGCACCGACGCGCAGGGCCGCGGCATCATCAGCCTGCTGGAGTTGGGTTCGCAGGCCGCGCGCCCGGTGATGTTCTCGACGTTCCTGATGTGGGTGCTGGCGGATCTGTTCACGTCGCTGCCCGAGGTCGGTGACATCGACAAGCCGAAGCTGGTCTTCATCTTCGATGAGGCCCATCTGCTTTTCACCGACGCGTCCAAGGCGTTCCTGGAGCAGGTCGAGCAGACCGTCAAGCTGATCCGCTCCAAGGGGGTCGGCGTGTTCTTCTGCACGCAGCTGCCCACGGACGTCCCCAACAATGTGCTCTCACAGCTGGGTGCCCGGGTGCAGCATGCGTTGCGCGCCTTCACCCCGGACGATCAGAAGGCCTTGTCGAAGACCGTGCGCACCTACCCGAAGACCGATGTCTACGACCTGGAGAAGGCGCTGACGTCGTTGGGTATCGGCGAGGCTGTGGTCACGGTGCTCTCGGAGAAGGGTGCGCCGACACCGGTGGCGTGGACGAGGATGCGGGCGCCGCGGTCGTTGATGGACACGATCGGCACTGACGCGATCACGGCTGCCGCCAAGGCCAGCCCGCTGCAGGCGACGTACGGCCAGACAGTGGACCGGGATTCGGCCTACGAGCAGCTGGCCGCCAAGCTGGCCCCACCGCCGTCGCCGGAGGATTCGGGCGGCTTCGGCGGTATCGAGGCGTCAGGTGAGATCGAGGCCATGCCGGCCCCGGCGCAGCCGGCCGAGCCGGGGGTGCTCGAGCAGGTGCTCAAGAGCTCGGCATTCAAGAGCGCCATGCGGTCGGCGGGCACCGTGATCGGTCGCGAGATCACCCGCAGCATCTTCGGGACGGGCCGCCGCCGGTAGTCCCCACATCCGCCGAAATGGCATTCCGGCAGGGCGTTACTCGATGTTTCGCTGCTGGAATGCCATTTCGGCGAAAAAGCGGGAGAAACTAGCCGCCGCCGAGCTTCTTGTACACAGCGCCCACGATCGGGGTGACGATGGCCCGCGGTGCGTATCCGCTGGCCATCGACATGGCCTTGGAGGTCGCACCGGGCACCACCCGCATCTTGTTCTTCTCCAGACCGTCCAGCGACAGCTTGGCGGTGTATTCGGTTGAGATCCACAGGAAGTCGGGGATCAGCCGCTCGACCAGAGACTGCTCGGACTCGTCGGGCAGGTCGGTACGCACCGGGCCCGGCGCCAGCACCGTGACGTGCACGCCGGCGCCCTTGAGCTCGCCGCGCAGCGACTCGCTGAAGGTATTGGCGAACGCCTTGGTCGCCGCGTAGGTGGCGTTGTTGGGGATCGGCGAATTACCGGCCGCCGAGCCCGAGGTCAGGATGCCGCCGGAGCCGCGCTTGACCATTCCGGGTAGCACCGCCAACACCAGATCGTGAACACCGAGCACATTCAGCTGCACCTGTGCCTTCTCTCCGGCCGGGTCGAGGTCGTTGACCGGGCCGAAGGTCGCGGTGCCCGCGTTGGCGCACAGGATCGAGATCTCGCGCTGGGCGAGTTCGTCGCACAGGACGCCTCGGGCCGCGGGGTCGGCGAGGTCGACGGCGCGCACCTCGACGGTCACCCCGTAACGCTCGGTGAGGCGCTGCGCGAGTGACGTCAGTACGTCCTCCCGTCGGGCGGTGATGATCAGGTGGTGGCCGCGGGCAGCGAGTTCGGTGGCCAACGCTTCGCCGATGTTCTGCGAGGCGCCGGTGACGACGGCACGGGCATCCGGACTGGGTGCGGGTACTGGCATGCGGCCAATCCTAGAAGGCGTCCGAACCCATAAGGTGTCGGTCATGACTAACCCCCGGCGGGCGAGGGTGCTCGCGTGGGCACTGTGGGACTGCGGCGCGACTGGGCTGAACGCCATCGTCATCACGTTTGTGTTCTCGGTGTATCTGACGAAAGGCGTCGGATCGGACCTGCCCGGCGACACCTCGCCGGCCAGTTGGCTGGGCTGGGCCATGTTCGCCGTCGGTCTCGCGGTGGCGCTGCTGGCGCCCGCCGTCGGGATCTGGGTCGACGCGCCGCAGCGGCGGCGTCGGGTACTGGCGGTGATGACGGGTGCCGCCGTGGCGTTCACCGCGGCGATGAGCCTGATCCGCGACGACCACCGTTACCTGCTGCCGGGGTTGATCCTGTTGGCCTGCACCGCGGCCTGCAACGAGCTGGCCACCGTGCCCTACAACGCCATGCTGCGACAGCTGTCCACCCCGGAGACGTCAGGGCGGATCTCCGGGCTCGGCCTGGCGATGGGCTACGGGGGCAGCGTCGTGCTGTTGCTGCTGGCCTACGTCGGATTCATGGCCGGTGACGGGGGCGCGCTGGGTATCCAGACCGAAGACGGGCAGAACGTGCGAGCGGTGATGCTGCTCACCGCGGTCTGGTTCGCGTTGTTCGCGCTGCCGATGTTCGTGATGGTGCCGCCGGTGACCGATGCGCCCCCTGTTGAGCGGGTCGGCTTCTTCGGCGCCTACCGCAAGTTGTGGTCCGAGATCCGCGGCGAGTGGCAACGCGACCACAACGTGGTCTACTACCTGCTGGCCAGCGCGGTGTTCCGCGATGGGCTGGCCGGGGTGTTCACCTTCGGCGCGGTGCTGGGGGTCAGCGTCTACGGCATCTCCGAGGCAGACGTGCTGTTGTTCGGGATCAGTGCCTGCGTGATCGCCGCGCTCGGGGCCGTCATCGGGGGGCAGCTCGATGACCGGATCGGTTCCAAGTCCGTCATCGTCGGATCGCTGGTCTCCCTGATCGCGGTGGGGCTGGCCTTGCTGGTGCTGTCAGGACCGGTGGCCTTCTGGGTGTGCGGCCTGCTGCTGTGTCTGTTCATCGGGCCGACGCTGGCCTCGGCCCGCACTTTGATGCTGCGGATCACCGCGGACGGAAAGGAGGGCGTCGCGTTCGGGCTCTACACCACCGTCGGACGCGCAGCGTCCCCCCTGGCGCCGTTGCTGTTCTCCATCTTCATCAATGTGTTCGGCGCCGACCGGGCCGGGATGGGCGGACTGGTGCTGGTGCTGGCGCTGGGACTGGCGGGCATGTTGGCCGTGCGGGTGCCAGCCCGGCAGCCCAGCCCCGCCGTGCCCGCGCACTGAGCCGGGCTCAGGCCGTACCGACGCAGATGGTGATTCCCGAGCCGGTCCGATGTTGGGTCTGCACGCCGTTGACGGTCACGGTGCACGCCACCTCGGGGCCGAAATTCACGACGCTCACGCTGGCGGTTTCGGTCGCCGGCTGAGCCAATTCGACCTGCTTGCTCCAGGGCAGTATGACGTTGAACTCGGTTTGCAGCACGTTTCCGGTGTCCAGGTAGGTGATGTTGATGGCCCGGCCTTCACCGGCGACCTCATAGGTGACGGTCTCGGTGGGCCCGGGCGTGGTCTCCGTGGGCGGGGCCGTGGTGGGTGCCGGGACCGGGCGTGGCGTCCGCGAGGTCGTGGTGGGTGTCTTCGGTGACGTGCTGAAGTTGGGCTGCGGGGTGATCGGTTGCGGTGCGACCACGGTCTCCTGGCTGGAGCCGTTGGCGATCACCAGCGCGACGACCAGGCCGAGCGCGACCAGGACTGCCACGGCGGCAAGGATCCACAACCAGAGCCGGGGCTCGTGGCCGTCGGGTTCCGGCGGGGTACCCGGCGGCGGAGTGGGGGCGCCCGGCGGCTGGCCGGTTGCGCCTGCGTCGTACCCGTAGGGAGAGTATGGCGGTAGCTGTTGGGTGGGATTCGGGCCCGGCTGCGGCGCCGAACCGGGCACAGCCGGGTACGCACCCTGATACGGCGGCTGGTTCGAGTACGCCGGATCTGGATAGTCCACGGGGTAGCCGCTACCGAACGATTGGGTCGGCTCGGACGTGTCGCGGCGTGGTGAATCTGTCATGCCCACCTCATGGCTGCGAGGGTACCTGTGCGGGCGCTCAGTCCGCTGCGACCGAGGTCCCAGGGATCGAGTGGTGATGAGAGATGCTGGAGTGGACTGCGCAAGTGACGGGAGGACGCGAGGTGGCCGCAGATCGGCATGTGCGGGTGAACTACGGCGCGTCGTTGTCACCGGATGCGACGGCATTTGCCCACTTGGTCGACGATGGCGGCTATCCGCGGGCGGTGCAGCGCTTCCTGCGCGGATGGCGGGCCAGTTCCTCGCGCGACGTCGAACTGCCCGTGGTCGGGCCCGTGACGAAGGTCATCCATTCCGCCGACGGCCACTGGCTGGCGTGCCAGGTGGCCCCCGAAGGTGGGACCCGCAGCCAGATCTGGGTGGTGACGACCGATCCCGACGACCGTGACGCGCGCCGGATCGACTACTGGCCGCCCAACGCCGAGGGCACGGCCGAACTGATCAGTTGGGACGGCAGCCAGGTCGCGGCGATCCTCACCGGAGAGGACGGTGTCGGCAGCTCGTGCCTGATCGACCCGGCGACCGGGGGCACCCTCATTCTCGACCGACGGTCGGGCGGGCGGCTGGTCGATGCGTGGGCGGGCGCCTCGCTGGTGCGGGTCGGACCGCGTGGGTACCAGGAGCTCATCATGCTGTGGGGGTTGACCGAGATCGCGCTGCTGCCATCGGATCCCGGGTCGGTCACCGATTTCGGTGTGATCCTCGACGATCACACCCCGCGACGGCTCCGCAGCGGTGTCGAAGGTGAGACCACCCTGTACTACCCGGCCAGCACCTATGAGCCGGGCAGCACCGAAGGCTTCGTGCGGGCCCTGATCCGCAGTGACAACGGCGCCGCGCACGCCCGTCTGCTGGAGGTGACGGTGACCGCCGAGGGCGTGACGTACCACGTCGTCGCCGAACGGGCCGGCTATGAGCTCGACGAGTTCGTGGTCAGTGACGATCTGTCCACCGTCGCGTTGTTGTGGAACATCGACGGCCGCAGCGAGTTGCAGGTCCTGGAATATGCCGACGAATCGCTGTCGGCACCGATTCCCATGCCCGGTCCGGTCGCCGGTGAGCTCAGCATCAGCGCGGGCGGGTCCATGGTGGCGGTGACCGTGCAGGGGCCGTCGTTGCCGCGCACCGTCGAACTCGTCGATCCGCGCTCACTGGAATGGGAGCGGATCGACCGGGAACCCAGCAGCGGGCCCCTGACTGCGGCGCCGACGCTGGAGCGGATCACCGCACGCGACGGGTTGGAGCTCACCGGGTGGTTGTACCGGCCGCAGGGGGAGACGGTGGGTGCGGTGATGTTCCTGCACGGTGGCCCTGAGGGACAGGCGCGGCCCGAATACAACGAGATCTTCCCGGCGCTGCTGGAGGCCGGTTTTGCGGTGCTGGCGCCGAACGTGCGCGGCTCGGGCGGGTTCGGTCGGGCTTTCGTGCACGCCGATGACAAGGAGTTGCGGTTCGCCGCGATCGACGATGTCGCCGATTGTGCGAAGTATCTGGTGGACCAGGGTGTTGCGCCGGCCGATCGGCTGGCCTGTACCGGGTGGTCGTACGGCGGCTATCTGACCCAGGCGGCGCTGGCCTTCCACCCGGAACTGTTCGTCGCCGGCATCAGCATCTGCGGGATGAGCGACCTGAACAGCTTCTACCACACCACCGAGCAGTGGATCGCCGCGGCGTCCTACCCCGAGTACGGCCATCCGGTCGCGGATCGTGATCTGCTGGAACGGCTTTCGCCGCTGCCGAGGGCGGATGCCGTGATCGCCCCGCTGCTGCTGGTGCACGGCGGCAACGACACGAACGTGCTGCCCGACGAATCCCGTCAGATGTACGAGGCGCTGGTGGCACTCGGGCGCACCGCCGAACTGTTGATCTTCGACGACGACGGCCACGAGATCGTCAAACGGGAGAACCGCGCCGTGCTGGTCGATGCGGCGACCCGTTGGCTGTCCAAGGCGTTCGGTGTCTAGTCGGCGGTGAGCGCGGCCAGCGTCATCCGGCGCAGTACCGCGCGGGAATGTGTCTTGGGGACAGCGGGTCTCACGCTGTAGGGGGTGGAGTTCAGCAGGCCGAACGCGGCGTGAGCCATCACGCGGGCGTCGTCCTCGGCCAGATCCGGGTTCACCTGGGTCAGGACCGCCACCCAGATCTCGACATACTGCCGCTGGGACCGCCGCACCTGACGCTTGGCGGTGTCGGGCAGATGTGCCAGGTCGCGGTCCTGGATACGGATCAGGTCGGGCTCGCCGAAGACGAAGTCGAGATGGAAGTCCACGAGGCCGTTCAGGGTGTCGGCGGGCGGGGCGCTGCGGGCGGTGACCTCCTGCGCTCCGGCGAGCAGGCGGGTACTGATCCCGACCAGCAGTTCGACCAGCAGGGCCTCTTTGTTGGGGAAGTGCCGATAGATGGCCGGCCCGGAGATGCCGACCGCAGAGCAGATGTCCTCCAGGCGTACCGCGAGGTAACCGCGTTCGGCCACAAGCCGTTCGGCGGCAGCGATCAGTTGACTGCGGCGGTCGGACTTCGCCTTGCTGCGACGGGTGACGGCGCTGTCGGACATGGCGCCTCCGGGGGTAGACAACTCAGTTAATGAAAACTAACCTAGCACGAGTTAGTCGTCATTAACCGAAATGGGAGCTGCCTTGTCATCGCACCGCGACGAGCATCTGGCGCTGGTTGGGCAGTTGCGCGCCAAGCTCGCCACCGCCGCACTCGGCGGCCCCGAGCGGGCCCGTCAACGCCACGTCGACCGGGGCAAGTTGCTGCCCCGCGATCGGGTCGACGGGCTGCTGGACCCGGGCAGCCCGTTCCTGGAGATCGCCGCACTGGCTGCCGACGGGATTTACGACGACGAGTGTCCCGGTGCCGGGATGATCGCGGGCATCGGCCGGGTGTCGGGCCGGGAATGCCTGATCGTCGCGAACGACGCGACCGTCAAAGGCGGCACGTATTACCCGGTCACGGTCAAGAAGCACCTGCGTGCGCAGGAGATCGCGCTCCAGAACAAGCTGCCGTGCATCTATCTCGTCGACTCCGGCGGTGCCTTCCTGCCGCGTCAGGACGAGGTGTTCCCCGACCGCGAGCACTTCGGCCGGATCTTCTACAACCAGGCCACGATGAGCGCGCAGGGCATCGCCCAGATCGCCGCGGTGCTCGGCTCGTGCACCGCGGGTGGCGCCTATGTGCCCGCGATGAGCGATGAGGCCGTCATCGTGCGCAACCAGGGCACGATCTTTCTGGGAGGTCCGCCGCTGGTGAAGGCCGCGACCGGTGAGGTCGTGACCGCCGAGGACCTCGGCGGCGGTGACCTGCATTCCAAGACCTCCGGTGTCACCGACCATCTGGCCCACGACGACCGTGACGCGCTGCGGATCGTGCGCAACATCGTCGCCACCCTCGGGCCGGCCGAGGCCCCGCCGTGGGCCGTGACACCCACCGTGGACGCCGTCGCCGACCAGAGCGAGCTCTACGACGTGGTCCCGGTCGACTCCCGCGTGCCGTATGACGTGCACGAGGTGATCACCCGGATCGTCGACGGCGGCGAGTTCAGCGAGTTCAAGGCCGAGTACGGCACCACCCTGGTCACCGGGTTCGCCCGCATCCACGGCCACCCGGTCGGCATCGTCGCCAACAACGGTGTGCTGTTCGGCGAATCCGCGCTCAAGGGAGCGCATTTCATCGAGCTGTGCGACAAGCGCAAGACCCCGTTGTTGTTCCTGCAGAACATCGCCGGGTTCATGGTCGGCCGCGACTACGAGGCCTCGGGTATCGCCAAGCACGGCGCCAAGATGGTCACCGCGGTGGCCTGCGCCCGGGTGCCGAAGCTGACCGTGGTGATCGGCGGCTCCTACGGGGCCGGTAACTACTCGATGTGCGGGCGTGCCTATTCGCCGCGGTTCCTGTGGATGTGGCCCAATGCCCGTATCTCGGTGATGGGCGGCGAGCAGGCCGCTTCGGTGCTGGCCACGGTGCGCGGCGACATGAGCGCCGAGGAAGAAGAGCAGTTCAAGGAGCCGATCCGGGCCCAGTACGAGCATCAGGGCAACCCGTACTATTCGACGGCCCGGCTCTGGGACGACGGGGTGATCGACCCGGCCGACACCAGAACAGTGCTCGGCCTTGCTCTTTCGGTTGTCGGCCAGGCTCCGCTGGAGCCGGTCTCCTACGGCGTATTCCGGATGTGATGATGAGCCTCTCCCTATTCGACACAGTCCTCGTCGCCAACCGTGGCGAGATCGCGGTGCGGGTCATCCGCACCCTGCGAGCCATGGGCATCCGGTCGGTGGCGGTGTTCAGCGACGCCGACGCCGGCGCCCGACACGTCGCAGAGGCAGACGTGGCCGTCCGTATCGGACCGGCCGCGGCCCGGCAGAGCTACCTCGACATCGACGCGGTGGTTTCGGCTGCGCAGCGCACCGGTGCGCAGGCAGTGCACCCCGGCTACGGATTCCTTTCCGAGAACGCCGAGTTCGCCGCCGCACTGCAGGCCGCGGGCATCGTGTTCATCGGCCCGCCCGCTTCGGCGATCGCCACCATGGGCGACAAGATCGCGGCCAAGGCCGCGGTGTCTGCGTTCGGCGTCCCCGTCGTACCCGGCATCTCGCGTCCAGGCCTGACCGATGACGAGCTGATCGCGGGCGCACCCGAGGTCGGGTTCCCCGTTCTGGTGAAGCCGTCGGCAGGTGGTGGTGGCAAGGGCATGCGTGTGGTCGAACAGGCTGCCGATCTGCCTGCCGCGCTGACCAGCGCCCGTCGCGAGGCCGCGGCCGCGTTCGGTGACGACACCCTGTTTCTGGAACGATTCGTGTTGCGGCCCCGCCATATCGAGGTGCAGGTGCTCGCCGACGGCCACGGCAGCGTGATCCACCTGGGGGAGCGCGAATGCAGTCTGCAGCGCCGCCACCAGAAGGTCATCGAGGAAGCGCCGTCACCCCTGTTGGATCCGGCCACCCGGGCTCGCATCGGGGCCGCCGCCTGCGACACCGCGCGTAGCGTCGACTACACGGGCGCCGGCACGGTGGAGTTCATCGTGTCCGCGGATGCACCCGATGAGTTCTTCTTCATGGAGATGAACACCCGGCTTCAGGTGGAACACCCGGTCACCGAAATGGTGACCGGTGTGGACCTGGTGGAGCAGCAGGTGCGCATTGCCGCGGGGGAGAAGCTCGTGCTCGGCCAGGACGACATCGTCATGACCGGACATGCCATCGAGGCCAGGGTGTACGCCGAGGACCCGGCCAACGGCTTCCTTCCCACCGGGGGGCCGGTACTGGGATTGCGCGAGCCGACCGGACCCGGCGTGCGGGTGGATTCCGGCCTGGCCGCGGGCACGGTCGTCGGCAGCGACTACGACCCGATGCTCTCGAAGGTCATCGCCTACGGCGCCGACCGGGCCGCGGCGCTGCACAAGCTGGACCGGGCGCTGGCCGATACCGCGGTACTGGGCCTGACCACCAACACCGAGTTCCTGCGCTTCCTGCTGGCCGATCCCGATGTGGCGGCCGGCCGACTGGACACCGGCCTGTTGGACCGTCGGGCGCCGGATTTCGCGCCCAAGGCCCTCGGCGACGTCGAGTTGATCGCCGCGGCGGCCTACCAGTGGATCAGCAACTGGACCGAGGCCGGCGACGATCTGTGGGCACGGCCGACCGGTTGGCGGGTGGGGGAGCGTGCCCCCGCGGCGTTCCGGCTGCGGGCCGGCGAGCGCACCGACCACGTGTACCTCACCGGTACTCCCGATCAGGCCACGGCTTCCGTCGAGCACGGTGAAACCCACACCGTCAGCGCGGCATTCGTCGGAGATCGGTTCACCCTCACCCTCGACGGGATGCGGGCTGAGTACCTGGTCGCCACGCAACTGAGCGGGGGTGTCGGTCAGCTGTGGCTCTCCGGCGCCGGACGCAGTTACCTCGTCGAGGAGGTCCGCGAGGCGCCGGTGCGACCCGACGACGAGCACAGCGGCAACGCCGAACTCGTCAGCCCCATGCCGGGATCGGTTGTCGCCGTGGGCGTTGCGAGCGGCACGGAGGTGACCGCCGGAACCATGGTCGTCACCGTGGAGGCGATGAAGATGGAGCATGCCCTGACGGCGCCCACCGATGGTGTGGCCGAGCTACTTGTCGCCGTCGGCGACCAGGTCAAGGTGGGCCAGCCGCTGGCCCGGATTACCGCTGCAACACAGGAGAACGAGCAATGACGGACTTTCTGTCCACCGGCACCTTGCCGGACCATTACGCGGAACTGGCCAAGACCGTCCGCGACTTCGCCCAGAGCGTCGTCGCCCCGGTGGCCGCGAAACACGATGAGGAACATTCGTTCCCGTATGAGGTCGTGGCCGGCATGGCCGACATGGGTCTGTTCGGACTGCCGTTCCCCGAGGAGTACGGCGGCATGGGCGGCGACTACTTCGCGCTCTGCCTGGCCCTGGAGGAACTCGGCAAGGTGGACCAGAGCGTGGCCATCACGCTGGAGGCGGGGGTTTCCCTGGGCGCCATGCCGGTCTACCGCTTCGGTAACGACGCCCAGAAGGAAGAGTGGCTGCCGCTGCTGGCCAGTGGCAAGGCGCTGGGCGCCTTCGGCCTGACCGAGGCCGGCGGCGGCAGCGACGCCGGCGCCACCAAGACGACCGCGAAGATGGACGACGGCCACTGGATTATCAATGGCTCCAAGCAGTTCATCACCAACTCCGGTACCGACATCACCAAGCTGGTCACGGTCACCGCGGTCACCGGCGAACGTGACGGCGGCAAGAAGGAGATCTCGTCGATCCTGGTGCCCGTGCCCATCGAGGGATTCACCGCCGAACCGGCCTACAACAAGGTCGGCTGGAACGCCTCGGACACCCACCCCCTGAGCTTCGACGACGTCCGGGTACCCGCCGAGAACCTGCTGGGTGAGCGCGGCCGCGGTTATGCCAACTTCCTGCGCATCCTCGACGAGGGCCGCATCGCCATCGCGGCGCTGTCCGTCGGTGTGGCGCAGGGTTGCGTGGACGAATGTGTGAAGTACGCCAAGGAACGTCAGGCCTTCGGCGCGGCCATCGGCACGTACCAGGCCATCGCCTTCAAGATCGCCCGGATGGAGGCCCGCGCCCACACTGCCCGCGCCGCGTACTACGACGCCGCGGCGTTGATGCTGTCCGGCAAGCCGTTCAAGAAGGCGGCGTCGGTGGCCAAGCTGGTCTCCAGCGAGGCGGCGATGGACAACGCCCGCGACGCCACCCAGATCTTCGGCGGCTACGGTTTCATGAACGAATACCCGGTGGCGCGTCACTACCGGGACAGCAAGATCCTCGAAATCGGTGAGGGGACAACCGAAGTGCAGCTGATGCTGATCGCGCGGGAGGCGGGTCTGTGACCGAGGAGCGAGTGATCGAACAGCGTGGGCTCTGGTTCGAGGAGTTCGAGACCGGAGTGCGCTACCTGCACCGTCCCGGGCGCACCATCACCGAGGCCGACAACACACTGTTCACCGCGGTGACCATGAACACCCAGGCGCTACACCTCGATGCGGCCTGGTCCGAGCAGCAGCCGCCGTTCAACCAGCGGCTGGTGAACTCGATGTTCACGCTGGCGACCCTGGTCGGGCTCTCTGTCTCCCAGCTCACCCAGGGCACCACCGTCGGAAACCTGGGGTTCTCCGAAATCGCTTTCCCCAAGCCGATGTTTCATGGCGATACGCTCTACGCCGAGACCGTCGTCACCGAGAAGCGGGCATCCAAGAGCCGTCCCGGCGAGGGCATCGTCACGTTCGTGCACACCGGCCGCAACCAGCACGGTGACATCGTGGCCACGGCTACCCGCAAGGCCCTGATGCGGATGCGCCCGGAGGGGGATTCCTGATGGCACTCCAGGCACCCGGTCCAGGCTGGCTGTTCTGCCCGGCCGACCGTCCGGAGCGATTCGCAAAGGCGGCGGCGGCAGCCGATGTGGTGATCCTCGATCTCGAGGACGGATGTGCGGCCAAGGACCGCCCCGCCGCTCGCCAGGCCTTGATCGACACGCGGCTGGATCCGGCCCGCACCGTGGTGCGGGTCAACCCGACCGACACCGCCGATCACGAACTGGACCTGAAGGCAGTCGCCGCAACCGATTACACCACCGTGATGCTGGCCAAGACCGAGCATGCCGATCAGGTGCGCGCCCTGGCCCCGCTGGATGTCGTGGTGTTGATCGAGACCCCGCTGGCCGCGTTGAACGTCGTCGAGTTGGTGCAGCCCGACAACGCCTTCGCGGTGATGTGGGGAGCCGAGGACCTCTTCGCGGTCACCGGTGGCACCGCCAACCGGTGGCCTGACGGCACCTACCGTGACGTCGCCCAGCACGTGCGGTCGCAGACCCTGCTGGCGGCCAAGGCCTACGGGAAGCTGGCGCTGGATTCGGTGTACCTCGACATCAAGGATCTCGACGGCCTGCGGGCCGAGTCCGACGACGCGGTCGCGGTCGGTTTCGACGCCAAGGTGGCGATTCACCCCACACAGGTCGCCGTCATCCGCTCGGCCTATGCGCCGACCGATGAGCAGATCAGCTGGGCGCGGGCAGTACTCGCCCGGGTGGCTACCGAACGCGGCGTCTTCCAGCACGACGGTCTGATGGTCGACGCCCCGGTGCTGCGCCGGGCCGAGCGGATTGTCGCCCTGGCCCCCTAGTCGCTACCGCGAGCAGACGCGTCGGTACCCGAAACCAGTGTTTCTGGGGTACCGCAGCGTCTGCTCGCCGGCGTCTCCGACACGCACCCAATCGTTACCGGCGATGGACCCGGCCGAACTCGGTTCGGGCGCATAATGGCGATATGCCCCAGTGCTGCGACGGGCCGAGCGGATCGTCTGACTAGCGCCACACCCAGGCATTAGCCGGAGGCCTCTCACCAGGGGTTTTGCACGTACCGCCGCTGCTCTGAGCACCTCACGGACTGGCGGCGCGACATGCCGTCACCTGAGAAGGAGGCGGGATGGCTGGGATGTATGCGGCACCGAGTGTCGAACTGGACCCGGTAGGCCTGGTGGACGCAGACGGGTCACCCACCGCCGAGACCCGTTTCAGCCGCGATCTGCCCCACGAAACCCTGGCCTGGCTCTACGAGTCCATGGTGGTGACCCGCGATCTGGACACGGAATTCATCAACCTGCAACGCCAGGGTGAGCTGGCGCTGTACGCGTCGTGTCGGGGTCAGGAGGCCGCGCAGATCGGGGCCACGGCCTGCCTACGCAAGACCGACTGGTTGTTCCCCCAGTACCGGGAGATCGGCGCGTTCTTGCTGCGCGGCATCACGCCGGGCCAGATGGGTGCGGTGTGGCGAGGCAAGTGGCACGGGGGCACGGGGTTCACCAGCCGCTGCGTCGCCCCGATCGCCATTCCGATCGGCACTCACGGACTTCATGCCGTCGGCGCGGCGATGGCTGCCCAACGTCTCGGCGAGGATTCGGTGACCGTCGCATTTCTCGGCGACGGCGCGACCAGTGAGGGTGACGCGCACGAAGCGCTCAACCTGGCTTCGGTGTTCAAGGCGCCGTGCGTGTTCTTCGTGCAGAACAACCAGTGGGCGATCTCCGTGCCGGTCAGCAGGCAACAGGCCGGGCCGTCGATCGCGCACCGCGCCACCGGCTACGGCATGCCGGGTGTCCGCGTCGACGGCAATGACGTGCTGGCCTGTTATGCGGTGATGGCAGAGGCGGCCGAACGTGCCCGGCAGGGCGGCGGTCCCACGCTCATCGAGGCCGTCACCTACCGGATGGGTCCGCACACCACCTCCGACGATCCCACCCGCTACCGGTCGGCCGATGAGCTCGATGACTGGCTGGCCCGTGATCCGATTGCGCGCTACCGCACCTACCTCCAGACCACCGGAGTGCTCGACGACCGTCTCGAGCAACGAGTCGCGGCGCGGTCACTGCGGCTGCGCACAGAGTTGCGCAACACGATCGTCGGAGCCGCCGACGCCGATCCGGCCGAGCTGTTCGACAACGTGTATGCCGAGACCACCCCGGATCTGGCACGCCAACGCGATCAGTTGTTGGCCGAACTGGCGAAGGAGGCGTGAGACCCATGACCCAGATCATCGATCGTCCTGCCGCTCAGGGGGATTCGCCGGACCCGTGGGAGCCGGAGCTGACTCCGCTCAGGAGGCCCGCGCCTCCGCGGTCCGAGCCTGCGGTCGCCGAACTGACCATGGTCGCGGCCATCAACCGGGCGCTACGTGACGCCATGGCTGCCGATGAACATGTCCTGGTGTTCGGCGAGGACGTCGCCACCCTCGGTGGCGTCTTCCGGGTCACCGAGGGGCTAGCCGAAACCTTCGGTGCCGACCGGTGCTTCGACACTCCACTGGCCGAATCGGCGATCATCGGTATCTCCATCGGCCTCGCGATCCGCGGTTTCGTCCCGGTCCCGGAGATGCAGTTCGACGGATTCAGCTATCCCGCCTTCGACCAGATCGCCAGCCACCTGGCTAAATATCACATGCGCACTCACGGTGACGTGAAGATGCCGGTGACGGTGCGGATTCCGTCGTTCGGCGGTATCGGCGCGGTCGAGCATCACTCGGAGTCCACTGAGTCGTACTGGCTGCACACCGCCGGCCTCAAGGTCGTCGTACCGTCGACCCCGTCGGATGCGTACTGGCTGCTGCGGTATGCGATCAGCAGCCCCGATCCGGTGATCTTCCTGGAGCCCAAGCGGCGCTACTGGGCCCGCGAACTCGTCGACACGAGCGCACCTGCGCCGCCGATCGGCCGGGCCGCGGTGCGGCGCAACGGAACCGACGTCACGGTCATCACCTACGGCGGGCTGGTGGGCACCGCGCTCAACGCTGCCGAGCTGGCCGCCGACCGCGGCTGGAGCCTTGAGGTGGTGGACCTGCGATCACTCAACCCGCTCGACTTCGACACCGTCGCGGCCGCGGTGCAGCGCACCGGTCGTGCGGTGGTGATGCACGAAGGCCCTCGGACTCTGGGCTTCGGTGCCGAACTTGCCGCCCGGATCTCCGAGGAATGTTTCTACGACCTTGAGGCACCGGTGTTGCGCGCCACGGGTTTTGACACACCGTATCCGCCTGCCCGGCTGGAGAAGGCGTGGCTGCCCGGCGTCGACCGGTTGCTCGACTGTGTCGAGCGTGCGCTGGAACAGCCGTGAACCGCGAGTTTCTGGTCCCTGATCTCGGCGAGGGCCTGCAGGACGCCACCATCACCAGCTGGAGTGTCGCGGTCGGCGACACGGTCGAACTCAACCAGACACTGTGCACCGTCGAGACCAACAAGGCCGAGGTGGAGATCCCCAGCCCGTTCGCTGGGCAGGTGCTCGAACTCGGCGGCGCAGCAGGGGACACCTTGACCGTCGGGTCGTTGCTGGTCCGGATCGATGCCGGTGAGCCGGCCGCTGCCCCCACCCTTCCTGCGAAAAACGGTGGGACGCCGCGTAAATCGGTGCTGGTCGGATACGGCGCCGACGACAGCATGGATGCCAGTAGGCGAACGCCACCAATGGGTGACCGGGCCCGTGCCAAACCACCGGTGCGGAAACTGGCAGCTGATCTGCAGGTGGACCTCGACGCACTTGCCCCGGGATCCGGGCCCGAGGGGATCGTCACCCGCGACGATGTGCTGGCCGCCGCGGGTAATTCGGAGAATCTCGATGTCACTGGCGTGCAGGCCGCCATGGCGCGAAGGATGTCTCTGTCGCACAAGGAAATTCCTGATGCCCACGCCCGCGTCGAGGTCGATTGCAGTGCGTTGTTGCAGCTGCGCGACCGGATTCGGGCCGCCGATGCGGAGCTGCCCGTCACACCGTTCGTGCTGACGCTGCGGCTGCTGGTGATGGCGCTGGGGCGGCATCAACTGCTGAACTCCACGTGGCTGGAAACCACGGAAGGTGCTCAGATCCACCGGCATCCGGCCGTGCACCTGGGCTTCGGGGTGGCCGCACCGCGTGGCCTGCTGGTTCCCGTGGTCCGTGACGCGCAGACCATGACGACCCGGCAGTTGGCCGCTGCGGTTGCCAGGCTCGTGGAGCGGGCCAGAGCCGGCACACTCAGCCCGGCGGAGCTCCGTGGGTCGACGTTCACGGTGTCGAACTTCGGTGCCCTCGGCCTGGACGACGGCGTACCGGTGATCAACTATCCGGAGGCGGCGATTCTGGGCATGGGTTCGATCAAACCGCGTCCAGTCGTCGTGGACGGTGCGGCGGCGGCCCGCCCGACCATGTCGTTGACGTGTGTATTCGACCACCGCGTCGTCGACGGCGCGCAGGCCGCGGCATTCCTGGTTGACCTGCGCGCCCTGGTCGAGGCGCCCGAGCTCGCCGTGCTGGACCTCTAGGGGAGAGTTGTAGCCCGCTACTTCCGCTTGGCGGCAGCCAAACGCGCTGCGAACTCGGGAGATTCGATCGAGCGTGCCTGCGGACCGAGTTCGATGTCAACGGCTGTCCCGTGCTGGTCGGTGTCGACCGTTCCCGGATTGGCGGTGGCCCGCATCGAGGCCTTCGTGGCGATCACCACGTCACGCGGAGCACTGGCGGGGCCTGCGGCGAGCATGCGCGCGGCGCCCACCGGATCCTCGGCGATCGACAGCGCCAACCCGTGGCGCACCGCGGATTCGGCGTCGAAGCGCATGCCGAACAACAGTGCCGCCCGGGCCACCTGTGGGCCGACGCCTCGCTGCAGCATCCAGGTGGCGCCGCCGCCGGGGTGGATGCCCAGCTTCTGGAACCGTGGATCGAACAGCGCGCCCGGGCCGGCGATGCGGACATCAGCGGCCAGCGCAAGGTTCAGGCCCGCGCCGACTGCGGCGCCGTTGACCGCGGCGATCGTCGGCAGCGTGCAGTTGGCGACCGCCAGGAACCCGTCGTAGATCTTGCGCAGCCCGTCCTCGGTGGCCTCGCCGAGCGCGGTGAGGTCGGCCCCGGCGCAGAACGCCTTGCCCGCACCCGTGACGATCACGGCGTGCACGTCGGGGTTGGCCTCGGCGTCCTCGACCGCGGCGCGCAGGGCCGCCGACATCTCGAAGGTCACCGCATTGCGGCGATCGGGATCGTTGACGGTGATGACTGCGATGTGATCGTCGACGCTGACCAACACTGAATCCGGCACCAAGCCACCCTAGCCTCCGTGGGTATTGCCCGTGAGCGTCACGCCAGAGTGGCGCCCGCGCTCGCGCGCCACTCTGGCGTGACATTCGGCGCGGGGTATTCGGCACGTGATGTTCGGCGCGGGGCGTTCGGCGCGGGTGACCACAAATGTTCATCGGAACGTCGGCCCCATTGCCCAGCGGTCCCGCCGGCATGAGCGGACAATGATTCGGTGACGGCTGACATTGCCGGTATTTCTGGCGCGCAGTCGGCAACGCCGACGCGGCGTCGGCTCCTCTTCATGGCAGCCGGGGCGATCTTCCTGCTCGATCTGGGGACCAAGGCGCTGGCGGTGGGCACGCTCGAACCGGGCCATCCCGTCCCGTTGTTGGGCACCTGGCTGTCCTGCGAGCTCACCCGCAATTCCGGTGCCGCCATGTCGATGGCCGCGGACCGGACCGTGCTGCTGACCATCGTCGTCCTGTCCGTGGCTGCGGCCATCGCCTGGATCGGTGTGAACGTCCGCTCTCGGTGGTGGGCCGTGGGTCTGGGGACCATCCTCGGCGGCGCCGGGGGGAACCTCATCGATCGATTCTTCCGTGCCCCCGGTCCGATGCGGGGGCACGTGGTCGACTTCCTGGCCATCGGCCCGATGCCGGTGTTCAACGTCGCCGATCTCGCCGTGCTGTCGGGTGTGGTCTGGTTGATTGCGTTGTCGCTGTCAGGTTTTCCGTTCAACGGCGCCGCCCGGAGCCCGGAGCCGCATGCTGGAAACTAATCCCGACCACCGGGTCGGTTCAGCGGACGACCGGCCGAGCGCCGCATGGCACGAGACCCGCACTGCGATGGTCCTTGCCGGAATCGGGGCCGTGGTGGCCATCGGTGCGCTGGTGTTCGCGATTCTGATGACGTCACACCAGTCGGTGCTGCCTCCTCAACCTGATCGGCTGACGCCGGTGAAGCCGTCGTCGCGCGCGGTGACAACCAGCACGAGCACGACGCCGCAGACGCCGGTGAGCACCAGCGAGGACATCGGACCTTCGACTGCGCCACCGCCACCCCCGGAAGCCCCGTCCGACACAACCGCGCCGCCGACCACGACGATGTCGAATCCCTATGCCACGACTTCGGCGCCCAACGGGGCGGCGTTCTGATGCGTACTGACCGACACGCGCGAGGACCGGGTCAGCCGAACCCGATTCCGATGCCACCCCAGATATCGTCATCGGGGTCGTTGGGGCACGAAACGTCTACGTAGACAGTCGTGTTCGACGGATCGACGCCGGGTGACCGATCGGGGTTGTGAACCGCCGTTGCCCGGCAGCGTGTGAGTGGCTCGCTGCTGACTCCGCTGACCCAGTTGATCTGGACGTTGTAGCCCTTCGCGGTGAGATCGTTGATCGTGTCGGCGGCCGATCGGGTGCCTGCCGTCGGGTCCGCTACGGCAGATGGAGCCAGGACCATGCCGACACACAGCGCTGCGAAGGGTGTGAACACCTTCGCGCAACGCACTACTCGTCGCATGATGACCCTTCCGGCGGTCGGATCGGCTCGTGCCAGTCTATTCCGCCGGCAAAGGTACGACGTGGTTCAGGAATTCGAGCCCTCGTCGGGGCATTGCACATCGACGTAGACCGTTACGTCTGACTTGGGTAGGGGCGGCGACCCGCGGTTGGGATTGTGGATCGAATTGACGCGGCACAGCGACAGCGACAATGTGCTCTTGCCGCCGACCCAGTTGATCGCCACGTTGTAGCCCTCGGCGCTGAGGGCCGAGATCGTTTCGTCGGCCCGTTGGCCGCTGCCCGCAGTCGGCTCCGCCGTGGCAACCGGGGTGGCCCCGATTGCGATGGCCGGTATGAGCACAACCAGTCCGACGATCTTCGTATATCGAGCATGGAACAGCATCCCGACCCTCCTGACGGTCGGATCTCATGCTGTCGCTCTCACCGGTAGCCCCGGCCGTCATCAGTCAGTGTATTCCTGGTGTACGGAAAGTTAACAGAAAGTGACGGAATATTTGCGCGGCCGACAGCTCCGGGCCGGTCTGGCTCGGCTCACGCAGCGGTAGGGGCCAAGAAAATCGGGCAGCATCCGGGATTACCGGACGCTGCCCGAATGTGTCAGGGAGCGGGTGGCGCGGGAGGTGTTCCCGGCGCCGGCGGAGCTCCTGGTGCCGGAGGCGGTGCAGCCGGATCCGGCAGGTACTCACCGAGACCCGAAGGCACGTTCGTCCCGGGTGGCGGTGCGGTGCCCGGAAGCGGTTCACCGAGTTGCTCTTTGGGCAGCTGGCCGAGCATCGCGCCACGCAGGTTCCCGTTGCGGTACATGTCGCGCATGTTCCGCATCCAGTCGAGCCCGGAGATGTCCGCGTTCTCCTGACCCGGCGGGACCCCGACCACGGTGCCCTGACCGGGCGCCGACGGTTTCTCGTTCTGCGGGAAGAAGTTTCCGTTGTTGAATGCCCTGAGGTTGGGTGCCTCGGTCGGGGGCGGTCCACCCGGTGCCGACGGCACCGTGTACTGCCCGAGCAGCGCACCGGGACTCATGTCGACCCCGTTGGGGACGCCGAGGCGTCCAGGTGCCGTCTCGGTGAACAAGAAGTCGTTCAAGGCCGCACCGGTGCGCGTCACCCTCAAGGACGTTCACATCAAGGTGGACG
>NZ_LZSY01000174.1 GCF_001665625.1 Mycolicibacterium peregrinum | reverse complement strand
TCGACGATGATGACGTTGACCGGCTCCAGCACCGTCCTGCCCTGGTACGGCAGTCCACCGTAATCGGATATCTGCCCGTTGGACTGCAGCATCCATTTGCCGATATCGCCGTAGACGGTGGGGACCTGATCAGCGGGGGTCGGGACCCCCGGTGCGATCGCCGGAACAGCGTTGACGCCGATCGGGGTGGAGCTGGCCGCCGGCCCGAAGTGGTTGGCGGCGAGGGTGAAGCGTTCGACTTCCCGGTGGACCAACTGCAGCACCGCCTGCACCATGGGCATCGGAACTGCCGGTGCACCACCGGTATTCGCCTCCGCCGGCAAGCCGACCGACGGTGCCGTGGCCGGAGAGCCGGTGCGAGTCGGGCCGGCGGTCGGCGTGGCGGCCAGACGCGAGCGGATCCGAGTGGCGTTGGGACGCACGCTCGTGGGTGAGGTCGAGGCCTCGGTCGCTCTGGCAGGTGCAGCGGAGCGCGCGGGAGCCGGGACCTTCCGCGAAATGCGAAGGGACAACCCCGGTATCGACGCTGGGCCGGCAGCGGCCGCCCGCTCGTCGCCGATCGGAGCCCGGCGGCTGTTGGCCGGTTTGATTCTTGGCGTGGGTGACAACCCGGGCTTGCGGGTCTTGGCGCCAGGCGATCCGACGGAGGGGGGACTCTTCACCGTGCCGGCGCCAGTCGATGAATCCGACGAATGTGCGGCGGAACCGCCGTTGTTGTCCGGGGTGCCTTGGGCATTGGCGATTCCGGCGCTGCCTGCTACCGCCGCGCCGATGCCCAAACCCAGCGCCAACAATCCGACGCGCCCAGCGTAGATTGCTGCTCCCGATCCGGTCGGTCCGGCGGAAGGTCGATGTTGCGCTGCGATATGCGAGGCACTGTGCCGACCCATGCTGTCCCGATCGTTTCCGGCGGATCACCACAACTGTCCGCATGTTCCCAGCCATCGTCGGCTGACGATGTTTATACCTGCGGTTTCCGGGCCGGGGTGCCGGTTTCAATCAGCGAATCGGGGAGACCGGAGATTTCGTGACGGTTTCAGTTGCGCAAAGGTACTGCAGCGGAGCCGCGATGCGAGGCGTCGACATCGCCCGGGTGGCTCTAACTTTGCCACCATGGCGGGATTGCGTTCATACGTGAAGCGCTGGCGCACAGCGGTTCAGGTAGCGGTGTCGGCGTTACTGGTCGCCATGCCCGGGCTTGTCATCACCCCCGTAGCTCAAGCGGCCGCGCCCGCGGCGAGATTGTGGGTGTCATCGACGTGGCAGACCGGCTTCATCGGCCACTTCACGATCACCAACCCGAGCGCCGTGCCGCTGTCCGATTGGAAGCTCGAATTCGACCTGCCGATGGGCGAATCCGTCTCGCACACGTGGAGCAGCAACATCACGCGGTATGGCACGCACTATGTGCTCACGCCCGCGAATTGGAATCGCATCATTGCACCTGGCGGTACCGCCACTGGGGGCCTCAGAGGCGTGTTGTCCGGGTCGTACGCGCCGCCTTCGAATTGCGTGCTCAACGGACAATATTTGTGCACCTAGCGGCGGCTACGCAAAGCGTCGGGGTGCGCCTCGGCAAACGGGAAGCTGATCATTGACCAGGCTTCTACTGGCCGCCGTCGGACAGACCTGTACTGGGGTTTTGCCAGATTTCGGATGTTCTAATACAGTTCTCGGCTAATTACTACACCTCTGTAGTGCCAGGTAGAGTGACACCGATCACATTGTGGCATTAAGGGTGGTAGTTGCCATAAATGTGACGTGTCGGCGGTGGGCTGACTCTTGCGTCGCCTCGGCTGAATCGCACATAGCAAACTCTTAGTCGCGTGCATCTGGTCGGATCGGCGCGTGGCCGCCCCAGCGTGACCGATGCACGGTCCATCCCTGTCTTTTGGCGTCTGAATGGCGGTGGGAGCGGGCGGGCGCGTCGGACACGGCTCACAAATTTTCGCAGATCACAGAAGAGAGTACGACCATGCCGAAGTTCGGCGGACCAACCGAGGCGTTCGGAAAACAGAACCGCGCAAAGAAAATCATCACCACTGTGCTCGTCGCTACCGGCCTCGGCGGTGCCACCCTGCTGTCTGCTCCGACGCACCGGAACACCGTGGTGGCGGTGGAGCAACCGCCTGCGGTGGACCCAGTCACCAAGAACGCCGCAGCCGTGGTCCCCACGCCGCCACCGGTGGTGGTCGGCAAGGACTCCAGCGCGCAGGACATCGTCAAGGCCATCGTGAGCCAGGGCCACGCCGCCAGACTCAGCGAAGACCAGATCAAGACCGTCATCGCCACCGCGAAGATCGAGTCCACGTTCCGCCCGACCGCCTCTGGCGGTGTGCAGGCCTATGGCAGCTCAGGTGGCGCGGCTGATGAGGTCATCGGCCTGTTCCAGGAGAAGGCCAGTTTCGGCACCGTCGCCGAGCGTCAGGACCCCAACAAGGCGATCGCCCGGTTCATCGCTCGGTTCACTGAGGCGTCCAAGAAATACGCCATCAACGGCGACAGTGTGCTGGCGGCCACGCTGGCGCAGAACCCACAGCTGCTCAAGTTCCGCGGCGGCGGCGTCGGCACGCACTACTACAACACCATCAAGGCGGCGATGAACGCGGCCGCGGACTTGTACAACCAGGCCGCCGGCCCGGTGCTGCAACCGGTTACCTGACGGTTCCCCTCAGACCGACTTGGTGAGGCCGTAGTAGGCGACCACATCGTCGGTGTCGATGGTGGAGCTGGTCAGGGTCGCGTAGGACCGCAGGAAGGACTGGCCGACGCAGCCGTCCACCTTGATGTGAACGTCCTTGAGGGTGACGCGCACCGGTGCGGCCTTGAACGACTTCTTGTTCACCGAGACG
>NZ_LZSY01000173.1 GCF_001665625.1 Mycolicibacterium peregrinum | reverse complement strand
CCCGCCAAACTGCAATTCGGCATGGACGTCGAACTCACCATGATCCCGTTCACCACCGATGAAGATGGCAACGAAGTTGTCACCTTCGCCTTCCAGCCGGTGTAGAGAGGCAACAACATGACCAACGATGTAGCCATCATCGGAGTCGGCCTGCACCCGTTCGGCCGCTTCGACAAGACCGCGATGCAGATGGGTGCCGAGGCAATCCAATTGGCGCTCGAGGACGCCGGCCTGGAGTGGAAGGACATCCAGTTCGGGTTCGGCGGCAGCTATGAGGTGTCCAACCCGGATGCGGTCACCCGCCTGGTCGGGCTGACCGGCATCACGTTCACCAACGTGTTCAACGCGTGCGCCACCGCCGCCAGCGCGATCCAGCAGACCGCCGACACCATCCGGCTGGGCAAGTACGACATCGGCATCGCGATCGGCCTGGACAAGCACCCGCGCGGCGCGTTCACCGACGATCCGGCGAAACTCGCTCTGCCGCAGTGGTACGCCGAGAACGGCCAGTTCGTCACCACCAAGTTCTTCGGCATCAAGGCCAACCACTACATCCACAAGCACAACATCTCCGAGGAGACGCTCGCGCGGGTGGCCAACAAGAACTTCCGCAACGGCGAGAAGAACCCGAATGCGTTCCGGCGCAAGGAGATCTCGGTCGAGGAGATCATGGCCTCGCCGGTGCTGAACTACCCGCTGCGGCAGTACATGTTCTGCGCCCCCGACGAGGGTGCAGCCGCGGTCATCATGTGCCGCGCCGACATCGCGCACAAGTACACCGACAAGCCGGTATATGTGCGGGCCAGCGAGATCCGTACGCGTACCTACGGCGCCTACGAGGTGCACGGCACCTCGGCTCCGCTGGATGAGGACCCCTCGCCGACGGTGTACGCGGCCAAGGCCGCCTATGAGGCCGCGGGCATCGGACCCGAGGACGTCGACATCGCCCAACTCCAGGACACCGACGCCGGCGCCGAGGTGATCCACATGGCCGAAACCGGCCTGTGCGCCGACGGCGACCAGGAGAAGCTGCTGCTCGAAGGCGCGACGGAGATCAACGGCACGATGCCGGTCAACACCGACGGCGGGCTGATCGCCAACGGCGAGCCGATCGGCGCCTCGGGCCTACGCCAGATGCACGAGCTCGTGCGTCAGCTACGCGGTGAGGCAGGCGAACGTCAGGTACCGGGCAACCCGCGCGTCGGCCTGGCCCAGGTCTACGGCGCGCCGGGAACCGCCTCGGCCACCATCCTCTCGCTCTAGTTTCCCGAGCCCCCACGTGAACGTCCCCCGCAACCATGGTTTCGGGGGACGTTCGCGTGCGCTCGGGCGGACGCGGGCCTCAGGCCGGCAGCTCCAGCGGCTGCGGCTCACCTTCCAGACGTCGCAACCAGTCCTCGCAGAACTGAAGCACCTCGGCGTGGCCTGCCGTCATGCCGAGCGCCTGCTCCATCACCATCACCCGCGACACACTGGCCGCGATGAATGTCCACACGATCGGCGGCACCTCGGACGCATCGACGCCGTAGCGCCGCAGCGCCGCCTCGATCGCCTTGGTCTCCGCCTCGCGGAACATCTCGGCGTAGCGGCCGATCTCCGCGCGCAGCACCGGTCGGTGGTTGGCAAGCCCGGTCATCTCCATCGTCAAACGCGTAGCGCTCGGGTCTGTGCCGAACCGCCACAGCGCCCACAGCGGCTGCGGCGAATTCAGGGCTTCGGCCTGCGCAGCCAACCCTTCGTCGGCACGTCGCACGAACACCGCCAGGAACAGGTCGTCCATCGTGCGGAAGTAGTAATGCACCAGCTGGGGCTTGAGCCCGGCCCGTTCTGCCACTCGCCGGGACGTGACCGCGACGTACCCTTCCTCGATCATCAGCGCCTCGGCGGCGTCGAGCAGCACGATCCGGTTCTTCGCGTCCGGCGCCCCGATCCTTCGCGCCGATGCCATCGGTCCTCCTCACGACAAGTTCCCGACAATGTATGGCTGATCGTAACTTTCACGCAGCCAGGTGATCTTGACCATGACTCTAACGACATGCTAAGCAGGTGCTCAGCAATTTTCGAAAATTCTTCGCGCGGTGCAGCCCGCCGCGAAACCACCGCAGCGCACATCGAATTCGGGAGGCAGCGCACACCATGACCGATTCCGGAACGACCGATTACGACACCATCGACTACTTCACCGACCAGTCGCTGGTACCCGACCCGCACCCGTACTTCGACCACCTGCGCAGCAAGTGTCCGGTCGTGACGGAACCGAACTACGGCGTCATGGCGATCACCGGGTTCGAGGAGGCCACCACGGTCCTCAAGGACACCGACACCTTCTCGTCCTGCATCGCGGTCGCCGGACCGTTCCCGCCGCTGCCCTTCACGCCCGAAGGCGACGACATCACCGAGCAGATTGCGGCGCACCGCGCGCAGATGCCGATGTTCGAGCACATGGTGACCATGGACCCGCCCGACCACACCAACGCCCGTTCCCTGCTCAATCGGCTGCTCACGCCGCGCCGGTTGAAGGAGAACGAGGACTTCATGTGGCGGCTCGCCGACCAGTGCCTCGACGATTTCATCGCCGACGGCAAATGCGAGTTCCTCAGCGCCTACGCGAAGCCCTTCTCGCTCCTGGTGATCGCCGACATGCTCGGCGTGCCGGAAGAAGACCACGAAGAGTTCCGGACGGTGCTGGGCGCCCCCCGGCCCGGCGCTCAGGTCGGCTCCCTCGACGGCGACCTGGTTGCCAGCAATCCGTTGGAATGGCTCGACGAGAAGTTCAGCGGCTACCTCGAAGACCGGCGATCAGAACCCCGCGACGACGTGCTGACGGCACTGGCCACGGCGAACTACCCGGACGGTTCTGTACCGCCCATCATCGAGGTCGTTCGGTCCGCGACATTCCTGTTCGCCGCCGGCCAGGAGACCACCACCAAGCTGCTCTCGGCCTCGCTGCGCGTGCTCGGCGACCGCCCTGACATCCAGCAGGCCCTGCGCGACGACCGCAGCCGTATCCCGACCTTCGTCGAGGAGGCCCTACGGATGGACGCTCCGGTCAAGAGCCAGTTCCGATTGGCCAAGAAGAACACCAAGCTCGGCGACATCGACGTTCCCGCGGGTACCACCATGATGGTGTGCCCGGGTGCGGTGAACCGCGACCCGGTCCGTTTCGAAGACCCGCACACCTTCAGCCTCGACCGCAAGAACGTGCGAGAGCACATCGCGTTCGGCCGTGGCGTCCACAGCTGCCCGGGTGGTCCGCTGGCCCGCGTCGAGGGCCGGGTGTCGTTGGAACGGATCCTGGACCGCATGGCCGATATCGCCATCGACGAGGAGTTCCACGGCCCCGCCGACGATCGTCACTACACCTACGAGCCGACCTTCATCCTGCGCGGACTGACCGACCTGAACATCACGTTCAAGCCCGTGCGCTGACCGCCGCTCGACAGACGATTCCGCGTATCTCGTCTTCGCCGCATTTGCTATTCTCCGATTGCGAGAATGACAATCTCGCTGGCGAAGACGAGATTCCGGTTTCGGCACGGTGGAGCCTGCTCTCGTTCTATAGTCAGCCGACCAGTGCTGATCCGTGGAGGTGCCTGTGAAGTCCAGCTTGATCCGTATGGCGATGAGCGCCGTGCTCGGGTTGGGGACTGCAATCGCGTTGGCACCGCCGTCACAGGCCATGTACTTCGGCAATTACAACCTCAACATGCCCGACCGCAGGGACTTCCACACCTGGATCTGGTCGGCGATCACCCCTTGCCACGATCCCGGGACCGACAACTTTCAGCACGACTGCATCACCATCATGACCGTCCCGCAGCCGGTCGCCAAGGCGGTCCCCAACCGTGCCGACGCCAGACTTGTCGACGGTCGCTACACCTTGACGATCGACGAGTTCTACGGATTGCGGTGCGGTGACATCTATTACGGGCCTACGATCCCGACTCACGACGTCTACACGTGGGACGCGACCACCCTCACAGGCGAGATGGTCTCCACGTTCGATGTCGGCTGCGACGGCGCTCCCGGTGGCTCCTTCACCTATCCGTTCACCCTGACGAGGATGTGATCGATGCGCTACCCGACTATCCGAGCGCTGTCCGTTGCGGCGGCCGCCGCGCTGGCAGCCGGCGCAATCACCACCGCCGCACCGGCATTCGCCGACGATCCGGAACCGGTGGGACCGCCACTGCGCCACGTGCAGTACACCGTGACCGCCGATGCCCCGTACTGGGTTCACATCTACTACCGCGACTCCGAACCGGTGCAGTTCTCGGATTACAGCCACAACCCGTACGAATTCAGCCCGAGAGCCGATGTGGACGTCGCACCGGACAAGCCGTGGGTGTTCGACGCCATGCTGGCAAATCCTGACCTGTGGGCGATGGTCCTGGTTCAGAGCGGTGAGTCGCCCAACCTTCCGACGCCCGGGTTCAACTGCAAACTGACAGTCGACGGTGTGGTGGTAAAGACCAACAGCGGCCCCAAGGGCGCGTTGTGTTCGATCCGGAACTGGTAGACCTCGAACTCACGACCGAAACGTCAAAATGCCTGGGGGCGACGCGGTTCGCGTCGCCCCCAGGCATTTCTCAAGCATTCGGCTCAGGCGTCGCCACGAAGCCAGCGTGTCTCACCGTTCATCGGCACACAGCTCAGGAACAGGCCGTCCGGGGCCTGCGCCACCGAGTTCTGTTCGTTGATGCACAGGCTGTTCTCGTCGCGGATACCCACCATGGGTGGCGACCGGAACCACCGCGGCTCGTAGCGCCGCGGGGAGCCGCAGAACACCAGCCGTCCCCAACCGTTACGCGCGTCGACCCCGAACACGAAGTAGGAGGTGTTGTCGCACGGGGCGCCGAGTACCGCGTTCGGGTTGATCCCCGGCGTGCAAAACGCGTCATTACATGTCTGCGGTCCCGCGTTTGCCTGCGGAGCAGCCAGCATCCCGGCGACAATCACTGAAGCGGTCGCCATCACCGTCACACGCACGTTGCTACTTTCGCATAGCTGGAAATTAAACTCTCAGTTTTGGAGAATATTACTACGAAAGGCCCGCCGCTGGTCCCCCGGCCGGAGGCGTGACGAGTTGGCACGAGTGAATCCACCGTGGACCAGCCGTTGATAGTGATATTCTCCGAAACTGAGAACACGGCTACCGCCCCTCAGGTCGGCCAGAAGGAGCAGTTCATGTCAGTCTCCCGGGTAAGTGCTGTTGCGGTGGCGATCGCCGCCGCGACAACTGTCGGCCTCAGTGGAGCCGCCCCGGCCAGTGCGGGCGAACAGTGGGGTATCAACGGCACCTTTGCCACCTCCTCCAACGGCGCGTGGGCCAAAATCAACGACCGCTACGAGGAGCAACCGCGGGTGGTGAGCAACTGGACGATCTCGACGCAGTGCATCTCGCCAACCGAATGCAGCGGCACGGTGAACAGCGACGCGGGGTGGTCCGCACCGGTCTACACGACCAACGGCCTCTGGTACGTGAAGCGGGTCGTACCCAACTGGCGCTTCTGCGCCGACGGGACGCCCGTCGAAGGCATGCAGGTGTACAAGTTCTATCCGGTGGGCTTCGACGGACACGTGGATCAGGCTTCATCCGAATACGCCGGCGAGGACGTCACGAAGGGCCCCAGCGGTTCGTGTGGGCGCAATCAGTGGCCCGTTGTCCGGATGCCGTTCTACATGCGGCCCGCCTAGCTGAAAACCGAATCGCGACAAAAGAACTGGCCCCGGGCAATAGCCCGGGGCCAGTTCTTTTCGCACGATCCGCTACGTCGGCATCAGGTCCTGCCACGTCTTGGGCGTGGACACGAGATCCGTCTGCTTGTACAGATTGCCGTCGCTGCCCATGTACTCCCCCGTGCGCGGGTTGTACTTGGCGATCGCCACTGACGGCCCGTTTCCGGCACCGCCCGTGAACGCGCTCGGCGCCACCCCCGGTTCCGCCGGCATGGGGACCTCCGGAGCATCCGGAAAGACCCCTTGGCCATGCGGGACGGGCGGCAGCTCGGTTGCCTGCGGCTTGTCCGCCTCAGGCACCGGAACCGCGTTGGGATCGCCTGCCGGAGGCGGTGGCACGCCGGGCACCGGCGGCTCCAGGTACATCGGCTGACCCGGCAGCATCGAACCGGGATTTGTCCCCGCGAAATTCGGCGCCGGCTGCGGCTCGGGCGCTGCGCCCGGCGGTGGAGCGCTCACACCCGGAGGCAGAGGAGTGCCGCCCAGCGGCCCGAAGATCTTCTCGTCCGGCAGCACCCGGGAATCCGGGGGCACGCCCTGCGCGATCAGACTGGGGTCGAGCGGATACGGACCGAGCGCATGCTGACGCTGGGCGATGGGCTGAAATCCCTTGGGGTCATTACACAATTTGACCGTCGGAGCCCGCTTGCCCGGGTGGCCCATACACGGGTAGTTTCGCGCGCCGCGGACGCCGATAGGCGAATCCTGCGGCAACTTGCAGTAGATGTCGTCCGGGGTATCGATCACGGTCGTGTCGGCCGGGGAGCGCCAGGACGACGGCGGCAGGAATCCGACTGTGCACGTCGGCGGATCACCCAGGCCCAGCGAGAAGTCGGCCATCGGCAGACCGCTCGTGTTGTTGGTGTGCGCATAGGTCTGCAGCTGAGCGACGTACGGCGGCAACAACACCAGCAGTTGCTCGATCGACGGGTTGTAGGTGACCGCGATCTGGCCGAACGTGCTCAGATTCGCCAACAACACCGGCAAAGTCGGCTTGATCTGGTCGAGCAGCTTGGTGGTCTCCTGGGCGAAACCGGGACCGTTGCGCAGCAGCGAGCGCACCTCGGGATCATTCTCGGCCACCTGCCCGGTGATACCGGCCAAGCTGGCCGCCCAGGTCCGGATCGAATCGGTGGTCTGTGCTTGCGCGTCGAGGAAGGGCTTGGAGTCATCGATCAACGCCCGCGTCTGATCTGAGACCGCGTTCGAATCCCTGGTGATCGTCGAAGCCGAGTCCAGCAGCGAGCCGAAGTCGTAGCCGGTTCCGTTGAACGCGTTGTAGGACTCGTCCAGCAGCTGGCTCAGCTTGTCCTTCGGGATGGTGTCCACCAGGGCGCTGAGCTGATCGAGCATCGGTCCGACCTGCTGCGGAATCTTGGTGTTCGACATCGCGATCACTGAACCGTTGTCCAGGTAGGGCCCAGAGTTGGTGCGCGGCAACAACTCGACGTACTGCTCGCCGACCGCCGACATGCTGCGGACCTCGGCGGCCAGGTCCGCAGGCACCTTCGGCGAGCGGTCCAGGGACAGCGTCGCCTCGGCCCCCTTGTCGGTCAGTTCCACCGACGTGACCTTGCCGATCTGGGACCCGCGATAGGTGACATTGCTGAACTGGTAGAGACCGCCGGTCGCCGGCAGTTCCATCTTCACGGTGATGCGACCGATGCCGAGCAGCGTCGGCACCTGCATGTAGGCGAACAGCATGACGGCCACACCGACGACCGAGGCGACGGTGAAGAGAATCAGCTGAGTCCGGATGAAGCGGGTGAGCATCTATCCGCCACCCCCTGTCGATGGAGTAGGTGCAGTAGGTGGTGCCGGCTGCTCAGCTGGAGCCGGACCGCCTTGCTGCGCATAAGGTCCGGCGAACACGGATGTCGATGGGCTCGGCGGTGCAGCCGGCTGCGCCATGCCACCGGGCATGGTCATCGGCGCCGGAGGCACTACCGGGAGCACCGGGCCCGAGTAGGTCGGAGCTGGGAGATCCGGTGGTGGCGGTCCGTCCGGAGCCGGCGGCAACCCATCCGGCGGCGGCGGAGCGACCCCGGTCTTGAGTGGGTCATAGGTGTAGTTGAGATAGCTCGGATCCCCGGGCACCGGAACGTTCTGCGCGTCGCCCTGCTCCCAGCGGGTGCCCATCATGAGGCTGCGCTTGAGATGCGGGATGGTCATGTCGAAGTACGCAAAAAGGTTGTAGTAATCGCCACGGATCACCCGGTCCATGAAGCTCTGGGTGAACGGGAAATGCGGCGCATATTCGAGTACCGAAGCCAGGTCCGGTCCGACGTTGGCCAAAGCCTTCAGCGCAGGCTCCAGGTTCTTCAGGTTCCTGACCAGATCAGCCTGCGAGTCGTTGACGAATTGGTTGGCGGTGGCGCTGAAGGTACCGAGTTTCTGCAGTGCGGTGGTGAATCTCGGCCGCTCTTTGATCAACACGTCGAGTGCGGGCGGGATCTTCTCCAGTGCACGAGTGATCACATCGCGCTGCCCGGCAAAGGTCGAGGCCAGTCGGTTCAGACCCTCGATGGAGGCAACGATGTTGTCGCGCTGGGCATCCAGAGCGCCGACGAACGTATCCAGTCGGGTGAGCAGGTCACGGAAATCAGCTTCCCGACCGTTGATCGCGGCACTGAAGTTGTGGATGATGTCGCCCATTTGGCCGAGACCGCCGCCGTTCACCACGGCAGCCAGTGAGGACAGCGTCTGCTCCGTCGTCGGATACGTCGACGAGTTGTTCAGCTGGATCGTCGCTCCCGGCTGGAGTTTTCCGTCGGGAGCCTGACCGGCGGGCGGGTTGATCGCCAGATGCATCGAACCCAGCAAGCTGGTCTGCCCGATGCTGGCCACCACGTTGGCCGGCACCACAACACCCGGTTTCACCGAGAACTCGACGTCGGCGTGCCAATCCTTAACCGACAGGCTGCGGACACTACCGACGACGACGTCGTTCATCATCACCGGCGAGTTCGGTTCCAGCGTCGCCACATTCGCGATTTCGACGTGGTAGACGCTGGAGTCCGCACCGCGCCCGACCGCCCCGGGCAGGGGCAACGAGTTCACGCCCTGGAAGGCGCACCCGCTGGTGGTCAGCGCAACGCATGATCCGACGGCGATCGCCAGCCGTACCGGCTTTCCCCTGGTCATGCTGGTGGCGTCCCTTCTGCTGGTGCCGGTGCCGCTGGCGCCGGGGCTTCGGCCGCCAGTGGACCTGGCGCAGGTCCCGGCGGCGGACCCGGTTGACCGCCAGTGGGATTGAGCATGTCCGACACCGTGTTCGGCATGTTGGGCGGGTAGTACTCGCCCCCTGGCAGGAGCTGCTGGGCCCCTGGCGGCGGCTCCCCGGGTCCGCGGCCGGTGAACGGCGGAGGTGGTTCCGGGCCTGGGTTGTAGGCCGAGATCGCCGGCGGGGTCTCGGGCGGAGTGGGTGCCCCACCCTCACCACCGGGCGCGAGCCGCGGTTCGGAGTACACGATCTGCTCGGGACTGGCCGACGGCATCAGGTACGGCGAGATGGGGAACGGCAGATAATTGAAGTTGATGAGCCGCAACGCCGGCCCGAGATACTGCGAGCAGAGTTTCGCGGTCTCCGGTGCGGTGGTGTTCTCGACCGCACCGATTGCACCGCAGATGAACTCGACCGGGTTGGAGAAGTTGTTCATCACGAACTGACCGACGGCGCTGCCGGAGTCCGGGTTGTAGATGTTGTAGCCATTCATGAACGCGTTCGGCGCGACGTGGAGCAGCTGCTCGACCTGATCCTTGTTGTCGACGAGGTTCTGGGTGACATTGGCCAGCCGCTGCACCTGCTCGGCGGTCTGATCACGAGAGCCCGCGACGAACCGCTGCACATCAACAACCGCGATCGACAAGTTCGTCAATGCCGCATCGAGGTCCGACCGGCTGCCGTCGACCACACTGGTGAGGGTGGCCAGCCGGTTCTGGAACGACACCACCTGCTGGTTGCTGTCCCGCAGCGCGGTGACGAACGTCTGCAGGTTCTTGATGATGTCGACGATGTTGCCGCTGCCCTCGGCCAGCACCCGGGCCACGCCGGACAACTGCGAAATGGTCTGCCGCAGTTTGTCGCCGTTTCCGGCCATCGCGTCGGCTGTGCTGTTGATGAAGCGCGACACCGACGTCCCGTCGACGCCACTCTGCGGTCCGAGGTCGGTGGACAACCGCATCAGCTGTTCCTTGACCTGATCCCACTCCACCGGAACGGCGGTGCGGTCCAGGCCGATCACCGCGTCATCCGGCAATGTCGGGCCACTCGAACGGTAGGCGGGCGCGAGCTGCACATAGCGGGCGGCGACCAGGTTCTGGGCCACGATCACCGCTTTCGCATCCGCGGGGATCGGCACGCCGTGATCGACCTTGAGGGTGACCCGCGTCTGGGTGCCTTCGGGCTTGATGGACTCGATCGTGCCGACCTTGACGCCGGAGACCCGGACATCGTCACCTGGGTAGACGCCGGTGGCCGAGGTGAACAGAGCAGAGATGGTCTTCTGTCCGAAGAAGGTCTGACGCAGCAATACTGCCGCGCCGACGACCAGCAGCGCCACCAACGCCACCGCAAGCCATTTACCGAGACGACTGCGGTTCATCAGCGTGAACCTCCAGGAATTCCGTTGTAGGGCAGGGGCAATTCGGCACGCGGGCCGGCGTTGTCCGGTGGCTGACCGGCGTTCGTCCCACGCCTGAATCCGAACGCGTAGTCGAAGAACGGCTGCAACAGCTGAGCCGGCTGCAGGTTGGGAACGTAGGCGTTGTAGTACGCCCCGTTCGCCAGGGTCTCAGCCTGGGACAACTGGAACTTGTTCATGTTCGGCAGTGCCTTGGTGATGTTGTCGCGGTTGCGTTCCAACATCGCGGTCACCGAGTTGAGCCGCTTGAGCGTCGGCGCCAGTTGCGCCTCGTTGTCGGCGACGAGTCCACTGAGCTGCTGCGAGACGGCCGCCGTGTTCGCCAGCAGATCGACGATGGCCTGCCGCCGGTCGTTGAGCACGCCGAGCAGGTCATTGGCGTTGAGGATCAACGTGTTGAGCTGATCGCTGCGCTGCGACAGCACCACGGTCACGTCGCTGGCGCTCTTGAGCAGGCTGGCCAGACTTTCGTTGCGGCCGTTGATCGATTTCGACAGCCGGCTCAGGCCGTCGAATGTCGGCCCGAGCTTCGGTGCGACCTGGTCGATGGTCGCCGAAAGCGTGTCCAGGGACTGGTTCAGCGAAGCCGTGTCGGTGCCCGCCGAATTGGTGGTCAGATCACTGACCGCCTCGGTCAGTGAGTACGGCGACGACGTGCGCGACGCGGGGATCACGTCGGTGGTGCGCAGCGTTCCGCTGCCGTCCGACTCCAACGTGAGCACCCGCTCACCGAGCAGTGAACCGGTGCGGATATGCGCGGTGGTAAGCGATCCCAGTGGGTACTTGCCCTCGGTGGTGAAGGTGACCAACGCGTCGCCGTTCTCCAACGACACGTCGGTGACCGCACCGATCTTGATACCGGACAAGGTCACGTCGTTGCCGACGGCGATCCCGCCGGCTTCGGTGAACAGTGCCTGATGACGCACCGAGGAGGCCCATTGTTGCAGCCGCTCGGGCTGTAGCCCGACGGCGATGATGAGCATCATCAGCACGACGCCGATGAAACCTGCCTTGATCAGATTTGATTCGCGGTACTTAAGCATCAGGGCTCCGCGCACCTCCCGCCTTCTTGTTTGATCATCGGGAAGTGCGCGGTGCGCCCCTGCAGATCGGTGACACGGATGGAAAGTCCGCAGATGTAGTACATGATCCAGCTGCCGTAGGAGCCCAGCCGGGCCAACTTGCGGAAGTTGTCCGGGGCCTTCTGCAGCCCCCGGTCGAGGACGATCTGGTGGTCATCGAGCAACGGCGCCAGTCGGTTCATCTGATCGACGGTGCCCTTGAGCGGCGGCCGCGCCTCGGTGAGCAGGCTTGCGAGCGAGGCGGTCCCGTTGTCGAGCTGCGTCACCGCCGTGCCGAGCGGGTCACGGTCCTGCGACAGACCGCTGATCAACTGCTCGAGCCGGTCGACCGTTCCGTCGAACTTCTTGCCGTCCTTGGCCAGGGTTCCGACCACCGAGTTCAGGTTGTCGATCAACTGCTGGATCACCTGGTCGTTGTTGGCCAACGTGTTCGAGAACGACGACGTCTTGCTCAGCAGCGAATCGAGGGTGTCGCCCTGGCCCTGGAAGATCTGGATCAGCGAGGACGTCAACGCGTTGACATCCTGGGGGTTGAGCCCCTGGATCACCGGGCGTAGACCACCGAGCAGCAGATCGAGGTCGAGCGCGCTTGTGGTGCGCTCCTTCGGGATCAGTGAGCCGGCGGGCAGGAGCTTGGTCGAGCCGGGACTGTCGACGAGTTCCAGGTAGCGGTCCCCGACCAGGTTCAGGTACCGAATCGCGGCCTTGGTACTCGTGGTCAGCGCGACGTTGCGGTCGGTGTCGAAGTCGACCTTGACCGACTTATCTGATTGCAGAGAAACGTTTTTCACCGTGCCGACCCGAACACCGGCGACCCGCACCGAGTCCCCGGCCTCCAGCCGCGAAGCGTCACCGAAGACCGCCGAGTAGCCCGAGTAGGAACCGCCGCGGTACTCCGAGAACGTCATGAACAGGAAGGTCGTGAGGACGGCCATCACCACCGCGAACGACGCGAACTTGATGAATGTGCTTCTGCCGCGCTTCATCCCGGTTGTCCGATCTGCATGGTGTTACGTGGCGGGCCGTCCAGCGGACCGAACAGCGTCTGCTTGAGGCCGTCGGAGTTCAGAAGGATGCCCTGGTTGCCGTACTGCCACGGGTTGGCGCCGGTATCGGTGACGAGGTACTTGGCCTTGTTGCCGAATCCGATATACGGCAGGCCCATGCAGTGCGGACCGCCCTTGGCCGCCACCTTCGGCAGGTTCTGCGGGTAACGGTAGCGCTCGATGCCGAGCGTGAAGGCCACGTTGACCACGACACCGGGTTCCGGCTGGGGCGGCGTATGGGCCATGTAATTCATGCCCTTGAGGCCGCACTCGATACCGGGGGCGTACTCGTTGAGCAGATCGGTGGTGGGTGCCAACAGGTTCAGCGTGGTGCTGAGGGCCTGCCGGTTGCCGCCGATGACGTCGTTGCCGGCGTCGGCCAGGCCGATCGAGCTGACCAGGAAGTTGTCAAGGTTCTGCTGCTCGGCCACGATGCTGTCGCTCAGCTTGTTGGTGTTTTCGAAGGTCTTGAGCAGATCGGGTGCCGCGTCACCGTAGGCCCGTGACACTGCAGCCATGCTCTCGATGTCGCCGGTCAGATTGGGGAGGCTGGGCTCGATCTTCTTCAACACCGCGTCGAAGTCGGACAGGGACTGCCCCATCGCCTCGCCGCGCCCGCCGAACGCGGACGACAGCGCGCCAAGGGTTTCGTTGAGCTTCGCCGGGTCGATCTTGTTCAAGACATTGGTCAGTTGCTGGAAGACCGTGTTCATCTCGACGGTGACATGGTCGCCCTGCAGGATCTGGCCGGGGCGGAGCTTGTCCGATGACGGCTTGTCCGGCGCGACCAACTGGACGTACTTGGCGCCGAACACAGTCGTGGAGGCGATGTCGGCCTGAACGTTGTCTGGGATCAGGCCAAGCTGTGACGGGTTCATCGCCAGGTGCAACACGGCCTTACCGTCGGCTCGGTGCTCGATAGAGCTGACTGTGCCGACCTGGACGCCACGCATCTTCACCTTGGCATCGGGGTTCATCACCAGGCCGGCCCGGTCGGAGATGAGCGTGATCGGCTCGGTCTTGGTGAAGCTGCCGCGGAACAGCGCGACGGCCAGGCCGAAGATCAGACCTATCGCGACCACGGTCGCCAGGCCTGCCAACGGCCGCGCGGAGCCCCGCGCACCGAAGCTGCGTCCGGGGCGTGCTGCCACCGGCACAGCGCTACTTGTGGTTTCGGACCGGTGGGCTGGGCCCGGTCCCACGTTTCGTGTCAACTCTTCTCCCTAACCCGACAGGTTGAAGTTTCCGTTGGAGCCGTAGACGGACAGTGACACCAGCAGGGTCACCGAGACCACGACGATCAGTGAGGTTCGTACGGCGTTGCCGACCGCGACCCCGACCCCGGATGGCCCGCCGGAGGCGAAGTAACCGAAGTAGGTGTGGATCAGCAGGATGGTGATGGCCATCAGGACGGCCTGCAGGAACGACCACAACAGGTCGATCGGATTGAGGAACGTCGTGAAGTAGTGGTCGTAGAGGCCGCCCGACTGCCCGAGCAGCACCACGGTGGTGAACTGGGAGGCCAGGAAGGACAGGATCACCGCGATGGCGTACAGCGGGGTGATCGCGATCATCCCGGCCACGATGCGGGTGGACACCAGGTACTCGACGGGCCGGATCGCCATGGCCTCCAGTGCGTCGATTTCCTCGTTGATCCGCATCGCACCGAGCTGGGCGGTGACGCCTGCGCCGAAGGTGGCGGCCAGGCCGATGCCGGCCACCACCGGTGCGGCGATCCGGACGTTGATGAAGGCCGCCAGGAAGCCGGTCAGTGCCTCGATACCGATGTTGCCCAGCGACGAATAGCCCTGGATGGCCAGCACACCGCCGGTGGCCAGGGTGAGGAACCCGACGATGACGACGGTTCCGCCGATCATGGCCAATGTGCCTGCACCCATCGAGATCTCGGCAATCAGCCGGATCAGTTCCTTGCGGTAGTGCAACGCCGCGTGCGGAGTGCCCGCCAGTGCTTTGAGATAGAACAGCGTGTGATCGCCGATCCGGCTCAACGTCGACACCGGCTTGTTGAACTGTCTGCTGACCCGCGGGTAGGTCGACCGCAGGATCGTCATGGTTCCCATTGCGTCCCCTGCCTCAGTGCGCCGTCATGCGGATACCGATGGCCGTGACGACCACGTTGATGACGAACAGGGCCATGAAGGCGTACACCACGGTTTCGTTGACGGCGTTGCCCACTGCCTTGGCACCGCCGCCCGTGATCGTCAATCCGCGATAGCAGGCCACCAGTCCGGCGATCAGGCCGAACAGCGCGGCCTTGACACACGAGATGATCACTTCCGGCACACCGGTCAGCAGGGTGATCCCGGCCGCGAAAGCACCCGGGTTCACGTCCTGGATGAACACCGAGAACACGTAGCCACCCAGGATGCCGATGATCACCACCAGGCTGTTGAGCAGCAGCGCCACCAGTCCCGACGCCAGCATCCGCGGCGTCACCAGACGCTGGATCGGATTGATGCCGAGCACCTCCATGGCGTCGATCTCCTCGCGGATGGTGCGCGAACCCAGATCCGCACACATCGCCGTCGCCCCGGCGCCGGCGACGATCAGCACCGTCACCATCGGGCCCAACTGGGTCACCGCACCGAAGGCAGCACCCGCGCCCGACAGGTCGGCCGCACCGAGTTCGCGCAGCAGGATGTTGAGGGTGAAGCTCACCAGCACGGTGAACGGGATCGCCACCAGAAGCGTCGGTGCCATCGACACCCGGGCGACAAACCAGCACTGCTCGAGGAACTCCCGGCCCTGGAACGGACGCTTGAAGATGAACCGGATGGCGTCCAGCGACATCGCGAACAGCGCCCCGACGGCCTGCATCGGGCCCGACAGGTTGCGTAGCGATACTCCGGTCGACCATTTATCTGCCATCAGAACTCCTGTTCCGGCAAGTGGCTGCCGACGCCGCGGTCGGTGCGCCGATGTTAAGTGCTTCACCGCGCGGGTGCTCGAACAGATCTACTACGTGTGCTGCGGCCCGGAGCCCGAGCCGGGTCATGCCGCAACCTCCGAGCCGGCACATGCCAACCGGCCGGTCGGGCGCTCGGACACATACGAATACGACTGGAGCACATTGCCTTTCACGAGGAAGAGCAAGTACGGGGCGCGTTCGGACATCTGACGCACCTCCTGTTTCCTGCGGACTTCGTGCG
>NZ_LZSY01000172.1 GCF_001665625.1 Mycolicibacterium peregrinum | reverse complement strand
GCGTTTTTGTCGGGTGCTTGTGTTGTGTTTATGAGACAGGCCCCGAAGGGCCGCGCCAAGGGGGGTGCCGAGCGCACTTTCTCGGTCGAATCCGTGCGCGATCACGCGGGTCGGTTACTGATCCGCCTGGCCGGTGTGACCGATCGCAACGCGGCCGACGAGTTGCGTGGCACGGTGTTCATCGTCGACACCGCCGACCTGCCCGCCATCGACGATCCCGATGAGTTCTATGACCACGAACTCGAAGGCTTGCGGGTCGTCACGGTCGAGGGTGCCGCGGTGGGCATGATTCGCGAGGTGCTGCACACCGCCGCCGGCGAGTTGCTGTCGGTCAAGGCCGAACCGGATGGCCGCGAAGTGTTGGTGCCGTTCGTCAGCGCCATCGTCACCTCGGTGTCCCGGGACACCGGAACTGTCGTCATCGATCCTCCAGACGGTCTGCTGAACCTGGACCAGGTCTGACGGGCCGCGCAGTGCGTATTGACGTCATCACGATCTTCCCGGCCTACCTCGATCCGATCCGGCAGTCCTTGCCGGGCAAGGCGATAGACGCCGGAATACTGTCCGTTGCCGTGCATGACCTGCGGAACTGGACCCGTGACGTGCACCGGTCGGTGGACGATTCGCCGTACGGCGGCGGTCCGGGAATGGTCATGAAAGCGCCCGTGTGGGGCGAAGCGCTCGACGAAATATGTTCCGAGGAAACACTTCTCGTCGTGCCGACACCGGCAGGGCGCCCGTTCACCCAAGCTGTTGCCGAGCGCTGGAGTGCTGAGTCGCATCTGGTGTTCGCCTGTGGACGCTACGAGGGGATCGATCAGCGGGTAGCCGACGATGCGGCCCGCCGGATGCGGGTCGAAGAGGTTTCCATCGGTGATTACGTCCTCAACGGCGGCGAGTCGGCGGCATTGGTCATGATCGAGGCGGTGGTCCGGTTGATGCCCGATGTGCTGGGTAACCCGGCATCGCACCAACAGGATTCGCATTCCGACGGCCTGCTTGAAGGGCCCAGCTATACCCGCCCGCAGAGCTGGCGAGGGTTGGAGGTGCCGGATGTGCTGCTGTCGGGGGATCACGCCAAGGTCGCGGCGTGGCGCCACGAGCAGTCGCTACAGCGCACGCGCGAGCGCCGACCGGACCTGCTGGGCTGATTTTCCTCGACGAGCAGACGCGCAGGTACCCCAAATCGCGTGAAAACGGGTACCTAGGTGTCTGCTCGCGAGGAAACGTGGGCTAGATCCGGCCACCGGGGAACATCGTCTTGACGGCGTCGGTGATGGTGTCGCGTGCAGTGGCGGCGTTGGTCGGCTGCAGAGAGCCGATCACCATGATGAACCGACGGTCGGGGCCGACCACGCCGGTCGACAGGTGCATCCAGTCCGAACCGATACAACACATCCAGCCCTGCTTGACCGCGACCGGCTCGGCGTAAAGGCCCTCAGGAATACCGAAACGCTGCGGGTACGTGCCGTCCGGTTGCGTTCCGTCGATGGCCTCCGGGGTGGACTGGGCCAGGTTGGACAGGATGACGTTGGCCTGTTCGGCGGGCAGGCCGCCGCTGCCGCTCATCAACATGTCGTAGTAGCGCACCAGATCGGCCGCGGTGCTGATGGTGTTCCACCATCGGCCGTCGTTCGGCCGCTGCGTCGAGCCCAAGCCGTAGCGGGCCGCCACCCGATCGACGATGGCGCTTCCACCGCTGCGGTACCAGAACACTTCGGCGGCGCTGTCGTCCGAGGATCGCAGCATGACGTCGAGGTTTTCACGGTCCTCGGGGCTCAGGACTGTCTGGCCCTTGGCCTCCTGCAGCAGCAGATCGTCGGCGATGAACAGCTTGACCACCGAGGCGATGGCGATGGTCGTCGCGTTTCCGTTGGAGACCAGTTGGCCGGTGTTGCGGTCGAGGACGAGCACGGTGATCTCGGCGCCGGCGTCGGCAGCGTCCTCGGTCGCCTGCTGGGCGCGGCCCTCGAGGCCCAGGAAGGTAGCGGCGGGTTCCCCGGGCGATGGCTCGGGCAGCGGAGCCATGCCGCCCTGGGGGACGACGACGGTCAGCTGCGGCAGTGCTCCGGGTGCGGCCGGGGGAGTTCCGTACACCCGGGCTTCGCAACCGACGGCTATCACGGCACTCGCCACTACTGCGGTGACGCTGGCTGCGCTCGCCATCCTCAGCTTCGACGGCCCCCGTCGCATGGTCCTCCTTGAACCGTCAACAAACCCCGATGGGCTCTGCAGGACCGGCGCATCGGTGGATGAAGCCTAACTGTCCGGCTGGTGGCCCGCTGCTCAGTAGTGCTCGCAGTATGGTGCAGGAGTCGGGGCAATCGGGTGGACCGACCCGCCGGATTTCACGGTATGGGGACCCGTCTGGCACAATTGAGCAGTTGTCTGCGCAGGACTGGGCCGGCTTGTCCGCGTTCCGCTGCGAGATGCAACCCGATACACCCGAAAATAGCTTCGGCTGCGCGATCTGTATGCGCCTGCCCGGAGCAGCCAACAACAAGGAAGTGTCACCGATGAACACGCTGGACTTCGTCGATCAGGCGTCGCTGCGCGACGACATCCCGACCTTCAGCCCCGGCGACACCGTCAACGTGCACGTGAAGGTGATCGAGGGCTCCAAGGAGCGCATCCAGGTCTTCAAGGGCGTCGTGATCCGTCGCCAGGGCGGCGGCATCCGCGAGACCTTCACCGTCCGCAAGGAGAGCTACGGCGTCGGCGTCGAGCGCACCTTCCCGGTGCATTCGCCCAACATCGATCACATCGATGTGGTGACCCGCGGTGACGTGCGTCGCGCCAAGCTCTACTACCTGCGCGAACTGCGTGGCAAGAAGGCGAAGATCAAGGAAAAGCGCTGAGCGCGCTGCTCCGCCTGACGATGCTCTCGTCGCGGGACCGGTCACGACCGTCGCTACTGTGGTGCCTGTGACCGGACCTACCGACTCTGCCAACGCGCGCTCGGAGGAAAGTTCCGAATGCGATTCGGACGTCGACTCTGATCCAGGTCAGCCTTCGGATGCGTCCGAGGACGAATCGCCGGACGAGTCGCCCAAGGGCAAGCACTCCACGGCCCGCGAAATCGCCATTTTGGCGACCATCGCGCTGGTGCTCTACTACGTGACGCTGACGTTCATCGCACGTCCGTATCTGATTCCGTCGGAATCCATGGAACCCACGCTGCATGGCTGCGCCGGCTGTGTCGGTGACCGGATCATGGTCGACAAGGTGACCTACCGGTTCTCCAAGCCGGAACCCGGCGACGTGGTGGTGTTCAAGGGCCCGCCGTCGTGGAACATCGGATACAAGTCGATCCGCTCGGACAACACCGCGATCCGCTGGGTGCAGAATGCCCTCTCCTTCGTCGGTTTCGTGCCGCCGGATGAGAACGATCTGGTCAAGCGTGTCATCGCCGTGGGCGGTCAGACGGTGCAGTGTCGTGCCGACACGGGTCTGACGGTCGACGGCAAACGTCTGAACGAGCCGTACCTGGACCCGGCCACCATGATGGTCGACCCCAATCTCTATCCGTGTCTGGGCAATCAGTTCGGTCCGGTCACCGTCCCGCCCGATCGCCTGTGGGTGATGGGTGACAATCGGACCCATTCGGCCGACTCGCGCGCGCATTGCGACAGTCCGCGTACCGACGCCGGGGAAATCCCCGTGCAGGAACGCGTGATGTGCACCGGCGACCCGGCGGTCGGCACCGTTCCGGTGGAGAATGTGATCGGAAAGGCACGGTTCATCGCCTGGCCGCCGTCCCGATGGGGCGGTATCAATGGCGTGAACCCGCAGACCGACTCCTAGGAGCTGCCCTGTGCCTCCAGTGGTGAAGACGTCGTGGCCGCCGCGACCGGTGATCCGGAGGTCATCCGGCCTGCGCACCCTGGAATCAGCGCTGTATCGCAACGGACTCGGGCCGGTTGCCGGGGTGGACGAGGTGGGGCGCGGGGCCTGTGCGGGACCGTTGGTGGTGGCCGCCTGTGTATTGGGCCCCAACCGGATGGACAGCCTGGCCTCGCTCGACGATTCCAAGAAGCTGGGCGAGCGCGAACGGGAGCGGTTGTTCCCCCTGATCCGTCGGTATGCACTGGCCTATCACGTGGTGTTCATCCCCTCCGACGAGGTGGACCGGCTCGGTGTTCACGTGGCCAATATCGAGGGCATGCGGCGCGCGGTGGCGGGGTTGTCCCTGCGGCCCGGATACGTGTTGTCCGACGGGTTCCGGGTTCCGGGCCTGGCAGTGCCCTCCTTGCCGGTGATCGGGGGAGATGCCGCGGCCGCCTGTATCGCAGCGGCCAGCGTGCTGGCCAAGGTCAGCAGAGACCGGCTGATGGTCGAGATGGAGCAGCACCACCCCGGCTACGGGTTCGCCGAGCACAAGGGGTACAGCACTCCCGCACACTCCGCGGCGTTGACGGAGTTGGGGCCGTGTGTGGAGCACCGCTACTCGTATGTGAACGTGCGGCGGGCCGCAGAGACGGTAGATGTGCGGCGGGCCGCAGAGATGACAGACGTGCGGCGGGATATGGCACCAATGCGGCATGCTGAAACCGCGTACGCAAAGATGGTCGACAGGGCACCAGCACAACGAGAAGGACAGCACACCAGATGAGCGCCGAGGATCTCGAGAAGTATGAAACCGAGATGGAGCTCTCGCTTTACCGCGAATACAAGGACATCGTCGGGCAGTTCAGCTATGTCGTCGAGACCGAGCGGCGGTTCTACCTGGCCAACAGCGTGGAGCTGATTCCGCGTAACTCCGAGGGCGAGGTCTACTTCGAGTTGAGGCTCGCCGACGCCTGGGTGTGGGACATGTACCGGCCGGCCCGGTTCGTCAAGCAGGTACGGGTGATCACGTTCAAGGACGTGAACATCGAAGAGGTCGAGAAACCCGAACTGCGGTTGCCGGAGTAACAGCGGACAGGGGGTCGGCGGTGGCGGCGGACAGTACTGGGGACGATATTCGTCGACGCGCCGAGGCGGTGCTCACGCGGTTACCCGAGGTCCGCGCCTGGCAGGAGCCGCTGTACCGCGATCTGCATCAGAACCCCGAACTCTCGCATCAGGAAAAACGCACTGCCGGCGTGGTGGCCGAGCGCCTCCGTCGGTCGGGGCTGACCGTCCACGAAGGCGTCGGTGGAACCGGCGTGGTCGGTGTTCTGGACAACGGGGACGGCCCCCGGGTACTGATGCGTGCGGATATGGACGCGCTGCCGGTGACGGAGGCGACGGGGCTGCCCTACGCGAGTGCGCATGACGGCGTCATGCATGCCTGCGGCCACGACGTGCACGTGACGTGTCTACTGGGCGCTGCCGAACTGCTCTCCCAGGCGCCAGATCACTGGCGCGGCACCATGATTGCGGTTTTCCAGCCCGCCGAAGAGGTGGGCGATGGCGCCCGGGGGATGGTCGAGGACGGTCTGGCCGATCTGGTCGGCCCAGTCGACGTGGCGTTGGCCCAGCATGTGTTTCCGGCGCCCGCGGGACAGGTGCGTACCCGTAGCGGGCCGGTGTTGTCTGCGGGCGACAGCATGAGGATCACGGTCTACGGTCGTGGCGGGCACGGTTCGATGCCGCAGGCCACGGTGGATCCGGTGGTGCTGGCGTCGATGATCGTCATCCGGTTGCAGACGATTGTGTCCCGCGAGGTTGATCCGAGCCAGACGGTCGTCCTGACGGTCGGCAGCATTCAAGCCGGGACCAAGAGCAATGTCATCGGCGATCACGCGGTACTCGAACTGAACCTGCGCACCTTCGATGAATCGGTGCGCACCGCGGTGCTCGCGGCGATCCGGCGCGTGGTGATCGCCGAGTGTCAGGCATCCGACTCGCCGCGCGACCCGGAATTCGAGTTGTACGCCAACTTTCCGCTGACCGTCAACGACGATGCGGTTACGGCTCGCGTCGAGGCCGCCTTCAGTGAATATTTCGGCGACCGGGCACACACGATGCCGGCCGGGTCGGCCAGTGAAGACTTCAGTGACATTCCGGCTGCGCTGGGCGCGCCCTACACCTATTGGGGCTTCGGCGGGATCGACGAGGAGGCGTTCCGCGCTGCGGTGGCCGCTGATCGCACTCGCGTGGACATTCCGGTGAACCATTCACCGCGGTTCGGCCCGGTGCTCCAGCCGACGCTGGACACCGGCACCGAAGCGCTGGTGGTGGCCGGGCTCAGTTGGCTTTAGCGCTCAGGTGCTCGCCGAAGAACGCGAACACGCGTGACCAGGCATCGGCGGTGGCGGCCTCGTTGTAGCCGAAGCCGGTGATCCGCAGTAACGACTGCGCGGGCAACTGGTTGGCGAAGCTGTGGCCGGCTTCGGGGTACACCTTGATGTCGGCCGGGATGTTTTTGGAGTCGACGACGCGCTGCAACCGACCCGCCGCACCGATACCCAGCGGGTCACGGCGGCCGAAGCTGGCCACCACCGGGCACGAGGCGTCCAATGTCTGGTCGAGCCGCTTCGGCAGCGGGGTGCCGTAGAACGGTGCTGCCGCTCCAAATCCCTTGGGCCCCAGAACAAGCGCGAACTGTCCGCCCATGCAGAAACCTGCGATGCCCACCGCCCCGGTGCACTGCGGGTGTGCCCGCAGGTGGTCGCGTGCGGCCAGGACGTCGTCGAGTGCCCGGCCGCGCTGGGTCAGCAGCTCCCGCATCACCCGGGTGATGCACCGGGCCCGACCGCCGCGTGCGTAGAGATTCGGCGTGAGCGCGAGATAGCCGGCGGCCGCGACGCGTTCGGAGATCGCCTCGTTGTCGGGTGCGTAGCCGATCGCGTCATGGATGATCACCACTCCGGGCCACGGACCCTCCCCGCTGGGGAGGCCGAGCAGAGCCTCGATCGGGCCGTCGGGTGTGTTCATCGTGATCGTCGTCACCCGACCCACCGTAGCGGCTGGTCGTCAGGTTCCGCAGAACGTGCGGTAGGTACCGAAGTCGTCGGGCGCGGGTGCGGCATACCGTTCGAGCCCGGGACGTTCGTCAAAGGGCGCAGCGAGCGCGTCCATCAGGTGCTCGACGGGTTCCATGTCGCCGTTCGTCCCGGCGTTCAACGCTTCTTCGACGAGATGATTGCGGGGAATGTAGATGGGATTGACCCGGTCCATCGCAGCGGTGTCAGGCCCGAGGGCTTGCCACCGTGCCAGCCACTCGTCGAATCCGCCGGCGATCTCGGCTTCTCCGCGCTTGGCACGGGCGAGGTCACGGAAGAACGACGTGTAGTCAGTTCGGTTCTGCTGCAACAGCGCGAGCAGGTCGTCGATCAGGGTGCGGGCCACTTCATCGTCGACATCGTCGGGCAGTCCGAGCTTGGCGCGCATCCCAGCCGACCACGCGGCGTCGAACTGCGGCCCGAACTCGCGCAGTGCCCGGGTGGCGAGTTCGACTGCGTGCTCACCGTCGTCAGCGAGCAGGGGCAACAGGGTTTCGGCGAAGCGGGCCAGGTTCCACGCGGCGACGGTCGGCTGATTCCCGTAGGCATAGCGGCCGCCATGATCGATCGAGCTGAACACCGTTGCCGGATCGAAGATTTCCATGAAGGCACACGGCCCGTAGTCGATGGTCTCACCGGAGATGGTCATGTTGTCGGTGTTCATCACGCCGTGGACGAACCCGACGAGCATCCACTGGGCCAGCAGCGTGGCCTGCGCCGCGACGACACCCTCGTACAGCGCCAGGTACGGGTTCTCGGCATCGGCCGCGTTGGGATGGTGCCGGGCGATGGCGTGGTCGGCCAGCCGCCGCAGCAGCGCGATGTCGCCCACGGTCTGTGCCTGTGCGCTCGCGTACTGGAAACTGCCGACCCGCAGATGGCTGTCGGCGACCCTCGCCAGTACCGCCCCGGGCAGCAGCGTCTCGCGCCGGACGTCGCGCCCGGTGGCCACCACAGCGAGGGCACGGGTGGTGGGGATGCCCATGGCGTGCATTGCTTCGCTGACGATGTACTCGCGCAACATGGGCCCGACGACGGCCAGACCGTCCCCGCCGCGGGCGAACGGCGTGCGCCCCGACCCCTTGAGGTGCAGGTCGCGGGGGCGGTCGTCGGCGCCGACGAATTCGCCCAGCAGCAGCGCGCGGCCGTCGCCCAGGCGCGGAACGTACCCGCCGAACTGGTGCCCGGCGTATGCCTGGGCCACCGGGGTGGCTCCGTCCGGCACGGCAGTGCCCGACAGCAGGCCGAGGCCGTCGGGGCTGCGCAGCCACGAGCCGTCGAGGCCGAGTTCGGCCGCCAACGCCTCGTTGAGTACCAGCAACCGCAGTGCGGGGGCCGGCTCGGCCTGCCACGCGACGGCCATCTCGGGAAGCGCGCGGGCGAAGCGGTTGTCCAGGGTGACGCTCGTATCGGGTGCGACGCTCACGGCTCGAGCCTACGGAGCCTCAGAGGCTGCCCAGGTCGTCGGGCACATCAACCGCGTACTGCCGAAGAACGTCGAGCGGCACCACGTCGAGGGTGCGCTCATGGGTGGCGGCCAGTACCACCGGGGCCGCCTGGCCGTCATTGTGCGCGCGCAGCCAGTTGACCGCGGTGACGCACCAGCGGTCCCCGGGCACCAGGCCGGGAAACCGGTACTGCGGTGCCGGTGTCGAGAGGTCGTTGCCGATCGACCGCTGGTGGTCCAGGAATTCGGTGGTCACGACGGCGCAGATGGTGTGCCGGCCCGCGTCGGCGTCGCCCGTCGAGCAGCATCCGTCGCGGTAGAAGCCGGTAAGCGGGTCGGTGCCGCACTCCTCGAGCCGGCCGCCCAACACATTGCGATCTGCCATCGGACAAGTATGAGTCCCGAGGTGCTCTCAGCGTGGCGGCTGTGCGGCGGCACTGCGTTGCGCGTCCAGCACCAGCAGCGCCACGTGCAGCGACGTCATCGATTCACCGTCGTCGAGGTTGACGCCGAGTCTCCGTTCGATCGAGGCCAGCCGGCCGTAGAGCGCCGGGCGGCTCATGTGCAGACGTTTGGCCAGTGCGGACTTGTTGCCCGCGAGTTCCAGGTAACCGCGGAGCACGACCAGATCGTCGCTGCCCTGATCGGCGTCGTGGATCAGAACGGACTTGAGTTCGGTTTCGGCGAACATCTGGACGCGCGGATCGTCGAGCAGCAGCGTGATCAGTCCGCGCAGCCGGACGTCGGAGGCCCGCACGAACGGCCGGGTCAGATCCGGCATCGACGCCGCGACTTCGGCGACGTGGGCAGCTTCGCGCAACCCGTGGACGGCGTCGGCGAACGCTCCGGCGCCACCACCGACGGCGACGACGACCTTGTCCGCGTCGCCGCCACGGGCGATGGCCTCACGCCAGCCCTCGGCCAGCCGGCTCAGGGTGACTTCGGTGCTGGAACCGCGCCGCGGATTCAGCGCCAGCACGAGGCCGATCTCTCCGTCTCGCCGGATCGAGCAGATCGCGCTGTGCCCTTGGGCTTTCACGCTGTGAGTGACTGCATCGAGGATGCGGATGTTGCGGCGTTGGGTGCCCACCGGGTCGAGCCGGTCCGGTGGCGCACCCACCCTGACGGTGGCCGGCAGGTAGGTGCCACCGGCTCGCAGACCGAGGGCCAGCGCCCGGGCATCGGCCTCGCGGTCGTCGTCAATTCGTCCGCCGAGAACGTCGTCGATCAACCCGCTCTGGGCTTGATGCTCGAGACCGGTCCGGCCCCTTTCGGCCATCCGGTGCAGGGCGAGCGCCTGTGCGGCGCGTTCCAGGACCATCTTCGTCTTGTCCGGCGCGGCCGGGGCGTGCGGGACGATCAGCCGACCCCACTCCTCGGCGCGTGGGCCGACGGCCGTGGTGACCCACGGTTCCGTCATCGCTCGGGATCGCTGTTGCCAGTCGGCGAGCACGGTGGTGGCCGGCTCGTTGCGCGGTGAGATCGCCAGCACCTGGCGGGACAGGTCCTCCAGTACCACCGATTCATCGATCATCTCGGCGGCCGCGCGCACGATGTCGGCCATCGACGGCCGCTTCATGCTCAGCTCGGTGAAGGTCTTGTGGGTGCGGTGGGCGAACTCGAGTTCCTCGTACTGGTCGGCCACGATGAGGCGGTGCACCGCCTCGGTGACTTCGACGAACTTGGTCTGTCGGTGCAGGACGACCAGCGCCAGGCCGAGAGTCTGCGCCATCTTCCCGACGCTGTCGGGCAGTGATTCGATGCGGGTGCCCAGTTCGACGACCACGCCGACCACTCCTGCCCGGTGCATCCGTCGCAGGTAGTCGCGGGGCGCGTCACGCAGTGCCGCACCGGTGGTGAGCACCAGTTCGCCACCCTGCAGCAGGCCGGCCAGGTCCGGCATGTCGCTCACGTGGACCCAGCGCACCGGCCGGTCCAGCTGTTGTGCGCTGAGCACCTCGGGCTCGCCGGCCTGCACCACCGGCAGGCTGACGATGTCGCGCACGGTCGGGATCATTTTACAAAGTGTAATGAACCGGCTGATCAGGATTACAAGATGATCGTCCCGCTGGTATTGACGGTGGCCCAGAGTAGTACCAGTACTTACCGCCACAGGAAGGTTCGGGAATCCATGAGCAATGTCATCCAGCATTGGCGCGACGGCAAGGTGTTTGCCGGCACTTCGACCGCCACCGCCCCGGTGACCAACCCGGCGACCGGTGCGGTCACCGGCGAGGTCGCGCTGGCCAGTGTGGATGACGCGCGTGCGGTGATCGACGCCGCCGCCGCGGCGTTCCCGGCCTGGCGGGACACGTCCCTGACCAAGCGCACCTCGGTGTTGTTCGCCTTCCGCGAGCTGCTCAACCAGCGGAAGGGCGAACTCGCAGAGATTATTACCAGCGAGCACGGCAAGGTGCTCTCCGATGCGCTCGGCGAGGTCAGCCGTGGTCTGGAAGTCGTCGAGTTCGCTTGCGGCATCCCGAATCTGCTCAAGGGTGGATTCAGCGAGAACGCGTCGACCAACGTCGACGTGCACTCCGTGCTGCAGCCGCTGGGACCGGTCGGCATCATCTCGCCGTTCAACTTCCCCGCCATGGTGCCGATGTGGTTCTTCCCGATCGCCATCGCCGCCGGTAACACCGTGGTGCTCAAGCCGTCGGAGAAAGACCCGAGCGCCTCGCTGTGGATGGCGCAGCTGTGGGCCGAGGCCGGACTGCCCGAGGGTGTGTTCAACGTCCTGCAGGGTGACAAGACGGCCGTCGACGAGGTGCTGACCAACCCCAAGATCAAGGCGGTGTCCTTCGTCGGGTCCACCCCGATCGCGCAGTACGTGTACGCCACTGCCACCGCGGCAGGCAAGCGCGTGCAGGCCCTGGGTGGGGCCAAGAACCACGCGGTGATCCTGCCCGACGCCGATCTGGATCTCGCGGCCGATGCCATGATCAACGCCGGATTCGGTTCCGCTGGTGAGCGCTGCATGGCCATCTCGGCCGCCGTCGCTGTGGGCCCCGTCGCCGACGAGCTGGTCGCCAAGATCGCCGAGCGTGCCGCCACCATCAAAACCGGTGACGGAACCAAGGATTCGGACATGGGTCCGCTGGTCACCAAGGTCCACCGCGACAAGGTCGCCTCCTACATCGACGCGGGCGAGGCCGACGGTGCCAAGGTCGTCGTCGACGGCCGTACCGTCCTGGACGGGGCGGGTCAACGGGATTCGGGTGGCTTCTGGCTCGGCCCGACCCTGCTCGACAACGTCACCCCGGAGATGAGCGTCTACACCGACGAGATCTTCGGCCCGGTGCTGTCGGTCCTGCGCGTCGAGACCTACGACGAGGCGCTTGAGCTGATCAACAACAACCCGTACGGCAACGGCACCGCGATCTTCACCAACGACGGTGGCGCCGCGCGGCGGTTCCAGAACGAGGTCGAGGTCGGCATGGTCGGCATCAACGTGCCGATCCCGGTTCCGATGTCCTACTACAGCTTTGGTGGTTGGAAGGCATCGCTGTTCGGTGACAGCCATGCACACGGCGCCGAAGGCGTGCACTTCTTCACCCGCACCAAGGCCATCACCACCCGCTGGCTGGACCCCAGCCACGGTGGTATCAACCTCGGCTTCCCCGAGAACAAGTGAGAGAATTCAACTCATGACTGCGATTCAAGAGTCCGCCACGCTGCCCAACGGGTTGACCGTCGACGCGGCGAAGGCCGAGGCCGCGCGGGCCTACGAACTAGACCGCGCACACGTGTTCCACTCCTGGTCGGCGCAGGAAGAGATCTCGCCGATGACCATCACCGCCGCCCAGGGCTCCTACGTCTGGGACGGCGACGGCAACCGGCTGCTGGACTTCTCCTCCCAGCTGGTCAACACCAACATCGGTCACCAGCACCCGAAAGTTGTTGCCGCCATTGCCGAGCAGGCCGCCAAGCTCTGCACAGTGGCCCCGCAATACGCCAACTCGGCACGCTCGGAGGCCGCGCGGCTGATCGCCGAGCGCACCCCCGGTGAGCTGAACAAGGTGTTCTTCACCAACGGTGGCGCCGACGCGGTCGAGCACGCGGTCCGGATGGCCCGCCTGCACACCGGGCGCTACAAGGTGCTGTCGCGGTACCGCGCCTACCACGGTGGCACCGACACCGCGATCAACCTGACCGGTGACCCGCGGCGCTGGCCCAACGACCGTGGCAACTCCGGCACCTTGCACTTCAACGGGCCGTTCCTCTACCGCTCGTCGTTCCACGCCGAAACCGAGGAACAGGAATCCCAACGCGCTCTGGAGTACCTCGACAAGCTGATCCAGATGGAGGGTCCGACCACCATCGCCGCGATCATCCTGGAGTCGATCCCGGGTACCGCGGGCATCATGGTCCCGCCGCCGGGATACATGGCCGGGGTGCGCGAGATCTGCGACCGCTACGGCATCGTGTTCATCGCCGACGAGGTGATGGCCGGCTTCGGTCGTAGTGGAAAGTGGTTCTCCATCGAGCATTTCGACGTCGTGCCCGATCTGCTCACCTTCGCCAAGGGGGTGAACTCCGGTTACGTTCCGCTCGGTGGCGTCGCGATCAGCTCGGCCATCTACGAGACGTTCGCGCATCGTCCGTACCCGGGTGGGCTGACCTATTCCGGGCACCCGCTGGCCACCGCGGCTGCGGTCGCCACCATCAACGCGATGGCCGACGAGGGCATGGTCGAGAACGCCGCCAAGATCGGAGCCCAGGTGCTGGCACCCGGCCTGGCCGAGTTGGCGGCCAAGCACCGCAGCGTTGGCGAGGTGCGTGGCGCGGGCGTGTTCTGGGCGGTCGAGCTCGTGGCGGATCAGCAGACCCGCGAACCGTTGGCGCCCTACGGTGGCTCCAGCCCGGCGATGAATGCCGTGGTCGGCGCGTGCAAGGCCAACGGCCTGCTGCCGTTCGCCAACTTCAACCGCATCCACGTGGTGCCGCCGTGCAACGTCACCGAGCAGGAGGCGCGCGAGGGTCTGGCGATCCTGGACTCCGCACTCGACGTCGCCGATCAGCACGCCAACTGATCTCGGCTGAGTAGTCAACGGCCCGGCTGTGCGGTTTCCGCTCACCGGGCCGTTGCTTTCAGCGCCGGCCGGTTATGAGGTCCTTGATCTCGGCCAGATGCTCGTCGACTGAGCGCAGGCGGGCTCGGGTCTCTTGACGGAAGTCCGTCAGTTCGCGCTCGACCGAGGTGAGCCGCCCCTCGACGGAGGTGAGTCGTTGGCCCTGCTCACGCTGATTGGCACCCAATGCGTTGACTGCCGCAAGCACCGCGCGATAGTCAAAATGGGAGGCCTCCAGCGCTGCCACCCGCGCTTCGAGGTCTTCGAGGGCTGCCATCGCCCCATCGTATGGAGGCGGGGGCGTCACCGCCATGCCATCGCCGCACCCTGTGGATAACTCCGTTGCCGCTTGATCCGCACGGCGAGTTGAGACACTGGACCGGTGCGTTCACCTGCCCAGTGCTGGCTAACCGACATGGACGGCGTCCTGGTCCGCGAGGAGCACGCGCTCCCGGGCGCCGCCGAGTTCCTGCAGACTCTGGCCGACAAACAACGGCCGTTTCTGGTGCTCACCAACAACTCGATCTTCACCCCGCGTGATCTGGCGGCCCGACTGGCCCGGTCGGGGCTGATCGTGCCCGAGACGTCGATCTGGACCTCCGCACTGGCGACCGCGGCGTTCCTGGCCGATCAGCAGCCGGGCGGCTCGGCGTATGTGATCGGCGAGGCCGGGCTGACCACCGCGCTGCACGAGGCCGGCTACACCCTGACCGACATCGATCCCGACTATGTGGTGTTGGGGGAGACCCGCACCTACTCCTTCGAGGCGATCACCAAGGCCGTCCGACTGATTCTCGGCGGCGCCCGATTCATCGCCACCAACCCCGATGTCTCAGGTCCGTCGGCCGAGGGCCCGTTGCCCGCGACGGGATCGGTGGCGGCGATGATCACCAAGGCCACCGGCCGCGACCCCTACTTCGTCGGGAAGCCCAATCCGATGATGTTCCGCAGTGCGCTCAATCGGATCGAGGCGCATTCGGAGAACACCGTGATGGTGGGGGACCGGATGGACACCGACGTGGTGGCCGGGATCGAGGCGGGTCTGGAGACCATCCTGGTGCTCACCGGTTCGACGTCTGTCTCCGACATCGAACGTTATCCGTTCCGGCCCAGCCGCGTGCTGCCGTCGATCGCCGAGGCGATCGAGCTGATCTGAATGACCATCGAGCCCATCGACGCGTACTTCACCGCGACGGTAGCGTCCCTCGTCGCGCCGGGCTCGGAGGATGCCCCGGCACTGGATATGCCGAATCCCTTGGCGCTCTTCGACGCTCAGCTGGGCAGCAGGCATCTGGACCTGGCCGCCCGGTGGCTGCGTTCGCAGGGGCAGGGCTTCTACACCATCGGATCGTCCGGGCACGAGGGTAATGCCGCTGTCGCCGCCGCCCTGCGGCCGAGCGATCCGGCGTTGCTGCACTATCGGTCGGGCGGCTTCTACCTGGCCCGCGCCGCGCAGGTCGACGGCTGCGATCCGCTGCGCGACGTGCTGCTGGGGTTGGTGGCGGCCACCGCTGAGCCGATCTCCGGCGGGCGGCACAAGGTGTTCGGCCGTCAGGACCTGAACATCATTCCGCAGACGTCCACCATCGCGTCACATCTGCCGCGGTCGGTCGGGGTGGCGTTTTCGATCGCCCGCACCCGCAAGCTCGGTGTGGCCTGCCCATGGCCGGAGGACGCGGTCACGGTGTGCAGTTTCGGTGACGCCTCGGCCAATCATTCGACGACCGTCGGCGCCGTCAATGCCGCCCTGCACGCCGCATACCAGGGCCTGCCGATGCCGCTGCTGTTGGTCTGCGAGGACAACGGCATCGGGATCAGCACGCCGACGCCGCGCGGCTGGATCGCCCGTGCCTACGGGGACCGCAAGGGGTTGCAGTACTTCGCCGCCGACGGGTGCGACCTCGTCGATGTGGTCGAAACCGCACGCGCCGCGGCCGATTGGGTCCGGCGCGTTCGCAAACCGGCATTCTTACACCTGCGCACGGTACGGCTGATGGGTCATGCCGGGTCCGACTATGAGCAGGCCTACCGGCGGCCTACCGACATCGTTGCCGACTATGAGCGTGACCCCGTGCTGACCACCGCGAGAACACTTGTGGCCCATGGCATCCTGACGCCTGATCAGGTGCTGCAACGCTATGAGGACAAACGGGCCGAGGTGATGAGCCTGGCGCGCGAGGTCAGCGATCGTCCGCGATTGGACAGTGCGACGGCGGTGATGCAACCGCTGCGCGAAACACTGGACGAGGCCAGGTCGGTCTCCGCCGTCGCGCCGGGTGAGCCCGGCGGTCCACCGCTGACCCTGGCTCTGGCCATCAATCGGGCGCTGCAGGAGGTGCTGCAGGCGCATCCGGAGGCGATCGTGTTCGGCGAGGACATCGCCCGTAAGGGCGGTGTCTACGGGGTGACCCGCGGCCTGCAGGCTGCGGCCGGCCCCGCGCGGGTCTTCGACACCCTGCTCGACGAACAGACCATCTTGGGACTGGCCCTGGGCGCCGGTGTCTCGGGGCTGGTGCCGATCCCGGAGATCCAGTACCTGGCCTATCTGCACAACGCCGCCGATCAGATCCGCGGTGAGGGGGCCACGCTGCAGTTCTTCTCCAACCGGCAGTACCGCAATCCGATGGTGGTGCGGATCGCGGGCTACGGATATCAAAAGGGGTTCGGCGGTCACTTCCACAACGACGATTCGGTCGCCGCGATCCGCGACATCCCCGGGGTGGTGATCGCCTCGCCGGCCCGGCCCGACGACGCCGCGGCGATGCTGCACACCTGCGTTTCCGCCGCGAAAACCGCTGGTGTGGTGTGCATTTACCTCGAACCCATCGCCTTGTACCACAGCAAGGATCTCCATGTCGACGGTGACGAGCAGTGGCTGGCGGCCTATCCACAGCAGCCAGTCCGTGTCGGTACGGCCCGCACGTACGGCAACGGTGCCGACCTGACCATCCTGACGTTCGCCAACGGACTGTGGATGAGCCTGCGGGTCGCGGCTCGCCTGGAGCGCGCCGGGATCGCCGCCCGGGTGGTCGACCTGCGCTGGCTGTCGCCGCTGCCGGTCGAGGACATGCTGCGCGAGGCGGACGCGACCGGACGGGTGCTCATCGTCGACGAGACCCGCCGCACCGGGGGCGTGGGGGAAGGGGTGCTGGCCGAACTCGCTGACCACGGCTTCACCGGGCGGGTGCAGCGGGTCTCCAGTGCCGACAGCTTCATCCCACTGGGCGATGCCGCACTGGAGGTGCTGTTGTCCGAGGACACCATCGAGGCCGCCGCGGTGAAACTGGTGGGCGAACCGGCTTGATAGCTTGACTCCCATGGCCGAATCCGTAACGCCGGACCCGACCCGCCCGCTGGCCGGGGTACGGATCGTCGAGATCTCCAGTTTCGTCGCCGTGCCGCTGGCCGGCATGACCCTGGCCCAGTTGGGCGCCGAGGTGGTGCGCGTCGATCCCATCGGGGGTGCTGCCGACTATCACCGCTGGCCGCTGACCGACGGTGGCGACAGCATCTACTGGGCCGGGCTGAACAAGGGCAAGCGTTCGGTGGCTGCCGATATGCGTTCACCGGAGGGCCAGCAGCTGGTGCAACGGCTGATCGCCGAGGCCGGTGTGCTCATCACGAATGTGGCTGGACGGCAATGGCATTCGTACGACGTGCTGTCCGCGCAGCGTCCGGACCTCATCCACGTCGAGGTGTCCGGGCGTGCCGACGGCGGCACCGGGGTGGATTACACGGTCAACGCCGGGTTGGGCTTCCCGATGGTCACCGGGCCAGCGCAGCTGTCCACCCCGGTGAACCATGTGTTGCCCGCCTGGGATGTCAGCTGTGGGCTGTACGTGGCGCTGGCGGTCAGTGCCGCACTGCGCCACCGTGATTCCACCGGTGAAGGCGCCCGGATCAGCATCCCGCTGGAGAACGTCGCCCTCGCCACCGCGGGCAATCTCGGATTCCTGACGGAGGTGATGGTCAACGGTACGGGCCGCGAACGGCTCGGCAACACGCTGTACGGCACCTACGGACAGAACTTCACCAGCAGTGACGGCGTCGGCTTCATGCTGGTGGCGCTCACCGGACGGCATTTCCGTGACCTCACCGAGGTCACCGGCACCACGAAAGCCGTTGCCGCCCTTGCCGAGGCGTTCGGCGCAGATTTCACCGACGAGGGGCAGCGGTACATCCACCGAGACGCCTTGACTGGCCTGTTCACCTTGTGGTTCAGCGAACACACCGCCGAGGAGATCAGTGCGGCGCTGTCGGGCACCTCGGTGCTCTGGGAGCGGTACCGCAGCTTCGCGGAGGTTGCCGTCAACGAGCGGGTGGTGGCCAATCCGCTGTTCACCCCGCTGGAGCAACCCCGCATCGGCACCTACCTGGCGCCGGGCCTGCCGGTTTCGATCGGCGGGATGTATCCGCCTGCGGTCCCTGCTCCCGCTCTCGGCGACGACACGGCCTCGGTGCTGGCCGAACACCTCGGGCTCGGTGCCGACGAGATTGCCGCGCTGACCGAATCAGGCACTGTCGCAACGGGTACCGATCAATGAGTGCTCTGCTGAAGCTGTTGGACGTACGGGCCGCCGACGGTGATGTGTTCACCGGGCAGGCCAGCGGTCCGGAGGGCAAGCGGGCCTACGGTGGTCTGCTCGCCGCACAGAGCCTGGCCGCCGCCTGCCGGACGGTGGGCGATGACCGGTCGCCGACCAACATGCACCTGCAGTTCCTGCGCGGCGGGGACGCCGGGGAACCGGTCGAGCAGCGCGTGCACCGCGTGTACGACGGGCGGACCGCCTCGGCGCGACGTGTCGAATCGTATGAACATGGCCGCATGCTGACCACGGCCACGGTGTCGTTCGCGACAGCTCTCGCCGGCCCCGCACACGGGCTCGGTGCGATGCCACACGACCCCGAGGTGCTTCCGTGCACCGGCCCGCCCGGCCCGGCGCCGTCCCTGCCGCTCGACGAGTTCGACATCCGCATCGCCGACGACGGTTCGGGCGAGGAGTTCGTGCGCCGCATGTGGTGGCGGGTCACCACCGAGCTGCCGGACGATCCGTTGGTGCACATGCTGATCGCGGTGTACATCACGGACCTGTACGGCATCGATCCGGCGTTGGCCGTGCATGGGCACAGCATGCGGTCGCGCAGTCACCGCAGTGGCACCACGGATTCGTCGATCTGGTTTCACCGTCCGGTGCGGGCCGGGGAGTGGAACCTGCTGGAGTCACGCTCACCTGCCGCTGAGCGGGGGCGGGGGCTGATCACGTCAAGCCTGCTGCGTGCCGACGGTGCGGTGGCCGCCACGCTGGTGCAGGAGGGGCTGGTCGCCGACCGCTTGGCGGACTGAGTTTCCGTGCCCAGCAGACACGTAGGGACCCACTTTCGTCGCGATCCGGGCACCTACGCGTCTTCTCGCGAACTTCCTTCGGGTCACGTTGATCAGGTACGTGAGCGCCACCCCCACGATCAGCGCCGCCACCACACCGAGCACCCGGTGGTCGCCGAACAACGGATAGACCTGGTAGTGCGTCAGGTACGTGTACAGCGAGGCCTCGGCGAGCAGCCCGCAGCCAGTCGCTATCGGCGCGGGACAGCGCACCGCGGGCAGCCAGATCAGCAATGCGAACCCGGCCAGTACCAGGGTTTCCCGGCCGGTGTTGCCGAAGTAGCCGTGCAAGCCCACCACCAGCACGACGGTGACGAGGGCGCGTTGCCAGGTGGCGGTGGCCTTGGCTGCCACCCACCCGGCCGCGAAGAACCAGAATGCCAGCACCGTGAACCAGGCTTCGCGGCCCAGACCCAAACCGGGTAGGTCGTAACGCAATACCAACCCGAGTGCGAGGAACGCCGCGGCGAAGGCCAACGGGCGGCGTCGCTCCAGCCGGTCGGCGCCCGGCAGTGCGCATACCGCGGTCAGTGCCACCAGGATCCAGACGAGGACCTCGACGAACCACAATCGTCCGGCGGTCATGCTGTCGGGCGGCCCGAGGAACTTGTTGGCCAGCAACAGGTTCGACGCGTGATAGTCGTCGGTGAGGACCAGCGCGACGGCGACCCAGACGATGGAGGGCACGGCGATCCAAGCGATCGTGTTGCGCAGGTGACGCAGCCGCGTCGACGGCGGGACCGGGGTCAGGCAGAACCGGCCGAAGTTGTAACCGGCCACCCCGAGCAGGATGTGCGCACCGCCCCACAGTGCGAACAACTCGGCATGCGAACCGACGATGAGAACAATGGCTGCGGCGCGCAGGGCGACGCTGGTTTCCACGGTTGCCCATCGACGCCGACGGGGCGCGCAATGGTGCTCCAGGTCCCGCAGCGGCATCCGGTGCCAATCCTTCGGCAGCCGTCCCAGGGCGCGTTCCAGCCGAACCGACATCGCCACATAGGACAGTGAGTTACCGCCGAGATCGATGAAGCTGGCGTCGCGGTCGACGGACGCAGCAGGCAGGTGTAGAACCTCGGCGAACAGGCCCTTCAGGTCCGAGATGTCGCCGACTGGGGGTGCGGCGGCCAACGTGCGCACCGTGGCGTAATCGGGCTTGCCCGAGATCAACCGGGGCAGTTCGGAGACGAGCGCCGAGCGCACCGCACCGGCGGGCACGCCGGCCAGAGTGGCGGTCAACTGCTGCACTTCACCGGCAGTCGTTGCGCCCGTGTCAACGGCGGCCACCGCAAGGGCTTCGCCGTCGTCGGCGCACAACGCCGTCACTCCGTGGTCGGCGAGGGTGGTCTGGAGACGGTCGAGGTCGATGCGCAGGCCGAACAGCTTCACGAATCGGCCACTGCGGCCGATGACTTCGTACAGGCCGTCCGAGGTGCGCCGGGCGATGTCGCCGGTGCGGAGTTCGGAGATGGCGGCGCCGAGGGCCAGGTCCTCGGGTCGCTGCGCGTATCCGAGCATCACGTTGGCGCCGCGGTAGACGAGTTCACCTGTGCCCTCGGGCCAGCCGTCACCGGAACGGATGGACAGGCTGCCGCCGGGAATCGGACGTCCGACGGCTTCGGGGTGAGCCAGAGCCAATTCCGGTGGCAGATACGCCATCCGGGCGGTCGCCTCGGTGGCGCCGTACATCACGAACAGCTGCCAGCCACGGCGCTGTCCCAGTGCCGCGAAACGACGCACCCGATCGGGTGCCATCCGGCCACCCGCCTGGGTGAGGTACCGCAGATGGGGCAGGTCCATGGTGTCGAAGCCGATGCGGTCGAGCAGTTCGAACGTGTGGGGTACCCCGGCGAAGGTGGTGGCCCGGTAACGGGTGAACAGGTCCCAGAACTCGTCGTCGACCACCGAGCGATCGGTGAGGATCAGGCCGGCTCCGCGCAGCAGGTGACTGTTGACCACCGACAGTCCGTAGCAGTACGACAGTGGCAATGTGGTTGCCGCCCGATCGGTTTCACTGATCGCGAGGTACTCGGCGATGGCGGCGGCATTGCTGGCGAGATTGGTGTAGGACAGCCGGACCAGCTTCGGTGACCCGGTGCTGCCGGAGGTCGACATCAGCAGTGCCAGATCGTCGTGCAGCCGGTGCGTGCTGTGGGTGCGCCGGTGGTGGATGCCTGCGGCGTCGATCACGGTGTCGGGGGAGTAGGTCCGCAGGATCGTGCCGTGGTCGCCGTCCGCGGGTACCGGCAAGGACACGTGGCCACCGGCCAGTGCGCCCAGGTAGTGCACCAGGGTGGGCAGGTCGTTGCGTGCTCCGAGGAGCACGAGGCGCCGTTCGGTGCCCAGCGTCATCGCGGACTGTGACACGAGGTCGGCGAGGGTCGCGTAGCTGATCTGCCGGGTCTCGGTGAAGACCGCGATCCGGTCACCGTGCGCCCTCAACGCGGCGACGATGTGGCTCAAGGCAACGCCGTTCCCGCGCCCCGCACATCGATCCGGACCTTGGTGTCGCGGGCCGGCGGATTCAGACTGTGCTGGCGCACGACGATGGGCTCACCGGCTGCGGCCGGCTCGATGGTGAGCAGCACATCGTGGCCGAGGAACTCGGTGCCGACCACGGTTCCCACACTGGCGGCGGCGTGGGCATCACCCTCGCTGTCCGAAATCGCGGTGGCGACAAGCTGTTCAGGCCGCAGCACCAGCGTGCACGGACCGTCGGCGGCGCCGGCCTGTACCGGTATCCGGCCCAGCGCGCTGTCGGCCCAACCTGACGTGACGGTGCCGGCCACCGTGATGCAGTCCCCGAGGAACTCGGCGGTGAACCGGTCGGCGGGTTGGCGGTACACGTGCTCGGGTGTTCCGACCTGGGTGAACCTGCCCTCGCGCATCACCGCGACCTGATCGGAGATCGACAGCGCCTCCTCCTGGTCGTGCGTCACGATCAGGGTGGTCACCCCGGTCTCGGACAGCGCCCGGGCCACGGACTTTCGGGTGGCGGCACGCAGTCCGGTGTCGAGCGCGCTGAACGGCTCGTCGAGCAGCATGACCACCGGCCGGCGGGCGAGCGCCCGGGCCAACGCGACGCGCTGCTGCTGGCCACCGGAGAGTTGATGCGGGCGGCGCTGCGCGAACGACGAATCCAGGGACACGGTGGCCAGCAGCTCGCCGACCCTGGCCCGGGCCGCGGTGCCGCGCTCGCGCAGACCGTAAGCGACGTTCTGGGCCACCGTGAGGTGGGGGAACAATGCACCGTCCTGTGCCACGTAGCCGACGTCGCGTCGATGGGGTGCGACAGTGTTTGTCGGACTTGCCATTTCGCGCCCACCGATGGTCACGGTACCGGCGTCGGGGGATTCGAAGCCGGCGATCACCCGTAGCAGCGTGGTCTTACCGCACCCGGACGACCCGACCACCGCGGTGATGGTCCCCGGCGTCAGGGTCAGGTCGATGCCATCGAGCACCGCAGTGCCGTCGAAGGACTTGCGGAGTCCGCGCACCTGCAGGACATCGTCGGTCACAGGGCAGCCACCTTTGTCGACTGGCGCAACAGCATCAGGGTCACGGGTATGGACAAGGCGATCAGCATCAGGGCGTAGGGTGCCGCCGCGGCGTAATCGAGTTCGCTGCTCAGCGACCAGAACCGCATGGCCAGGGTGCGAGTGCCGGTCGGTGCCAGCAACAGCGTCGCGGTCAATTCCGTTGCCACGGCGACGAAAACCAGCGAGGCCCCGGCCGCGGCGGCCGGGGCGGTCAGCCGCAGGGTGACGCGCACGAACGTCCGCGCCGGTGAGGCCCCCAACGAGCGCGAGGCTTCTTCCACTGACGGCGGGACCTGTGCCAGGCCCGAGCGCAGGCTGACCAGGGCGCGCGGCAGGAACAGCAGCACGTAGGCGCAGATCACCAGGGCGGCAGTCTGATAGAGCGGGGGAGCGTAGCGGATCGCGACGGTGACCAGGGCCAGCGCGGTGACGATGCCGGGCATCGAGCTGGTGATGAAGTTGGCGCCCTCGATCGAGCGGGCCAGCAGGCCGCGGTAGCGGACGGCGACCCAGGCGAACGGGAAGGCCAGCACGGTGGTCAGAACCGCGGCGGCAGCGGCCAGCGTCGCGGTCTGGGCGAGCGCGGTACCGATCTCGGTGGCGTCCCACACCTGCGCGCCACCGATCCACGTCCACCGCGTCAGCGTCCACAGCGGAACTCCCAGTGCCAGGGCGGCCAGGGCCAGCAATCCGACGGTGGCCGGCACCATGGTGCGGCCCAGACGCATCGGCGCACTGGCCCGTTGCGCTCCGGAGCCGATCCGTGCGAAGCGGGCATTGCCGCGGGCCGCGGCTTCGGTGACCAACAGCAGCAGGCACAGCAGCACCAGAACGGCGGCCAGCGTGGCGCCGGCCGCGCCGTCGAACGTGGCCTGGAACTGTTCGAAGATCGCGGTGGTGAAGGTCGAGAAGCGGATCATCGCGAACGCGCCGTATTCGGCCAGCAGGTGGACACCGATCAGCAGTGCGCCGCCCAGGATCGCGAGGCGCAGCTGCGGCAGCACCACCCGGAAGAACACGCCCGAGGAACCCGAACCGAGTGCGCGGGCCGATTCCTCGAGTGCCGGGTCGATGCGACGCAGCGTGGCCGCGGCGGGCACATAGACGAACGGGAAGTACGACAGCGTCGCGATCAGCACCCCGGCCGAGAATCCGTGCAACGACGGCACCACACTCACCCAGGCGTAGCTGTTGACGAACGCAGGCACGGCCAGGGGTGCGACGAACACCGGCCGCCACCATGTCCGTCCCGGCAGATCGGTGCGCTCAACCAGCCAGGCTGCTCCGACTCCGAGCACAACGCACACGGGCACGGTGATCACGACCAGGCCCACGGTGTTGAGCAGGAGTTCGCCGACCCGGGGCCGCACCACCAGCTCGATCACCCGACCCGGGCCGGTGGTGATGACCGACCAGGCGACGTAACCCAGCGGGATGAAGGTCGCTGCCAGCAAGAGCACCACGGCGGAGCTCAGCGCTGCCCCCGGCCGGGGACGTGCGGAACGCTGCTGCGGTCCGGGTTGAGCCGGTGGTGCTTCTGTCGCGACCAATTACAGCAAGCCAGCCTTCGTCATCAGGTCGGTGACCTTGGCGGCATCGAGATTGGACGGGTTGACCGCGGGCGCCTGCAACGTGTCCAACGGCGGCAGGGCCGGGTTGGCCGCGACACCACTGGCGACCGGGTATTCGAACGAGGTGCCCTTCTGCAGCACTTCCTGACCGGCCTTGCCCGTGATGAACCGGAGGAACCGCTGGGCCTGATCCTGCTTCTTGCTGGATTTCAGGACGCCGCCGCCAGACAGGCTGACGAACGCGCCGGGATCTTGGTTCTTGAAGTAGTGCAGGGCGGTGTTCCCGCTGATCTCCTTGGTCTTGGCTTGATCGCGGAACCAGTAGTAGTGATAGATGATCCCGCCGTCGACCTGACCGTCGTTCACGGCGCGCAGCGTCGCGATGTTGTCCTGGAGCACAACGGCATTGGTCTTCAATCCGGCCAGCCACTGCGCCGTGGCCGGCTCGCCCTTCAGCTCGAGGATGGCCGCGACGATCGCCTGGAAGTCCGCCTTGGCCGGCGGCGCACCCCAGCGACCCTTCCACTGTGGCTGCTGCAGATCCATGATCGAGTGGGGCAGCTGGTCGGCCGGCAGCTTGGCCTTGTTGTAGACGAAGACCGTCGAGCGCGCCGCCACGCCGCTCCACTTGTTCGACGACGGGCGGAACTGGGCCGGGACCTGGTCGAGGGTCTGCTGCTCGACGTCGGCGAACAGCCCGGCCTTCTCGACAGCCGCCATCGCCGGGGAGTTCTCGGTGAGGAACACGTCGGCCGGGGAGGCGTTGCCCTCGGCCACCAGCTGGTTGCCGAGCTCGGTGTCACCGCCCTGCCGGTAGGTGACCTTGATGCCGGTCTCCTTGGTGAACGCGTCGATCCACTCCTTGGTGAGCGACTCGTGCTGGGCGTTGTAGATCAACAGCTCGTCAGACCCCGAACTGGAGCACGCGACCATCCCGGCGGCGACCGCGACGGCAGACAGGACAACAGCAACCCGGCGGCTCCAGCGTGTGAGCATCAAGTGAATCCTTTCGGCGTTAGCTGAGCATCACCTAAGGACACTACCGGGGTGGGCGAGACCTGTGGATGAACTCGACGCTGGGGATAACTCGGCCGGATTGAGCAGATGCTGTCGGACCGGGTCCGCACGGTGTGGGCATGAGTTCTCTGACACGGGCCGAGATCGGCGCACTGGGCGAACAGCTGGCCGTCGAGTATCTGACGGCACAGGGCTTGCGCACCCTGACCCGCAACTGGCGATGCCGCTACGGCGAGCTCGACGTGATCGCCGTGGACGTCGCCACCAACACGGCGGTCTTCGTCGAGGTGAAGACCCGCACCGGCGATGGTTTCGGCGGGCTGGCCGAGGCGGTGACGGCCCAGAAGGTGCGCCGCATCCGCCGGCTGGCGGCGCTGTGGCTGGCCGAGCAGGAGGTTCGTTTCGCCGCACTGCGCATCGACGTGATCGGGGTGCGCCTCGGCCGCCGCCGAGAACCCGAGCTGACGCACCTCAAGGGGGTGGGTTGAAATGGGTTTGGGCAGAGCCTATTCGGTGGCCGTGCGTGCGGTGGACGGCGTCATCGTGGAGATCGAGGCGGATATCACCTCGGGGTTGCCGGGCGTGCATCTGGTGGGGTTGCCCGACACCGCCCTGCAGGAGTCGCGGGATCGGGTGCGGGCGGCGATCACCAACTGTGGCAACGAATGGCCGATGTCGCGCCTGACGTTGGCGTTGTCCCCGGCCACGTTGCGCAAGGTCGGTTCGGTCTATGACGTGGCGCTGGCGGCTGCGGTGCTCTCGGCGCACACCAAGACGGCGTGGGCCCGGCTGGAAAAGTCGGTTCTGCTCGGCGAACTCGCCCTCGACGGCCGCATCCGTCCGGTCCACGGCGTCCTGCCGGCGGTGTTGGCCGCCAAGCAGGAGGGCTGGCCCCTGGTGGTGGTGCCCGTCGACAACCTGGCCGAGGCGAGTCTGGTGGACGGGATCGAGGTGTGCGGTGTGCGCACGTTGCGTCAGCTGCAGGCCTGGCTCGACGGCAAAGGAGATCTGGTGGCGCGGGTGGCCGCGCCGGGGTGCGCCCCCGAGCCCACAGCTGATCTTGCCGATGTGGTCGGTCAGGCTCAGGCCCGCTACGCCCTGGAGGTGGCCGCCGCGGGTGCTCACCACCTGATGCTCACCGGCCCTCCCGGCATCGGTAAAACGATGTTGGCGCAGCGTCTTCCAGGCTTGTTGCCGCCGTTGTCGCCGGGGGAGTCGTTGGAGGTGACCGCGATTCACTCCGTGGCAGGGCTGCTGGCAGGGGATACACCGCTGATCACGCGGCCGCCGTTCGTGGCTCCTCACCACACCTCGACCGTGGCGGCGCTCGTCGGAGGGGGAAGCGGGTTCGCTCGCCCCGGAGCGGTCAGTCGGGCACACCGCGGTGTGTTGTTTCTCGACGAGTTCGCCGAGATGGGCTCAAGTGCCCTCGAAGCGCTGCGAACCCCGTTGGAGGACGGTGAGATCCGGCTGGCCCGCCGGGACGGGGTGGCGTGTTACCCAGCCCGCTTCCAACTGGTTCTGGCGGCCAATCCGTGCCCGTGCGCGCCGCCCAAATCGCAGGACTGTGTCTGTTCGGCCCAGGCCAGGCTGCGGTATCGCGGCAAGCTGTCCGGGCCATTGGTGGACCGCGTCGACCTGCAGGTGGAGTTGCATCCCGTCAGCGTCGGAGCATTCACCCCGCAGGCCGGAGAGTCGAGCGCCGTGGTGCGCGACCGTGTTGCGGCGGCCCGCCTCGCCGCCCAGGAACGGTGGAAGCCGTACGGGATCGGTACCAACGCCGAGGTCGGCGGTTCGCTGCTGCGGCGTGAGTTCCGACTGCCCAGAGCCGCCATGGAGCCTTTGCGGTCCGCACTCGACCTTGGGGTGATCAGCATGCGCGGCGCCGACAGGAGTTTGAGGGTCGCCTGGACGTTGGCCGATCTCGCCGGTCGGACCATGCCGGCGCGTGAGGACGTGGCCACGGCGTTGGGCTTCCGTCGGGCCGGGGGTGTGTCATGACCGACGAGGTCCGGCGTGCCTGGGCCTATCTGTCACGGGTCGCTGAGCCGCCGTGCGCGGAACTGGCGGCCTTCGTCGCGCAGGTGGGTCCTGTCGAGGCGGCCGATCGGGTCAAATCCGGTGAAGTCGAGTCGGAGTTGTCGAGCCGGGTCGAGGCCCGTCGGGAATTGGATTGTGCAGTCAAGGATCTGGACATCCTCGACAAGATGGGCGGGCGGTTGATCTCCCCCGATGACGATGAGTGGCCGCTGCTGCGATTCCGCGCACTGGGCGTGGGCAAGGATCGCAAGCGTTCCAATGATCATCCGCCGTTGGTGTTGTGGGCGAGCGGGCCGGTCCGGCTCGACGAGGTGACTGAGCGCGCCGCGGCGATCGTCGGTACCCGCGCGGCCACGGCGTACGGCGAGCACGTGACCGCTGACTTGGCCGCTGGGTTGGTTGAGCGCGAGGTGACGGTGGTGTCCGGTGGTGCGTATGGAATCGATGGAGCAGCGCACCGCGCCGCCCTGGCCTGTGAGGGTATGACCGTCGCGATCGTTGCCGGCGGCATCGACAATCCGTACCCGGCCGGGCACAGCGCACTGTTCCATCGGATCCGCCAGGAATGCCTGTTGGTCAGCGAGTATCCGCCTGGCGTGGCGCCGGGCCGGCTGCGGTTTCTCACCCGCAACCGGTTGGTCGCTGCACTCTCGGGCGCGACGGTGGTCGTCGAGGCCGGGTTGCGCAGCGGTGCGGCCAATACAGCCGGGTGGGCCAAGTTGCTGGGGCCGGTCGGTGTGCGCGGTGCCAGGGCCAGTGACATCGGCGGCATCGGCGGGATGCCATGCGCTGCTCCGAGGTGGTGCCAATCTGGTCGGCCGTGCCGAGGAGATCGTCGAACTCGTCGGCCGCATAGGCGAACTCGCATCGGAGGAACCGCATCCGGTGGCGCCGCTCGACAAGCTCTCGCCGATTGAGAAACAGGTCTACGACGCGCTGCCGTCGCGCGGCGCCCACACCGTGGACGAGATCGCGATGCTCGCCGCCCTTCCGCCGCATCAGATACTGGGGCCGTTGACGACGTTGGAGCTCGCCGGGATGGTCGTCAGCGAGGACGGGTGCTGGCGGTTGCGCCGGCGCCGGTAGACCCCATGCGCGGGGCCTGTCTCCGTATAGTCGATGAGGTCGGCTAATAAAGAGATCCGGCCGAGCGAGTTTTGGAGGCGGTATGGCAGGACGTCCCGTGCACACTTTTGAAGTGGTGCGCCGCGAGCAACTGACCGACCACATGGTCAGGCTGGTGCTGGGCGGCAACGGTGAAAATGGCTTCGACACGTTCTCGCCCAACGAGTTCAGTGATGCCTACGTCAAAATCGCCATCGTCCCTGACGGTGTCGATGTCGCGGCGCTGCCGAAGCCTTTGACACTGGACAGCTTTCAGGAATTGCCCGCCGAGCAGCGACCGACGGTGCGCACCTACACCGTGCGCAACGTCGACGCCGAGCGTGGCGAGATCACCATCGACTTCGTCGTGCACGGTGAGCAGGGCGTAGCCGCACCGTGGGCTGCGGCGGTCCAACCCGGTCAGCCCGCTTACCTGATGGGGCCGAGCGGGGCCTACACCCCCGACCCGGCCGCTGATTGGCATCTGCTGGCTGGTGACGAAGCCGCGCTGCCCGCCATCAGTGCAGCACTGGAAGCCTTGCCCGACAACGCGATCGGCAAGGTCTTCATCGAGGTGGCCGGCCAGGGGGATGAAATCGCGCTCACCGCTCCCGATGGTGTCGAGGTCACATGGATCCACCGGGGTGGGCGCGCCGACCTGGTCGGCGACGACCACGCCGGAGACAACGCACCACTGATTGCCGCGGTCAAAGAGGCGGCCTGGCTGCCAGGCCAGGTCCAGGTGTTCATCCACGGCGAGGCCCAGGCCGTCATGCACAATCTGCGCCCGTACATTCGCAAGGAGCGCGGCGTCCCGGCGAAGTGGGCCGCCTCGATCTCGGGCTACTGGCGTCGTGGACGCACCGAGGAGACGTTCCGGCAATGGAAGGCCGAGCTGGCAAAAGCGGAGGCCGACACCGCGGGCTGACGCCAGATGGCAAGGTAGCCGTCATGGCATTCGGCGATTACCAACTCGAGATCTACCTCCAGGGGCTGTCCGGCGTACTGCCGACCATGCCGATGGACTACGCAGGACTTGAGGCCAAGGCCCAGGCGGCCATGCCGGCCTCGATCTGGTCGTATGTGGCCGGTGGTGCCGGTGACGAGCGCACTCAGCAGGTCAACCGCACCGCCTTCGACAGGTGGGGGTTGATGCCCCGGATGTTCAACGCGCACCGGGAGCGCGATCTGTCCGTCGAGGTGTTCGGGCTCAAACTGCCGTCCCCGTTGTTCATGGCGCCGATCGGGGTGCTGGGCATCTGCGGGCAGGACGGTCACGGCGACCTGGCCGGTGCCCGCGCCGCGGCGCGGACCGGGGTGCCGCTGATGGTGTCCACCCTCACCGAGGATCCACTCGAAGACGTCGCCGCCGAATTCGGCGACACCCCAGGCTTTTTCCAGCTGTACACACCGACCGACAAGGACCTGGCCGCCAGTCTGGTGCAGCGTGCCGAGAAGGCCGGGTACAAGGGCATCGTCGTCACACTCGACACCTGGGTGCCCGGCTGGCGCCCCCGCGACCTGTCCACCTCGAACTTCCCGCAGTTACGCGGCAAATGTCTGGCCAACTACACCAGTGACCCGGTGTTCCGTGCCGGCCTGCAGCAGCCGCCCGAGGAGAATCCCCAAGCGACGGTGCTGCGCTGGGTCAGCCTCTTCGGCAATCCGCTGACCTGGGATGACCTGCCGTGGCTGCGGTCGCTGACCAAGCTGCCGCTGATCCTGAAGGGCATCTGTCACCCCGACGACGTCCGGCGGGCCAAGGACGGTGGCGTCGACGGTATCTACTGTTCGAATCATGGTGGGCGCCAAGCCAATGGTGGCCTGCCGGCGATCGACTGCCTGCCCGGTGTGGTCGAGGCCGCCGACGGGCTGCCGGTGCTGTTCGACTCGGGAATCCGCAACGGCGCCGACATCGTCAAGGCGCTTGCGCTGGGCGCCACCGCGGTCGGTGTGGGCCGTCCGTATGCCTACGGGCTGGCCTTGGGCGGCACTGACGGCATCGTCCATGTGCTGCGGTCGCTGCTCGCCGAGGCCGACCTGATCATGGGCGTCGACGGTTATCCGACGCTGGCCGACCTCACGCCGGACGCCCTGCGACGGGTGGACTGACCCGGCTCGCGGCAACCAACTGAACGCCGCGACACGCGCAGGCGGTTGCCTGCGACGGTCGGAACGGTCTGACACGGTGGTGGGGTGAGCACCGGGACCGACGCGATACTGGACGAGTTCGACCAGTATCTCGAGCTGGAACGTGGCAGGTCTGCACACACCCGCCGCGCCTACCGGGGTGACCTGACTGCGCTGTTCGATTTCACCGGCGGCGGACTGGAGACTCTGACCCTGCCGAGGTTGCGCTCGTGGTTGGCCGCCCAGGCTGCAGCCGGAACGGCGCGGACCACGTTGGCGCGCCGAACCTCCTCGGTCAAGACCTTCTCCACCTGGGCGACACGGCTGGGACTGTTGCCGAATGACCCCGCCGCGCGGTTGCAGGTGCCCAAGGCTCACCGCACGCTGCCTGCGGTGCTGCGCCGCGACCAGGCAGTGGACGCCATGGAAGCGATGAATTCAGCTGTGCAGGAAGGTGACCCGCTCGCACTGCGGGACAGGTTGATCGTCGAGCTGCTGTACGCCACCGGTATTCGGGTCAGCGAACTCTGCGGTCTGGACGTCGATGACATCGATACCCCGCGCCGGGTGCTGCGGGTGTTGGGTAAGGGCAACAAGCAGCGCACGGTCCCGTTCGGGGTACCGGCACTGGTCGCGTTGACCTCCTGGCTCACCGACGGGCGGCCCGAGCTGGTCACTGCCGATTCCGGCCCCGCGCTCCTGCTCGGGGCGCGCGGCAAGCGCCTCGACCCCCGTCAGGCCCGAACCGTGGTGCACCAGACCGTCTCTGCGGTCGACGGTGCCCCCGCCATCGGCCCCCACGGACTACGCCACAGCGCGGCCACCCACCTGCTGGAAGGCGGTGCCGACCTGCGCGTCGTACAGGAGTTGTTGGGACACAGTTCGCTGGCCACCACCCAGCTCTACACACACGTCACAGTGGAACGGTTGCGCGCGGTGCACGACCAGGCGCACCCACGAGCCTGAAGAGGAGATCGTGCCGGAGTTGACTGTCGAGCCGACCCGAACCACCGTCGATCTGCCCTGCGGGCCGGTGTCCTATCTCAGCTGGGCCACCGACCACACGGCGCCGACCGTCGTGTTGCTGCACGGTGGAGGCGTGGACAGCGCGTCGTTGTCCTGGGGCGGTATCGGCCCCCGGTTGGCCGAGGCAGGCTACCGCGTGATCGCGCCCGACCATCCCGGCTATGGCTGCAGTCCGCCGGCGCGGTTGCCCGTGACACAGGACCGTTTGGTCGGCTACGTGGGGGAGTTCGTCGACGGACTCGACCTGCAGCGCTACGCGATCGGCGGGCTGTCACTCGGTGGGGGCATGACCATCGGCCATGTCCTGGACCGGCCGCAGCGGGTGACGGGTGCGATGCTGCTGGGCAGTTACGGCCTGATGCCGCGCCTCTCGGACGGGCCGATGTCCGGTGTGCGGCAACTGGTCACGTGGGTGACGCTGCGTACCGGTCTGCTCGGAGCGGTGACGCGGTGGGTGGGCACCAACCGCCGAGCGATGGTGCGCAGCATGCAGGCCCTGATCACCGACCCCGCGCAGGTCACCGATGCGTTGATGGACGAGGTCATGGCTGCCGCGGGCCAACCGGAGGGATTCTCGGCGTTCGAGCAGTGGCAGCGCGATCAGGTCCGGTGGAACCGGCTGCGCACGGACTACAGCGGACGGTTGTCATCGTTTCCCCGCCCGGCGCTGATCGTCCACGGTGACCGTGATCCGGGCGTGCCGGTTGCGCGGGCCCGGGCGGCTGCGGAGCTGATCCCGGATGCGGAGCTCAAAATCATTGCGGGAGCCGGACATTGGGTGCAGCGCGATCGTCCGGACGCTGTGCTCGAGGCGATGGCCGGGTTTCTGGGGGGCGTCGTCGGCCGTTAGCGCAGCAGCTTGATGACTTCGGCCAGGTGCGGAAGCGCCGACTCGCGGCCCGTCCATGCGTCGATCGCCGTCCAGTAGCTGATCCCGAACCGACGCTGCCGCTCGGCCAGAGACTCGGCCATCTGCTCGTAGCTGCCGAACAATGCAAACGGCGATTCCAACAGCAGTTCCGCCGAGGCGCCCAACGGCCCGGCCACCTCGGCTGCCGCGGCCGCGGGGTCGTCGGTGTGGACCACGAACTGCAGCAACCCGTTGAGCTCGATGGCTTCGAACCGGTCGCCGGCGGCATCGTGCACAACAGCGATCCGGTCCAGCAGGCCCTTCGCGTCGAAGTGAGTCAGCCGGACCTCCGTGGCGTCATGGTTGTGACTGAAACCCGCCAGCCCGGCGATATCGGCGACCCGACCGGCGAGCTGCAGCACGCGCGTGCCGTTCCCACCGATGAGCAGCGGCACGTCGACTCCTGCCGGTGCGACCAGCGAGCCGGCGTCCGCCCGCACGCAGTAGTGCGCGCCGTCCGCGTCCACGGGCTCACCGGCCAGGAGTGGGCGGATCACGTCGACCGATTCGATCAACCGGTCCACCCTGGTGGCCCCGTTGTCGAATTTCAGTCCGGCCGCGTCATATTCGGCCTTCATATGGCCCGCACCCAGGCCCAACTCGAACCGTCCACCCGACAGCGCTGCCACGCTTACGGTTTCCCGTGCGGTGTCGACCGGATGACGCAGATCGTTGTTGAGCACGAGTGTGCCGGTGCGCAGGCGTGAGGTGACGGCACAGGCGGTGGCCGCCCCGCTGAACGGTGCCAGTGTCGGTGCGAGGTGGTCGGGGATCGTCATGACGTCGAACCCGGATCGTTCGACGGTGCGCGCGAACTCGGCGAAATCGGCACCGCGGGGGAGTGCGGTGTGCAGACCGAATCGCATCGGCCGGGTGCTGTGGAAATGCGACGCGACGGTCATATTTCGACCCTAGGCCGCACTCGGTGCGGAGTGAGTGTGCGCGAACTGCTGATGTTTGGCGGCGTGGCGGTCGGCAGACACGCACGGTCGCGATGCAGGGGGGTCACCCACCCACCGGCTTGAGCCGGATCGGGGTCTCGGCGAGCAGCCCCAACGGGTTGACGTAGTCCGCCCTGGCAGCGGCGCCCCACATCGCGCCCCAGTGCAGGCAGGCGGTCGCCGCACAACCGGGGTGACCGGCCAGCAGTGTGCCGAGCAGCTGGCCGGCGGTGACGGTCTGTCCGGGCTGGACCGTGGCCTGTACCGGCTCGTAGCTGGTGCGCAGCCCACCCGGATGGGCGAGCGAGACCACCGGCCGCCCGGCCAGCACACCGGCGAACACCACAGTTCCCGGGCCGGCGGCATAGACCGGTTGATCCGGCGCGGACGCGAGGTCGACGCCGCGGTGGCCGCGGTTCCAGTTGGGGGAGGGGGCGTCGAAACCCCTGGTCACCGTCGGTCGGGGGGACACCGGCCACTGCAGTCGGGGGGTCTCGGCGTGGGCGGCCGCCGGCCAGATCCACGTCATACTGAGCAGCAGCGCCGTCACGGCAAACCTCACTGCTTCAGTTCAGCGTCAACCCCGGGCGGTCCGGAAGCCCCAAAGTCGGGGCTGTGGATGGATGGGCCCGCGTTTGCCGCGTGGTAAAAGCACCCCTGCCCAGCGTGTAAACTTCTACCCGCAGCTCGCTTGCGGGCTGACTTCGCGTGTCTGCGCATATTGATCGCCTTGATGGGGTCGTACACGGATGCCGACGGTCCTGACCTGGGATTTCCCGGATCGGGTTCGGCGTCCGGGCAGGCACCAGGGCCTGGCATCACCCGACGCCTGGCGACAACCGACACATAAAGGAATGAGCTCATGGCTGTTGTGACCATGAAGCAGCTGCTGGACAGCGGCGCTCACTTCGGGCATCAGACCCGACGCTGGAACCCCAAGATGAAGCGGTTCATCTTCACCGACCGCAACGGCATCTACATCATCGATCTGCAGCAGACGCTGACCTACATCGACAAGGCCTACGAGTTCGTCAAGGAGACGGTGGCCCACGGCGGCTCCGTCCTGTTCGTCGGCACCAAGAAGCAGGCGCAGGAGTCCATCGCCGAAGAGGCCACCCGCGTCGGCATGCCCTACGTGAACCAGCGCTGGCTGGGCGGCATGCTCACCAACTTCTCCACCGTGCACAAGCGCCTGCAGCGCCTCAAGGAGCTCGAGGCCATGGAGCAGACCGGTGGCTTCGAGGGTCGCACCAAGAAGGAAATCCTCATGCTCACGCGTGAGAAGAACAAGCTTGAGCGCAGCCTCGGCGGTATCCGGGACATGCAGAAGGTGCCCTCGGCCATCTGGGTCGTCGACACCAACAAGGAGCACCTGGCGGTCAACGAGGCCATCAAGCTCGGTATCCCGGTCATCGCGATCCTGGACACCAACTGCGACCCCGATCAGGTCAACTACCCGATCCCGGGCAACGACGACGCCATCCGTTCGGCCGCCCTGCTGACCAAGGTCGTCGCCTCCGCGGTTGCCGAGGGCCTGCAGGCTCGCGCCGGCCAGGGTGCCGGTGAGAAGCAGGACACCGAGGGTGCTGCTGAGCCGCTCGCCGAGTGGGAGCAGGAGCTGCTCGCCGGTGCGACCGCTGGTACCGCCGAAGGCGAGGCCGCTGCTGCACCCGAAACATCCACTGACGCTTCGTAATTCCAGGAGAAGTCTTAAATGGCTAACTACACCGCCGCCGACGTCAAGCGCCTTCGGGAGCTGACCGGCTCCGGCATGATGGACTGCAAGAACGCGCTGGCCGAATCGGACGGCGATTTCGACAAGGCCGTCGAGTTGCTCCGTATCAAGGGCGCCAAGGACGTCGGCAAGCGCGCTGAGCGCGCCACCGCCGAGGGTCTGGTCGCGGCCAAGGACGGCGCGCTCATCGAGCTGAACTCCGAGACCGACTTCGTCGCCAAGAACGCCGAATTCCAGGAGCTCGCCAACCAGGTCGTGGCGGCCGCCGCTGCGGCGAAGGCCGGCGATGTGGATGCCCTCAAGGCCGCCAAGGTTGGCGACACCACGGTCGAACAGGCCATCGCCGACCTGTCCGCCAAGATCGGCGAGAAGCTCGAGCTGCGTCGGGTCGCCTACTTCGACGGCACGGTCGAGACCTACCTGCACAAGCGTGCCGCGGACCTGCCGCCGGCCGTTGGTGTCCTGGTCGAGTACACCGCCGGTGACGCGGAGAAGGGCAAGGAGGCCGCCCACGCGGTCGCCCTGCAGATCGCCGCGCTCAAGGCCAAGTACCTCACCCGTGAGGACGTCCCCGCCGACATCGTCGCCAACGAGCGGCGCATCGCCGAGGAGACCGCGAAGGAAGAGGGCAAGCCCGAGCAGGCACTGCCCAAGATCATCGAAGGTCGCGTCACGGGCTACTACAAGGACGTCGTGCTGCTGGACCAGCCGTCGGTGTCCGACAACAAGAAGACCGTCAAGGCGCTGCTCGACGAGGCCGGTGTCACCGTGACCCGCTTCGTGCGGTTCGAGGTCGGTCAGGCCTAACACCGAGAAGACTCGGGCGACACATCACACCCGATTGACGGCTCGGCCGTCGCCGCCCGTCGCAAAACCCCGCGCTCATTCCGGCGATCCCGGAAAGCGCGGGGTTTTGTTCATTCGTGACCCGGTCGGTGCCGGGTAGTTGCTCACGGCGGGGCAACAGGCTTTGCCGATGTGGGAGTGTGGCAGGTACGAATGGGTTGGGGAGTGGTGTTGGAGGTGACATGCGCGTAGGTGTGGTGTTTCCGCAGACGGAACTCGGCGGAGATCCGGGAGCGGTGCGCGCATACGGCCAGCGTGTCGAAGAGTTGGGCTACACCCACATCCTGGCCTACGACCATGTGGTCGGCGCCGATCCGGCTGTTCACCGGGACTGGTCGGGCCCATATGACCTCTACACCACTTTTCACGAGCCGATGGTGATGTTCGGCTACCTGGCCGCAGTCACCTCGTTGGAACTGGTCACCGGGGTGATCATCCTGCCGCAGCGCCAGGCCGTTCTGGTTGCCAAGCAGGCCGCCGAGGTCGACCTGCTCAGCGGTGGGCGGATGCGCCTGGGCGTCGGGCTGGGCTGGAATGCGGTCGAGTACGAGGCGCTCGGCGAGGATTTCGGAAACCGTGGCAAGCGGTCCGAGGAGCAGGTCGAGTTGATGCGTCGGCTGTGGACCGAATCGTCGGTGACCTTCGAAGGTCGCCACCACCGGGTGACCGGTGCGGGTCTGGCGCCGCTGCCGGTGCAGCGTCCGATCCCGGTGTGGTTCGGCGCTGCCTCCGCTCGCGCCCTGGAGCGGGCCGGGCGACTCGGCGACGGCTGGTTCCCGATGGTCGGGCCGGGGCTGGAACTCGACGACGCCCGGGCCAGGGTTGAGCGTGCGGCCATCTCCGCCGGGCGAGATCCCGCCGGGATCGGCATGGAGGGTCGGGTGACCTGGACCGGCGATCCGGACAAGGTGGTGGCCGACATCGCCGCGTGGGCCGACGCCGGGGCCACCCACGTCACCGTGAACACCATGGGAGCCGGTCTGCGGACCGTCGACGAGCATCTGGCTGTGCTGCAGAGCGTGGCCCGGACGCAGTAGGCGGCGGTTGGGCGGCGAGAGCCCGCCGCCCGATCGGTACCAGTTGGTACCGTCTGGTCATGAGTCGAATCTTCGCCTTCGGCGACGACGCCCTCGGTGAACACGACGCCGTCGGTCTGGTGGAAGAACTGCGAGCCGGCCGGGTATCGGCGGCCGACCTGATCGAGGCGGCAGTGGCGCGCGTCGAGGCGGTCAATCCCACCCTCAACGGGCTGGCATTCGAGGCCTTCGACCGGGCCCACGCCCGCGGCGCCGCCCCCAGCCCCTACGGCGGGTACTTCGACGGCGTCCCGACCTTCGTCAAGGACAACTCCGCGGTCGAGGGCATGCCGACGATGCGCGGCACCGACGCGTGGGAACCCCGCGCCGAAACGTCGCACGGCGACTTCGCCCGCGCCTACCTCGCCACCGGCCTCGTACCGCTGGGAAAGACCCGGCTCTCGGAATTCGGTTTCAGCGCGGCGTGCGAGCACCCTCGGCTCGGCCCGGTGCGCAATCCATGGAACCCGCTCTATACCGCCGGCGCGTCCTCGTCGGGTTCGGGTGCCTTCGTCGCGGCCGGAGTCGTACCCATCGCGCACGCCAACGACGGCGGCGGATCGATCCGGATCCCGGCGGCCTGCAACGGGCTCGTCGGTCTCAAGCCAACCCGGGGTCGGCTGCCGCAGGATCACGATCTGCGGATGATGCCGTTGCGGATCGTGGCCGACGGCGTGCTCACCCGGTCGGTGCGTGATACCGCAGCGCTGTACCGGGAGATGGAACGCGTCTACCGCAACCCCAAACTGCCACCGATCGGCGATGTCAGCCGCCCGGGCAAACAGCGTCTGCGCATCGCGGTGTGCACTCAGTCCGTCGTGCACGATGCCGGCCCGGAGATGACCGAGCTGACCCACAAGACCGCAGCGCTGCTCGAGGAGCTGGGGCACCAGATCACCGTGATCGGCAATCCGGTCCAGCCCCGGTTCAAGGATGATTTCCTGCTGTACTGGTCGTTCCTGGCCTATGCGTTGGTACGCGGTGGGAAGCGATCCTTCGGCCCGAGCTTCGACCGCGACAAGCTCGACAATCTCACGTTGGGCCTGGAACGACACGCATCGCGCAACCTGTATCGGGTCCCGGCGGCGATCGCCCACCTGGCCCGGTCGCGGCGGATCACCGAGCGGCTGTCCAACAGCTATGACGCGGTGCTCATGCCCACCCTGGCCGAGCCCACCCTGGAAATCGGCCGGCTCGATCCCACGGCGGACTACCAGCAGATCATCGACCGGCTGCTGGGTTGGGTGGCGTTCACACCGCTGCAGAACGCCACCGGGGACCCGGCCATCTCGCTGCCGCTGGCCCAGACGAAAACCGGCCTTCCGGTGGGCATGATGCTGTCGGCGACCCGTGGCCGCGAAGCGCTGCTGCTGGAGCTGGCGTACGAGCTGGAGGAGGCCAGGCCCTGGCCGCGTATCCAGGATCCGGTTCCCGCAGCTCCGCGGAAGCGGGCACGAAAAGCAGTGAAGTAGACCGTTTTTACGCGACCGGAGCCAGATCTGAGACGCGCTCCCGCCTCCACACCCGGGTTTTGCTCAGGTGCTGCGCTCAGGGGTGGCGATGTGCTCTTATGATGACCGTCAGGTGTCAGAGTTTGCGGGGGTGTGAATGACGTCTGGGCCAGACGAGCAGTGGAACCAGGCCGGCGAGGGATCGATTCGTTGGCAGGATCCGGCCACAGCCACGCCACGGCCTCCGACCGTGGCCGAGGCGCGGCAGCGCGACAAGATGCAGAAGGAGCGCGAGGCCGCCGAGGCGTGGGCCAGGCAGCAGGAGGAGACGCGCGAACAGCGTGCCGCCACCGGCAAGAAGATCCTGATGGGCTCGGTGGCCGTGGTCGGTGTGGTCGGAGTCATCGCGCTGGGCTACCACTTGTTGCACAAAGAGGAAATCGCGGCCTCGTGCGTCAAGGACGGGACCAACGAGGTGGTGCCCGACTCGTATTGCTCCAGCGGCCACAGCGGCTCCGGGGGCACCTTCATCTACCTCGGCTCGCCATACCGGTACTACTACGGCGGCAACAACAGCGGCGTCGGCACCATTGCCCGGGGCGGGACCATCGAACAGCCCAAGGGCACCACGGCCAAGACCAAGTCGGGGACGTCGATCTCGCGCGGCGGTTTCGGCTCGTCGTCGAGCTACGGCAAGAGTTCGGGGAGCTGAATGCACCGCCAACGCAGTTCCCCGCGACCAGGCTGGGAACAGATCGTCGCCGACCAAGGCATGTGTTATGGCACTCCGGCACGCGACGCGACCGGCGCCGACCGCCCGTACTGGGACGAGTCGGTGCACTACGTCTTCGACATGGACGAGGTGTTGTCGATCGAGGCCTCGGTCGAAGTGCTGCACTCGATGTGTCTGGAGGCCGTTGAGCACGTCGTGCTGACCGGGCGCTACCGCGACTTCGGGCTTCCCGAATGGAGCTGGGAGCACATCGAGAAGTCGTGGCGGCGCAGCGACCCGCACCTCTACGGCAGATTCGACCTGCGCTACGACGGTCGTCGGCCGCCGGTTCTGCTGGAATACAACGCCGATACGCCTACCACACTGTTGGAGGCGGCGATCCTGCAGTGGCACTGGAAGACCGACGTCTACCCGGCCGACGATCAGTGGAACTCGTTGCACGAGAAGCTGGTTGCCCGCTGGGCTGAGGTCCGTGACCGCCTCCCGGGCGCCGAGACCTACTTCACCTGGTCGGGTGCCGAGCACACCGGTGAGGATCACGTCACCGTGGCCTACCTCCAGGAGTGCGCAGCGGAAGCCGGCCTGCACACCGTGGGCCTGGCCATCGAGGACATCGGGTTCGACCGCGACCTCGACCGGTTCGTCGACCTGGAGGAAGCTCCGATGTCGTCGATCTTCAAGCTCTACCCGTGGGAGTGGATGCTCGACGACGATTTCGGCCGTCGGGCCGTCCAATCGTTGCCGGCCACCATGTGGGTGGAACCGCTGTGGAAGACGCTGCTGAGCAACAAGGCGATCCTGGCCGTGCTGTGGGAGATGTATCCGGGGCATCCGAATCTGTTGCCCGCTTACGTCGATGACCCGCACGAGCTCACCGACTACGTTCGCAAACCGAAGCTGGGTCGCGAGGGCGCCAACATCACCATCGTCGGCGCAGGCTTCGAGACCGAGACCGGCGGTGTCTACGGCGAAGAGGGCTACGTGTACCAGTTGCTCGATCCGCTACCGCAGTTCGACGACATGCGCCCCGCGTTGGGGGCGTGGATAGTCGGCGACGAATCTGCCGGACTCGGGATCCGCGAGACCTCGGGTCTCGTCACCGACAACGGCGCTGCCTTTGTGCCACACCGCATCCCGCAGTGACCCGGAAGGAATACCTATGACAACCACTCTGGTTGCGCTCGACTCCGATTACTGGTCGGTTCTCGGCCACGGCGTCTCGGCGATCGTGTTGTACACGATTGTCGGTGTGGCACTGATGGTCCTGGGTTTCTACGTGATCGACTGGACCACACCCGGGCCATTGCGGACCTTGGTACGAGCGGGCCGCCCGAATGCTGCCGCTGTGACGGCCTCCGGCGTGGTGTCGATGGCTTTCATCATCGTTCTCGCCATCTACTCCTCGTCGGGTGACCTCGTCCAGGGGCTCATCATGACGCTGGTGTTCGGGCTCTTGGGCATTGCGGCCCAGGCGTTTTCCGTTCGGCTCATCGGCGCGATCAAAGGCATCGACATCGGCATGGTGCTGGCCTCCGAGCGGTTCACGCCCCAGGTCCTGGTCGTGACGGCGTCCTATCTGGCTTTCGGGCTGATCGTCGCGGCGGCGATCCTGTAGCTGGCGCTACAGGGACCGGCACACCGCGGCGGCCGCGCGGGTCAACGCGGCGCGGCCGTCGCGCAGGGCCTGATCCAGCGGAGTGCCCGGCTCGGTGATGGCGACCAGCTGTGCCACCCCGTTGGCCAGCAGGACGTCGGCGTCGGGGGACACCCGACCGGCGAAGATCACCACCTGGGTGCCGGTGTGCGCGGCCACCCGGGCGACGCCGAACGGCGTCTTGCCCAGCATGGTCTGGGCGTCCACGCTGCCCTCCCCGGTGAACACCCAGTCCGCTCCGATCAGTGCCTGCGCCAGCCCCACGGTCTCGGCGATCACCTCGACACCCGGGTCGCATTCGGCGGCAAGGAATTCCATCAGCCCGAAACCCAGGCCCCCGGCGGCCCCGGCACCCGGGCGATCGGGCCGGGCGTGGCCGAGAGCGGTCTGGGTCACTTCGACCAGGCGGGCGAGGGCGGCTTCGAGGGTTGCGACGTCTGACGGGGTGGCTCCCTTCTGCGGTCCGAAAACCGCACTGGCACCACCGGTTCCGAGCAGCGGTGCGGTGACGTCGGAGGCGATCCGGACGTGTACTTCGGCGAGCCTGGGGTCCAGGCCGGCGACGTCGATGTGATGGAGCCGGGCCAATGCCGCGCCGCCGGGTGGCAGAACGGCACCGTCGGTGTCGGTGAAGGCGACGCCGAGCGCGGTGAGCATGCCGGCCCCGCCGTCATTGGTAGCCGAACCGCCGATGCCGATCAGCAGCTCGGTCGCGCCGTGCTCCAGGGCTGAGGTGATGAGCTGTCCGACTCCGAAGGTGCTGGCGCGCAGGATGTCACGATCCTCCGGTGCCACCAGCTCTAGGCCGGAGGCGGCGGCCATTTCGATCACGGCCAGGTGACGCTCGGCGACATAGCCGTAGGTGGCCGCGACCGGTCGGCCGAGCGGGTCCTGCACCGTCTCGGTGATGCGGTCACCGCCGAGCGCGTCGACGACGGCGTCGACGGTGCCTTCGCCGCCGTCGGCCATCGGCACCCCGATACATTCGGCCTCCGGCAGTGCAGACCGGACGCCCTCGCGCAGCGCTGCGACCGCTTGCGACGCGGTCATCGACTCCTTGAACGAGTCCGGGGCCAGCACGATCTTCATCGGCTGGCGACATTACCGACTGCGGCGCCACACGGCGCGCCAGACGGCATTCCGGTTCAGGGAACGGCGTGGGCCAACAGTCGCTTGAGCTCGTGTCGCTGCTCGGCGTCGAGGCGATCGAGCACCTCCTCCTCGGCGGCGTACACGGCGGCTTCGGCGCGTTCGAGCAATTCGGCGCCCTCGGCGGTCAGCTCGGCGGGTAGTGCGCGTCCGGAGTCGACGGTGGCCGGCCTGCGCACCGCCCCTCGGTCTTGTAGCCCGCGCAGCACGTTGTTCATCGCCTGCGGTGACACGTTGGTGTGGCGGGCGAGCTCGGCGTTGGACTGACCCGGGGCCATGGACAGGATGCGCAGGCAGACGAACTCGGGCAGTTTGAGGCCCAGTGGTTGCAGTTGCGCGGAGACCCGTGGCTGCAGCACCGCGACCACGCGATACATCAAGTAGCCGAGTGGCTGCTCCTCCAGGGCGGCTCCCTTATCGGAGTTCATGTCAAGCATATTGACACATATCAACCAGGTTGATATACCGGACGTATGACCACGCCAAGCGAAATGTCAGACGCAATGTTCGAATCCGCTTACCGCGGTGAGGCTCCGGAGTTCGCTGGGGTACGCCCGCCGTGGAGCATCGGCGAACCGCAGCCCGAGATCGCGGCCCTGATCGCCGAGGGCAAATTCCACGGGGAGGTGCTCGACGCCGGCTGCGGTGAGGCGGCCACCGCTCTCGACCTGGCCGAGCGCGGATTCACCACGGTCGGGCTGGATCAGTCGGCCACCGCCATCGAGTTGGCCAGGGCCGAGGCGGCCAAACGCGGGCTCACCAACGCGACCTTCGAAGTAGCCGATATCAGTGCCTTCACCGGTTACGACGGCCGTTTCGGCACGATCGTCGACAGCACGCTGTTCCACTCCATGCCCGTGGAACTGAGGGACGGCTACCAGCAGTCGATCGTGCGGGCCGCTGCTCCCGGCGCCTCCTACTTTGTGCTGGTGTTCGACAAGGGGACGATGGGCGATTCCGGACCGGCCAATCCGGTCAGCGAGGACGAATTGCGTGAGGTCGTCGGCAAGTACTGGGTGATCGACGACGTGCGGCCGGCCCGCATCCACGCGCACGTCCCGGCGGAATTTGCCAACTTCGCCGATTTCGCCCGAACGGACCTCCGTGACGAGGGCAAGGACCGGAAGTCGATGGCCGCCTGGTTGCTTCAGGCGCACCTGGGATAGGCGCCGGCTGAGCTGCGCCGCCGGCGACACTCGGTCCTGCAGAGTTCACCCAAACTAGGTGTGCCGCCCGCCATAGGGCAGGATGGAGAGGCCGTCCAGGGGTAACCCGGGTGGCTCTCTACATGCGAGGAGTGCCGAGGAGACCGATGGCGGATCCGAATGTCGCCGGCGAGGGCGCAGCACCCATTCGTCCCTTTTACAAAAGGGTTCTGCTGAAACTCGGCGGAGAGATGTTCGGCGGCGGCCAGGTCGGCCTCGACCCCGACGTCGTGCACCAGGTGGCCCGCCAGATCGCCGCAGTGGTGCGTAGCGGAGTTCAGGTCGCGGTCGTGATCGGTGGTGGCAACTTCTTCCGCGGCGCCCAGCTTCAGCAGCGCGGGATGGAACGCACCCGCAGCGACTACATGGGCATGCTCGGCACGGTGATGAACAGCCTTGCGCTGCAGGACTTCCTGGAGAAAGAGGGCATCGACACCCGCGTGCAGACCGCCATCACGATGGGGCAGGTCGCCGAGCCGTACATCCCGTTGCGGGCCGTGCGACACCTGGAAAAGGGTCGCGTCGTCATCTTCGGTGCCGGCATGGGCCTTCCGTACTTCTCCACCGACACGACGGCCGCGCAGCGGGCTCTCGAGATCGGGGCCGACGTGGTGCTGATGGCCAAGGCTGTCGACGGCGTCTACACCGCCGACCCACGCGAAGACCTGAACGCCGAGTTGCTCACCGAAGTCAGCCATCGTGATGTCATCGACCGCGGCCTGCGGGTCGCCGATGCCACTGCCTTCAGTTTGTGCATGGACAACCGCATGCCGATGCTGGTGTTCAACCTGCTCACCGAAGGCAATATCGCCCGTGCCGTGGCGGGTGAGAAGATCGGAACACTGGTCACCACCACCACCTGACCTGCCGCGCACGCGAGGAGCAAGATCGATGGAGAACCCGAAGTGATCGACGAAACTCTCTTCGACGCCGAAGAGAAGATGGAAAAGGCCGTGAGTGTGGCCCGTGACGACCTGGCCACGATCCGCACCGGCCGGGCCAATCCGGGCATGTTCTCCCGGATCAACATCGAGTACTACGGGTCGATGACGCCGATCACGCAGATGGCGAGCATCAACGTGCCCGAGGCGCGGCTCGTCGTCATCAAGCCCTACGAGGCCGCTCAGCTCCGGCCGATCGAGGACGCGATCCGTAACTCCGACCTCGGGGTCAACCCGACGAACGACGGCAACATCATCCGGATCTCCATCCCGCAGCTCACCGAGGAGCGCCGCCGCGAGCTGGTCAAGCAGGCAAAGTCCAAGGGCGAGGACGCCAAGGTGTCCGTGCGCAACATTCGTCGTAAGGCGATGGAAGAGCTCAGCCGGATCAAGAAGGACGGCGAGGCCGGCGAGGACGAGGTCGGGCGCGCGGAAAAGGATCTCGACAAATCCACCCACACCTACACCAGTCAGATCGACGAGTTGGTCAAGCACAAGGAAGGCGAGTTGCTGGAGGTCTAGGCGACCTTCAGCACCCCAGTCCCGTGGCACAGACCGAGCCACCGCAGAAGACCTCGCGCGCCGGCCGTGACCTGCCGGCCGCCATCACCGTCGGCGTGGTCCTCGGCGCCCTCGCGATAGGCACCCTGCTCTTTGCGCCCATCTGGTGGCTGCCGCTGTTGGCCATCGCCATCGCCATCGCCACCCATGAGGTGATCCGGCGGATGCGTGAGCACGGTTACGCATTGCCCGCCGTTCCGCTGCTGCTGGGTGGCCAGGCGATGATCTGGCTGACGTGGCCCTTCGGGGCCGTCGGTCTGCTGGGCGCCTATGGCGGCACGATCGTCGTTTGCATGGTCTGGCGTCTGGTCGGGCAGGGCCTGGACCAGCAACCGGTCAATTACCTGCGAGATGTCGCCGCCACGATCCTGCTTGCCACGTGGGTGCCGTTGTTCGCGGCCTTCACCGCGCTGCTCATCTTCGCCGACCACGGCGGAGTCCGGGTTTTCACCATCATCGTGACGGTCGTCTTCGCCGACATCGGCGGCTACGTCGCGGGCGTCCTGTTCGGCAAGCATCTGCTCGCGCCGGCGATCAGTCCGAAGAAGTCCTGGGAAGGTTTGGGCGGATCGCTGCTGTTCGGTGTCACCGCAGCGGTGTTGTCCGTGGCGTTCCTGTTGGACAAGCCGGCCTGGGTGGGCGTACCGCTCGGCCTCTTGCTGGTGATCACCGGTGTGCTCGGGGACCTGGTCGAATCGCAGGTCAAACGCGATCTCGGCATCAAGGACATGGGCACGCTACTGCCGGGCCACGGCGGGATCATGGACCGCATCGACGCGATGTTGCCGTCCGCCGTCGTCGGCTGGATCGTGCTCACGCTCCTCGCGTAGACCGCGTTCGCTGCGCGTGGCAGACGCGTTCAGCCAGCAGGCGATCGCACCCAGGACCAGTCCCGCGGCGATGCCGATGTTCACCCGCTCGCCGAGCATGAGCCAGGACAACACCCCGGCGACTGCGGGGATCACACAGAACAGCATCGCGACCGCCGACGCCCCGTGCAGGTTGATGGCCCGCACGTAGAGCGACACCCCGAGGATGGCGTTGAGCAGCACCACGCCGGCCACCGCCAGCACGGCTTTGGTGGCGTCATGCACCTCGATCGGGGTGCTGAGCGCCAGCGCCAACGCGGGTAGGAACGCGACGGCGTTCTGCACGGAGGTCGAGGCCCGGAAGTCGACATCAGAGCAGAACCGCTGCTGATACACCCCGCCTGCCGCCAGACCGAGCAATGCCACCAACAGCAATCCGACTGCCGGGTCGATACCACCTGAGGTGACCAGTCGCGTCGCGCATGCTGCCAGCACTGCGGCGATACCGAGCACCAACGCGACGATCCGGCGTGGTGTCAGCCGGTCACGTAGGAACACCGCGGCCAGCAGTGCCGTCGCCACCGGGTTCATCGCAATGACCACCGCGCAGAGCACTGCCGGGGCGCCCTGCTGAATCGCAACGTAGAGCGCACAGAACTGCACCGCCTGCATGAGCAGACCCGCCACCGCGACGTGCAGCAGCTTCCGGCCCGTCGGGAAGCCGACCCGGGCCAGCCCGGCCCAGGTGCCGAGGATCAGTCCTGCCGCCCCGAAACGAACAGCCAACACCGCCATCGGGGAGAGGGCGTGCACGGCCAGGTTCCCGATCGGATAACCCAGGGCGTAGAAGAACGTCACGGTGGTCGCCGTGCGCATCGGCATCGGAGTGGGCGGCATGATCCCTATCGTGAGCGAGCCTCGTGCGCGCGGTCCAACGATTATCGGCAATCACGATTGATCATCGATGCTAATCAATTCGGCGGAATAACCCGATGAATAGGGTGAAATGCCAGGTCTTTGATCGTGAGTACTGATCGGAGTACCTTGATCGCATGGGTCAGGTGCTGGACATCGCGCCGCTGCGCAGCGTGGTGGCGGTGGCGGACTGTGGCGGGTTTCACCGTGCCGCCGCGGTGTTGCACATGACGCAGTCGGCCGTCAGTCAGCATGTGCGGCGGATCGAGGCCGTCGTGGGTGGCCCCGTCGTCGAACGGTCCGGTCGCGGTGTCGCCTTCACCGAACTGGGCCACCGCGTACTCGGGCACGCCCGGGGCATTCTCGCCGCCCACGACGCGGCGCTGACCGATCTCGGTGCAGCCGAGGAGCAGGTGCTGCTGATCGGTGCCACCGAGCACGGCGCCGATGTCATGCTGCCCGCCCTCACCGCGGCGCTGGGCGAGCGGTTGCCGAACTGGCGGCTGCGGTTTCGCCTCGACCGCAATGTCACGCTCGCCGACGCCGTCGAACACGGTCTGGTCGACCTTGCCGTGATGCTCGACGGTTCCGGGATGGACCCCGCTCACGCCTCGGGAACGCTTGCACTGAAATGGGTTTCGGGGCGCAGCCTCGCTGCGCACGCGGTGAACCAGCCGTTGCCGGTGGTGATGTTCTCCGAACCCTGCACATTGCGCGAACCCACGTTCGCCACGCTCGACCGCAGCGGGACCGACTACCGCATCGCCGCCGAATCCGCGAACCTCTCCGGCCTGTTCGCAGCGGTGCGCTCTGGTCTCGGGGTGGCTCTGCTGCCGATGATCGGCCGGCTGCCCGACGGGTTGTGTCTGGCCGAGGGGCTGCCCCCGGCCAGCCGCGCATCGGTCTTCGTCCGCGGCCGTCCCGGGGTGGATAACGATGTCCTGGACACCGTTGAGCGCACTGTTCACGATGTTCTCGCCGAACAAGCCTGATACTGGAAAAGACATGAAGCAGGAATTGGTCTTCGAAGCCCCGCGACGCGGCATGCCGCCGCGGCACCTTGCCGACCTCGACGAGGACGGCCGCGCTGCTGCCGTCACCGAGCTGGGGCTGCCGAAATTCCGGGCCAAACAGCTGGCCAACCAGTACTACGGCCGCCTGATCGCCGACCCGAAGCAGATGACCGACCTGCCTGCCGCGGTGCGAGATCAGGTGGCCGAGGCACTGTTCCCGACGCTGATCGACCCGGTGAAGCAGGTCCAGTGCGACGCGGGGGAGACCCGCAAGACGCTGTGGCGCGCCGGCGACGGCACGACCTTCGAGTCGGTGCTGATGCGCTATCCGCAGCGCAACACAGTGTGCATCTCCTCGCAGGCCGGCTGCGGCATGGCCTGCCCGTTCTGCGCGACCGGCCAGGGCGGCCTGATGCGCAACCTGTCCACCGCCGAGATCCTCGAACAGGTCCGGTCGGCGTCGTCGGCCATGCGGCTCGAACATGACGGGCGGCTGTCCAACATCGTCTTCATGGGCATGGGTGAGCCGCTGGCCAACTACAACCGGGTGGTCGCCGCGGTGAAGCGCATCATTGCGCCGCCGCCGAACGGTTTCGGGATCAGCGCCCGGTCGGTGACGGTGTCGACAGTCGGTCTGGCTCCGGCCATCCGCAAGCTCGCCGACGAACGCCTCGGCGTCACCCTTGCCGTGTCGCTGCACACCCCCGACGATGAACTACGCGACACCCTGGTGCCGGTCAACAACCGGTGGAAGGTGGACGAAGTTCTCGACGCCGCGCGGTACTACGCCGACGTCACCGGCCGTCGCGTGTCCATCGAGTACGCGTTGATCCGCGATGTCAACGACCAGCCTTGGCGCGCAGACCTTCTCGGTAAGAAGCTGCACAGCAAGCTGGGGCAGCTGGTGCACGTCAACCTCATCCCACTCAACCCGACGCCGGGCAGCAAATGGGACGCCAGTCCCAAACCCGCCGAGCGTGAGTTCGTCAAACGCGTTCAGGCCAAGGGCGTGTCGTGCACCGTGCGCGACACCCGGGGGCGTGAGATCGCCGCGGCCTGTGGCCAGTTGGCCGCCGAGGGCTGAGGTGCGGCGTCGACTTTGAACTGATGGTGCAAAAGGTCGAGTAGACGTCTGCGTCGATTCAATGTCAACGTGGGTCGTCAGGCTTGACCCGGCGCGTTGGTGAACCAGAGGTTCTCTTCGCGCAGACTGCGACTGCGCCAACCGTCGAGGGTGCGCACCAACTCGTGGTGGTAGTAGCCGCCGCACGCGCTCATCTCGGCCATCCCGGGCAACTGCATGGGGTTGTAGAACATCGCCCGCACCGTTGCGGCGTCGCCGTCGCTTTCCAGGATCTCGACGTTGGTGATGTAGTGCATGCTCCACGGGATCACCCCGAAGTTGGCGGCGAACCAGTCGACCACCTCGTCGCGACTGCCCACGACGGCCCCCGCCGACGAGTAATCGATGTGTGCGTCCTCGGTGAACACCGACCGGTACAGCTCCCAGTCCTTGGAGTCGACCGCCCGCGCGTAGCGGTACAGCAGGGCCGAGATGTCGGAATGCTCGCTCACTATTCGGGCATCCCGATGGTCTTGGATTCGAAGTACTCCTTGAAGCCTTCCTCGCCGTTGCGCCGGCCCAGACCGCTCTGCTTCGAGCCACCGAACGGGCTGTTGATACCGAAGTGGCTGCGGCTGTTGATGGTGACGTTGCCGGTCCGGATGCGGCGTGCGACGGCGAAGGCCCGGTCGACGTCACCGGATGAAACCTCCCCGGACAGGCCGTAAATCGAGTTGTTGGCGATGGCGACCGCTTCGTCGTCGGAGTCATACGGGGTGACCGTCAGCACGGGTCCGAAGATCTCCTCCTGCGCGACCTGCGAATCGGGGTCGACGTCGGCGAGCAGCGTGGGCTGAGTGTAGTAACCCGTGGGCAGGTTTTCCGGAACGCCGCCGCCGGTGACCAGCCGGGCGCCCGAATCGATACCCGACTTGATGAGCCCGAGCACCTTTTCGCGCTGCGTGGCGCTGATCTGCGGGCCCTGCATGATGCCCGGGGTCCACGGGTCGCCGACCGGAAAGTTCTCCATCGCGCCCTTGAGGAGCTCGACTCCTTCGTCGTAACGGCTGCGGGGGAGCAGGATCCGGCTGGGCAGGATGCAGGACTGGCCGCTCATGACGCAGGCCATCATCGCCGCGATGGGCAGTGCCGAGTTGAAGTCGGCGTCGTCGAGCACGATGTGCGCGGACTTGCCGCCGAGCTCGAGCATCGTCTTCTTGACCGTCGAAGCGCCGGCGGCCAAGATGGCGCGTCCGGTCGCGGTCGAACCGGTGAAGGTGATCATGTCCACCCGCGGATCCGCCGACAGCGCGGCGCCGACCTCATTGGCGTTCGAGACGACGACGTTGAACACGCCGGCCGGGATGTCGGTGTGCTCGGCGACGATGCGACCCAGCTCGGTACCTGACCACGGAGTGAGCTGCGCGGGCTTGAGCACCACCGTGTTGCCGGCCATCAAGGCCGGAACGGTCTCGGCGACGTTGAGGTAGAACGGCACATTCCACGGGGTGATGGCGCCGACCACACCGACCGGTTCATAGGCGATCTTGCGTCGCGCCGGCCCGAGCTGGGTTTGGTGGACGCCATTGTCGACCACGTACTCGAAATTCCTGCCGTGTTCGGCCCAGTGCTTGACCTCGCCGATCGGGTCTTCGATCTGGGAGCCGGTGACGGTGACGGGACAGCCCACCTCGGTGACCAGAATCCGGCGCAGGCGCTCTTTCTCGGCATCCAGCGCGTCGTGTAGCTGCATCAGGCAGTGGTAGCGGAACTCGACGTCGCGGCTCCAGTCGGTTTCGTCGAAGGCTCGTCGCGCGGCACCGACGGCACGCTCGATGTCGGCCACCGTACCGTCGGTGGCCTGGCCCGCCACCTGCTCGCTGGCGGGGTGTACGACGTCGAACTTCGCGCCGCCGCTGGTGTATTGGAGTTCCCCGTCGATGAGCATCCGCTCGTCACCGGCGAGCACGCCGGTGTCGCTCTGCACCTGAGTCATGCCGATAGCTTTACAAAATTTACGTGTCGTGTCACCCCTCAAAACGAGGATTGACCGATCGGGAAGTCTCTGCGATCGTAGAGTTCCGAATGTCACGCCAGAGTGGCGGTCGGCGCCGAGAGTCACGCCGGCGTGACGGAAAGGGGTTCAGAACCGAGCAGAAACAATCAGAACCGAGCAGAAACAAGTAGCGCCGAGGCTGGAGGTCTCAGTTCGAGTCGGGCTGTTTGAGGCCGACGGCATGACGCAGCTGCGCCAGAAACTGGTCGCCGTCATCGCTGCGCACGATGTAGTGCGAGACCGCGACCCGGATCGCGGTGGCCGCCTTGACCGGGGCATTGGCGCCCGACAGCAGCTTGAGCAGCCGTGCGCGCATGAGGGGGATGACGTTGGCCAGTTGGGCGATCACGACTTCCGGCTCGATGTCGACCAGCCGGACCCCCGAATACGACTGCTGATACTGCACGATGAAACGCAGTGCGGCGTCAAGCTTCTCGTTGCCGCGCAGGCCTACGGTCGCGCGGCTGATGCCGTGGTCGAACATCTCGCGCTCGTAGGTACCGAACGCGTCGAGTAGCTCCTGTTTGTCGGCGAACCAGCGATACAACGTGGGCCGGGAAACGCCCGCCTGCAGCGCCACCTCGGACAGACTCAGCTTGGTCTGACCGCTGCGGGCCAGCACCTCGGCCGTCGCGACCAGGATTCGGTGGCGTGTCGAGGTGTCTTCGACTGATGCGTCCCGCTGCGCGGGTAGAGGTTCATTCACGTCCAGGCCTTGGTTGTTCGTGGTTCACCAAATGGTAGGACCATCACAGCAACTTCTTGAGTATTGCCACAGTCTCGAGGTCGGCCAAGGCTGCCACGCCCCGCCTGGCTCCTTCTATTGCGATACCTTCATCCTGCATACCGCCGAGTCCGGCGGTGATGACCGGTGCGGCGTAGGCGTAGATCGCACCGAGCCGATAGCGCTCCCACAGGTCATCGTGACCCAGTGTCGGTCCGCCCGCCGCGGCGAGTGCGCGTCGGTACTCGTCGAGCAGGTCGCGTTCGGCAGCCTGCCGGTCGGCCGTGGTCATGCAGGTGACCAGCGTGTAGGCCAGCTCCCGGCCCGGATGGCCGCGGCGCACGGCCTGCCAGTCGAGCAGGCCCGCTTCGCCGTCGCGGAAGAACAGGTTGCCCGGATGCGCGTCACCGTGCATCACTGTGTGTGGTGGCCGGTCCAGTAGTTGGGCCGCCGCGCGATAGTTCTCGTCGATGAACCGGCCGTCGGCCACCGGTATGTCGGTGCTCTCGGCCAGCCGTTTCGTCGACAGCTTGAGCAGGGAACCGGTCATCAGCGAGGTGTGGTCCCCGGACGCGGAATACAGCCAGCCCAGCGGCCCGGTGCCGGTTCTGGCCGGCAGCCGCCCCCAGAACGCGGCGTGGACCCGGGCCAGGAGCTCGACGGTCTGCGCGGCGCGGTCCTTGTCCAGTGGATGCAGGGTGTCGGTGAACTCGCATGGGCTGAGCGTCAGGTCTTCCAATGCCAGTACGTACCGCCCGGTCAGGGCATCGAAGGCGGCGCCGTAGGCGCGGGGCACTCCGGGCAGGCCGTCGGCCAGTTGTTGGTAGAAGCGCACCTCGGTGTGCCCCAGCCGGCCCAGTTCGCCCATCATCCGGGTGGCCGCGGTTTCGGCGGGCATCTTGACGAAGACCGATTCCGGCGCGTCGACTCCCGTCAGTGCCAGCCGCGCCCGCGACGACGTGCCGGCGTCACCGCCGATGATCGATACCGATTCGATCCTGCGCCCGGTGAGCTGCGACAGGTAGGCCGGGTCGAGGTCGCCGATGCGGCGGGGCATTGCACGCATTCGGCTGACGGCCGCGTCGGTTGCGATACGTTGCACGCCATGGCCGATATGTGCGGCCAAGCCGGCGACAGGGACGAGGCGGCGGGCCGGTGTGAGCATTGGCCAAGTTTACAAATCTCAATCAGATTGTAAAGCACTTTCGGAAGGAGCGTTGATGGCGGGTCCGATGGAGGGTTTTCGGGTCATCGAGTTGGGCGTGTGGGTCGCCGCGCCGGCCGCCGGAGCGATCCTCGCCGACTGGGGCGCCGACGTCATCAAGATCGAACCGCCCTCGGGTGATCCGGCGCGAACCTTCGGTCGGATGCTCGGCCTCGATCCGGACCTGGGCGTGGCGGCCAACCCGCCCTTCGAGATGGACAACCGGTCCAAGCGCAGCATCGTCCTCGACCTCGCCACCACCGAGGGACGTGATAACGCACGGGAATTGCTTTCTACCGCAGACGTTTTCCTGACAAATGTGCGCCCGGCAGCGTTGCGCCGGCTCGAACTCGACTTCGAGACCGTCGCGGCGCGCAATCCACGTCTGGTGTACGGGTTGGTCACCGGCTATGGCCTGACCGGGCCGGAGGCGGATCGGGCGGCCTACGACGTCGCCGCGTTCTGGGCGCGCGCCGGTGTGGCCGATCTGCTCACCCGCCCCGGCGACACTCCGCCGTTTCAGCGCGGCGGCATGGGGGACCACTCCGCCGGAATGACGCTGGCGGCCGCGGTGTGCGCCGCGCTGCTCGCCAGAAACCGCACGGGCACAGGCCAATTGGTCAGCACCTCGCTGTACCGGCAGGGTGCCTACACCGTCAGCTTCGATCTCAACACCGTGCTGATGAGCGGTGAACAGATCGCGATCGGCCAACGCGAGGCAATGGCCAACCCGTGTATGAACAACTACGCCGCCGGTGACGGGAAGCGCTTCTGGATCGTCGGACTGCAGGGGGACCGGCACTGGCCCGCACTGTGCCGGGTGGTGGCTCGCGAGGACTGGCTGACCGACACCCGGTTCGCCACGGCGCGGGACCGGTACCGCAACGCCCGCGAGCTGATCGCCGAGTTGGACACCATCTTCGCTGCCCATCCGATGGACCACTGGGCCCCGCTCTTCGATGGCGAGCCCGATTTCTTCTGGTCGCCGATCAACAGCCTCGACGACGTCATCGCCGACGAGCAGTTCCACGCTGCCGGTGGCATCGTCGAAGTGCCCGACGGCATGTCGACCGTGCCGATGGTGGCCAGCCCCGCCGACTTCTCGGCCACGCCGTGGCAGCCACGCATGGTTGCCCCGACCCTCGGGGCGCACACCGACGAGATCCTGGCCGAGCTACGGGGCGGTCAGGATCGGTGAGCGTTGATGCCCGCGAGCAGTTCATCGAGCTGCTCGCGGGTGACCTTGCCCGCCGAGAACCCGACCATCCGACCGACCGGCACTGATTCCAGCATCCGCAGCAGGTCGCTGCCGAGCGCGGAATCGGCAGCACCGAACGGGGATGCACTACCCAGCGCCGTCAGGATGGTCTGCGCTGCCGTGGGGTCGGCGAGCAGTTCGCCCAGCGTCGACTCCCGGGTGAACGGCCGCGCCGGCTCGTCGCCGGCGACGGTCACCGTCGCGGTCAGCCGGATGTCTCGGCTTGATGCCCCCACCGACACCTCATATCCGCCGGATTCCACGACCCAGCGGGCGGCATCCGTGCTCCAGTACGCGAGATCGGTTCGGTCGACGGCGATTTCGACCGTCTGTCGGCGCCCTGGGTCGAGGGTGACCGAAGCGAATCCGGCCAACCAACGCGTCGGCCTGCCGACGCGGGAGCCGGGTAGCCCGGCGTAGGCCTGCACCACGTCCCGGCCCGGTCGGTCTCCGGTATTGGTGACCGTCACACGCACGGTCACACCGGCACCGGTAGCCTCCAGCTCGAGATCCGAGTACGTGAAGTGGGTGTAGGACAAGCCGTGGCCGAACGGGAATGCCACCGGTAGATCCCGCGTGTCATACCAGCGGTAGCCGACGAACATCCGCTCCCCGTAGACGGTGTGACCCGATTCGGACGGAAAGTTGAGATAGGCCGGAGAATCCTGCAGCCGCAGCGGTACCGTCTCTGCCAACCGGCCCGAGGGGTTCGCAACGCCGAACACCACGTCGGCGAGCGCGCCGCCGCCGGCCTGCCCGAGCAGCGCCCCGTCCATGACCGCCGGGGCCAGATCGGCGACGGTGTCGAGGCGTACCACGCCACCATGGGCCAGTACCACCACCGTGCGCGGCTGGACCTCGACGACGGAACGCAACAGGTCGAGTTGTTCGGGCGGCAGATCGATGTGCTCGCGGTCGTAGCCCTCGGATTCCTCTTCGGCGGTGAGTCCGAGGAAAACGATTGCGGTTTCCGCAGATTCAGCGGCCGCGGCTGCAGCCGCGACGTCGGTTCCGGAGGAGTAGCTGACCGGATGGTCGCCCGCCAGCCTGCGGATCTCGTCCAACGGAATGTCGACGCGGGACGGGTTCACATGGGAACTGCCGCCCCCCTGATATCTGGGCTCCTGGGCGAACCGGCCGATGACCGCAAGGGTTGACGGCGCCAGCGGCAGCAGATCATCGTCGTTCTTCAATAACACGATGGCTCGAGTGGCCGCCTCGCGGGCCAGCTCGTGGTGGGCATTGACATCGAATGATGTTGCAGCGGGGGTTGTCCGGGTGGCACGGCGCGACAGGTCGGCCACCCGTGCGGCGGCCCGTGCGACGGCAGCCGCGTCCAACTCGCCGGCGCGGACCGCGCGCACCACCTCGGCATCGGAGCTGCCACCGGTCGCCGGCATCTCCAGGTCCAGGCCCGCGGCCACCGCCGCGACCCGGTTGGACACCGCGCCCCAGTCGCTGACCACCACGCCGTCGAAACCCCATTCGTCACGCAGGATCGTGGTCAGCAGCCAGGTGTTCTCCGAGGCATAGACGCCGTTGATCCGGTTGTAGGAGCACATCACGGTCCATGGTCGGGCCTGGCGCACCACGATCTCGAACGTCCGCAGGTAGATCTCACGTAACGTGCGGACGTCGACGTCGGAGCTGGCACGCATGCGATCGTGCTCGGCGTTGTTGGCCGCGAAGTGTTTCAGCGACGCGCCGACACCACGGCTTTGTACGCCGCGCACCCAGGCCGCCCCGAGCGCGCCGGACAGGAGCGGGTCTTCGGAGTAGTACTCGAAGTTGCGCCCGCACCGTGGGTCGCGCTTGATGTTGACTCCGGGGCCGAGCAGCACGTGGACGCCCAGCGCACGGCTTTCGTCGCCGAGAGCCTGACCGATCCGTTCCACCAGTTCGGGATCCCAGGTGTGGCTGAGCCCGACCGCGGGCGGAAAACAGGTCGCCGGCTCACTGCCGGAGATGCCCAGATGATCTGTCGCACTGCCGGATTGACGGCGAACGCCGTGCGGTCCGTCGGTGAGCATGATGGCCGGCACCGTGCCGATTGCTTTGGTGGTCCAGAAGCTCGCGCCGCTGCCCAGCGCGGCCTGGTCGGTCAGGTCGAGCCCGGCGATGGCATCAATGGAGTCGGTCACCGCCGCCAGCGTAGCGCCGGATGCGGCCTGCCCAGGTCAATGCGGGTGTCGGACGCCGGCGGCATGGCGCAGCTGTGCGAGGAAATCGTCGGCGTCATCGCTACGAACCAGGTAGTGACAGACCGCCACCCGCACTGCGGTGGCCGCGGCGATGTCGGCGTCGGGCCCGGTGGTCAGGCGCTGCAGGCGCTCCCGCATCAGCGGGATGACCTGGGTGAGCCGTTTGATGACGTGTTCGGGCTCGATATCGACCATGCGAAGACCCGGGTAGGACTGCTGGTACTCGACCACCGTGCGCAGGGCGGCATCCAGGTGCTCGCCCTCGGGCAGATCGGCGGAGGCCTGTGCCACCGCCTGTTCGTAATACTTGCGCTCCCACACGACGAACGCGTCGAGCAGCTCCTGTTTGGAGGCGAACCAGCGGTAGAGCGTGGGCCGGGACACCCCGGCCTGCATCGCCACCTCGGACAGACTGAGCTTGGTCATCCCGTTGGCCCCGAGCACCTCGGCGGTCGCGGCCAGGATCCGCCCTCGGGTACTGCTCTCGTCGTCGAGGGACGATATTTCCGCCATGCCCACAGCTTTACAAACTATCGACGAACTGTCACGCTAATTCGTGGCGCGACACCGTGGTCGGACGCCGTGCAGGGAGGGAATACCGTGACAGTTGCCAGCTCACCGCAGGCACGCGAATACAGCCCATTCGACATCACGTCGCACGACTTCTGGAGCCGGCCGTTCGCGAAGCGCGACGAGACTTTCGCTCGGTTGCGTGCCGCTGACGGCCTGAGCTGGCATCAGCCGCTGTCGACACTCTTCGACGTCGAAGAGCCGGGTTTCTGGGCGATCACCCGCCGCGCCGACATCCAGTTCGTGAGCCAGCATCCTGAGTTGTTCACCTCCACAAAGGGTGTGGCGCTGGATCCGATGCCGGCCGACGTGCAGAAGTTCGCCACCTTCTTCCTGATGATGGACCCGCCCGAGCACACCACGTATCGCCGCCTGATCAGCTCGGCGTTCACCCCGCGGAACGTGCGCAAGATCGAGGAGCAGATTCACCGCAACGCGGTTTCCGTCGTCGACGAACTGATCGGTGCCGGCGACGTCGATTTCGTCGAGGCGTGCTCGGCGCAGCTACCGATGCGGACGATCTCCGACATGCTCGGTGTGCCCACCGCCGATCAGCCCGCATTGGCCAAGGCGGCCGAAAAGCTCTTCAGCATGAGCGACGACGAGTACTCGTCTCTCGAGGAGCGGGCGATGGCCACCATCAACGAGATCATGCTGATCTCGAACACCGGGGTCGAGCTGGCCAAGTTCCGGCGGGCCAACCCCGGCGACGACCTGATGACCAGCATCGTCAACGCCGAGGTCGACGGCCACCGGCTCACCGACGAGGAAATCGGCGCCTTCCTGATCCTGTTGGCCTCGGCCGGCAACGACACCACCAAGCAGACCACCACCCACGCGATGATGGCGCTGGCCGCAAATCCGGACCAGAAGGATTGGCTGCTGGAGGATTTCGACAACCGGATCGGTCTGGCCACCGAGGAATTCGTTCGGTGGGCCACCCCGGTGATCCAGTTCGCGCGGCATGCCACCGAGGACGTCGAACTGGCCGGCCAGCAGATCAGGGCCGGTGACAAGGTGGGCCTGTTCTACTGTTCGGGCAACCGGGACGAGTCGGTGTTCACCGAGCCCGGCCGTTTCGACCTCAGTCGTTCGCCCAATCCGCAGGTCGGTTTCGGTGGTGGCGGCCCGCACTTCTGCCTGGGTAATCAGCTGGCCAAGACCGAGCTGCGACATCTGTTCCGTGAGTTGCTGACTCGGCTCAAGGCCGTCGAGTTCGGTGAGCCCGAACTGCTGTACAGCAGTTTCGTGCACGGCATCAAGCGCGTGCCCGCGCACATCGCGTAGGTCGCGGCCATGCGCGTGGAAGTCGATCTGGGCAAGTGCACCGGGCACGGCATCTGCGAATCGATCGCCGAGGACGTGTTCGAGGTTTCCGACGAGGGCATGGTGCACATCCACGGCGACGACCACCCCGAGAGCGACCGGGAACGATTGCAGCAGGCCGTGACTCAGTGTCCGGCTGGGGCTCTGTGGATGCAGGGCTGAATCACGTCGACCGGCCAGCTATGCGCACGATCTTCCGGAATTCGTGTCATAACTGGCCATTGGGCGACTGAATCGTCAGCCCAGCGACACAAGTACCCGGCTCGGCCCGCGCACCGTGTAGTTGGTGCCGTAGTCCAGCGGACCGGCCAGCTGCCAGTCACCCACGGTGCCGATCAGTTCCTCGAGGAAGATCTGGGCCTCCAGACGAGCCAAGTTCATCCCGAGACAACTGTGCAGGCCGAACGCGAATCCCAGGTGCGACAGCTTGCGCCTGGTGACGTCGAAGTCGTCGGGGTGCTCCCAGCGTCGCGGATCGCGATTGGCCGCGCCCAGGAGCAGGGTGATCCGTTCACCGTCGGCCATGGCAACGTCACCGACGGTCACGCCGTCACCGACCACATCGCGGAAGATGGAGTGCGACACCGTTTCCAGGCGGTGCACCTCTTCCACCGCGTCCAGCGCCAGAGTGCGATCTGCCTGTAGGGCTCGGCGCTGATCCGGATGTGTGGCCAGCGTCGCGACGATCTGAGCGAGCAGCTTGGCGGTGGTCTCGTTGCCGGCGAACACCAATTGGGTGTTGCTGGCGACGATCTCCTGCTCGGTCATGTGCTCACACGCGTATTCGTGGGCGACCATCGTCCCGATCAGATCCCAGCTGTCGTCGGCGGGGCAGCCGCGGCGGGGCAACTGCTCACGAATGTAGGAATTCAGTTGGGCGGTGGCGTGTTTCCCGGCTGCGATCAAGTCAGCTCCGTGCCCGTTCGGCATGCTGTAGCCCTCGGCGGAAGCGCCCATCGCGTCGCTCCACACGGTGAACTGGCCGACCATCTCCGGTTCCACGCCGAGCATGTGCGCGATCACTTCCGTCGGAATGCCACGGGTGAGTTCCGAGACCACCTCGACGGTTTCGCCATCACGCAATCTGGCGGCGACCGGCTCCAGCCTGGACCGGACGATTTCGGCGATCACCGGGCGCAGCCGCGCCAAGGCCCTGGGGCGGAAATCGCCGGACCAGATCGACCGGATCTGATCATGGTGCGGACCGTCGTAGAACTCCATCGTCGGCCCGCCGAACACCGCGGCGTGCTCCACCTGACCGCGTTCGGAGCCGAACCGTGAAGGTGCGCTGAGGATCTGCTTGACCAGGTCGAATTCGCCGACCATCCAGCGGTTGATCCGCTCGTTGAAGACAATTCCGCCCAGATCCCGGATCTCGCGGTAGCGCCCCCACGGCTCGGCGACGAACGCCGGGTCGGTGGTGTCGAACGACAGCAGCGGAGAATGGGTGGCGACCATAGCTGCCATGTTGACAATTGTGTGCAATTCTGTAAAGCGTGAGTTTCAAAGACCTCGGCCGGGAACTGTCCAACTGGGGCCGCTGGGGGCCGGACGACCAGATCGGCACCCTCAACCTCGTCGAGCCCAGTCATGTGCAGGCCGGCGCCCGTGAAGTCCGTTCGGGCAAGGTGTTTCAGCTGAGTATCCCGGTGGGCAAGGACGGTCCCCAGAGCGGTATCGGCGGCCGGCTCAACCCGGTTCACCTGATGTCGATGCAGCCCGACGACTGGGAGCCGCACGGTCTGCAGGTTGCTGACGACTGGATCATCATGCCGTTGCAGTCCGGTACTCAGTGGGACGCCCTGTCGCACGTCGCCTACGACGACAAGCTGTACAACGGTTACTCGACCGACCAGGTCCGCACCCGTGCCGGAGCCCGTCAGTTGGCTGTCGACGCCTTCACCGACAAGATCGCCGGGCGCGGGGTGCTGCTCGACATCGCCCGGTTGCACGGAGTGGACTGGCTCGAAGGCGGTACCGCGATCACCCCGGCCGATCTCGAAGCGGCCGAACAGGCGCAGAGCGTGACGGTCGGCGAGGCCGACTTCCTGCTGGTGCGCACCGGGTGGCGGGGCAGGCTGCTGGCGCAGGGCCGCGACGACTGGATGTCCACCGAGCCGGGCCTTGGCATCGACTGCGCGCGCTGGTTGCATGACCGCGGCGTCGCAGCGGTGGGCAGCGACAACTGGGCCATCGAGGTGATCCCCAGCGAGACAGGGGAGACGCTGCCGCTGCACTGCATCCTGATCCGCGACATGGGCATGCCGCTGGCCGAGATCCTCGATCTCGACGAGCTGGCCGCCGACTGTGCTGCTGACGGCCTGTGGAGTTTCCTGTTCGTGGCGCCGCCGCTGCACATCAGCAACGCGGTCGGCTCACCCGTCACGCCCATCGCGATCAAATGAGCCCGGCCTTTCAGTACCGGTTGCGCACACCGACCCCGTTGGTCACGGTCGAGGACTATCGGGACGTGGCGCGCCGGGTACTGCCGAAAATGGTGTGGGCCTACCTCGACGGCGGGGCCGAAGACGAGCGCACGTTGCGTGCCAATCGCAGCGCCTTTTCGAGTTGGTCTCTACGCCAACGGGTTCTGGCCGGGCACCCAGGCGCTGACTTGGGAGTGACGATCGACGGACAGCGACTCGAGCTGCCGGTGGTGCTGGCCCCCACGGGACTCACCGGCCTCGCGCACTGGTCGGGTGAACTGGCCGCCGCGCAAGCCGCCGAACGTGTCGGAACCCGTCTCACGCTGTCCACGGCGTCGTCGTACTCCATCGAGGAAGTCGCGGCGGGAACCTCGGCCGACCACTGGTTCCAGCTGTATCCCTGGGGCGACGGCCCGTTCTCGGATTCGATGCTCAGCCGGGCTCGTGACGCCGGGTATCGCACCCTGGTGGTGACGGTCGACGTTCCCGTGCAGGGCAACCGGACGGGGGAGCGGCGCACCGGCATGGGGCACCCGCCGATCCTCACTCCGCGCCGGATCGCCGACGCCGCGATCCGGCCGCACTGGTGGTACGGGCTGCTGCGACACCAGCGGATGACGATGCGCAGTCTCACCCATACCGCCGGAGCGAAAGGGGCGGTGGAATCCGTCAGCATCCAAAATCGCCGGATGCGGCCGGATCTCAGCTGGCGTGACGTCGCCGCGCTCCGCGAGCGCTGGGACGGGCCGTTCCTCGTCAAAGGCGTGCTGGAACCCGGCGATGCGGTGCGCGCGATCGATGACGTGGGCGCCACCGGGGTGGTGGTGTCCAATCATGGTGGGCGCCAACTCAATGGCGCGATCGCGTCGGTCGACGCGTTGCCCGACATCGCGGACGCGGTCGGCGGCCGCGCCACCGTGCTGCTGGACAGCGGCGTGCGAACCGGTAGCGACATCGTGACGGCGCTGGCTCTCGGCGCCGACGCCGTACTGATCGGCCGGCCCTACCTCTACGGACTGGCCGTTGCCGGTGGCGCGGGGGTGGGCGCAGTGCTCGACATTCTGGCTGCCGAGATCCGGTCGACGCTGACGCTGATGGGCGTGGCGAGCGTCGCCGACCTGACCCGTGACGTTCTTCGGCGAGCAGACGCGTAGGTACCCAAAAAGCGCTATTGACGGGTACTTGAGTGTCTGCTCGCGCTAGGAACGCTTGGGCGGACGCGGCCGCACCAGCACCGACTGTTGGATCGCGCCGACCGCACCGCTCTGGTCGAACAGCGTCCCGACCGTGGTGCCGATACCGTCGGGCCCATAGTTGGTGTCGGCACGGATGCCGATCCACTCGCCGTCCGGCACTCGGTGGATGTGCACGACCAGATCGGTGTTGAGGAACGTCCACTTTCGGATGTCGATCTTGGAGCCGATTCCGTTGGCGTCATCGGCCACTGCGAACAGCCGCTGCAACGGCGTCATCGGCTCACCCTTGACCACGTCGACCGTCGGCTTGAGCCAGGACTCACCGGGCCCGGGTGCCTGCGGCACCGTCAGCCAGCGCCAGTCCACGCTGTGCACGTAGTTGGGCTCCCAGTTCTTGGCCATGTCGCGGCTGCGGGCCTGCTCGAGCGGTGGTAGCGGCTCGACCCCGGTGTGCGCGACCGCGGTGGTGTCCAGCCGCAACATCCGCCAACCGCTGGCCCGGGCCACCACCCGGGGATCACCATCGGGCCCGGTCGCCAGCATTTCGGCGCTGACCAGTTCGATCTGCTTGCCCGGTCGCTCCAGCTGCGCACGTACCCACAGATCACCCTCGGAGGGCACGCCGCCCATCAGATCGATCGCCACCCGGCTCAACCGGGTTTCGGCACGGTGCTCACACCCTTCCAGCGCCCGCACCAGCAACGCCGATACCGGGGCACCGTGCTGGATCGCCGCCGACCAGATGCCGCGCGCCATGTCGGTCGCGCGAAATTTCGCTCCGATCGGATCGTTCTCGTCGATCAGCTCGTAGTAAGAGTCAGACATGTCTACCTGTCGTCAGTGGTGGTGATGTGAGTCGTGATCGCCCGGAGCGGGCGTTTCGACCATCAGCGCGTCGACCCGTGACAGTTTGGTGCCGATCAGTCGCTCCGGATAGGCGTCGGTGGTGGTGACCAGAAACAGCGTGCGTCCCTCGACACCGCCGAGGGCGCACGCGATCGCGGTACGTCCGTCGGTTTCGATTCGATGCGTGATGGCCGATCCGCCGGGCGCGATGCGCTGGAACTCGTGGGCCAACGTCAATGCTGCCCACACCCCGCCCTCGACGTCGATCGCGAGACCGTCGGGAGGGCCGTCGAGCCCCTCGGCGAACACCCGCCGATCGGTGAGGCCGCCGTCGGCGCCGATGGCGAACGCGCTCAGTCGTCGTGCGGTGGACTCCGCGACGATCAGGGTGGCGCCGTCCGGGGTGATCACCATGCCGTTGGGGAAGTCGAGATGTTCGGCGACGACAGCCGTGGTGCCGTCGGGGTCGATGCGCACGATCACCCCATCCGTACGGGCCTGCGATCCGACATAGGCCCGGCCGTGCTCATCGACCACCATGTCACCGAGGGCGGCGGGGACCAGGTCGGTCAGATCGGACAGAAGTTCGACTGCGTCGCCGTCGTAGCGCAGCACCTGGCGGCGCTCGGTCGACACGATCAGCAGGGTGCCGTCGGGCCGAAAACCCAACCCGGACGGGGAATGTCCGGGGACAGGCAGCGTGGTCATGGAGCCTGCCAGCGTGACCGTGTGCACGGCCTCGCCCAACATGTCGGAAAACCAGAGCAGACCCTCGAACCAGCGCGGGCCTTCACCAAAACAGAAACCCTGTGCCAGTTCGGTTGTCCCGGTTTGGTCGGTTCCCGCCGTCATGTTCCCGCACCTTTACAAAACACGCCTCAAGTGTCACGCTCGCAGGGTGTCACTGTCAACCACCGGAGCGTCGTGATGAAGAAGTTCTACGGCCACACGCTGCTGTACTTGCACGAGACCATCGACCTTGGGTCCGGTCGAACCGATCGGTTCACAGAAATCTTCGGTGAGGTCTATCAGCCGATGATGGAGGACCTCGGAGCCCGGCTGTTCTCGATCTGGGAAACCACGCCCTACAACGGGCACTGGCCGCAGGTGACGATCATCTGGGAGATCGACGCATTCGCCGACTACGCCCGGATCGGCAAGGCGCAGGCGGTCGGCGGCAGCCACGAGAAGCCCGCGCTGCAGTGGGCGTCCTACCTGTCCGAGATCGGGGCCCGTGGTGAGGGCCGAATCATGTACGCCGGCAAGTACAACCGGACACTCGCACAGTTGCGAGAGGCGAACTTCGGTGCGGGCCTGGTGATCCAGGAGATCATGGAGACCAAGCCCGGACGTCAGGACGACTACATCCGGGAACTCGAGCGGCTGTATGTGCCGTGGTCGGAAAGCACGGGCAAGCGTTGGCTGGGTTCGTTCATCACCACCTTCCGGTTCAACGAGGTGATCCACTACTGGGCACTCGACGACGACTGGGACTGCTTCGAGAACCACTACCCGTCGTGGAAGGGCAATCCGCCCGCGGAGATCGTCACCTGGATGAGCGTGGCGCCCGCGCTTCGCGACGGCTGGGAAGATTCCATTCTTTCAGCCCTGCCGCCGTCGCCGCTGAAGTAGGACTGCCGTGAATCAGCCCGTGCTGCAGGATTTCACCTACGATCCGTTCGATCCGGACGTGATGGCCAACCCGCTGCCGTACTACCGGATCCTGCGCGACGAGTACCCGGTGTACTACATCGACAAATGGGACACCTACGCGCTGTCCCGGTTCGACGACATCTGGAACGTGCTCGGACTCAACGACGGGACCTTCGTCGCCTCGGAGGGGACCCTGCCGGCCGCGAACGTGCTGGCGAACCGCAACGACGGCCCGGTGCCCGATCCGCCGCTTCATCCCATGCCCTTCCACGCCAACTTCGATTCCCCGCTCTACGAGAATGTGCGGCGGTGCACCTCGGCGCAGTTTCGGCCGCGGTCGGCGGCCAAGCTGGTCGAGAGGATCCGGACGTTGGCCAACGAGCGCCTGGACGAGTTGCTGCCACGCGGCACCTTCGACCTCACGCAGGATTACGGTGGCATCGTCGCCGCCGCGATGGTGTGCGAGTTCGTCGGACTGCCAGTCGATCTCGCGCCGGAGGTGCTGGCCACGGTCAACGCGGGCAGCCTCGCGCAACCCGGGGAGGGGGTGGAGGTGGGCAACGCCCGCCCCGGCTACCTGTCCTACCTCACCCCGATCATCGAGCGGCGGCGCGCAGCCGGTCACGACGGCAGCGTGCCGATCGCCGATGCCCTGATCGACTTCCGGCTGCCGGATGGATCGGCGTTCGGGGACATGGAAGCCGCTGTGCAGATGCTCGGCGTGTTCATCGGCGGCACCGAGACGGTTCCGAAGATCACTGCGACCGGGCTGTGGCAATTGCTCCGGCACCCCGACCAGTTGGCCGCGGTACGTTCCGATCTGGACGCCAACGTGCCGGTCGCCCGCGAGGAGATCATCCGGCACAGCGCCCCGGCGCAGTGGTTCGCCCGGACGGTGCGGCGGCCGTACACCGTTCACGGCACCACCATCAATCCCGGGCAACGGGTCATCACACTGCTGGCGTCGGCCGCCCGAGACGAACGGGAGTACGAAAATCCGGACGATTTCGTGTGGAACCGGCCCATCGAACGGCTGTTGTCGTTCGGCCACGGGCAGCATTTCTGCCTCGGCGTACACGTGGCCCGGCTGGAGATCACCATCATGATCCAGGAATTCCTCAAGCGCGTGCCTGATTACCGCATCGACGAGGCCTCGGCATCCCGGCCGCCGTCGAGTTTCCAGTGGGGCTGGAACAACATTCCCGTGGAGGTGTGACGTGTGGTCGTATCGACTCGTCGCTCCATTTACGTTCGAGCGGCAAGAGGTTTCAGAACCATCGCCGGAATCGTTGGCCGACGGCCAGGTACTACTCGACTTCCTGGCCGCCGGTATCTGTGGCAGCGATCTCCCGGGATTCCGTGGAACCCAAGGCAAGCTGCCGGGGGACACCGGATGCTGCGCGGCGGAGATGAACGGCTTCCCCATCCACGAGATCGTGGGCGAGGTACTGGCCAGCCGCCATCCGGACCACCGGCCGGGCGAGCGGGTGGTGGGGTGGGCGTCGGGTTTCGACGGTCTGATGGGCCGCGTGATCGCCGACGGAGCGGGGCTGGTCTCCTACGATCCAGCACTGACGCCGGAACAGGCCGTCGGCCTGCAGCCGCTGGCGTGTGTCCTCTACGCCGTCGAACAACTGCCGGTTCTGGAAGGTCGTCACGTCGCAGTCATCGGACAGGGCTCGATCGGCTTGTTGTTCTCCTATGCGGCAAAGGCTTTCGGTGCCGCACGGGTTACCGGGGTGGATCCGGTGGATCGTTCTTCGGTGAGCGCCCAGTTCGGGGTTGACGACGCGGTCCGGGCCACCAGTGACCGTTGGGTCCGACATCTGGAACACGCGGACAAGCCCGATGTCGTCATCGAGGCGGTCGGGCACCAGGTCGCCACGCTCAACCACGCGTTGGAAGCCGCCGCGTTCGGGGGCACGGTGTTCTACTTCGGGGTGCCCGACGACGACAGCTATCCGATCAGCATGCGCACGATGTTGCGAAACAACCTCACCCTGAAATCTGGTGTGACACTGGACCGTCAGCGCGTGCTGCGCCGGGCCGACGAGTTTGCCAGGGAGCATCCCGATCTCTTGCCCAGCTACGTGACCCACACTTTCGGCTCGGACGATGTGCAGGCGGCATTCGAACTGGCCTGTCGTCCGGTGCCCGGGCGCGTCAAGATTGCGATCACCCGATGAACCCCAGTCGCCTGCAGGACGCGTTGGCATCCAACTCCCAGGTCTGGGGTGGATGGGTGGTCGGGCCGACGATCCTCGGGCCCGAGGAATTCGCCGCGGCGGGATACCACTATGTCGGATTCGACGTTCAGCATGGGTATCTCGACGATGCGGACGTGGCGCTGCTGTTGCGGCGCCTGGAGCACGTGCCGATCGCCACCGCCGTGCGCCTGCCCTCGGCCGATCCCGCACCGATCGGCCGGGTGCTCGACGCCGGCGCTGACGCGGTGATCATCGCGATGGTGGAATCGGCCGAGCAGGCCGCCTCGGCGGTGGCGGCTACGCGATATGCGCCCGCCGGGATACGCAGCTTCGGGCCGTTGCGTGCTGGTCTGGGACACGACACCGCAGCGCTGGAAGCCCGGGTGAGTGTGTTCGCGATGATCGAGACCGCGCGGGGTCTGGCTGCTGCCGACGAGATCTGCGCGGTGCCCGGTCTCACCGGGATCTACGTCGGCCCGGCTGATCTGGCCATCTCGATGGGTTACCAACTGTCCGATGCCTGGACGCATCCCGAGGTGCGGGCGGCGATGGTCGCGATCCGGACTGCCGCCCATGCGGCCGGACTGGTCTCCGGGATCCATGCCGGCGCAGGAAAACTCGGAAAGGCCATGGCCGACTTGGGGTTCCAGATGATCACGCTGGCCTCGGAATCGCAGGCGCTGCGCCGGGGTGCCACCGAACACCTCAACGAGGCAACAGGAAATACCGACGGTCCGTCTGCCCCCGCGCAAGCCGCGACCGGCACCGAACGAGGAGGCTACAACTGAACGCAGGACCACAGCCTGGCCGCACCCGGGTGGCCTTGGTGACCGGAGCTGCCCGGGGCCAGGGCGCGGCCATCGTGCGCAGGCTGGTGACCGACGGCTACCGGGTGACCGCGGGGGATCATCTGATCGACGAACTCACCCCTACTACAACGGAGTTCGGCGACGATGTGTTGGCTGTCGAGCTCGACGTGACATCGTCAGAGCACTGGCAAGCTGCCGTATCGGCCACCGTGGCCCGATTTGGTGGGCTCAACGCACTGGTGAACAACGCCGGTGTGCTGCACAGTGCCTCGATCGCCGAGGAAACCCCGAGCGGTTTCGAGGGCTTGTGGCGAGTGAACTGCCTGGGGCCGTTCCTGGGACTGCAGGCAGCGCTCGAGCCGCTGCGGCGCGCGGACAACGCCGCGGTGGTGAACACCTGCAGCACTGGCGCGATCCGCCCGTTTCCGCACCACGCGGCCTACGGTTCGTCGAAGTGGGCACTGCGCGGGCTCACTCAGGTGGCGGCCGCCGAACTCGGCCGTCACGGGATCCGGGTCAACTCGATCTTTCCCGGCCCCGTCGAGACGCCGATGCTCGACGAGTCCACCCAGGCCCGGCTGGCGGAGCGGGCCACGTTGGGGCGGCTGGGCAAGCCGAGCGAGATGGCCGACGCGGTGGCGTTCCTATTGTCCGACCAGGCGGCGTTCATTACCGGTTCGGAGCTCGTCATCGACGGCGGCCAATGTCTGCAGATCGGATGACGCAGGTGCCCGGTTCAAGACTGTCAGTCGGGATCATCGGTGCCGGTCCGGGTGGGCTGGCGCTCGGAATCTTCCTGAAGAAGGCGGGTTTCGACGATTTCACGATCTTCGACCGCGAGGACGGGGTCGGCGGAACATGGCGGATCAACACGTACCCAGGTCTGGCCTGCGACGTGAAGTCGCACCTCTACTCGTATTCGTTCGATCTCAATGCCGGCTGGAGCCGGCTGTGGGCGGGGCAACCGGAGATCCTCGAGTACTTCGAGCGCTGCGCCGAGCGCTACCGGTTGGGTCCGCATCTGCAGCTGAACACCGAGGTCACCTCGGCGCGGTGGAATGCCGACACCAACAGTTGGCTGTTGACCACGGCCTCGGGAGGGCAGCACAGCTTCGACATCGTGGTGTCTGCCATCGGACTGTTCACTCAGCCGCTGCAACCGGATCTGGTGGCCGAGGAGCCGTTCACCGGCACCGTCATGCACACCGCTGAATGGGATCACAGCGTGGCGCTCGACGGCGCCAGGGTAGCCGTTCTCGGCACCGGATCGACTGCTTCCCAAGTGGTTCCGGAACTGGCGAAGGTCGCCGACAAGGTGTACTCGGTGCAACGTTCGGCGACCTGGGTGCTGCCCAAGCCCGACCGCCCGTACACCGACCGGGAACGCTGGCTGTTCGCGCATGTGCCGTTCGCGAAGAAGATCTACCGGACCCGGCTGTGGCTGCGCAGTGAATCCAACATCGCGGTCATCGAGAACGGCAGCGACAAGACCCAAGAGTTCAAGGCGATTGCACTCAACCTCCTCGAATCGACCGTCGCCGACGAGGAATTGCGCGCCCGGCTCACCCCGGATCACCCGCTGGGGTGCAAGAGACTGGTGTTCTCCCCGGATTTCATCGCGGCGTTGACCAAGCCCAACGTCGAGGTGGTGTCCAGCCCGGCTCGTGCCCTGCGGTCCCGGTCCCTGGTCACCGACGACGGCCGGGAACTCGACGTCGATGTCGTGGTGTGCGCCACCGGTTATGCGGCGGCCGATTACCTGGGTGAGATCGAGGTCACCGGTGAAGGCGGGGCGTCGCTGCACGACACCTGGAGTGACGGGGCATTCGCCTACCTGGGCATGACGGTGCCGGGCTTCCCGAATTTCTTCATGCTGTACGGGCCGAACACCAATGTCGGCTCCAACAGCGTCATCTTCATCCTCGAGGCGCAGGCCCGCTACGTGGTGCGGGCCCTGAAACACCTTCGGCGCAAACGTAAGTCCTATGTGGCGGTGCGTCCCGGCGCGATGGCCGCGTTTCTCGCCGACATCGACCGGTGGATGCAGGGCACCGTGTGGCTGACCCGGTGCAGCAGTTACTTCCGGGCCCCGAGCGGCCGGGTGGTCACCCAGTGGCCGCGCAGCGCCCGAGCTTTCTGGTCGATGACCCGCCGGTTCCGGTCCGCGGACTACACTTTCGAACCGCCCATCAACTACCCGGCCCGGGTCCCCGCGGCCGCCGATCGGACGGACGGCTGAGCCATGGCCTGGCTGGAGCGCCTCGACCCCGCGTTACACGGATTTGCCGAGGCCCGGACCGACCTGAGCGCCGAGCAGTTGGGCGTGGTGCGTACCTCGCTGGATCAGCGTCGGCGGGACGCTGCGCAGGTGCTGGACACCCCCGGCGTGGAGATCGTCGGGGCCCGCGTCGCACTCGGGCGGCGCACCATCCCGGTTCGCATCTACCGCGGTGGACCGTCGCCGTCGCCGGTGGTCGTCTACTGCCATTCGGGTGCCTTCGTCCTCGGCAATCTCGACACCGACCAGATCCAATGCGTGGAGTTGGCCAGGCGCGCCAGGTGCACGGTGATCGCGATGGATTATCGGCTGGCGCCCGAGTATCCGTATCCGGCCGCTTTCGACGACGCGATGGTGGTGCTCAACTGGGCCGCCACGCTGGCCGGGGAACTCGACATCGATGCCGGCCGCATCGCAGTTGCCGGCACCAGCGCCGGCGGCGCGCTGGCCGCGCTGCTGGCCCAGCACTCCGCAGCCGGTTCCGCTCCACCGATCGTGTTCCAGGCGCTGCATCAGCCCGTGCTCGACGACCGGCCCACCCGTTCCAAGCAGGAATTCTCCGACACCCCGGGCTTCGACGGCCCGGCGACGGTGGCGATGTGGCGGCACTATGCGGGCGCGAGGGACGTTCCGGAGGCGGCGGTGCCCGCCCGGGCCGCCACCTTGGCCGGTGTGGCGCCGGCACTGATCACCTGCTCGGAACTCGATCCGCTGCGCGACGAGGCACTCGACTATGCGCGCAGGCTGCTCGCCGACGGCGTTGCCACCGAACTGCATCTGTTTCCCGGGACGTGCCACGGGTTCGATTCGTTGCTTCCCGAGTGGGAGGTCAGCCACCAGCTTTTCGCACTACAAGGTGCGGCGTTGCGCCGCGCCCTGCACGGATGACGCGGTAGCTGGCCAGCTCGGCGGTGGTTGCGATCGACGTTGTGGGCAATAATGCAGGTTCTGTTCTATCCGGATTTCGCACGGACAAATCTGTGCGGCCGGTGCGACGATGGCTGCGGCACGCCCGAGGGGTCAACCCGGGTACGTCGGGAGCGAGTAAGCGATTGAGAGGTAACTATGTCGGCCGACGACGACCGGCTCATGTACTCCGGCGACGCCAAACACGCCAGGGAACCTCTGGGATACGGCGGACTCGACGCCCTGCTGGGCGGACCGGTCGCGGCCCTGCCGAGCGGACGGTCCCGCCACGGCGACGCCAGGGTATCGACTCCTCCCATCGTTCTGACCTCGAATTTCGCTGCTCCCCGCGAATCGGAGATCACCACCAAGCTCCCGCCGGTCCCCGGCCGCCCGATCAGCGGGTCGTCCTCGGCCGGGAGCTGGATCCTGGAACAACCGGTCCCGGCGGCCGCTCCGGGCGAGCCCCGCGCCATCGACAACCTCTCCCGCGTCGGCGTGCGCTCCTCGGTCAAGATGCAGCCGCGGCGCGGCTGGCGGCGGGCGGTCTATGTCACCACCCGCCTCAACCTGGGGTTGTCCCGCGACGAGCTGTACGAACTGGACCTCTACGCCAGGGTGCGCCGCACCGCCCGTGAGTCCCATCAGATCGGTGTCTTCGGCCTGAAAGGCGGCGTGGGCAAGACCACCGTCACCGTGGCGCTCGGATCGGTTCTGAGCGCGGTTCGGGGTGACCGGATCCTCGCCGTCGACGCCGACCCGGCCGGCGGCAATCTGGCCGACCGGGCAGGCCGGCAGTCCGCGGCGACGGTGAGCGACCTGCTGGCCGCCAAGGACCTGTCGCGTTACAACGATGTCCGGGCCTACACCAGCATGAACGAGTCGAAGCTGGAAGTGCTGTCCAGCGATGAGTACAGCGGCGCCAGCCGGGCCTTCAACGACGCCGACTGGAATGCGGCGACCGCCGCTGTCTCCAAGCACTACAACCTGGTGCTGGCCGACTGCGCGGCCGACATGTTCGCGCCGGCCGGCCGCGGCGTGTTGGCGACGGTTTCCAGTGCGGTCATCGTGGCCAGTGCCTCGATCGACGGTGCGCGCCAGGCCGCGGTGACCATGGACTGGTTGCGTCACAACGGGTACCAGGACCTGCTCAACCGCTCCTGCGTGGTGGTCAACCACGTCGGGCCCCGTAAACCCAACGTGAACACCGGCGACCTGGTGCATCAGTTCCAGAAGCATGTGGCTCCGGGCCGGGTGTTCGTGCTGCCGTGGGACAAACACATCGCCGCGGGCACCGAGATCCATTTCGATCTGCTGCGGCCGGCGTTCCGGCGCCGCACCCTGCAGTTGGCGGCGGCGCTGTCCGACGATTTCGAGGGCGGTGCGGGCGTCTGATCCGCGGCTCAGCCGTGCCGGCTTGATTCGCGGCTCCGACCGCGGTGCCTGATTCGCGGCTCAGCCGCGGTGCCTGATTCGCGGCTCAGCCGCGGCCGCTAGCTTGACTCGCCGCTCAACTCCCGGGCCACAGCGGCGTGATAGGCGTCGATGTTGGCCGGGTTGACCACGCGGAACAGTGCATCCGGCAACGGGGCATCTTTGTAGGCCTCGATGGTCATCGTGCGACTGAACAGCGTGATGTCGTTGCCCGGGCGGGTGAACTGGTACTGCACGGTGATGCGGCCTTCTCTGCCGCCGTTGCCGTCGGCATCGTGGCCGAGCCGGCCTACCGAGTTGAACACCCACATCCGCGGTCGCATGGCGATCGCCAGGTGCCAGGTGTAGATCTGCGTGCCGTCGGGTCCGGCCTCGGTCCAGGTGTCGCCGACCTCCAGCGGCAGCCGCTCGGGTAGTCCGCCGATGTGCGCACTCCCAGGGTAGGTCTTCACCCAGTTCGCCGGATTGGTGACGAAGTCATAGATCTCCTCCGCCGATTGTGTGAACGCGGTTTCGGAACTGGTCGTCACGATGCCCAAAGTTGTTCGCCTTCCTCGGTGTTCCCGGTGTGGTCAGAGCTCGCAGCCGCAGGTTGCCGACGCCCCCGAGGAGGGAAGCTCGGCGAGTACGTCCACCCGCGTCGTGTCGAAGCTGAGGAATCCCTGGATGGGCAGGGACTCCGGAGGGGTGTCGGGGTAACTCCACGCCACGTCGGCGATGACGGTGTCACCCACGACCGCCGACCAGTAGGCGGCGATGCCCTTGTAGTTGCAGTACGACGTGGTCGAACTGGGCTGCAGGAGATCGGTGCGGACCAGGGTGGGGTCCACATACAGTCGCGGTTCCAGTGCCGTCTCGAAGACGATCACTGTGTCGTCGGTGTCGACGAGAACGGACCCGGCGGCCGTCACCCGAAGGCCTCGGCGGGACGGCCGGCAGTCGATCCGGTGGTAGGGGTTCGGCGGGTAGTGCACCAGCTTGCGTCCCTCTTCGAACCACGCGTCGACGGCATCCCAGGGCACCGTCACGTATCCCGGTGCCTCGGCCACCGGCGCATGCGGAAGGCCGCCGACCTCGTCGCTCGGAAACGCATAGCTGAGCGGGTGGCCGGCGCGGTGCACCATCAGGGCATGTTCGGTGTCGAGCACGGCGACATCGCCGCGCAGGGCTTGAATACGGCGCGGGTGCGGTTCGACGTAGACCGTGCCGCCCGCGAGCGGTGGCGTGAACCAACCGGCCGGTTGTGTACTCAACGGACCCCGCCCTGCGACGAGACTCATTGCGGGACCTCCATTTTGGCAGACTGATGGATATGGGCGCGGCCATCGAACGCAGCGGTGTCCGTTCGGGGGGTCGATCGCTGCGTCCAGATAGAAGCTTTACAGATTCTCTTGAGAATGTCACGCTGTTGGGTGAGGCGGGCCACACCGCAATACCCCCGTCGAGAGTGCCGGCCGATCAGCCCTTTGGACCCGGATTGGATGCCCTATGTCCCTACAGTCAGGAATGTCCGCACAGTTGTCCGAAGCGCGCGGCGGCAATGTGCACGGCACGGTTGCCCGCACTGGCCCGCTGTCCGGGCCGCGGGCGCAGCCCGACAAGACCCTGCAGTACGAACTCAACGTGGTGGCCGCCGACGTCACCGCCGTGGTGTCGGCCATCGGCGGATGGTTGTTCGACCGGGCGATGGCGGGCTGGCGTGTCAGCGTCGCCGCCGACGCCTGTGCAGACGAGCGTGCACTCCGGATCCTCGGGGTGAAAGCCGTTGATCTGACCGGCCTGTGGTCGACCGAGGCAGATGCGGTGACGATGACGGCGATCGGGACCGATCGGTTCGAATCCGGTGACCACGTACGCGCCGTGCGCCGATCCGGTACCGGCGTGGTCTTTTTCGGGGCACATGGCCCTGCCGGTCTGAGCGGGGCCGTGGACCATGTGCAGTACCAGCCGAGCGCGGCAGCGCTGGCGTTCAAGGCTCACGCGTTGGTGATCGCCGGGGCGGATCCGGGTTCGACCGGGCAGGTCGAGACACTGTTCCGGTACGGACGATCTGCGGGCCTGCTCGAGGCCGATCTGGTGCCGGTGTGTTGATGTCCCGACAGGCGTCTGTCGCCGGTCTGCTCGAGGTGTTCGATGTGACGCAGGCCGGACCGGACCGGTTCGTCGGCGTCACCGGACCGGCCGGCACCGACGGCAGGAAGGTGGCCAAGGGTACGCAAGCGTTGGGCCAGGCCATCGTCGCAGTGGCAAAGCGGTTCCCCGACAAGGTAATTCGTTCGGCCCATGCGGTCTTTACCCGGCCGGTCGAGATCGACTCCACCGTCGAGCTGGCGGTGACCGTGGTGCACGAGGGCCGTTCGACGGCGACGGCTGTGGTGGCCGTCGCCCAGGATTCACGGTTGTGCGCGACCGTTACGGTTATCGCCGATGTGCCCGCGGGCGACGTCGTCAGTCACCATGCGTTGCGGCCCGACGTCGAGACGCCCGAGGACGCCCACCCGGCCGGGCGGGCCATGGCCGGTCATGAGTTGCGCCTGGTCGATGTGGTCGATGTGAACAGTCCCGAGGAGGTGGGGCCGCCGGAACTCTACGCCTGGCTGCGCTATGACCCGATCCCTGAACGGGACGAACTCGCCAAGGCGCTGCTGGCATATTTCACGGGCCAACTCGGAATCTCCACCACCATGCGGCCGCATCGCGGGATCGGCACGGCGCAGGCGCACTCGACGCTGTCGACCGCCCTGATGTCGACATCGGTCAGCTTCCACGAGCCGGTGGAGTGGGACGGCTGGTTGCTCTACGGCCACGAGAGCACCGCGGCCGGACAGGGGATGTCATATGTTCGCGGTCAGGTGCATACCGAGGATGGCGAGCTGCTGGCGTCATTCGCCCAGGAGGGGCTGATTCGCCCGATGCGACCGGTGGATACCGCGATCGATGTGCCAGCCCGGTTGTAGGGCCGGCGGGCGCGCTGTGCGGCTAGCGGATCCAGCCGCGGCGACGCAGCCAGATGTTGCGGATCACGGCCAGGAAGATGAGCGCCGCGAACGTGATGAGGAACCAGTTCTCGACATGTCCGATGTGGTTGCCGTGCATCATGACCAGCAGGAAGATCGCGGACAGGATGCCGCCGAGGTGGATCACCTTGATGTTCAGATCCGACCAGCCCCACGCTGCGGACGGCACTTCCTCGACGTCGACGCCGTTGTTGCGCTCCACTTCGGTGCTGGCCACGGTTGCTCCTCCGGATCGAACTGGCTTCAGGCTTGGCTTCCGCACATTCTGACATACGACACTGCGTCGTACGCCGGCCCTGGGGGTTCAACCGAGGCGCCGGTACCTCCGCAGGGCCTCCTGGCGCTCCTCGGCGTGGTCGACGAGCGGTTCCGGATACGACCTCGGTCGTCCGGCGCCGAGTTTGTGCACATCGGCGACATCGGCCAACTCCGGTATCCAGCGTCGGATGTAGTCGCCGTCGGGGTCGAACTTCGCGCCCTGCAGGTCCGGATTGAAAACGCGGAAGTACGGTGCGGCGTCGGTGCCGCAACCGGCTGCCCACTGCCACCCGTGCTGGTTGTTGGCCAGATCGCCGTCGATCAACTGGTCCAGAAACCAGCGCGCGCCCCATTGCCATGGCAGATGCAGGTCCTTGACGAGAAACGAGGCCACGATCATGCGCACCCGGTTGTGCATGAAGCCGGTCGAGGCGAGCTGGCGCATCCCGGCATCGACGATCGGGAAGCCCGTCCGGCCGTCCTTCCACGCCTCGAATGCCTGCTGGGCCGCCTCGCCGTCGTCCACTTCGATCGCGTCGAAGTCGCGGTTCCAGTTTCGCCACGCGCTGTCGGGCCAGTGGTGCAGCACGGCGGCATAGAAATCGCGGAAGGCCAGCTCGCGCAGGTAGGTCTCATCGTTCGAGTCGAGGTCAACGGCCATGGAGCGTGGGTGGATGGCGCCGAACTTGAGGTGCGCCGACATCCGGCTGGTGGCATCGAGGCCCGGGCGGTCGCGCCGGGCCGGATAGTCGGCCAATTCCTCCGCCACGAATTCCCGCCACTGCGACCGCGCCGCGTCCTCTCCTGCTTCGAAAATCAGTTGTCCTGTGACAGCAGGTATTCCGACGCGTGCGGAGATGTCGCCAGGGATGTCGGCCGGGTCGATCCAGCGCGCGCAATCGGGCCCGGAATCCGCAGGAATGCGCCAGCCGTGCCGACGCCAGGCGCGGAAGAACGGCGTGAAGACCTGATATGGCGTGCCATCCGATTTGGTGATCCTGCCGGGCGACACCAGGTAGCCCGATCCTGTTGCACACAGGTCGGTTTCGCCGAGGGCCGCCCGGACCGCCTCGTCGCGACGCCGGCCGAACGGCGCGTGGTCCTGCGAGGTGTGCACCGAGGTGGCGCCGATGGCCCGGGCGAGCGCCGGAATCCGCTGTTCTGGTCGGCCACGAGTCACCAGAAGTTTTCCGTCGAGGTTGTCGTTGAGGTTGCGCAACGCTCGGTACAGATACTGCAGGCGACGTGCACCCGCGGATGTCTCCAGTCGCGGATCGAGCACGTAGCAGGCCAGTACCTCGCCGCCTTCTCGTGCGGCCTCCAGCAGGGCGGGATGGTCGTGGCACCGCAGGTCTCGCCGGAACCAGAGCAGTGTGGGCATGTGTCCATGCTGCCTATGAACACACCGGAATACACGGAAGGGCGCAGATGCAGTTCTGGAGCGGTACGGCATTCATGGACACCACCGACGCGCTGGCGGTGGCGCCGTTGCTCGACGAGGCCGGCTATCACGGCATGGTCTGCTCGGATCACATGATCTATCCGCGCGAGCTGTCATCGCCGTATCCGGACTCGTCGACGGGTAAGCCGTCGTGGGCACCGGAGACGGCCTGGCCGGACTCCTGGGTTCTGATCGGGGCAATGGCGGCGCTGACCCGCCGGTTGCGTTTCTCCAACGCCGTATACGTGGCGCCCGCGCGTCCGCTGCTCGAGGTCGCCAAGCAGGTGGCGACGGCCGCGGTGATCTCCGGTGGTCGGGTGGCGCTCGGGGTCGGGGTCGGCTGGATGCGTGAGGAGTTCGAGCTCATGGGCCAGGATTTCGACACTCGCGGCAAGCGGCTCGACGAGATGATTCCGGCGCTGCGCGAGATCTGGCGCGGCGGCTGGGTGTCGTACGAAGGGCGCTACTACTCGGTTCCCGAGCTGATGATCGAACCTCATCCGCCCGCCCCCGTGCCGATCCTGTGCGGCGGTGAATCAGAGGCGGCGCTGCGGCGGGCGGCCCGATCGTGCGACGGCTGGATCGGCTACGCCTACACGCTGGAGCAGGCCACCCGCTACACCACCCGGTTGGCCGAACTGCGCCGTGACCACAGGCGGCAGGACGAGCCGTTCGACATCATCCTGGCGCTGCTGGATCCGCCGTCGCCGGATCTGTACAAGCGCGCCGAGGATCTCGGCATCACCGCGGTGATGTGTGCGCCCTGGCTCTCAATGCCCAACGGCGCCACCGGCGTCGACCGATTCCGGGGTCCCATCGAGCAGTTCGCGGAAACGGTCATCGCGAAGATCTGCTGACCGGGGCTACCCGGTCGGCGCCACTATGATCGCGCTAAACCGGTGTGGACAGGGAGGGTCATGAAGCGCACGCTGATGCGCGTCGGCCAAGCCGGCGCTGCCGGTGTCCTCATCGCCGCCGGGATCGGGCTCGGCGCTTATAACGCCTGGTGGGTGGCGGTGTTGGTCTCAGTTCCGCTCATCGTCGCGGGTCTTGCGATTGCACCCCGGCTCTCGCGGGCATCCGACCTTGAGGTGTTCGGGGACCTGACGCATCCGCAAGCGGTGCCGGTCCGTGTCGACGCACTCGCCCGCAGCAGTCTCACCGACGACGATCTGCAGCCGACACTGGTGAGCGCGACGATCAGCCCACCGCACGACACCGTGTATCAGGCGCGGTGGATCGCGTCGATGTCACGTGGCAACTTTCGCTCCCTGACGGAAAATCCGCTCACGACGCTGCCGCCAGATCGACTGCCCGCGCGCGACGTTTCCCGTCCGCCGGGCTTCGGCGATCACCGCGGCGCGCGCGACGTGATGTATCCGGTGGTGACCGTGCTGGTGACGTTCGCCGTGCTGTTCGGGGTTGGCGAGGCCTGGCATATCTCGTTCGGTCGGCCGGCGTCGCCTGTGCCACGGGCCGATACCGAAACCAAGTCGAAGAGCATGAACTTCAACGCCCGTCGTGACGGCATGATCCGCGCGATCGCCGAACAGTTCGGTCCGGCGGCGTCCAACAATCTGCTCGATCTGCGTCTCACCGCCAGCGGGTCGGACTATGGCACGGTGCTCGACCCGACCAACGGTGACGCGACCATCGTCTACATCAACAACGGCGGCGACGCGTTCATCACGCCGTCACAGCGGGTGCTCCGCAAGGACAGCACTTTCACGGCTGCCGAGATCGCGTCGACCGATCTGGACGCGATCGCCGACAAGATGGTCCAACGTGCGAGCTCGGCGGGGCAGCGGGGCGACCTGGAGATCAAACGGTCGGCGCCCGGCGCTCCGGTGATGCTGACCGGCTCCTTCGGTGGCAAGACCGTCAACGGCCTCCCGGACGGCACAGTGGGCGAGATCTTCGATCCGGCGGATTTCGCGGTGTCGTTCGACAAGGCGCGAGAAGCGTTGGCACAGGCCGGGATTACAACCTCCGACCGGGTGCTGACGAACTTCGAGATCCGCGGCACCCACCGGGCCACGCCGACCGCGCACGCGAGCCAACTCCAGAGCAGCGGCGGGGTGCTGCTGGATTTCGACACCGGTGACCGGTCCGGTCAGATCGTCATCGTGCCGGGCGAACTGCCCGAGGTCAGCGCTGAGTCGCACCACTCGCGGAGGCAGACGTTCGCTTTCGACGACATCAGCCTGGAAGCGTTCGAATCCGTTCGCGCACAAGCGATGCAACGTGGCGCCCTCGAACCCTACGAACGGGAGGCTGTCGAGATCTGGATGACCGACCGGGAGATCGACCAGCACCGGTTGGCGATCCGGATCGAGCTCGCGGGCGTGGATGCGGCGACTGGGACCTACTCGGTCACCGGTGAATTCCTTGCGCCCGGCGCCATTTGAGTGTCACTGCGGTTTGGCCGCCTCGATGGCCCGCCGCGTGACACCCTCCAGTTGCGCGAGTTGGACTCTGGGTGGATGCAGGGCGCCACGGTCGGCGAGTTTGGTGACGATTTCGCGGACCCGGCCGTAATAGGTGGCCTGTTCGGCAGGCGTGGTGCTTGACGTGGCGTGGTTGTAGAGCTTGAGTGCGGTATCCAGTTCAGCGCGATCGGTCGCATCCAAATAGGACGTGCCGACCTTCTTCCCGTGTGATTCGCACGCGATCCAGGCGCGGCGCAGGGCCACCACCGCCTGTTGGTAGGCATCGGCCAGTCCCCGGCTGCCCGGATAGTCCTCGGTGCGCAATGCTTGCGCCTCGTCCAGAGCGACATGGAACGTCTGCGTCGGTTCAACGGTGACGTCGGTGATCGCGGGGTAGCGCAACAACATCGCCGGGTCGAGTTCGTAGGCGCCGTAGGCGCCGAGGATGTCGCTGTGGCGCCGGGCGGCCTCCTCCCACAACCGCCGCGCCGCGTCGTCGGTCCCGGCGTCGGCGATCCGCGAACTCGAAACCGGCGCTTCGATACCGGATTCGGAATCGGGCGATCTCGATTCCAACCGGCGCAGGATCTCGGCGGCCGCGGGGTCGGAGCCGACGACGGCCACCCGCCATTCCTCGCTGCCGGCGTCGGCGGTGAAAGTCAGCGTCAGGTACTGCTGCCCCCGCACGGTCAAGAGCCGACCGTCGGTCGTGGTGTCAGCGGCTGGTCCCGCTCGACTCACCGCGATCAGTGATGACAGCGGGTAGCTGACGATGCCGTGGAACTCATGGCCGAGAGAGACGGTGTCGTCATCGACCGTGATCAGCACCGCGCCCGGCTTCTCCAGCCGCCCGAAGGCCACAGCGGCCAGTCCGGCGGCGATGAACATGGCCACGACGACGGCGGTGACAAGTCCGGACACCTCGGCGTAGCTGAGCGCGACCAGCGTGACCATCCCCGCCAACAGGGCGGCGCCCGATGCGACGGCCGACGCACGGTGCCGGCTGGTCAGGTACTCGGTCCGAGCTGTGACGGGGACCGTCCGGGCGTCCTCGGCAGAGTTCATCCGCCTGAGCATACGGTCGCGTCCAGGTGGCCCTTCAGTGCGCGCCGCAGCGGCATGCATCAATATGATGCTTGTTGTGACGTCAAAATGATGTCACCATGACACCATGGATTTGCAGCCGTATGTCGACACCGTCCGGCACGAACTCGGCGTGGCCGCCGCGGCGGGAGGGCCAGAGGCCGAGGCATTGGCCCACCGACTGACCGCGCCACTGGAATCGGCGCTGCGCCTGGCTCTGCTGGAGGCGCTGTCCGAGGCTGCCGAGCAGATCACCCGCGAATTCGCCCCCGGATCCGTCCATGTCCGGCTCAACGGGCGTGACCCCGAGTTCACGGTCCAGCCCACGGAGGCCGACGCTTCCGCACCACCCGTCATGGACGTCCCCGACGACGGTGACGGCGGCACCTGGCGTGTGTCGCTACGAGTCCCGGAGAGCCTGCGGGCCGGGGTGGAGGCCGCCGCCCGGCGGGACGGTGTGTCCGTGAATGCCTGGCTCGTACGTTCGGCCGCGGCGGCCGTCGGTCGGACCGGGCGAGCGAGTCGCGGCACCGACAAGACCTTCAGCGGCTGGGTCCGCTGACCGATCGACAGGAGAAACCGATGCCCAAGTTCCACACCGCCGAACCCATCACGGCCGTCGTCGAAGTCGTTGCCGGCACGGTGCGCCTGGCAGCCACCGGCCGCGAGGACACCGTCGTCGACATCAAACCGCGAGATCCCGAACGCACCTCCGACGTGCGCGCGGCCGAACAGGCCCGGATCGATTTTCACGACGGCACTCTCGTGGTGACCGCAGGCAGGAAGGTCCTGTCGATGGGACGTGGGGGAGCGGTCCGCGTCGACATCGCCCTGCCGACCGGCTCCCGACTGAATCTGTCCTCCGCGTCGGCCGACATCGACGCCGAGGGTGGGTACTCGGACTGCCGTCTCGCCACGGCGAGCGGCCCGATGCGCGTGGCCAGTGTCGCGGGAAACCTCAAGGCGGACAGCGCCTCCGGTGATATCACCATCGGCGACCTGACGGGCAACGCGCGGATCGCCACCGCGTCCGGCGACGCGCAGATCGCTCGCGTGGATGGCGATGTGAAGTTCCAGGCGGCCAGCGGCAGCCTCACCGTCGGAACTCTGCACGGTCACGTCAGGCATCAAACCGCCTCGGGTTCTGTCACCGTCGCCGTAGCCGTCAACGGTGCGCTGAGCGCGCAAACCGGCAGCGGCGAGGTCGAAGTCGGCATTCCGGAGGGCACCGCCGCGCGGCTCGAATTGAAGACCCACTCCGGCACCGTCGACAACGGGTTGCAGTCCTCGGACGGGCCGGCCGACGGTGACGAGACATTCAGGCTCCAGGCCCGCACCGGATCCGGAGACATCTCGATCCGCCGTGCCGTCGGTCCGGTGTCCGCGGGCCACTCCTCTTAGGCGGGTTGTCCGGGGCGCGTTAGGCCGGATCGAACCGAAACACCGTCAAACGTCCTGCCAGTGCCTCGAACTCGTCGGCTGTGCCCTCGATCACCAGGCCGCTGCGCTTGGCGAAGCCGACACCGACCGGAACCTTGACCGCGAACGCTCGCAGCACCGGACGTGACTGGTCCGGCGTGAGTTCGACAATCCTGACCGTCCGGGAGCGTCGGCCCCGGGTCAGGGTTCCGGTACGGGCGGCACGCGCATTGGCCGCCCAGTCCGAGCCGGGGTAGCCCGCTACGGTGTAGAGCCCGCCGTCGTGGTCGAACGGCGTCATCGGCGTGCTGCGGAGTTTACCCGTCTTGCGGCCCGGGACGGTCAGTACCATCGCCGGTCCGGTCGGGATCCCGAGGCTCTGCACCGCCATCATCACCTTGTTCATCGGCTTGAGCCAGCGCGGTGGGTGTGGCTCGGTCGCGTGTCCTGACATGTCTTGTCCTCCTCAGCTATTGGCGAAAAGCTCGCGGTGGTCGGCCACCCACTCGGCAAAAGTCGTGGCCGGCCGACCGAGAATCTTGTCCACCTCGTGGGTGACCAGCGCGGGCCTTTCGACCGTGTCGGCCAACAGGCCCATGTAGGCATCGGCGAATGCGGCCGGAAAGCCCAGATCGACGAACCGCTGCCGTACCACCTCGGTGGGCACCTCGTGATAGCGCAGCGGCCGGTCCAGCACGCGGCCGATCGTTGCCACCAGTTCGGTGTTGGTGAGTGCCTGTGGTCCGGTCAACGGGATGCGCTGTCCCACAAGGTCGTCGGTCATCAGAGCGACAGCGGCGACGGCGGATATGTCGGCATCGACGATCACCGCGGTGGACGCGGCGGCGTACGGTCCGCTCACCACCTCGCCGGCCCGGATCTGAGCCGACCACATGCCGGCGAAATTGGACGCGAACACCGTGGGGCGCAGGCTGACCCACTCCAGGCCGGAGGCCACGACCAGCTGCTCGACTTCACGGTTGCGATCCCCGCGGACCCGGGACGGTTGCCGGGTGTCGTCGTCATCGGCGTTGATCGCAGACAACGCGACCAGGCGTTGCGCCCCGGCGGTACGGGCCAATTCGACTGTCGCGGCGAGATCCGGGCCCAGTGCCCGGGAATTGAGGAAGACCGCCGAGGCGCCGACCATGCCTTCGGCGGCCGATCGCACCGCCTCGACACCGGACGGGAACCCGGCGGCGTCAGGATTGCGGGTGACGGCGCGCACACGGGCGCCGGCACGGACGAGTTCGGTGACAAGCGGGCGGCCGACGTTGCCGGTTGCGCCCGTGACGAGAATTGTGTTCATGCGATCAAGGACGGGGCGGCCGTCCAGAAAGTTACAGCGGCCACGAATCAAGGCCACGAGTAACTTTTCGGGCCGCGGATTCGTCGTAGACACATGAACGGATCTGCCGGTCTCGAGGCGGCGTGGCGTGACCACCACCCCTATCTGGTCAACCTCGCCTACCGCATGCTGGGCGACATCGGTGACGCCGAGGACGTCGCGCAGGAAGCGTTTCTGCGGCTGGCCGGCGCCGACCAGGAGCATCTCGATGATGTCCGCGCCTGGTTGACAGTGGTGGCGGGCCGGCTGTCCCTGGACCTCCTGCGATCGGCCCGGGCGCGGCTCGAACGCCCCGACGGCTCGGCGGCACTGGCCACGACCGCGGCTGTCGGCTCCGACCCGGCAGACCGCGTCACTCTCGACGACCAGGTCGGCTCGGCGCTGCTGGCGGTGCTGACCCGGCTCAGTCCCGGCGAGCGCGTCGCATTCGTACTGCACGACATCTTCCGGGTCCCGTTCGACGACATCGCCGACACGGTGGGCCGCCCGGTCGGAACGTGCCGACAGCTGGCGCGTCGGGCCCGGACGAAGGTGACCGGCGCCGCGCCGACGCTGGATCAGGTCAGCGCCGACGAGCACCGACAGGTCACCGATGCGTTCATCACCGCGTGTGCCAACGGCGACGTGGCGGCGCTGGCCTCGGTGCTCGACCCGAGCGTCTGGGGTGTCGGCACGGTGCTCACCGACCCCGCCCTGCGTCAGGTCAACCACGGCCGCCATGACGTCGCGACAAACCTGCTCCGCTACCTCGGGCCGGGGGCGACGGTGGTGTGCGCGGCCGAACCGGTGCTGCTGGCCTACGACCGGCACCGGCTGTTCGCGGTCGTGGTGCTGACCATCCGCGACGGGCTGGTGCTCAAGATCGAGGCCACGGCCGACCCGTCGGCTCGGCAGGCGAGTCAGCCCTGAGTCGGTTCGATCCCGACCGGACCGTCCTCGGCGATGACCTCCCACTCGCCGAACGGCTGCAAACCCAGCGACTTGGCGAGCGCCACGGACGGGTAGCTGTCGAGCTGACAGCGGTACTGCGGTTCGTAGCCCTGCTCGTAGACATAGCGGCTCAGAGCGCGAACCACGGTGCGCGCGTGACCGTTTCCGCGGAAGGGCGACAGGGTCAGTACACCGAGGTCGGCGAGCGGCGCGTCGTCCCACGGATACGCGCTGGCCGCACACACCAGCCGAGGTTGCTCGAACGCCCCGAACACCGCCCAGTGGTCGAGCTCCACGTACGCGCCGTCCAAGTCAGCTGCCGAGGCGCCCGACTCGAATTCCGCGAAAATCGCACTGTCGAGGTCGGTCAACCGGCGCACGTCCGGGCAGTCATCGGTCAACGACTCGCGTGTCCCCGATCCGAAGTAGAACACGTAGTCCGCGCCGTTCAGGGTGATGCCGGCGGCCGTGAGGGCCCGGCGGAACTCCGCTTCCGACAGGTTGGCCCGCCCACCCAGTCGCGCCCGGTCGGCAAGATCGGGGGTCAGGGCTGCGCTGACCCGGCCGTCGGCGGTCTTGAGCACCATGACGGGGGAGTCGACGTCGAGGTCCGGCCTGGTCACGACGGTGAAGTCCGTGTCGCGGTACAACACGTCACCGGCGAAGCAGGTTTGCCAGTACGCGGCGACGGCCGGTGCGAACAGCGGGCTTGAGAAGGCGGACATGCTCATTTTCTGGAGAGGTTCGACGGGCCTCTTGACGGTAAGCGCGGTCGCAAGCGAATTTTGGCCGGCGCATTAGGGAACGCCCATCACAGCGCGGCACAATGGGTTGGTGAGCGATTCCCCGGCGCGGCAGCGCGTGCTGATCCTCGGAAGCACCGGATCCATCGGCACGCAGGCGCTCGACGTCATCGCAGCCAATCCCGACCGGTTCGAGGTCGTCGGCCTGGCTGCCGGTGGGGGTAACCCCGACCTGCTCGCCGCCCAGCGCGCCGCGACCGGCGTCACCAACATCGCGGTGGCCGACGCGGCCGCCGCGGAGAAGGTCGGCGACGTGACCTATGCCGGTCCTGACGCGGCAACCCGCCTGGTCGAGAACACCGAAGCCGATGTGGTGCTCAACGCGCTGGTGGGGGCGCTGGGGCTGGCGCCGACGCTGGCCGCCCTGGCCACCGGTGCGCGGCTGGCCCTGGCCAACAAGGAGTCACTGGTCGCGGGTGGCCCCCTGGTGCTCAAGGCGGCCGCACCGGGGCAAATCGTCCCGGTGGACTCCGAACACTCCGCGATGGCCCAGTGCTTGCGGGGCGGCACCGCCGACGAGGTCGCCAAGATCGTGCTCACCGCGTCGGGCGGTCCGTTCCTCGGATGGTCGGCCGCTGACCTGGAATCGGTCACCCCGGAGCAGGCCGGCAAGCATCCGACCTGGTCCATGGGCCCGATGAACACGCTGAACTCGGCGACCCTGATCAACAAGGGCCTGGAGTTGATCGAAACCCATCTCCTGTTCGGCATCGACTACGAGCGCATCGAGGTCGTGGTGCATCCGCAGTCGATCGTGCACTCGATGGCCACCTTCACCGACGGCTCGACACTGGCCCAGGCGAGCCCGCCGGACATGAAACTGCCGATCGCGCTGGCCCTGGGCTGGCCCGAACGGGTTGCCGGCGCGGCCCTGGCCTGTGACTTCACCACTGCCTCGACCTGGGAATTCCTGCCGCTGGACAACGAGGTGTTCCCCGCCGTGAATCTGGCCCGGCAGGCCGGAACGCGTGGCGGCTGCCTGACCGCGGTCTACAACGCGGCCAACGAAGAAGCGGCAGAAGCGTTCCTTTCCGATCGGATCTCGTTCCCGGCGATCGTCGACACCGTCGGTGACGTGTTGCACGCTGCCGACCAGTGGGCTGCCGAACCCGCTACCGTGGAAGAAGTACTCGACGCGCAGCGGTGGGCCAGGGATCTGGCCCGGCGCACCGTCGAGCAGAAATCCGTCAGAAAAGGGCTCGTCACCAAATGATGTTCGTTATCGGCATCGCGCTGTTCGCGCTGGCCATCCTGGTATCGGTGGCCCTGCACGAATGCGGGCACATGTGGGTGGCGCGCGCCACCGGCATGAAGGTGCGACGCTACTTCGTGGGCTTCGGCCCGACGCTGTGGTCGACGCGGCGGCCCAACCGGTTGGGGGAGACCGAGTACGGCATCAAAGCCATCCCGCTGGGTGGGTTCTGCGACATCGCCGGTATGACGTCGGTCGACGAGATCGCACCCGAAGACCGGCCATATGCGATGTACAAGCAGAAGGTGTGGAAGCGCGTCGCGGTGTTGTTCGCCGGGCCCGCGATGAACTTCATCATCGGGTTCGTGCTCCTCTATGCGGTCGCGATCATGTGGGGCCTGCCCAACATCAATCAGCCCACTACTGCGAAGGTCGGCGAAACCGGTTGTGTGGCAGCACAACTGAGCCTCGACAAGATGGGTGAGTGCACCGGGCCCGGTCCCGCCGCGTTGGCCGGTATCCAGGCCGGCGACGAGATCGTCAAGGTCGGCGACACTCCCGTCTCGGACTTCAAGCAGATGGCCACCGAGATCCGCAAGCTCAACGGTCCGGTGTCGATCGAACTCAAGCGCGACGGTCAGACCATCACGACCGTCGTCGACGTGACCCAGACCAAGCGGTTCACCAGCACGGAGGCCAAGGAGGCCACCACCGTCGGCGCCATCGGCGTCAGCGAGGCCCGGGGTGAGCCGCCGACGCAGTACAACGCGATCACCGCGGTGCCCGCCACGTTCTCGTTCACCGGCGACCTCGCGGTCGAGCTCGGTAAGTCGCTGGCCAAGATCCCGACCAAGATCGGTGCGCTGGTGCACGCGATCGGCGGCGGCGAGCGCGACAAGGAAACCCCGATCAGTGTCGTCGGCGCGAGCATCATCGGCGGCGAGACTGTCGAGGCCGGGCTGTGGGTGGCGTTCTGGTTCTTCCTGGCGCAGTTGAACTTTGTGCTCGGGGCCGTCAATCTGGTGCCGCTGCTACCGTTCGACGGCGGCCACATCGCGGTCGCGACGTACGAGAAGATCCGCAATATGTTCCGTGCCGCCCGCGGCAAAGTCGCCGCAGCCCCGGTCAACTACCTCAAACTCATGCCCGCCACCTACGTGGTGTTGCTGGTGGTGGTCAGCTACATGCTGTTGACCGTGACCGCCGACCTGGTCAACCCGCTCAGCATCTTCGACTAGGAGATCTCATCTCATGACGTCCATCGGTTTGGGAATGCCCGCACCCCCGGCACCGACCCTGGCGCCGCGCCGCAAAACCCGTCAGCTCGACGTGGGCGGTGTCGGCATCGGCAGCGAGCACCCGATCGCCGTGCAGTCCATGTGCACCACCAAGACGCACGACGTCAACTCGACGCTGCAGCAGATCGCCGAGCTGACCGCGTCGGGTTGCGACATCGTGCGGGTGGCCTGCCCCCGGCAGGAGGACGCCGACGCGCTCGCCGAGATCGCCCGGCACAGCCAGATCCCGGTGATCGCCGACATCCACTTCCAGCCCAAGTACATCTTCGCCGCGATCGACGCCGGCTGTGCCGCCGTGCGCGTCAACCCCGGCAACATCAAGGAGTTCGACGGCCGGGTCAAAGAGGTGGCCAAGGCCGCCGGTGAAGCGGGCATCCCGATCCGGATCGGCGTCAACGCCGGCTCGCTGGACCCACGGTTGCTGCAGAAGTACGGCAAGGCCACCCCAGAGGCGCTGGTCGAATCCGCGCTGTGGGAGGCGTCGCTGTTCGAGGAGCACGGCTATGGCGACATCAAGATCAGCGTCAAGCACAACGACCCCGTGATCATGGTCGAGGCGTACCGCCAACTTGCCGCCCAGTGCGACTACCCGCTGCACCTCGGTGTCACCGAGGCCGGCCCGGCGTTCCAGGGCACGATCAAGTCCGCGGTGGCGTTCGGCGCGCTGCTCTCGGAGGGCATCGGCGACACCATCCGGGTGTCCCTTTCTGCGCCGCCCGCCGAAGAGGTCAAGGTCGGCAATCAGATCCTGGAGTCGCTCAACCTGCGACCGCGTGGTCTGGAGATCGTGTCCTGCCCGTCCTGCGGGCGCGCCCAGGTCGACGTGTACACGCTGGCCAACGCGGTGAGCGCAGGCCTGGACGGCCTCGATGTTCCGTTGCGGGTCGCGGTGATGGGCTGTGTGGTCAACGGTCCGGGTGAGGCCCGCGAGGCCGATCTGGGCGTTGCCTCCGGTAACGGCAAGGGCCAGATCTTCGTCAAGGGTGAGGTCATCAAGACCGTGCCCGAGGCACAGATCGTCGAGACACTTATCGAAGAGGCGATGCGGCTGGCGGAATCCGCGGGTTCAGATGATGCCAGCGGTTCGCCAGTGGTGACCGTAAGCTGATAGCGACCCTGTGAGCGGGGTCACCCAGCCTTGGCTTGAGCAGAGGAAATCGCCAATGTCGGCTCCGCCGCTGTTCCGACTCGTCGACGAGCGACGAGTTTCCGTGGTGCGTGACGCCACCCCCTGCCTGCAGGTGTTCGACGAGGACCCGGTGGGGTCGTGCATGGTGGCCGCGCGCGTCGCCGAGTTCGGCGTCGAGCACGGCGCGATCGGCGGGGAGCTGTGGACGCGTCGCGGCGTCACCGAGTCGTTGTGTTACGCCGGGCCCAATCTGATCCCGCTACGCGGGGACGCCGAGGATCTCAAGGCGTTCTCGGACAAGGCGATGAGCACCGCGCGGCGCTGCTCCTCGGTGGTGGGCCGCGCCGAGCTGGTGATGCCGATGTGGCGCCGGCTGGAATCGGTGTGGGGTTCCGCCCGTGACGTCCGCGAGCAGCAGCCGCTGATGGCGTTGAGCTCGATGCCGCTTTGCGCGATCGACCCGGCGGTCCGCCCGGTGCGAATGGAGGAACTCGACACCTACCTGGTGGCGGCCATCGACATGTTCATCGGCGAGGTCGGGGTCGACCCGCGGTTGGGTGACGGCGGTCGTGGTTACCGTCGCCGCATCGCCAGCCTGATCGCCGCGGGACGGGCGTGGGCCCGGTTCGAGCGCGGCGAGGTGGTGTTCAAGGCCGAGGTCGGGTCGCAGTCGCCCACGGTCGGCCAGATCCAGGGGGTGTGGGTGCATCCGGAGTGGCGCGGCCATGGGCTCGGTACGTCCGGGACAGCGGCGCTGGCATCCGCCGTGGTGGCCTCCGGCCGTATCGCAAGCTTGTACGTCAACAGCTACAACACGGTGGCTCGGGCGACATACGCGCGCATCGGATTCGAGCAGGTCGGTACGTTCGCCACCATCCTGCTGGACTGAGCGCGTCGGGTCCCGGTGTCACCGCCGTCCGGCGGCGGCCCGCGCCAGCAGCTCGTCGACCGACCATTGATCGTCGGCATGAGCGCCGTATTTGGCCGCGAGCACCACGCCGTCGGGTGCGATCAGGAAATCTGCTGGTAGCCCGAGCCGTCCACCGGCCTGCCTGCCGGCCGGTGCGCGGAATCGTCCGCGCAGTGTCAGGGCACTGCCCCGGATGATCGCCGGCCAACTGCGGGGATCGAGCAGGGCGCGGGCGCTGGACTCCACACCGAACTGTCGGTAGATGTCCTTGTCCGGGTCGGCAACGGTCGCAAACGGCAGATCCGCTGTGTGCTCGGCCAATTCGGCGGCAGGGGAGTGGAAGAAGACCACTTCGCGGATGCCCGCGGCGTGGATCTCGGCATGCCGGGCGACGAAGGACTGCAGGTGCAGATTGCAGATCGGGCAACCGGCGAAGCGCCTGAACTGCAGGTGGACCAGATCGCTCGGGTCGGGTACCGGGATGTGTTCGCCTGTGACACTGCGGAATTGGTATCGACCGATGGTCCTTGGCACCTTGGGCGAGACGGGTGTGGTCACGGATCCTCCTGGTTAGCGTGCACTGTACGCCTATGATTGGACGGTATAGGAGTACGGTGTACGCTGTCAATCGTCATGCCGCGCCCACGTTCACTCACCCAACGTCAGGTTGCCGCAGCTGCGCTTGAGGTCGTCGACACCGACGGGCTGGCGGGGCTGTCGATGCGAGCTGTCGCTCGTCAGTTGGGCATGGGCACCATGTCTCTGTATCGGTACGTTGCCGATCGGGACGAGCTCGAAGCGATGGTGGTGGACCTCGTGCTCGACGGAGTCGATCTCGCATCGCCTCGGGGATCCGCGCGACACCAACTCGTCGAACTCGCCGAGCGGGTACGTACGGCGACCGCGCGGCATCCGGCCGTGGCGCCGCTGATGCTCACGCACCGACACCGCTCGCCGGCGTCACTGCGCTGGGGTGAGTCGGTGCTCGGCGTGCTCACGACCGCCGGATATGACGGCAAGCGACGGGTCTACGCGTTCCGCGCCCTGCTCGCCTACATCTTCGGAGCGCTCGAGATCGAGATACTGGGAAGTCTGGCCGGGCCAGGTACTCAGGCGCTGGCGGGCTTGCCGGCGGGCGAATATCCGTTGTTGTCGGAGACTGCGGCGGTCGCCGCAGGCATCGGGCCCGATGAGGAGTTCCGGCGCGGCCTCGAGATCCTGTTGAGTGCCCTGGACGTGTGAAGCGGGCAACTCGTCGGTCTCGCCACAGTCTCGGTTCGGTATCGGTGCGCCTCCGACGATTCCGGCCTCCACGTTTCTAACATCAGCCTCAATGGCAACTCAAACATCATCAGTCACACGGACCGCGGGCCTGTTCACGGTCATCGCGGTCCTCGGGGCGACGGCGCTCAGTGCCTGCACCCCACGGCCCGACGGGCCGGAGCCTGCCGCCGAACAGTTCTTCGCGGCACTGGCCACTGGTGACACCGCGGCAGCGGCGGCGCTGGCCGACCGGCCCGACGATGCCAAGACCGCTCTTGGTGAAGCGTGGAACGGTTTGCAGGCCACCGGACTCGACGCGCAGATCCTGGGTTCGAAGTACGCCGGGGACACCGGCAGCGTCACCTACCGCTACACCTGGCACCTGCCGAAGAACCGCACCTGGACGTACGACGGGCAGCTCAACATGATCCGGGACGAGGGTCGGTGGGAGGTGCGCTGGAGCGCCACCGGACTGCACCCCAGGCTGGGTGAGCACCAGACCTTTGCCCTGCGGGCCGACGCGCCGCGACGGGCATCGGTCAACGAGCGTGGCGGTACCGATGTGCTGGTACCCGGCTACATCTATGCCTACGCACTCGACGCGAGGGCGGCCGGTGCCGCGCTGATGCCGACCTCCCGCGCGGTCGCCGACGCCCTGCGGGGATTCGACCCCGCCTTGGGAGACCCCCAGCGACTCGCCGAACAGGCGAGCGCGTCCGCGCAGCCGATGAGCCTGATCACGCTGAGGCAATCCGACAACGACCGGATCGCACCTGCCATCGGCCGGCTACCCGGCGTCGTCGTCACGCCGCAGCCCGAAATGTTGCCCACCGATGAAACTTTCGCCCCGGCGATCGTCAACGAGGTCAAGAGATCGGTGGCCGACCAGCTCGACGGTCAGCCGGGCTGGCGGGTGGTCACGGTCAATCAGAACGGCGTCGATGTCGACGTGCTCAACGAGGTGGCCGGTGATCCGGCACCGTCGATCACCATCAGCTTGGACCGCTCTGTGCAGGACGCCGCGCAGAACGCGGTCAACACCACCGGCAAGCAGGCGATGATCGTCGCGATCAAACCGTCCACCGGCGAGATCCTGGCCGTCGCGCAGAACGGGGCCGCCGACGCCGTCGGACCGCTCGCCACCATGGGGCAGTTCCCGCCCGGTTCGACCTTCAAGATGGTCACCGCGGGCGCGGCCATCGAGCGCGACATGGCAACGCCCAACACTCTTTTGGGGTGCCCCGGCACGCTCGACATCGGGCACCGGACCGTCACCAACTACGACGCATTCGATCTCGGCACCGTGCCGATGTCACGCGCATTCGCCAATTCGTGCAACACCACCTTCGGTGAGCTCGCCAGCCGGATGCCTCCACGCGGTCTCACCCAGGCCGCTGCGCGCTACGGCATCGGTACCGACTACCAGGTGGACGGCATCAACACGTTGACCGGTTCGGTGCCGCCCACAGTCGACCTGGCCGAGCGCACCGAGGACGGCTTCGGTCAGGGCAAGGTGCTCGTCAGCCCGTTCGGCATGGCGCTGGCGGCCGCGACCGTGGCGGCGGGCCGGACTCCGGTGCCGCAACTCATCGAGGGTCGCCAGACCATGGTCGACCGCGCGGGGGCCCCGATCAGCCCGAAGATGGTGGACGGACTGCGACCGATGATGCGGTTGGTGGTGACCAACGGCACGGCCAAGGATCTCAACGGGCTCGGCGACGTGCGCGGCAAGACCGGGGAGGCCGAGTTCATGGGTGGCTCGCACTCCTGGTTCGCCGGTTACCGCGGGGACATGGCGTTCGCGGCGCTGATCGTCGGCGGCGGCAGCTCGGAGTACGCGGTGCGGATGTGCAAGACCATGTTCGACAGCCTTCCCCCCGACTACCTGGCCTGAACGGCGGTACCGTTGAACCTGCCATGACAGGGATCAATGAACAATCTGTGGACCTACGGGTCTCCGATGCGGACCGCAATGGCACGCTGCGGCGGCTGCACAATGCCGTGGCACTCGGACTGATCGACATCGCCGAGTTCGAGGAGCGCTCGGCGATGGTGTCGCACGCCCGTTTGCATTCGGACCTCGATGCGTTGGTGGGGGATCTGCCCGGGCCCGGAGCCATCGTGACCACCGCCACCGACCGCGTCGAGTTGCGCGGTGTGCTCGGCTCGCTGAAACGCCAGGGTGAATGGACCGTTCCGACCCGGCTGGCCCTGGTACGCCGGATGGGTTCGGTGGAGCTGGATCTGACCCGGGCCCGGTTCGCCGGGCCGATGGTGGTCATCGAGCTGGACATGAAATTCGGGTCGGTGGAGATCCGGTTGCCCGACGGTGCGAGCGCCTCGATCGACGACGTCGAGGTGATCGTGGGCAGCGCCGACGATCACCGTCGCGACGCGCCGGCCGAGGGTTCCCCGCACATCATCCTGACCGGCAAGGTGGTGTGCGGTTCGGTCGATATCCGTGGGCCGCGGCGCAACTGGAAGCTGACGTTGCGCCGGTCCTGATCTCAGCGGGGTTCGAGCACCGCGAACGTCAGCGTCGCGCGGGCAGCGAGCCGACCACGGGTGACGTCGGTGACGTCGACCGAGGTCACGATGAGGCGTTTCCCGGCCCGTACGACCTTCGCCTCCGCGCGAGCCGTGCCCATGATCGGCGCGAGGAAGTGGATGTTGAGGTCGGCGGTCGTCACGTCGTAGCCGACCCCGCTGGCATTGCCGGCCAGCATCCCTGCCGCGATGTCGATCAGAGTGGCCACCAACCCGCCCTGCAGGGCGCCGCGGACGTTGGCGAGGTCGGGCCGGTTGTCCATTTCGAGTACCAGCCCGTCGGCGCTCGACTCGACCTCGCGGTACTCCAGTAGTTCCAGCACATGAACGGTTTCGGTCATCGCCGTGCCTCAGTCATCCTCGTACGGTAACACCATTACCGGTTAACGAGAGGGCCGCTCTCGCGAGGGTTGCCGCAACGCCTCGGTGGGCGGCAGCTCGACGCCGCACAACGCTGGAGGCGTTGTCGCTGAACTGACGATTAAGCTGTCCACATGCCAGTTCGTACCGCCCTGCGCCCCGGCGTGCAGTCACCGACCCTGCCGGTTCCGAAGTCGATCCCGCGGCCGGAATATGCGTGGAAGTCCACCGTGCAGGAGGGCAGCGAACCCTGGGTGCAAACGCCCGAGGTGATCGAGAAGATGCGCGTCGCGGGCCAGATCGCGGCGGCGGCGCTGGCCGAGGCCGGCAAGGCCGTGGCGCCCGGCGTCACCACCGACGAGTTGGACCGCATCGCCCACGAATACATGATCGACCACGGTGCCTACCCATCGACATTGGGCTACAAGGCATTTCCCAAATCCTGCTGCACCTCGCTCAATGAGGTGATCTGCCACGGGATTCCGGATTCGACCGTGATCGAGGACGGTGACATCGTCAACATCGACGTCACCGCCTACATCGACGGCGTGCACGGTGACACCAACGCCACCTTCCTGGCCGGTGATGTCTCCGAGGAGCACCGGCTGCTCGTCGAGCGCACTCACGAGGCGACCATGCGCGCCATCAAGGCGGTCAAGCCAGGGCGTGCCTTGTCGATCGTCGGCAGGGTGATCGAAGCCTACGCAAACCGATTCGGTTACAACGTGGTTCGTGATTTCACCGGGCACGGCATCGGCACCACCTTCCACAACGGGTTGGTGGTGCTGCACTACGATCAGCCGGCCGTGGAGACCGTGCTGGAACCGGGCATGACCTTCACCATCGAGCCGATGATCAACCTCGGATCGCTCGACTACGAGATCTGGGACGACGACTGGACCGTGGTGACCAAGGACGGCAAGTGGACCGCTCAGTTCGAGCACACCCTGGTGGTCACCGAAGACGGCGCCGAGATCCTCACCCTGCCGTGACGCAGGTACCGTGAGCGGCGCGTTGCTGGTCGCCGGCACCACCTCCGACGCCGGCAAGTCGATGGTCGTGGCGGGGCTGTGCCGGTTGTTGGCGCGCAAGGGCCTGTCTGTGGCGCCGTTCAAGGCGCAGAACATGTCCAACAACTCGGCGGTCACAGTCGACGGCGGCGAGATCGGCCGCGCCCAGGCCATGCAGGCCCGGGCCGCCGGGCTGGCGCCCAGCACCAGGTTCAACCCCATCCTGCTCAAGCCTGGCGGGGACCGCACGTCACAGTTGGTGATTCGTGGCCAGGTGGCCGGAACGGTGGCCGCCGGCGATTACTTCACCCACCGGGAGCGGCTCGCCGCTGTCGTCGCCGACGAATTGGCCTCACTGAGATCCGAATTCGACGTGGTGATCTGTGAAGGGGCCGGCTCTCCGGCCGAGATCAACCTGCGTGCCACCGACCTCGCCAACATGGGGCTGGCCCGTGCGGCAGATCTGCCTGTCATCGTCGTGGGCGACATCGACCGCGGCGGTCTACTGGCCCACCTGCACGGCACCGTGGCGGTCCTGGACCCTGAGGACCAGGCGCTCATCGCGGGATTCGTCGTCAACAAATTCCGTGGTGACCCAGCCCTCCTCGAACCCGGCCTGCGGCAGCTGCTGGAGCTGACCGGGCGGCCCACCTACGGCGTGATCCCGTTCGACGACGGGATCTGGCTCGACACCGAGGATTCGGTGTCGGTCCGGCCCGGCGGCATGGTGGGCACACCGCAGCCGCCCCGCGGGGCGCAGACACTCACTGTCGCCGCGATCAGGCTGCCGCGCATCTCCAACTCCACCGACATCGAGGCACTGGCCTGCGAGCCCGGTGTAGCGGTGCGCTGGGTCGCCGACGCCGCAGACCTCGCCGGTGTCGACCTCGTCGTGATTCCCGGAAGCAAAGCCACCGTCAGCGACCTGGCCTGGCTACGGCAACGCGGCCTGGCCGAGGCCGTCCTCGAACACGCGGTCCAGGGCCGGCCCGTGCTCGGGGTGTGCGGCGGGTTCCAGATGCTGTGCCGCCGTATCGACGACGGCGTCGAGTCCGCGGCCTCGGAATCCGTCGAGGGGCTCGGACTGATCGACGCCGACATCGAATTCGCTCTCCACAAAACCCTGCGGCACTGGGAAGAACCGTTGTGGGGCTACGAGATCCATCACGGGCAGGTGACCCGCAGCGCAGCCGATGACTGGCTGGGAATCGGGCTGCGTTGCGGCTCGGTGTACGGCACCCACTGGCACGGTCTGCTCGACAACGACCACCTGCGCCGGGCCTGGCTCACCGACGTCGCCGCGGGTGCAGGTCGCGACGGGTTCGTGGTTGCCGACGACATCGACGTCCGGGGTCGGCGCGACGCCCAGTTGGATCTGATGGCCGACCTGCTGGCCGCACATCTCGACGTCGATGCCGTGATGGACCTGGTGTCGCAGGGGCCGCCGCCGCGGCCCACCATGAGCACTGCGCTCGCTGATGTACCTCGGTAACCTGGGCAGATGATCCGGTGCCATCGGTGGGTGGCAGCTTTGGTGGGGCTGGTCGCCGTGATGACGGTGTCCGGTTGCTCGACCGTGGTCGCCGGATCTGCCACCTGGCCTGGAGCCACCCTTGAGAAAGTGTTGCTGACGCCCGCCGACTTCCCGCCCGGTGTGCAGTTCGATCGCGTGATCGACGACGGCGGCGGTCCTGGCGGATCCGGTGGACCGCCACCGATGCTGTCCAACCCGGCCGGATGCAGTGACGGCCTGACCCGGGTGATCGCCGAAACCGCCGAGCGGGGCCCGGGCAGTGCCGCGCAGATCATCGCCGCCTACGACGGCGCGCGCATGGTGCTGACGGTGATGACCTCGCCGCTGCCGCTCGACCGGCTGGCCGCCACCGCAGAACGGTGCGCACAGTTCTCCACCTACTTCGATCCGGCGGACAAGGGCATCCCGATGACCACCACCAAGGTCGCTGCGCCGCGTGCGTCGGCGTTGGCCTATCAACAGACCATGCGGCTGGGCGGTGAGGAACAGAGCATCTTCTTCGCCTTCGAGAACGTCGGCAACTGGGCGGTTCTCGGCATCGCGTTCCCGGCCCAGAATCCTTCTATCGTCGCCAAAGGTGCATTGCCGCAGACATTTCTGGACGTTTTCGGTATCCAGGCCCACCGCCTGGATGCACGCTGACGCCGACGTCAGGACAATATTGATTCCGGCCCGCACGTCGCTACTGGACGGTAGTTTGTCCGAATGCTTACCACCGTCGCGACGATCGACGGATTCACCACGCCCGTCGACGTCTCGGGACCTGAGCAGGGTTCCACCGTGGTGGTGCTGAGCGCGGGCCATCACGGTCCAGCCGCTTATGAGCCGATCTGCCGACGGTTGCACACCGCGTCACTGCGCACGGTGATCATCGGTCCCGATCCACGCTTGACCGCCAAGTCCGTGGTCGGCATTCTCGATTCGCTCAACATCAAATGGGCGTTGCTGGTGGGCGACCGACTCGGGGGAGAACTCGCCTGGGAGCTGGCCGCCACCCGGCTGGACAAGTTCATCGGCCTGGTGGTCGTGGACCGCGGCCACCCACGTGTCGCCGACGCCACCGGTGTGATCCGCGACGACGAATGCCCCCCGGTGGAGATGAATACCACCGTGCTGGTCAGCACCCCTGCTGCCCGCGCAGTGGCCAAGGCCAGCCAGCGCTACGTCTACGGTGACTTCCGCTTGGTGGAGATGCCGGGCCGGCGCAGTGCCGGTGATTCGACCGCGCAACTGGCGGCCGAGATCGTGCTGCGCACCAGCAGTTGGTGACGGGTCGCAGCCTGCTCTTGATTGTCACGCTGGAGTGGCGGTCGACCTCGAGTGTCACGCTGGAGTGGCGGTCGGCGGTGTTGGGCTGCGGCGTGCTCGTGGTTTGTCACGCTGGAGTGGCGGTCGACCTCGAGTGTCACGCTGGAGTGACGACGTAAGTGCAAATTCGGCGGCCTGGCTTCGCGCGGGCGCTCAGTCAGCCGCCTCCGAAGGCTTCCAGGCTTGTGGCAACCCCGGCTGCTGCGGGAACAGGAAATCCACAAACGCCGCGGCCGTGGGCTGCGGCTCATGATTGGCCAGGCCTGGGCGTTCGTTGGCTTCGATGAAGACGTACTCACGGCCCGTCACGTCGGGCACCAGAAGGTCGATTCCCGTCACCGGTATGCCGAGCGCCTCGGCCGCTGCCACTGCGACCCGGCACAGTTCCGGGTTCACCTCCGCGGTGACGTCGTGGATCGTCCCGCCCTGGTGCAGGTTCGCGGTCCGTCGCACCCGCAGCCGCTCGCCCTCGGGCAGCACATCGTCGAACGACCATCCGGCCTCGGCGACCGTGCCCTTGGTGACGTCGTCGATCGGGATGCGCGATTCCCCACCGGTGGCGGCGGCGCGGCGCCGCGACTGCGTCTCGATCAGCTCGCCGATGGTGTGCTTGCCGGTGCCGACGATCTCGGCGGGCCGGCGAATCGCGGCGGCCACCACCTTGCCGTCGATCACGACCAGGCGAAGATCGTCGCCGGCGGCGCGCTGCTCGATCAGCACCTCCGGATATTGCTCGCGGGCCCGGTGCAGCGCCGCGTCCAGCTCGTCGCCTCCATCGACCCCCACAGTGATGCCCTTGCCCTGCTCGCCGCGGGTGGGTTTGACCACCACATCGCCGACCTCGGCCAGGAACTCGTGATCTTCGGCGTCGAAAGTGGCCAGGCGGCCCTTGGGCACCGTGATGCCGGCGTCGGAGACGATGCGTCGGGTCTGGCGCTTGTCGTCGCATCGGGCCATGGCCACCGCAGAAGTGAACTCCGAGAGCGACTCCCGGGTGATGACGCTGCGGCCGCCGTGCGACAGCCGCATCTCTCCGGCACCCGCATCGAGCACCTCGACGCGGATACCCCGACGCATGGCTTCGTCGGCGATGATGCGGGCATAGGGATTCAGATCGTCGACGGTCTCCGGCGGATGGGTGAACAACGGCTCGTTGATCGCGTTCTTACGCTTGACGGCCAGCACCGGGACCCGGTGGAAGCCCAGTTTCTCGTAGAGCGCGATCGCGGCGGAGTTGTCGTGGGCCACAGAGAGATCCAGGTAGGCCCGGCCCCGCTCACGGAAGATCCCGGCCAGGGTCCTGGTGAGCGCATCGCCGACGCCGGGGAGTCCGGCCGCCGGATCCACAGCCAGGCTCCACAGGCTCGACCCGTCCTCGGGGTCGGCGAACAACCGCTTGTGGTCGACGCCGGTGACGGTGCCCACCACAGTGCCGTCGTCGTCGCGCACCGCGACCAGATAGACCACGGCAGGGGTGAGGGTGTGGTTGTGCCAGATGACGTCGACGGGTGCGGGGACCATCCCGCACCGCACGTACACCCGGTTCATCGCGTCGGCGTCGTTCGGCGTCTGCAAGGTACGCACGGTGAACCCGACGGGCTGGGCGGCGGTGAGTTCGTCGGTGAACCGCAACCGGTAGGTGTGGCTCGGGTCGATGAACAGTTCCGCAGGGGAGCGGGCGATCAGCACGTGCGATTCGCGGGCGTAGATGCAGATGTCGCGGCGGCCCGGGCCTTCCCGCTGCAGCACCTCGGCCAGAGTCTCGGGGTCGGCGAACGTCTGCCCGAAAATCAGTCGACCCCAGCCTAATTCGAGTACCACATCGTCGGCCATGGCGTCGACGAGGTGCTGCGGTGAGGCATCGTGCAGGCCGAGCGTGATCGCCTCGGTGTGGTCGGGCTCCATTGCCGGGGCCGACGCGTCATGGTCGGTGGCGGTCATGCCGCGGCTCCCGTCACACCGTGGCGCTGCAGCCACAACTCGAGCAGCGCGATCTGCCATAACTCGTTGCCACGCAGAGGAGTCAGCCTGCCGTTCGGGTCGGCCAACAGCCGGTCGACGGCCTCGGGACGGAACAGGCCGCGCTCCTTGGCCTCCGGCGCATAGAGCGCATCGCGGACCATGTCCAGGTACGGCCCCTCGAGGTGGGTCAGCGCCGGGACCGGGAAATACCCTTTGGGGCGATCGATCACCGCTGCCGGAATCACCCGGCGCGCAGCCTGTTTGAGCACACCCTTGCCGCCGTACGCGGTCTTCAGGCCCGGTGGGCAGGTGGCGGCCAACTCTACAAGCTCGTGGTCGAGGAACGGCACGCGGCCTTCCAGGCCCCACGCCATGGTCATGTTGTCCACGCGCTTGACCGGATCGTCGACCAGCATCACGGTGGTATCGAGCCGCAACGCCCGGTCCACACCGGTCTCGGCGCCCGCCGCAGCGAAGTGATCGGTCACGAAGACCCCGCTGGGGTCACCGTCGGCCCGGTATCCGTCGCTGATGAGTGCGCCCACTCCGGTGCTGTCCCGGTCGAAGAACGCGCCGCGGTAGCTGGCCACCGAACCGTCCAGGCTGGCCGCGCCCGGTTCGGCCATCGGCGGGTACCAGTGGTATCCGGCGAAGACCTCGTCGGCGCCCTGTCCGGACTGCACCACTTTGACGTGCTTGGCTACTTCCTGGCTGAGCAGGTAGAAGGCTACGCAGTCATGGCTGACCATCGGTTCGCTCATCGCGCCGATCGCTCCGTCGAGGGCGGGCAGCATGCGGGCGGTATCGATCCGGATCTGGTGATGATCGGTTTCGAAATGCTCGGCGATGATGTCGGAGTACTTGAACTCGTCACCGGCCACGCCGCCCACGGACTCGAAGCCGATCGAGAAGGTGGACAGACCGTGTTGGCCGGCCTCGGCGAGCAGGCCGACGATCAGGGAAGAGTCGACGCCGCCGGACAGCAGGCACCCGACGGGCACGTCGGCCACCAGACGTCGCTCGACAGCGCGCCGCAGTGACTCCAGTACCGCGTCCTCCCAATCCTTTTCCGACCAGTCGGCCCGGTCGGCGTGCCGGCTGAAGTCCGGCGACCAGTAGACCGTGGTGTGCCGGCTGCCGTCGGGTTCGATCGCGACGACGGAAGCGGGCGGCACCTTCTTGATGCCCTGCAGGATGGTCAACGGGGGCGGCACCACCGAATGGAACGTGAGGTAGTGGTGCAGCGCGATCGGGTCGATCCGGGTGTCGACCCCGCCGCCGGCCAGCAGCGCGGGCAGGGACGAGGCGAACCGGATCCGATGGTTGTCCTCGGTGATGTACAGCGGCTTGATGCCCAGCCGGTCCCGGCCCAGCAGCACCCGGCCGGTGTCCCGCTCGACGATCGCGAACGCGAACATGCCCATCAGGTGCTCGACGAACCGGTCGCCCCAGTGGTGATAGGCCTTGAGCAACACCTCGGTGTCGCTGTGCGAGAAGAAGCGGTAGCCGTGCCCGGACAGTTCCCGGCGCAGCTCCTGGTAGTTGTAGATGCAGCCGTTCCAGCAAACGGTCAATCCCAGTTCGGGATCAACCATGGGCTGGGCGCCCGCTTCGGTCAGGTCAATGATTTTCAGGCGGCGGTGACCCAGTGCGACCCGGCCTTGCGACCAAACACCGGCCGCGTCCGGACCCCTGGGTGCCATCGCGTCTGCCATGGCCGACACCGCTGAAATATCCGGTGTCCGGCCATCGAGACGCACCTCCCCGGCGGCTCCACACATCAGTTCGACCCTACACAGGATCTGGCGTCGGTGCGCCACCCGCGGTGTGTCGGGGGTGTGACCAGGACATGTCGGACAGTGGCCCTATTCTCCTCGCATGAGGCCTGGATTCGGCTTCGGGATAGCCCGTGACGAGCTGATTCGCGATTTCGGAGCGCAGTCGACCGTGCGCGGTGAACGTTATGCCGCCGAGGGCCGGGTCCGCGACATCGAGTTCGATGCCGAAGAGCGTCTGCTGCGCGGGCGGTGCGTGGGTTCGCATGGTCAGCTGTATGTCCTTGAGGTCGGACTGTCGCCGGGAAGTCGGGCTGTCGTCGAGTGGGCATTGTGTTCATGCCCCGTGGGGTCGTTCTGCAAACATGCCGTCGCCCTGGTGCTGGCGGCCTCCCCGGCTGATGCGGCACATGAGCCGGTGGAGCGTTGGCGCTACGTGCTCGACAAGGTGCTCGACGAGGTCGCCGCCCCGGAAGGGGGCGGCAAACCGATCGCGCTGGAATTCTCCATCGGTGCACCCACGCGCTACCGCCCGGGGACGCTGCTGATGCTGCGTCCGCTGACTCTGGGCAAACGGGGCACCTGGATCACCCGGGCGTTGACCTGGGGTCGCCTCGCGGACTATCCCGATCCCGGCGAGTTCGATCGTGAGCAGTACCGGGCGGTGCGGGCACTGGTGTCGGAGATGGTGCGGTACTCCTCCCCGCACAGCGGTGAGGGAATGATGCTCAACGGAATGCCCGCGACCTTGTGGCCACGGCTCGACGAGGTGCTCGCCGCCGGCGTGACCATACTGGCCGACTCCGCAACGGGCATCCGTGCGGTCGAGTTGGCCAAGAACGTCCACCTCCGGTTGGACTTCGCCGCCGAGGGCGGTGGCGGTGCGGTGATGTCGGTGTCCCTGATCATCGACGGACAGGAACGCGACCCCGACGGCGTCGGGCTGATCGGGATGCCGGCTCCGCACGGGATGTTTCAGGTGGTCGACTCGGTGCTACGGCTCGGTGCCTTCGATCCGGTACCCGCACGCACCATGGCCGAAATGCTGGGCCATCACGAGCAGGTGCACATCCCGGCCGACATGGCGCGTGAACTCGCGGTCGACATCCTGCCCCGCCTGGCCAGTAGCGTCGACATGGAGGTCGCCGACGGGCTCTTCGTCCCACCGGCCATTACCGGACCAAAGCCCGCGCTGACCGTCAAAGTCGTCGACGGCGGCGCACGGGTCTTCTGGAGCACCCGGTACGAGGTCAACGATCAGCATCACGACTTCGACCCGTTGTCTTCGGCCGGGCTGATCGGATATCGCGACCCGGTCGCGGAGGAGGAGCTGTGGCAGCGGGTGCTGCCGGCGTTGCAGATGGTCGCGGCGGCCGCGCAGGACTGGAAACGTCAAGCCTCCCAGCATGTCAACCGCCGGATCTCCACGACGCTCGACGCCGAGGCCGTCCACGAGTTACGGGCCATCGTCAATGCCGTGAGCGCTGTGGACGCGGTCGCGGTCGCGTCCCGGCGCACTCTGCTGGGCGGGGTCGACCTCACCGCGGTGGAGGCAGCGGTGTTGTGTGACCAGACCCTGCCGCAGCTGGACTGCTACGCGGATCTGATCGTCGATGCCGATGGCCGGTACCGAGCTGCCGGCGCCGACCCGGTGCTGTCGTTCTCCGGGGACGTCTCCGCTCCGGGTGACTGGTTCAACCTGAACGTCACGGTATGCGTGGACGGCGAGACAGTGGCCCTGCCCGAGGTCATCCGCGAATTGGCCACTGGAGCAACGCATATGTTGCTGCCGTCGGGTATCTACTTCCGGCTCGACACGCCGGAGCTGGTCCGGCTGAGGGCCTTGCTCGACGAGGCGCGTGCGCTCGGTGAGATCGACGGGGACCGGGTCAACGCCGCATCGCTCAATGTCACTTTGTGGGACGAACTGCTGGAACTCGGCGTTGTCGACGAGCAGCTCGCCCGGTGGCGGGCGAATCTGGCGCGCTTGGCCGCCGCGCGTCCGCCGGCGCCGATCGCACCGCCGGCGGGCCTCGACGTCGACCTGCGCGACTACCAGCGGGACGGGCTGGACTGGCTTTCTTTCCTGTGGGACAACGGGCTCGGCGGAGTGCTCGCCGACGACATGGGCCTGGGCAAGACCGTGCAGACCTTGGCACTCATCGCGCGGGCGGTCGCCGGGGGCGCCGGCAAGTTCCTGGTGGTGGCGCCGACGAGCGTGGCCCGCAACTGGGTGGCCGAGTGCCGCAAGTTCACCCCTGACCTGAGTGCGGTGGTGCTGACCTCCACCACCGCCCGCTCGGCGGTGGGTTTGGCCGAACAGGTGGCCGCGGCCGACATCGTCGTCACCTCCTACACGCTGCTGCGGATGGACGTCGCCGCCTATTCGCAAATCCAGTGGGCCGGAATGGTTCTCGACGAGGCCCAGTTCGTCAAGAATCACCACAGCAAGACCCATCAGGCCGCCCGGCTGCTCGACGTGCCGTTTAAGGTGGCGATCACCGGCACACCGATGGAGAACAATCTGATGGAGTTGTGGTCGCTGCTGTCGATCACCGTGCCCGGTTTGTTCCCGTCACCGAAGGTGTTCGAGACGTATTTCCGTAAGCCGATCGAATCGGGTCAGGCCGACGACCTGCTTCCGGTGCTGCGCCGGCGGATCAAGCCGGTGCTGTTGCGCCGCACCAAAGGCCAGGTGCTCACCGAGTTGCCACCGAAGAGTGAGCAGGTGCTGACCATCGGTCTGAGCGCCAAGCACCGCAAGATCTATGACACGCGGCTGGCGCGGGAACGCCAGAAAGTGTTGGGACTGCTGGGGGACTGGGAGAAGAACCGGTTCCAGATCTTTCGGTCGCTGACGCTGCTGCGTCAGCTCAGCTTGCACCCGGGGCTGGTCGACGACTCCGCGCGCTCGGTGGGTTCGGCCAAGATCGACTTCCTGGTCGAACAGCTCGATCAACTGGTGGCAGAGGGGCACAGTGCGCTGGTGTTCAGCCAGTTCACCGGGTTCCTCGGCATCGTCAGGTCGCATCTGGATTCTGCGGGGATCGCCTACAGCTACCTCGACGGTTCCGTCGACTCGGACGGAAGGGCCAGGGCCATCGAGGAATTCGGTGCCGGTACCAAGCAGGTGTTCCTGATCAGCCTGAAGGCGGGCGGATTCGGGCTCAACCTCACCGCCGCCGACTACTGCTTTCTGTGCGACCCGTGGTGGAGCCCGGCCGCCGAGGCACAGGCCGTCGACCGGGCCCACCGCATCGGGCAGGCCCGGCCGGTCAGCGTCTACCGTCTGGTGGCGGAGAACACCATCGAGGAGAAAGTGGTTGCGCTGCAGGACCGCAAGCGGGCCCTGTTCGCAGCGGTGGTCGACGACGGCGATCTGTTCGGCTCAGCCATCACCGCCTCCGATATCCGCGAGCTGCTCGGCTGATCGACCGGAGACGGGTGTGCTGGCGGTGTCCACCTGTTTGATCGGACCGGTGAACCAGTGCTTCACCGAGGCGTGCCAGTAGATGAACAGCAGTATCAGCACGCTGCCCACCAGCAGCGGGGTGTAGTTCACGAACTTCCACTCGAAGCTCGGGTCCCACGGCATGCCACCGAGCGAGGTCGGGAACATCGCGATGATCGCGGTGACGATGATCTCGACGATCGCCACCGGTGCCATCCACTTGTACCTGTTTCCGACATTCCACTTGCCCTGCTCGAAGGAGTCGCCGGCCTTCCACCGGTAATAGATCGGCACCGCGAAGCACAGGTACAGGCCCACCACACCGATCGAGACGACCGCGTAGAACGCGACCGGGGACGGGACGTCCACACCGTTGACCGGAATCTTCACCGGCACGATGGCGGGCAAGGTGATGATGGCCGCGACCACCGCGGTGATGATGACGGCGTTGGCGGGCACGCGGCTGGCACTGACCTTCGACCACCATTGGTGTCCGGGGACCGCGCGGTCCCGGCTGAAGGCGAACAGCATGCGCGAGGCGCTGGTCTGGCAGGCCGTGGTGCAGAACAGCTGTCCGGCAGTGGCGATCAGCAGCACGACGCCGGCCCACTTGGATCCCAGTGCCTGGGTGAAGATGGTCGCCACCGCGCCACCGTTGGCCGATACCTCGTCGGAGTTCTGCACGGCGAACAGGAACGACAGCAACAGGATCCAGCCACCGATCGCCGAATAGAAGATCGACTGCCAGATGCCCTTCGCGGCGGCATTGGCCGCGCTCTTGGTCTCTTCGGACAGGTGCGCCGACGCGTCATAGCCGGTGATCGTGTACTGCGTGAGGATCGCCGAGATGGGCAGGACGAACAGCAGGAAGCCCCAACCGGACGTCGAGCCGGAGAAGATCCCGGAATTGTTGATGGTCTTGGCGAAAACATCGGAGACACTTGCATGTTGGTCCGGGAGTAGCCACAGGATCGCGATCACTGCAGTGGCTCCGGCGACGTGCCACCACACCGAGACATTGTTGATGACGGCCAGCAGGTGCGACGAGAAGATGTTGATCAGGGCCGAGACCGCCAGGATGATCAGGAAAATGATGAACACCCGGGTCAGGCTGTAGCCGGCCAGCCAGGATTCGCTGAACGTGCCCAGGGTGAGGTCCAGGAATGTCGCGCTGCCGTAGGACACCGACGCCAGAATTGCGATCAGGCCGATCAGGTTGAGCCAGCCGGTGTAGAAGCCGGCCCTGGGCCCGCCGAGTTTGGAAGCCCACCAATAGATTCCACCTGAGGTGGGATAGGCGGAGACCAGTTCGGCCAGACAGAATCCGATGATCAGGATGAAGACCGAGACGATCGGCCAACCCCAGGCGATGGCGGCAGGGCCGCCGTTGTTCCAGCCCAATCCGAACGACGTGAAGCAACCGGCGAGGATCGAGATGATCGAGAACGAGATGGCGAAGTTGGAGAATCCTGACCAGGACCGCTGCAGTTCCTGGACGTAACCGAGTTTGGCGAGATGTTGTTCGTCGTCCGTGAGTTGTTCGGTGAGTTCTTCGTGCCCCTCGGGCATGGCGGCTCCTCGTGTGCCGGGCGGTGGGCGGTCTGCCAAACGGACCATAGAACTTTATTGGTCTGCTGTCCTACCTTTTGACGTGACAATCGTGCTAATTCGGTGCACGATCGTCACGTCATCGGCGAGACAATGGTCGGCTGGACGTCAGGTTGGTCGGCAAGTCCCACACGGGCAGGAGGGTGCGCAATGAGCCAGAACCCCGGCATGCTGGCACGAGCCGACCTGGAGCAAATGGTGGCGGCGGGTGAGATCGACACCGTGATCGTCGCCTTCTGCGATATGCAGGGCCGGCTGACGGGCAAGCGGGTTTCGGGCCGGTTGTTCGTCGAAGAGGTCGCCGCCCACGGCGCGGAGTGCTGCAACTACCTGCTCGCGGTCGACGTCGACATGAACACCGTCGGCGGCTACTCGATGTCGAGTTGGGAAACCGGCTACGGCGACATGGTGATGACAGCCGACTTCAGCACCTTGCGGTTGATCCCGTGGCTGCCCGGCACCGCGCTGGTGATGGCTGACCTGTCGTGGCTCGACGGTCGTCCTGTCGAACAGGCGCCCCGCAGCATCCTCAACCGGCAGATCGACCGCCTGGCCGAGCGCGAACTCGTGCCGTACGTCGGGACCGAGCTCGAATTCATGGTGTTCGACAACACTTTCCGCGAGGCGTGGGCGGCGGGCTACCGGGGCCTGACGCCGGCCAGCGACTACAACGTCGACTACGCCATGATGGCGTCCACCCGGATGGAACCGCTGCTGCGCGACATCCGCCTCGGCATGGAGGGCGCCGGGTTGTACTGCGAGGGTGTCAAGGGAGAGTGCAACCTGGGTCAGCAGGAGATCGCGTTCCGCTACGACCACGCCCGCAACACCTGCGACAACCACACCATCTACAAGAACGGTGCCAAGGAGATCGCCGACCAGCACGGCAAGAGCTTGACGTTCATGGCGAAATTCGATGAGCGTGAGGGCAACAGCTGTCACATCCACGTCTCGCTACGCGGCGATGACGGGTCTCCTGTGTTCGCCGACGAGTCCGATCCGCGGGGAATGTCGTCGATGTTCCGCAGCTTCATCGCCGGTCAACTGGCCACGCTGCGTGAGATGACGCTGTTCTACGCTCCGAACATCAATTCCTACAAGAGGTTTGCCGACGGCAGCTTCGCGCCCACCGCCATTGCCTGGGGTATGGACAACCGCACCTGCGCGTTGCGGGTGGTCGGTCACGGGCCTGGTATGCGGGTGGAATGCCGGACACCCGGAGGCGACGTCAACCAGTACCTTGCGGTGTCGGCGCTTCTCGCCGGCGGACTGTATGGCATCGATCACGAGCTGGAACTACCCGACCCGCTGCCGGGCAACGCCTATGCCAGTGAGGCGCAACGGCTGCCCACCACCCTGGCCGAGGCGGCTGAGCTGTTCGCAAAGTCCGAGGTGGCACGCGCGGCGTTCGGGGACGACGTCGTCGAGCACTACCTCAACAACGCGCGCGTCGAGTTGGCTGCGTTCAATTCCACGGTGACCGACTGGGAAAGGGTCCGCGGCTTTGAACGGCTCTGAGATGGGCTCGACATCCAGCGCGAGCAGGCCCCCGCAAGCGGGAGGGGCCCCCAGCGTGGGTCCCGTAAAGGGGCCGATATCGGGTACCTTCACGTCTGCTCGCCGGGAGACTGAGGTCCACCCGGTCATCGGCATGACGACCTATCTGCAGCAGGCGCAGACGGGTGTGTGGGATGTACGGGCCAGCTTCTTGCCGCAGGTCTACTTCGAAGGCATCACCCGGGCCGGTGGGACCGCTCTTCTGCTGCCGCCGCAAGCGGTGGACCGCGACATCGCCGACCGGGTGCTCGACCGCCTCGACGGTCTGGTGATCACCGGCGGCCCGGATGTCGATCCGGCCCGCTACGGCCAACAGCCGCACCCGGCCACCAACGAACCAGACAGCGGGCGTGACGCGTGGGAGTTCGCTCTGCTGGAAAGTGCTCTGCAACACGGCATCCCGGTGCTCGGTGTGTGCCGCGGGGCGCAGGTTCTCAACGCGGCGCTGGGCGGCACGTTGCACCAGCATCTACCCGACGTCATCGGGAGCACCCACCACCAGAAGGGCAATGCGGTGTTCGGCACCTCGACGGTACGCACCGTGCCGAACACCCGACTGGCGGCTCTGATCGGCGATTCCTCCGATGCGCAGTGCTATCACCATCAGGCCATCGATCTACTGGGCGAGGGCCTGGTGGTCAGCGCCCGGGATGCCGACGGGGTGATCGAGGCGGTTGAGTTACCCGGCGAGGCCTTCGTGGTCGGCGTGCAATGGCATCCGGAGGAGACTCTCGATGACCTGAGACTGTTCGCCGCCCTGGTCGATGCGGCCGGAACCTATGCAACAGAAAGGATCTCATGACATCCAGTCAGGTCATCAATCCGGCGACCGAGGAGCTGTTGACCACCGTCGACCTCCTCGACGTGGCCGCTGTGGACGACGCAGTGGCGCGTGCCGCCGCGGCGCAGCGGAAATGGTGCCGGCTGGCTCCGGCCGAGCGGGCGGCAGGCTTGCGAGCCTTCGCCGGTGTCGTCGACGCACACATTGATGAGCTGGCCGCCCTCGAGGTTGCCAATTCCGGGCACCCGATCGCGCAGGCCGAATGGGAGGCCGGGCACGTCCGCGATGTCCTGCAGTTCTACTCGGCGACTCCGGAAAGATTGAGCGGCAAGCAGATCCCGGTGGCCGGCGGTCTGGACGTCACGTTCAACGAGCCGCTCGGCGTGGTCGGCGTGATCACACCGTGGAACTTCCCGATGACCATCGCCGCGTGGGGCTTCGCCCCGGCGCTCGCCGCCGGCAACGCCGTCGTGCTCAAACCTGCCGAGTGGACCCCGCTGACCACGATCCGGCTCGGTGAGCTCGCCATCGCATCGGGCTTGCCGGAGGGGCTCTTTCAGGTGTTGCCCGGCAAGGGCTCGGTGGTCGGAGAACGGTTCGTCACCCATCCAGGCGTCCGCAAAGTCGTGTTCACCGGATCCACCGAGGTGGGGATGCGGGTGATGGCCGGAGCGGCGGCCCAGGTCAAACGGGTGACCCTGGAATTGGGTGGCAAGAGCGCGAACATCGTTTTCGACGACTGCGATCTGGAGAAGGCGGCAGCCACCGCGCCATACGGCGTGTTCGACAACGCTGGACAGGACTGCTGTGCGCGCAGCCGGATCCTGGTGCAGCGCAATGTCTACGACCGGTTCATGGAGCTGCTGGAGCCGGCCGTCAAGGGCGTCGTCGTGGGGGATCCCACGTTGCGTGACACCGAGATGGGGCCGTTGGTGTCCCGTCCGCACTGGGAGTCGGTGGTGTCCTACGTGCCCGACGGCGCGCCGGTCGCATTCCGGGCGTCTGCCCCTGAGGGGCCCGGGTTCTGGTTCCCGCCGACGGTGTTGACGCCGCAGCGTACGGACCGGACCGTGACCGAGGAGATCTTCGGCCCCGTGGTGACCGTGCTGCCGTTCGAGGACGAGGCCGACGCCATCGCACTGGCCAACGACACGCCTTACGGTTTGTCGGGCTCGATCTGGACCGACAATCTCTCGCGAGCGATGCGGGTGTCGCGGGCGGTGGAATCGGGCAATCTCAGTGTCAATTCGCATTCCTCGGTGCGCTACAACACGCCGTTCGGTGGCTTCAAACAGTCCGGACTCGGGCGCGAGTTGGGGCCTGACGCACCGTTGTCTTTCACCGAGACCAAGAACGTCTTTTTCGCAGTAGAGGAGCTGTAGATGGATCTGACCCAACGTCTGGCCGGCAAGATCGCCGTGATCACCGGGGGCGCCAGCGGCATCGGCCTGGCCACCGGCAGGCGATTGCGGGCCGAGGGGGCCACGATCGTGGTGGGCGACATCGACCCTGCCACCGGAGAGGCCGCTGCCGAAGAACTCGACGGGTTGTTCGTCCCGGTCGACGTGTCCGATCAGGATGCCGTCGACAACCTCTTCGATACTGCGGCGGCGACATTCGGATCGGTCGACATCGCGTTCAACAATGCCGGGATCTCGCCACCCGAAGATGACCTGATCGAGACCACCGAACTGCCGGCCTGGCAACGGGTGCAGGACATCAACCTGAAATCGGTCTACCTGTCGTGCCGGGCGGCGCTGCGCCACATGGTGCCCGCGGGCAAGGGCTCGATCATCAACACGGCATCGTTCGTGGCCGTGATGGGCTCGGCCACCTCCCAGATTTCTTACACCGCGTCTAAGGGCGGCGTGCTGGCGATGTCGCGCGAACTCGGCGTGCAGTATGCGAGGCAGGGAATCCGGGTCAACGCACTGTGCCCCGGGCCGGTCAACACCCCGCTACTGCAGGAGTTGTTCGCCAAGGATCCCGAGCGTGCCGCGCGCCGGCTGGTACACATCCCGCTGGGCCGGTTCGCCGAACCCGAGGAGTTGGCCGCCGCGGTGGCGTTCCTGGCCAGTGACGACGCGTCGTTCATCACCGGTTCGACATTCCTCGTCGACGGCGGCATCAGCTCCGCGTACGTGACGCCCCTGTGACACCCTGGTAGCTCGCCATGACAGCCGAACCGGATCCCCAGCCCGCCGCGGAAACGGCCGGTGCCCTGCTGCGTCCGGTCCGGCTGGGCAATGCCTTCGAGGACACCGTGGGTCGGCTGCTGGAGACGATCCGACTGGGCGTGTTGGGTCCGGGGGAGTCGCTTCCGCCAGAGCGTGAGCTTGCCGCGCGGCTCGGGGTCAGTCGCGACACCGTCCGGGAGGCGATCAAATCGCTCGCCGATGCCGGTTATCTGGTGTCCAAGCGGGGTAGGTACGGCGGCACCTTCCTGGCCGCTGAGTTGCCCAGGCACACCGCCGACGGTCCGAGTCCGACGCGCGCGGAGATCGACGATGCGTTGCGGCTGCGCGAGATCCTGGAGGTCGGGGCGGCGCGGATGGCGGCCGGACGGACGTTGAGCGCGGCCGAGCGGGAGGGCCTGTGGTCGCGGCTGGAAGACGTCCGCGCGGCCGAGCCCGACGATTACCGCCGCCTGGATTCGCGGCTGCACCTGGCCATCGCGGAGGCCGCGGGGTCGCCGTCACTGGTACCGCTGGTCGCCGAGAACCGCATGCGGCTCAATGCGCTGCTGGATCAGATCCCGCTGCTGCTGCGCAACATCGCCCATTCCGACGAACAGCACGAAGCGATCGTGATGGCGATCCTGGCTGGTGACAGAGAGCGGGCCGCCGCGGCCATGCTGGCCCACGTCGGGGGATCGGCGGCCTTGCTGCACGGCTTCCTGGACTAGATTCGTACCGTGGACCGGCACGGTAAACAGGTCCAGGTCGAACGCGCGTCGTCGGCCTTGGCCGACGTCGACACCCCAGGGTGGGCGCAGCGCTTCGACCTGCTGTCCGACCCGCACCGGCTGGAGATCCTGCTCGGCCTGCACCGCGCGCCGGGCATCTGTGTCAGTGACTTGGCCACGGCTCTCGGCCGCTCGGAAAACGCCGTCTCCCAGGCGTTGCGTGTGCTCCGGGACCAGGGCTGGGTCACCTCCACCCGGGCCGGCCGGACGGTGAACTACCGGCTCGAGGACGAGACCGTGCACGACCTACTGCACTGGATCGGGGCCCGGCACGGCTGACACCGTGCTCATCTGTTCACCTGGACAGATATCCAGTACCGTCCTAGGCTCGCCGAATGACCATTGGCGCGGCTCCCGAGGTGACGACGACGAAGCCGCAGCCATTCGACCGCCCAGACTGGATTTCGATTGCGATGGTCGGCGCGGTGGTGGTGTTGCTGCATGTATTCGGTTGGGGCGTGCTGGTTTTCGGGGTTGCCCCGCAACACATCACGCTGGGATCGGCCGGCGTGTTCGGGGTCGGAATCGGAGTCACCGCCTATCTGCTGGGCGTGCGCCACGCGTTCGACGCCGACCACATCGCCGTCATCGACAACACCACCCGAAAACTCGTCGGTGAGGGCACGCGATCACTTTCCGCAGGATTCTGGTTCTCGCTGGGGCATTCCAGCGTGGTGTTCGGGCTTGCCCTGTTGTTGGCGTTCGGAGTTCATGCGCTGGCCGGACCGGTGCAGAACGACGAATCGTCGATGTTGCAGACCCTGGGACTGATCGGGTCGGTGGTGGCCGGGACATTCCTCATTCTGATCGGCCTGACGAATCTGTTCGCCGTGGTCGGTATCGCCAAGATCTTCCGCGCCATGCGTAGCGGACAGTTCGACGAAGCCGAGCTCGAACGTCAACTTCACCAGCGAGGCTTCCTGGCCCGCCTGCTCGGCCGGGTCATGCGACGGGTGAGCAAGCCGTGGCACCTGTACCCGGTCGGCTTCCTGATGGGCCTCGGCTTCGACACCGCCACCCAGGTGGCGCTTCTGGTGTTGGCGGCGGGTGCGGCCGCATTCACCTTGCCCTGGTACGCCATTCTCGTGCTTCCTGTGCTCTTCGCGGCAGGGATGAGCCTGTTCGACAGCCTGGACGGAATCTTCATGGCGCGCGCCTACGGCTGGGCGTTCCTGCAGCCGGTCCGCAAGGTCTATTACAACCTGACTGTCACCGTGCTGTCGGTCATCGTGGCCCTGGTGGTCGGGGTCATCGTTCTGGCCGGTCTCCTGGTCGAGCGCCTGGGCATCACCACGGGTCCGCTGGCATTCATCGGTTCGGCCGATCTGGAGTTCGTCGGGTTCGCGATCGTCGGGCTGTTCGTACTGAGCTGGCTTGTCGCCCTCGGAATCTGGCGGTTCGGCCGGATCGAGCAGCGCTGGGCTGCACGGGTCTAATCGATCAGGCCCAGCAAGGCGTTCTCGATCACCTCGGGCAGCGCCGGGTGAATCCAGTACTGGCCCCGGGCCACCTCCTCGGCGGTCTGCCCGAAGCTCATCGCCTGGATCAGCGGCTGGATGATCGATGACGCCTGATAGCCCATGATGTGGGCGCCCAGTATCTTGCCGGTGGCACGGTCGCCGATCAGTTTGGCGATGCCGGTGGTGTCCTCCATCGCCCAGCCGTACGCGGTGTCGCCGTAGGCCTGGATCTTGGTGACATAGTCGTAGCCCTCGTCGCGGGCCTGCTCCTCGGTCAATCCGACCGTGGCGATCTGTGGGTCGGTGAATACCGCGGACGGTACGAATCGGTGGTCGCTGCGCACCATCGCGCCGGTGTCATCCCACTCGCGCAGCAGGTTCTCCCTGACCACCCGGGACTCATGGTTGGCCACGTGTTTGAGCTGATAGTCCGAGGACACGTCACCGAGTGCGAAAACACCACGCGCCGTTGTGCGTTGGTATTCGTCCACGATCACCAGGCCGTCCTCGTCGACCTCGACCCCGGCGAGGTCGGCATCGAGCAGGTCCCCGTTGGGGACGCGTCCGGTGGCCACCAGCAGCATGTCGGCGGGCAGCGTCTTGCCGTCGTCGAGTTCGAGGACGATCTTGTCGCCGTCCTGATGAGAACCGACCACGTTCTCATGGGTCCGGAAGTCCCACTTCTTGGCGGCCAGCGCGCTGAATTCCCGGCAGATCGTCTCGTCGCAATGGCTGAGAAGGCAGTCGCCACGCACCACGATGGTGACCCGCACGCCCAGCGCTGAGAACACATGGGCGAACTCGGCGGCGACGAATCCGCCGCCGACGATCACCAGGTGTTCGGGCAGCTCGGGGTTACGCATGATGTCGTCGCTGGTGTAGTACGTGACGCCGCAGTCCGTGATGGCCGGCGGGACGTAGGCGCGGGACCCGGCCGCGATGACCACCTGGTCGCTGCTGAATTCGTCACCGGCCTCGGTGCGCAGCGTGTAGCGGCCATCGGCGGTCTTGGGTCCGAAGCGGGTGTGGCTGCCGTACACCGTGATGTGGGGGTCGTTGCGGCGATAGTCCTCGCCGCCGGCGGCGATCGGGTCGATCCGGCCGAACACCCGCGCGACGACGTCGGGCCAGCGCACCTTGTCGATGTGGGAATCGATGCCGTACTTGGCGCTGTCCTTGATCGTGTCCGCGACGTCAGCGGCGTAGACGAACATCTTGGTGGGGATGCAGCCGACGTTCAGGCAGGTGCCGCCGAACGTGCCCTGCTCGCAGATCGCGACCTTCTTGCCGGCGTAGCGCTCGTCGAGAATGCTGTTGCCCGAGCCGGTACCGATGATCGTCAGATCGTAATGCTCCATGTGCGCTCCCTATCCGGAAGATGTTGTGCTTGGCCGGGTTTGCAGGCTCAGGTAGTAGTCCAGCCAGCGGTCGAGCTCACCGTAGGCCGCCGCGCGGGCGTCGGCCATCGACAGGAACACGTCGTGCTTGGCGTCGGTGATCGGTGCGACTGTGGTGTGATTACCCACGCAACCCGACCACCGTGCGATCTGGCGAACATCGAGTACCGCATCGCCGCGCTGCATCGCGGCCGGATCGGAAGTTTCGGTGACACTCCGGTCCGAACGCAGGATCAGGTTCGGTACGCCGACGTCCAGGCCGCGGTGTAGGCGGGCCTGTCCGCGGCGGATCGCATTGATCCACCCGAGGGTGACGGGGAAGCCTCCCAACGGTTTCCAGTCGAGGTTGTAGTCGAAATCGCCGCCGTAGTCGCGGTGAAGTGTTGTGCCGTACCCACCTTCGGTGGGTCTGCGGATCACCGACAGTTTGCGCAGCCGGGCCAGGGCGATCAGCGCCGCCGATGTGGGCGCAGTGCGCAGGATCGCCGGGCCGTGCAGGTCGAAGAACGGGCTGTTCAGGATCAGTCCGCCGACGTGCAACGGAGCAAGCCGGCGGCTGCGACGCAGACGATCGGCGAACAACGTGAGGATCAGCCCTCCCGCCGAATGCCCGTACAGGCACACCGTGGCGTTGTCGGTGTCGGCCGCGATCACCTCCAGCGCGCGCTGAAGCTCGTCGTCGTACCGCGCCAGATCGGTGGTGAAATGCGCGGTCTGCCCCTCGTGTCGGGAGCGTCCGCACTTGGGGAGATCCAGCGCGTAGAACGCGAAGCCGCGCTCGGCGAATCGATCCGCCAGTTCGGTGTGGAAGAAGTAGTCGGTGTAGCCGTGCAGTGCCAGCACCGCGTGGCCGGGGCGGGCGGACCCGCTCGCCGTGGCGGCCGGGCCGCGGCGAACCAGCGTGGCGACCAGGTCGCCTTCGCCATCGGGATCAGGTCCTGCATCGATGGTCTGTTGCCAGAACCCCGGCAATACATCCGGCTCCCAAGAGGGCTCCCGTGACGTCACGGTTCCACCCTAGCCGCGCGCCGGAAACGGGTGTCGTAACGACGGCGGAGAGTCCGTTTGCCGGACCGGGGACCTGCAGAGTTGCCGGGCCACCCGCCAGATCCAGGGGTGCCCGGCGGCCGATGTCGGGTTGAGGAGGCCTGACGGGTGACGGATCGCACTACCATGCCTGGCCAACTGGGATTCGTCGCGCGATAACCTGGGCATAACAAAAGCCGTCCATGTCGACGGGCCGCGCAACAACAAAGGACGAGCGATCAGGGTGTCTGAGGCAAACGTGGGTACGACCGTGAAGACAGACGTCGTGCTGGTTGGGGCCGGCATCATGAGCGCAACCCTCGGCGCGCTGATCCGTCTGCTGGAGCCGGACTGGTCCATCACCATGATCGAGCGGCTCGACGGCGCTGCCGCCGAGAGCAGCGATCCGTGGAACAACGCAGGTACCGGGCACTCGGCGCTGTGTGAGCTGAACTACACGCCCGAGCTGTCCGATGGCTCCATCGACACCACCAAGGCCATCAACGTCAACGAGCAGTTCCAGGTGTCGCGGCAGTTCTGGGCCTACGCGGCCGAGAACGGCGTGCTGCCCGACGTGCGCGGTTTCCTCAACCCGATCCCGCACGTCAGTTTCGTGCACGGCGCAGGCAACGTCGACTACCTCAAACGCCGGCATCAGGCCCTCGTCGGTAACCCGCTGTTCGCGTCGATGGAATTCATCGACGACAAGGACGAGTTCGCGCGCCGGCTGCCGTTCATGGCCGCCAAGCGCGATTTCTCCGATCCGGTCGGGCTGAACTGGTCGCAGCACGGCACCGACGTCGACTTCGGCGCACTCTCGCGCCAGCTCATCGGCTTCACCGCGCAGCGTGGGATGGACACCCTGTTCGGCCATGAGGTCCGCAACCTGCGCAAGGAATCGGACGGGACCTGGACGCTCAAGGTGACCAACCGGCGCACCGGTCTCAAGCGCAAGTTCAATGCGAAGTTCGTGTTCGTCGGCGCCGGTGGTGGCGCGCTGCCGCTGCTGCAGAAGTCCGGCATCCCCGAGGCCAAGGGCTTCGGCGGATTCCCGGTCGGCGGCGCGTTCCTGCGGACCAACAACCAGGCGCTGACCGCAGGCCACCAGGCAAAGGTGTACGGGCTGCCGCCCCTGGGCGCCCCGCCGATGTCGGTGCCGCACCTGGACACCCGCGTGATCAACGGCAAGTCGTGGCTGCTGTTCGGTCCGTTCGCCGGTTGGACGCCGAAGTTCCTCAAGCAGGGCAAGTTCACCGACCTGCCGTTGTCGGTCAAGCCCAACAACATCATGTCGATGCTCGGCGTCGGGCTCACCGAGATGGGGCTGGTCAACTACCTGGTCGGCCAGCTGCTGCTGAGTGAGGCCGCACGGGTCGACACCTTGCGCGAATTCGCGCCCAGCGCAGTCGATTCCGATTGGGAGCTCGACATCGCCGGACAGCGCGTGCAGGTCATCCGGCGCAAGGGCGCGGGTGGTGTGCTGGAGTTCGGCACCACCGTGCTGACCGCCGCCGACGGCAGCATCGCCGGCCTGCTCGGCGCCTCGCCGGGCGCGTCCACCGCCGTGCCGGCCATGCTCGACGTGCTGGAGCGCTGCTTCACCGATCGGTACCAGAGCTGGTTGCCGAAGCTCAAGGAGATGGTGCCCTCCCTCGGTACCAAGCTGTCCACCGAACCCGGCCTGTTCGAGGAAGTATGGGCGTGGGGCACCAAGGCGCTGCAGCTGGACGTCCCTGTGACTGCGTGACCGGGGCGGGCGGATGACGGTCGCACTACGCCGCAGTTGGGCCAAAGACCTAGACGTACCAACGCTTTACGAGCTGCTCAAGCTCCGTGTCGAGGTGTTCGTGGTGGAGCAGGCCACGCCCTACCCTGAGCTCGACGGCCGGGATCTGCTCGCCGAGACCCGCCACTTCTGGCTGGAAAGCCCGGACGGAGAAGTCATTTCGACGCTGCGGTTGATGGAGGAGCATCCCGGCGGCGAGAAGGCATTCCGGATCGGCCGGGTGTGCACCAAACGCAGTGCCCGGGGTAGCGGCCACACGACCCGGCTCATGCAGGCCGCGCTGGCCGAAGTCGGCGACTACCCGTGCCACATCAATGCCCAGACCTACCTGATCGACATGTACGGCCGGCACGGATTCGTCCGTGACGGCGACGAATTCCTTGATGACGGAATCCCGCACGTGCCGATGGTGCGGGCCGGGTTCCGGACCGACGAGCGCTTGCGCGAGGAGCCGACATGACCGACGAGCGCTTGCGCGAGGAGCCGACGTGACCGACGAGCGCTTGCGCGAGGAGCCGACATGACCGAGAGCGAGTCCTCCTGATGACGGCCGAGACCAACACCTACCCGTTCAGCGCACTGGTGGGGCAGGACCGGCTGCGCCTGGCCCTGCTGCTGTGCGCGGTTCATCCCGAGATCGGCGGCGTGCTGATCCGCGGTGAGAAGGGGACGGCGAAATCCACCGCGGTCCGCGGCCTGGCTGCGGTGCTGTCCGCGGTCGACGACGACGCCCGCCTGGTGGAATTGCCGATCGGCGCCACCGAGGACCGGGTGGTCGGATCGCTGGATCTGCAGAAGGTGCTCCGCGACGGCGAGCACGCGTTCTCGCCGGGCCTGCTGGCCCGCGCCCACGGCGGCATCCTCTACGTCGACGAGGTCAACCTGCTGCACGACCACCTGGTCGACGTGCTGCTCGATGCCGCCGCCATGGGACGGGTTCACGTTGAACGCGAAGGGATTTCGCACTCGCACGAGTCCCGGTTCGTCCTGATCGGCACCATGAACCCCGAAGAGGGGGAGCTGCGCCCGCAGCTGCTGGACCGGTTCGGTCTGACCGTCGACGTCGCCGCCTCACGCGATGTCGACGTCCGCGTCGAGGTGATCCGCGCCCGCATGGCGTTCGAAGCCGACCCGCGGGCCTTCGTCGAGCGCCACGCGGGCGCCGATGCGGAGCTGGCCGACCGGATCGCCGCCGCCCGCGCGGCGATCGGCACGGTCGAACTGCCCGACACCGAATTGCGGCGCATCGCGGCGCTGTGCGCGGCATTCGACGTCGACGGGATGCGTGCCGATCTGGTGGTGGCACGCACCGCCGTCGCTCACGCTGCCTGGCGCGGTGCCACCACGGTCGCCGAAGAGGACATCCGAGTGGCCGCCGAACTGGCGTTGCCGCACCGGCGCCGGCGTGATCCGTTCGACGATCCGGGCCTGGACCCCGAACGTCTCGAAGAGGCCATGCAGCAGGCGGGGGAGTCGGCCGCCCAGTCGGGGAATGACGCCGAGCCTGACCCCGATTTCGATCCAGATTTCGATCCGCCCGGCGGAGGCGTCGACTCCGGCGCGGACGGGCAGCCGGCACAGGGGAATTCGAAGCCGCGCAACTCGAAAACATCGGCGAACCGCCCGAGTGCCCCGCCGTCGGCGGTGTTCCGGACCAAGGCGCTGGTGGTGCCCGGAGTCGGCGAGGGCGCGCCCGGCCGCCGTTCGAGGGCCCGTAACCGCACCGGCACCCCCATCGCGGCCACCGCGGAACCCGGCAGCGGGCACGGGCTGCACATGTTCGCCACCTTGCTCGCCACCGCAGGCCGCCAAAAGGGTGCGGGACTGCCGCGGCCCCGCCCCGAGGACATCCGGCGTGCGGTACGGGAAGGCCGCGAAGGCAATCTGGTGATCTTCGTCGTCGACGCCTCCGGGTCCATGGCCGCCCGCGACCGGATGTCGGCGGTCACCGGCGCGACGCTGTCGCTCCTGCGCGACGCCTATCAACGTCGGGACAAGGTCGCGGTGATCACGTTCCGTCAACAGGACGCTCGGGTGCTGCTGCCGCCAACCACCTCGGTGCACATCGCCGGCCGCCGGCTGGCCCGGTTCGACACCGGGGGCAAGACTCCGCTGGCCCAGGGGCTGCTGGCGGCCCGCGATCTGGTGATCCGGGAGAAGGCCCGTGATCGGGCCCGGCGCAGCCTGGTGGTGGTGCTCACCGACGGCCGCGCCACCGGCGGCCCCGATCCGCTGGGCCGTACCCGGCAGGCTGCGGCCGCGCTGGTGGCCGAGGGCGCTGCCGCCGTGGTGGTGGATTGTGAAACATCTTTTGTGCGACTGGGATTGGCCGGGCAACTGGCTGAGCAGCTGGGGTCGCCGGCAGTCCGGCTCGAGCAGTTGCGCGCGGCTGAACTGACCCGGCTCGTCCAGCACCAGACTGCCGCCTGACGCGGCCTCATACTCTGCGCAGAAAGGACCGCCCATGCCACAGGGACAGCCGCTGACGGTGCCCGACGACGGCCTCACCACCAAGGCCCGACGCAACGCGCCGCTGCTCGCCGTGCACACCGGGCCGGGGAAGGGCAAGTCCACCGCGGCCTTCGGTATGGCGCTGCGGGCCTGGAACCAGGGCTTTTCGGTCGCGGTGTTCCAGTTCGTCAAGAGCGCGAAGTGGAAGGTCGGCGAGGAGGCCGTGTTCGGTCAGCTCGGTCGGCTGCACGACGAGCACGGGGCCGGCGGGCCGGTCGAATGGCACAAGATGGGCTCGGGCTGGTCCTGGACCCGCAAGCACGGCAGTGATGTCGACCATGCCGCGGCGGCCGCCGACGGTTGGGCCGAGATCAAACGTCGGCTGGCGGAGGAGCGCCATCAGTTCTATGTGCTCGACGAGTTCACCTATCCGCTCAAATGGGGCTGGGTGGACGTAGAAGAAGTAATTGAGGTGCTGAATGCCCGCCCGGGTAGCCAACATGTGGTGATCACGGGCCGCGATGCCCCGCAGGCCCTGATCGACGCCGCGGACCTGGTGACGGAGATGACCAAGATCAAGCATCCGATGGATGCCGGCCGCAAAGGCCAGAAGGGCATCGAATGGTAGGTGCCGAGCGTGCGCATAGTGCTGTCATTTCGCGGTGTGTCGGGCAGCAGACACGCACGCTCGCGGTGCTGAGGTGAGCGCCACGCCGGCGGTGGTGATTGCTGCTCCGGCCTCGGGCAGCGGGAAGACCACGGTGGCAACGGGTTTGGTCGGTGCGCTGCGCCAGGCCGGTCACACGGTGGCGCCGTTCAAGGTGGGTCCGGACTTCATCGACCCCGGCTACCATGCCCTGGCCGCCGGCCGCCCGGGCCGCAACCTGGACCCGGTGCTCGTCGGTGAGGATCTGATCGGACCGCTGTACCGGCACGGCTGCGCCGGCGCCGACATCGCGGTGGTCGAAGGCGTGATGGGCCTGTTCGACGGTCGCATCGAGGGGCAGATGACCGGTATCCCGCGGGGTTCGGCGGCCCAGGTGGCCGGCCTGCTGGGTGCCCCGGTGGTGCTGGTCGTCGATGCCCGTGGGCAGAGTCACAGCATCGCGGCCCTGATCCACGGCTTCGTCACCTTCGACCCGGCGGTGCGGATCGCCGGGGTGATCCTCAACCGGGTGGGTTCCGACCGGCACGAGGCGGTGCTGCGCCAGGCCTGTGAACACGCCGGGGTGCAGGTCCTCGGTGCGATTCCGCGGAGTGACGAGTTAACGGTCCCATCAAGACATCTCGGTCTCATCACCGCCGTCGAGCACGGCCGGCAGGCCCGTGACGCGGTGGCCGCAATGACCGCCCTGGTGGCCCGGCACGTGGATCTCGGGGCCCTGGCATCCGCAGCTAGCGCGCACGTCACCGCCGAGCCGTGGAGCCCCGTCGCCGAGTCGGTGACCAACGTCACGGTCGCCCTGGCGGCCGGCAAGGCCTTCAGCTTCAGCTATGCCGAGCATGCCGAGCTGCTGCAGGGGGCCGGGGCGCAGGTCGCCGAGTTCGACCCCCTGTCCGAACCGCTGCCCGCCGGTGCGGATGCGCTGGTGCTGCCCGGCGGGTTTCCCGAGCAGTTCACGGCCGAACTGTCGGCCAACGATGTTGTCCGCCAGCAGATCCGCCGCCTTGCTGCCAGCGGAGCCCCGGTGCATGCCGAGTGCGCAGGTCTGACGTATCTGGTCGACGATCTCGACGGGGTGCCGATGTGCGGTGTGCTGGCCGGTTCGGCGCGGTTCACCGAACGCCTCACGCTGGGCTACCGCGACGCGGTGGCGGTCGTGGACTCCAGCATGCACGCGGCAGGCGATCGGGTCACCGGTCACGAATTCCACCGGACTGCCGTCGAATTCGTCGAACAACCATCGCCCGCCTGGGCGTTCGCCGGGCCCGGCCAGGCGGGCCGGCGGGACGGTGCCGTGCAGCGCGGTGTGCATGCCGGATATCTCCACACCCACCCCGCGGCACATCCGGAGGCCATCACCCGCTTCGTGGCGTCGGCGGTGCCGACACAACGGTCGGGTGGCAGCAACCACTAAGCTCGGCGGGTGACCGAGAATGCCTACCTCGTCGGCCTGCGCCTGTCGGGCAAGAAGGTCGTCGTTGTCGGCGGCGGAACCGTCGCGCAACGTCGGCTGCCCCTGCTGATCGCCCATGGCGCCGACGTACATGTGATTGCCCGGGCGGCCAGCCCCGCGGTGGAGGCGCTGTCGCACGACGACCCGGGGATCACCCTGCAACTGCGCGACTTCCGCGCCGGGGATCTCGACCGCGCCTGGTATGTGCTTGCGGCCACGGACGACTCCGAGGTCAACGCCGCCATCGCCGCCGAAGCCGACGAGCGACGCATCTTCTGCGTCCGCGCCGACGTGGCGCGCGAGGGATCCGCCGTGACCCCCGCAACGTTCGACTCCGACGGCCTGTCGGTGGGCGTACTCGCCGGCGGGGAGCACCGCCGTTCGGCGGCCATCCGCACCGCCATCCACGAAGCGCTACAGCGCGGCCTGCTCACCGCAGACGCCGGTGACGAGCCGGGGGAGGCGCCCCGTGGGGTTGCTCTCGTCGGCGGCGGCCCCGGCGATCCCGAGTTGATCACCGTGCGCGGACGCCGCCTGCTGGCCCGCGCAGATGTGGTGGTCGCAGACCGGCTGGCGCCCCAGGAGTTGCTCGCCGAACTCGGACCTCACGTCGAGGTGATCGACGCGGCCAAGATCCCGTACGGCCGGGCGATGGCGCAGGAGGCGATCAACCAGGTACTCGTGGACCGGGCCCGCGACGGAAAATTCGTCGTCCGGCTCAAAGGCGGTGACCCGTTCGTCTTCGCCCGCGGATATGAAGAGGTCCTGGCGTGCACCGAGGCCGGCATCCCGGTGACCGTCGTTCCCGGTGTGACGAGTGCCATATCGGTACCCGCGCTGGCCGGGGTTCCGGTCACCCACCGCGGCATGACCCACGAGTTCGTGGTGGTCAGCGGCCATGTTGCGCCTGGCCACCCCGAATCGTTAGTCAATTGGAATGCCCTGGCGGCGATGACCGGCACCATCGTGCTGCTGATGGCCGTCGAACGCATCGAGCTGTTCACCAAGGCGCTCCTGGACGGGGGCCGACCTGCGGATACGCCGGTCCTCGTGGTGCAACACGGCACCACCCTCGCGCAGCGCACCCTGCTGGCGACCCTCGGCGACGCGCCCGAGCGGATCCGTGCGGACGGCATTCGACCTCCGGCGATCATCGTGATCGGACCCGTGGCGGCCTTCGCCGGTTAAAGGATTCTTAAGATTCCGGTAAGGTGACGCGTTATGACGGCACTCAACGACGCCGAGCGCCAGGGCCTCGCCGCCCGCCTCCCGTCCTGGTTCCCGTCCTGGGGCTTCCTTTCCGCGGTGATCGCAATCGGTGGCATGCAGCTGCTCGCCACGATGGACAGCACGGTCGCGATCGTCGCGTTGCCGCGGATCCAGGACGAACTCGGCCTGTCCGACGCCGGGCGCAGCTGGGTCATCACCGCCTACGTCCTGACCTTCGGCGGCCTGATGCTCCTGGGCGGACGGCTCGGCGACACGATCGGCCGCAAACGCACCTTCATCGTTGGCGTCGGGTTGTTCATCATCGCCTCGATCCTGTGCGGCATCGCCTGGAATGAGGCCACCCTGGTCGTCGCCCGGCTGCTTCAGGGCGTCGGCGCCGCCATCGCGGCACCAACAGGGCTCGCGCTCGTCGCGACGACGTTCCCCAAAGGCCCGGCCCGCAACGCTGCCACCGCGGTGTTCGGAGCCATGACCGCAGTCGGTTCGGTGATGGGCTTGGTGGTCGGCGGAGCTCTCACCGAGGTGTCCTGGCGGTGGGCCTTCCTGGTCAACGTGCCCATCGGTCTGGTGATGCTGTACCTGGCCCGTACCTCGCTGCAGGAAACGCATCGCGAGCGGATGAAGTTGGATGCCGCCGGCGCGCTGCTGGCCACGCTGGCCTGTACGGCCGCGGTGTTCGCCTTCACCCAGGGCCCGGAGAGCGGCTGGTTGTCCCCGATCACGCTCGGCTCCGGCGCCGCGGCAGCCGTCTTCGGCATTGCCTTCCTCATTGCCGAGCGCAGCGCCGAGAACCCGGTGGTGCCGTTCGACCTGTTCCACGAACGCAACCGGGTCGCCACGTTCGCGGCGATCTTCCTGGCCGGCGGTGTGCTGTTCACCCTGACCGTGCTGATCGGTCTCTACGTGCAGGACATCCTGGGCTACAGCGCCCTGCACGCCGGCGTCGGCTTCATTCCGTTCGTGATCGGCATGGGCATCGGCCTCGGGGCCTCGTCCCAGATCGTGCGGTTCTTCCAGCCGCGCATCGTGGTGATCGCGGGCGGGATCCTGGTGCTCGGGGCCATGCTCTACGGCTCGACGCTGCACGCCGGCATTCCGTACTTCCCGAACCTGGTGGTGCCGATCACCATCGGCGGTATCGGTATCGGCATGATCGTGGTGCCGCTGACGCTCTCGGCGATCGCCGGTGTCGACATTGACCGTATCGGTCCGGCGTCGGCCATCGCGCTGATGCTGCAGAACCTGGGCGGCCCGCTCGTGCTGGCCATCATCCAGGCGGTCATCACCTCGCGCACCCTTTACCTGGGCGGCATCACCGGTCCGGTCAAGGACATGAACGAACCGCAACTGGCGGCGCTCGACGCGGGCTACACGTACGGATTGCTGTGGGTGGCCGCGGTCGCGGTCCTGGTCGGTGTCGCGGCATTGTTCATCGGCTACACCTCCAAGCAGGTGGCCCACGCCCAGGACGTCAAGGAAGCCATCGACGCCGGAGAGCTCGAAGTCGACTGACCTCGTCCCGGTCGCGGAGTTAGGCTGACGCCGATGAACCGCCGGGAGATCTCGGACGCCGTCGGCCCGCTGGGCTGGCGTCTGGTGCTGGGAGCCGTCTACACCGAGGTCCTGGCCCCGTCGATGGGCGACGCCGCCTCAGCGGCCGGCCACGCCGTGCACGCGGCCGGCGCGGATGCGTCACAACACCTCTCCGTCGACATCCGTGGTGATCGGGCGGTGCTGAGGCTGCGCACGCGCGACGCCCACGCGGTGACCGAGCGGGATCTGGAACTCGCCCGTGAGGTGTCCCGGGCGCTGGCCGGGCACGGCTTCGAAACGACCACCGGTCGCGTGGCCGTCCAGGCGATCGAGATCGCGATCGACGCCCTCGACATCGGTGCGGTCCGCCCGTTCTGGAAGGCCGTCACGGGTTATATCGACGAAACCCCAGCTGAACCGGGCGTATCAGATCTCAACGCCGGACTCGTGGATCCCTTCGGCCGTGGCCCGGCCATCTGGTTTCAGCAGATGGATGCGCCTCGGCCCCAACGTAACCGGATCCACCTCGACATCGACGTTCCTCACGACGCGGCGCAGGCCCGCGTCGACGCGGCACTGGCCGCAGGCGGCATGTTGCTCAGTGATCGGGTCGCCCCGCGCTTTTGGGTGCTGGCCGACACCGAGGGCAACGAAGCCTGCATCTGTACCTGGCAGGGCCGTGACTGAAGACACGCCTTAAGGTTGTCGCCTGTGATCACCCGCATGTCCGAGCTGTTCCTGAGAACCCTGCGCGACGACCCCGCTGATGCCGAGGTGCCCAGCCACAAGCTGCTCATCCGCGCCGGCTATGTCCGGCCGGTCGGCCCCGGCATCTACAGCTGGCTGCCGCTGGGCCTGCGGGTGCTGCGCCGGATCGAGAGCATCGTGCGGGAAGAGATGAACGCGATCGGTGGCCAGGAGATCCTCCTGCCGGCGCTGCTGCCCCGCGGTCCCTATGAGACCACCAACCGGTGGACCGAGTACGGCGACACTTTGTTCCGGCTGCAGGACCGGCGCGGCAACGACTATCTGCTCGGGCCGACGCACGAGGAGATCTTCACGCTGACGGTCAAGGGGGAGTACTCCTCCTACAAGGACTTCCCGGTGATCCTGTACCAGGTCCAGACCAAGTACCGCGACGAGGCGCGTCCGCGAGCCGGCATTCTGCGTGGCCGCGAGTTCGTGATGAAGGACTCGTACTCGTTCGACGTGGACGACGACGGCCTCAAGAACGCCTACCACGCCCACCGGGAGGCCTACCAGAAGATCTTCGGCCGCCTGGGTGTGCGCTACGTGATCGTGTCGGCGGTGTCGGGCGCGATGGGCGGCAGTGCCTCGGAAGAGTTCCTGGCCGAGAGCGAGGTCGGCGAGGACACGTTCGTGCGCTGCCTGGATTCCGGGTACGCCGCCAACGTCGAAGCGGTGATCACTCGGGCGCCGGCGCCGCGGCCGATTGAGGGGCAGCCCGAGGCGCAGGTGCACGACACCCCGGACACCCCGACCATCGCGACACTGGTCGACTGGGCCAATTCGGCTGAGCTGGCACAGTTCTCGGGCCGTGAGGTGACCGCCGCCGACACCCTGAAGAACGTTCTGCTCAAGACCCGTGAGCCCGGCGGTGACTGGGAGCTGCTGGCCATCGGCGTGCCCGGTGACCGTGAGGTCGACGAGAAGCGCCTGGGCACCGCACTGGAGCCGGCCGAGTTCGCGCTGCTCGACGAAGCCGACTTCGCCAAGAACCCGTTCCTGGTCAAGGGCTACGTCGGACCGAAGGCGCTGCTGGACAACGAGGTTCGCTACCTCGTCGATCCGCGCGTGGTGGACGGCACGGCGTGGATCACCGGTGCCGACGCCCCCAACAAGCACGTGGTCGGCCTGGTCGCCGGCCGCGACTTCACCGCCGACGGAACCATCGAGGCCGCCGACGTCCGCGACGGTGACCCGTCACCGGACGGTGCCGGGGTGCTGACCTCGGCGCGGGGCATCGAGATCGGCCACATCTTCCAGCTGGGCCGCAAGTACGCGGAGGCCTTCACCGCCGACGTGCTCGGCGAGGACGGCAAGCCGGTACGGCTCACGATGGGCTCCTACGGCATCGGGGTGTCCCGAATGGTCGCGGTGATCGCCGAGCAGCAGCACGACGAGCTCGGCCTGCGCTGGCCCAGCGCCGTCGCACCTTTTGATGTGCACGTGGTCGTGGCCAACAAGGACGACGCCGCACGGACCGGCGCGACCGAACTGGTCGCCGCGCTGGACCGGCTGGGCCACGAGGTGCTGTTCGACGACCGCAAGGCCTCACCCGGCGTGAAATTCAAGGACGCCGAGTTGCTGGGTATGCCGTGGATCGTCGTTGTCGGACGCGGCTTCTCCGACGGTGTGGTGGAGCTGCGCAACCGGTTCACCGGTGAGAACCGCGAGATCGCTGTCGACGATGCGGCGGCCGAGATCTCGGCGGCCCTCACCGCCGGCTGATCCAGCGCGAGCAGACGTGGCGGTACCCCGGAGAACGCGTTACCGGGTACCTGAGCGTCTGCTCGCGGGTTATTCGCCGCCGCCGGGGAAAGCGACCGTCACCGGCCAGGCGTTGACGATGGCTCGCCACCTGGCCGCCGTGACGGCAGTCTGGGTCAGCGCGGCCACCGCGAACGTGCGGTCGTCGTCACTGACGGCCTGCTCGAGCACCGCACGCCAGGCCACCGAGGAGTCCTCCTCCATCCGGATCGCGAGGTTGGCCGCGTCGGCCGGATCGGTGACCGGCGCAGGCAACTGATATCCGGCCGCGGGCAGCGGCGGGGTGACCGAACGGGCTTCGAGCCTGGCCATGGCCTCCTCGCGACGCGCCCGATGTTCGGCCATCGCCGTGGCGACCAGCGCGTTGTCCTCGGCCGTCGAATGAGCAGAGACCAGCCCGTAACCGTAGATGACGCCATGCTCGACGGCCACGGCGTCGAACAGTGCGGCATCGGCGGCGGTCGTCGGCCGGGTGGGCGAGGTGGTCGATCGTGGTCCCGGTGAGGTCACTGTGCACCTCCCAGCGCGACGGTGTGGCCGGCCGTGCACGAGGCCGCGATGGATCCGAGCAGTCCGGCGCGATAGCCGGACAATCTGCGGGCCAGGCCGGCGGCCCGGTCGGCGGACTCTCTGAGCGCATCGACCACGTCATCGACGCTGGGCGCCGACGGGTCTGCCCCGGTACCCGGAGCAGCCTTGGCTGTGCTCTTGGTGGTGGCAGTGGTGGTGTTCGCCGGGGTGGAACCCGTCATCCGGGTCAACTCGTCGGCCAGGGCTTTGGCGTGCGCGCTGCGATCGGTCGCCACCGCGTTCAGCGCCCGGGTCACCGGTGCCTGGGCAGGCTGGGCGGCGGCCGCGTCGGCGGCCAGCGCACTGTCGGCGCGCGCCCGGTCCAACTGCGCGGTCAGGTCGTCCACTTCGGGTTGAGGGGGCGTTGTACTGCATGCGGCGGTGGCGCCCAGCAGGGCAAGGGCCGCGGCCGAGAGCAGTACGCGCCGCCGGCTGATGTCTGCATGGGCGCTCGGCACGGTGAACATCCTGCCATTGCTCAGACACCCGCCTGACGCGGCGCTGACCGGCCGGCCGGCGTGGGCGCGACGACATTCGCCACGCACCGAACTGCGATTGGCGGTTGCTGCCGGGGGCCTGGCGTATCGTGGATAGGCAATTCCGGGGCCGATCCAGGTGGCTGGCCCTGAGACTTTGTGTCGGAGACAATTCAAGATGAGGAGCTCGCCGTGGCACCGGATCCAAAGTTGCGGTCTGCGGATTTGCCGTCGCAGACGCAGGTGATCGAGCTGCTCGATGGCGAGTTCGCACGCGCAGGCTATGAAATCGACGATGTCGTGGTCGACGCGTCGACCCGGCCGCCCCGCATCACCGTGATCGCCGACGGCGACGAAGGTCTCGATCTCGATTCGCTGGCGGCGCTGTCGCGGACGGCGTCTGAGTTGCTCGACCAGGTTGCACCGGGCGACACGCCGTATGTGCTCGACGTCACCTCGCCGGGTGTGGATCGGCCCCTCACCAAGGCCAAGCACTTCCGCCGCGCCCGCGGGCGCAAGGCCGAGCTCACGCTGGCCGACGGTTCGGTGTTCACCGGCAGGCTCGGGGAAACCGACGGCACGGTCCTGAAAGTCGTGGTGCCGGAAGGTCGCGAACTGGCCATCCGTGAGATCGCTCTGACTGATATCGCCAAAGCTGTTGTCCAAGTGGAGTTTTCACCTCCGAACCGACGCGAACTGGAACTGTCGGGAGAAACTGGGAAGGGGGCCGGCGAATGAACATCGACATGGCGGCGCTGCATGCCATCGAAGCCGACAAGGGCATCACTGTCGACGTGGTCGTGGAGACCATCAAATCGGCGTTGCTCACCGCGTATCGCCATACCGAGGGTCATGAGCCCGACGCGCACATCGACATCGACCGGAAGACCGGCGTGGTCAAGGTGATCGCCCGTCAGACCGACGCCGACGGCAACGTCCTGCACGAATGGGATGACACACCCGAAGGATTCGGGCGGATCGCGGCGACGACGGCCCGCCAGGTGATCCTGCAGCGGCTGCGCGACGCGGAGAACGAGAAGACCTACGGGGAGTTCGCGGCCCACGAGGGCGACATCGTGGCCGGAGTCATCCAGCGCGACGCGCGCGCCAACGCCCGCGGGCTGGTCGTGGTCCGGATCGGCAGCGAGACCAAGGGCTCGGAAGGCGTGATCCCCAGCGCCGAGCAGGTGCCGGGGGAGCGCTACGAGCACGGCGACCGGTTGCGCTGCTACGTCGTCGGCGTCACCCGAGGCGCCCGCGAGCCGTTGATCACGCTGTCCCGAACCCACCCGAACCTGGTCCGCAAGCTGTTCTCCTTGGAGGTACCCGAGATCGCCGACGGATCGGTGGAGATCGTGGCGGTCGCCCGGGAGGCCGGGCACCGGTCCAAGATCGCCGTGGCCTCGCGGGTCCCCGGACTGAACGCCAAGGGTGCCTGTATCGGCCCGATGGGGCAGCGGGTGCGCAATGTGATGAGCGAACTGTCCGGCGAGAAGATCGACATCATCGACTACGACGAGGACGCCGCCCGATTCGTCGCCAACGCCCTGTCACCGGCAAAAGTCGTGTCCGTGTCGGTGATCGACGAGGCCGCGCGGGCGGCACGGGTGATCGTGCCGGACTTCCAGCTTTCACTGGCGATCGGCAAAGAAGGACAAAATGCCAGGTTGGCGGCCCGGCTGACCGGCTGGCGGATCGATATCCGCAGCGATGCGGCGCCGCAACCGGAGCAGGATGTGCGTCCCGGGGCGGTACACGACTGACAGTAGTGACCGGCGTTTCGGAGCACGGGCCCCGGGGCGGTAGACTCAGCCGTGATCCAGCGCGAGACTCCGGCTCTGACGCAACGAAGCACCTCCGACACCTCTGTCGGACCAGTGCGGACCTGCATAGGGTGTCGGAAGCGAGAGTTGGCCGCCGAGTTGCTCCGAGTGGTTGCGGTGACCGACGGGAACGGGACGAGTTCCGTAACCGTTGACCCCGCGGCGAGTCTGCCTGGGCGTGGTGCGTGGCTGCACCCCGACCAGCAGTGCGCACAGATGGCAGTGAAGCGACGAGCCTTCGTCCGAGCGTTGCGACTCACCGGTTCACCGGATACATCCGCGGTGATCGAGTACGTCGAGAAGTTCGACCTCGACGGGCCCGCCACCCCGGCAACAGAACAGGTAGCGAAGAACATGAGCACACCGTGAAGTCCCGATGACCATGCGTCATAGCTAAACCCGAGGCGCGGCGCCTACCACCGCTGTTGCCTCCAGACGAGGAGATGTAGTGGCAGCAGGTAAGGCCCGTGTACACGAGTTGGCGAAGGAACTCGGTGTCACCAGCAAGGAACTCTTAGCCAAGCTCAAGGAGCAGGGCGAGTTCGTCAAGTCGGCGTCCTCCACTGTGGAGCCGCCGGTCGCGCGTCGTTTGCGCGAGTCGTTCGGCACCAAGGCCGGCGGCAAGAAGCCCGAAGACAAGCCCCGCCCGCAGGGCAACGCTGCAGCGTCCGCGGCACCCAAGCCCGGCGCTCCGGCTCCCAGCCCCGCGACGGCGGCCAAGCCGTCACCGGCCAAGCCCGCGGCCCCCGTGGCCCCGGCGGTCGAACCCCAGGCTCCGGCAGCCGAGGCGGCCCCGGTCGCTCCGGCCCGTCCCGCCGCACCCAAGCCGGCTGCCCCGCAGCCTCCGGCCGCGCCCAGTGCGCCGGCCGCTGCTGCGCCCAGCGCCCCGGCAGCGCCCACTCCGGGCGCCACGCCCGGTCCGCGGCCCCCCCCCGGT
>NZ_LZSY01000171.1 GCF_001665625.1 Mycolicibacterium peregrinum | reverse complement strand
GGCCGCATATGACCAGGCAACGGCAGATGTGACTTCCCTCCGTTGCGCCTACCCGGTGCGGGCCACGGTCTGGCCGGGCTGAGGTAGGCGATCGGTGCTGCCGCCGTCGAGGAGATTGTCGAGGTTGCGCTTCGAGGTTTCCGGCGCGAAGTAAGCGGCGATCAACGTCAGCAGAGATGACGCCGAGATATAGATCGCGACCGAAGTCACCGAACCGGTGGTGTCCAGAAGCGTCGACGCGATCAACGGTGCGAACCCGCCTCCGACGATGCCGATCAGCATGTACCCGAGTGAGACGCCGGTGTAGCGGTAGCTGGTGTCGAAGAGTTCCGCGATGAATGCCGCGAGCACGCCGTACATCGCGCCCTGGAACACCATCGCAACGGACACCGAGAGCACCATCAGCCCGAAGTTGCCGGTACCCATCAGCGGGTACACCGCGAAGGCCCACACCGCCATCCCGACACCGCCGATGAGGAAGGGAACGCGACGGCCCACCCGATCACTGAGTCGTCCGAAGTACAGAATCGACAAGAGCTGAGCGACGGCGCCGATGGCCACAGCGTTGAGGACTGTTCCCTTCGAGATGTCGGTGTGATGAGTGACGTAGGACAACGAGAACACGTTGATCACGAAGTAGGCGACCTGCTGGCCGAGCCCGAGCAGCACTACCAAGAGGATCATCTTCGGGGCGTGGCGGAGCACCTGCAGGATCGGGGCCTTCGCCTCGTTGTCCTTGAGCTGCTTCTGGTTTCGGGTGAAGACCGAGGATTCGACGATCTTGACGCGAATCAGCAGGCCCACCAACACCAGTGGCGCACTGAGCAGGAACGGGATACGCCAACCCCATGCCATGAACTGTTCCTCGGTCATCAGCGCGCTCACCGCTGCGAGCGTGGCCGTGGACAACAGGAAGCCCAACGGGGAGGCGGACTGCATCCAGCTGCCGGCCCGTCCCCGGCTGTCCACGGACTCGTCCTGCTCCACCACCATCAGCACGGCACCGCCCCATTCACCACCGAGACCGATGCCTTGAATCAGGCGACACAGCACCAGCAGGACGGGCGCCAGAATGCCGATGGAGCTGTAGGTCGGCAGCAGTCCGATGGCCACGGTAGCGGCACCCATCATCAAGATGGTCGCGATCAGGGCTGCCTTGCGCCCGACCCGGTCACCGATGTGGCCGAAGATGATTCCACCGATCGGGCGCGCAGCGAACCCGACCCCGAATGTGGCCAGCGCCAACAATGTTCCCGCCGCCGGATCCACATCGGGAAAGAAGATCTTGCCGAACACCAACGCGGCGACGGATCCGTAGATGTTGAAGTCGTACCACTCGATCGTGGTGCCGACCATGCTCGCGACGATGGTGCGCCGGCGGCGCGATTTCGCGGCCGCGGTGTCGGTGGCGGCAGCAGGAACTGAAGGGTTCATATGGTCCTCTGGTAGGTGCTGGTCATAGCGAAAATGCTAGGGCGGCAATATGGCTGCACCCATAGTCGCGGTGCAACGCGATCCAGCTCACACAGTGTGCGTCTGCACAATTGCGGACGTGTACGCAGGCTCATGACCGCAGCAGGCACAGTTGCACCATGGCTTGCGCCCGAGGTGTGCGGAGACTGATCCCGGTGGCATCCTCGAACTTCCGGATCCGATTGAGCACCGTGTTGCGGTGGCAATAGAGTTTGGCGGCCGTGGCAGACACCGATCCGCTGTCGGCGAACACCAGCATGGTCTCGACCAGGAGGTCGCGGTCGTTCATCGCCGCAAGGGGAGCTTCCACGTAGCTGCGCAGATCGTCGAACACGGTGCACAGCTGAGCAATCGACAACTGCGACCAGGAACGCCGGAGCGTGGTCCCCTCGACTCCCAGCTGCGCAAGCATCCGGACCGTCGCGGCGGACTGGAAACTGTTCTGTAACAGAACGGCTCGGGGTGCCACCGCCCCTGCCACACCGCCCAGGACATCGACTGCCAGGGCCTCGTCATCGGGCCAGCGGGTGTGGGCGGACAGGAGGAACAGCGTGACGCCCTTGCTGGTGTGATCCAACGCCACCACTCCCAATCCTGCGAGCCGCCTGGTCACCGTCGAGATCGCGTCCTCGTCGGTGACGCCCATGACCCAGTAGGACGCCGTCTCGTCGAGGCCGAGTACCTCGGCTGCGCGGCGTACCACGGTCGGACTCGGTCCGTCCGAGAACAAGTCGGAGAGACTTCGCTGTTGTTCGATGGCATCGGTACGCGCCATCTGCAGGCGCTCGTCGAGGTAGCCCCGCTGAATGGCACCGGCGAAATCGTCGACCACAGTCCACAGTTGACCGACGTGCATGGCGAGCACAGCCATGTCGCTGTCGTCGGCCAGACGCAACAACGCCGACCACGCAACGAGGAAGTCGTTTCGGACGGCCGCGCTCAGGTTCTCCAACGCGATGCCCTGGCGGGCGCGCAACGCCCCGACCTGCGCCGGGAATGCCATCAGCTCGGCAGACAGCGGCCTGGCCAACAGGCACCCGAGAAGGTAGCGGAATGCGTTGCGGGCGCTGTCTTTCAGATCGTGCGCGTCCGGGACACCGTCGTAGTAGCGGGCGCCACCGTCGATCCGCTCGAGATACTCGGCCGCGAGTTCATCGTCAATGCCGGCGAGTCTCTCCAGGAGCACCTGCCACCGGCCGTCGGCCTCCTCACGATCGGGCAACGGTCCCACTGGTCAACCCCAGGGTCCCGGCCAGGTCCAGCCCCCAGCGGGGGTTCAGCGGACCGGCACCCACCATGGCCAGGCACGCTGCGAGCGTGATCGCCACCGAATCGACCACCGGGATGCCGATTTCGGCTCGAGCATCCTCGACGGCATCGGCGCCGTGCAGATTGGTGCAGACGTAGGCGACCGCGTCAGGTCCACTTTGTGCGACCAGACGGGTGGGCGCCAGCAGCTCGTCGGCTCGTATCCGGCCGATATCGGCGGTCTCGGTGAGACCGAAACCATGCGCCGCCGTCACGGTGACGCCCTCGTCGCGGTAACACTCGCCGATCCTGGCATTCATGTCGTCGGGGTAGGGCGTGACCAGGCCGATGCTGCGCACGCCCAGTGCCGTGAATGCCGCCAGGGTGGCTTGCGTGCTGGTGAGCGCCCGCACGCCGGTCTTGGTGGTGATGGCGTCGGTGATCGCCCGATCATGGGCGGTTCCCAGCCAAGAGCCCGCCGTGCCGTTGAAGGCGATCACATCGACGTTCGCCGCGGCCAGTAGGACCGCCGCTGCTTCCATTGCGGCCGTGTCGAACTGGGCGTCGGAGGTGCCGTCGAGCCCGACCCGGCCGACCGGAATGCGGGTGAAGTGGACGCTGACGTCAGTCCGCTCCCCCAACATCCGGTACGTCGTGGGTTCCAGGCATGTGTTCGACGACGGCACGATCATCCCGATCCGTGCCACCCGCCACGCCGTCGGCCGCGGAAACTCAGACGGCACGGGTGATTCCGCCGTCATTCGTGATCGTGGTTCCGTTCAGGTATGCGGCCCGCGGCGAGGCCAGGAACACGATCGAATAGGCGATGTCCCGCGCGCTGGGGATGTAGGTCAGCGGCAGGTTCTCCAGGTAGCGCTCCTCGGCTTCTTCGGGCGTGCAGCCCCAGTCCTTGGCGTTGGCAGCGAACTGTTTGACCAGACGCGCGGTCCGGACCGGGCCCGGGCAGACCGTGTTGATCATGACGCCTTGGGCACCAACCTGAAGCGACAACGACTTGCTGAAGTTCAGGATCGCGGCGTTGGCCGCCGCCCCTGGCATGTGATACTCCAGCGCCTGCTTGCCGGAGTTCCCTGCGACGTTGACGATGCGCCCGTTGCCGTTCTTGAGCAGGTGCGGCAACGCGGCCCGGGTCATGCGGATGAATCCGAACAATTTGAGGTTGATGTCGGCGACCCACTGTTCGTCGGTGAGGTCACCGAACCCACCGAAGGACGATGCGCCGGCGTTGTTGATCAGGATGTCCAGGCCGCCGAGTTCGTCGACGACGTTGGTGACGACCGAGTCGAACACCGTCTTGTCGCTGAGATCGGCCGCCACGGACACGGCCTTGACGCCGGTCCTGGCCGAGATCGAGGTGCAGGCCTCGTTCAGCGCGTCCGCGCGACGGGCCACCAGTGCCACGTCGGCACCTTCTTCGGCCAGCAACTCCGCGGTGGCCAGTCCGATGCCGTCGCTGGCACCGGAGATCAGTGCCCGCATGCCGTGCAGTCCCAGGTCCATGTTGGTCTCCTATTCGTGGTTGTGGTTGCGCGTCAGCGGACGCGGTTGGCAGTGGCTGAGTCCAAGGCGCCGTCGAGCATGCGGGCCAGCGTCTCGGTGAGCAGATCCACACCCGTGCAAAGGTCTTCGTCCGAGGTGAATTCGGCCTCAGCGTGCGAGATGCCTTCCACGCTGGGAACGAACAGCATCACCGAAGGAACGATCTCCTTCATGTTGGTCGAGTCGTGGCCGGCGCGGGTCTGCACGAGCATGCTCGACATGCCGAGGTCATCGGCGACGGTGCGGGCCAACTCCACCCCTTCCGGCTGGTAGTGGTGGCCGGGCCAGACGTGGGCCTTGCGGTGCTCCACCTTGACCTTGGCGCGGATCTCGGCCTCGGCGATGCGCTTTCGCAGCGCGGCGTCGGCGGCGGCGAGCAACTCGTCGTTGTCAGAACGCAGGTCCAGGTGCATGTGGACCTCGCGCGGTACGACCACCGGAGAGTTGGGCAGCACGGTCAACTGCCCGCAGCTGGTATGCAGCTCCTCGCCGAACTCGTCGGCGATGTCGCGTAGCGCCACCACGATCAGCGCCGCGCCGAGCAGCGCATCCTGACGGTCGTCTATCGCCGTCGCTCCGGTGTGCCCTTGAGCGCCAACGACATTCAATTCGTACTTGTTGGCGGCCCAGGTGCGGTCCACCAACCCGATGGACACGTTGTGCTTCTCCAGTTCGCGGCCCTGCTCGATATGAATCTCGGCGTAGGCAGCCAGCCGCCGGGTGACGTCACCGTCCGGGAACACATCCGTTTTCCCGATGCTGTCGATGGCGGTGAGGGCGTCGCGGACGGTGACGCCGTCCTGATCGGTGATGTTGAGCGTGTCTTCGAGATCCGCTGCGCCGGTGAACACGGCACTGCCCATCAGGGACGGCTTGAACCGCGAGCCTTCTTCGTTGAACCAGTCCACCACGGCGACGTTGTAGATCGGCGTCACACCGGATTCGGCAGCTTGGCGGCGGATCCGGTCGGCGGCGGTCGCCCCGGCGAAAACTCCGTAGGCGCCATCGAACTTGCCGCCGCGGGGCTGGCTGTCGAGGTGTGATCCGACCAGGACGTAGGGCGCCCCTGGCTGAAACTCCAGCAGGCCGAACAGGTTTCCGACCCGATCCACTTCCACGGTGAATCCGCGCTGACGCAGCCACTGCGAGAACCAGTCCCGCATCTGCCCGTCCTCGGCGGTGGCGGCCTGACGTTCCACACCGCCGGCCGGGGTCTCACCGATGACGGCCAATTCTGCCCAGGAGTCGAGGAACTCGCGGTCGCGGCCGGCGTCGAGACGAATGCGCAATTCGGTGTTGCTGTGTTGTGCGGTCAAGGTTTCCTCCAGGCACGTTGAATGAACGTCGCAGCCTCCGGCGACGCTTGACGGTGGGCCGTTTCAGGTCAGATCAGGTATTGCGACAGCCCGCGTTTGAGGTAGCTGCCGTGGCCTTTCCGCCCCAGGTACTGGTCACGGTCGACGACGACGGTGCCACGCGAGAGCACGGTCTTGACGCCGCCGTCGATCTCGAAGCCCTCCCAGGTGGAGTGGTCGAGGTTCGAGTGGTGGGTCTTGTCGAAGCCGATCGAGGTGTGCGCCTCGGGGTCATAGATCACGATGTCCGCATCTGCGCCGGGCGAGATGATTCCCTTACGCGGATACAGCCCGAACATCCGCGCCGGGGTGGTCGCACACACGTCGACCCAGCGCTCCAAGCTCAGGTTGCCGTTGACCACGCCCTGGTACATCAGGTCGATGCGATGTTCCACACCGGCCATGCCGTTGGGGATCTTGGAGAAGTCGTCAATGCCCATCTCCTTCTGCCCCTTGAAACAGAACGGACAATGGTCGGTGGACACCGTCGCCACGTCGCCGGTACGGATGTAGCGCCACAGCTCGTCCTGATGACGCTCCTCGCGGGAACGCAACGGCGTCGAACACACCCACTTGGCGCCCTCGAACCCGGCGGCACCCAGCTGCTCCTCCAGCGACAGGTACAGGTACTGCGGGCAGGTCTCGGCGAACACGTTGGCGCCGCGGCCGCGAGCGGTGGCGATCTGCTCCATCGCCTGCTTGGCCGAAACGTGGACCACATACAGCGGTGCGCCGGTGACCTTCGCCAGCATGATGGCGCGGTGGGTGGCCTCCTCTTCCAGCTCCCACGGCCGCGATACCCCGTGGTAGTAGGGCGAGGTTTCGCCGCGTTCGATGTGCTGGGCCACCAGCTGATCGATGGCGATGCCGTTCTCGGCATGCATCATCGTCAGCGCACCGTTGCTCGCACACTGCTGCATGGCCCGCAGGATCTGACCGTCGTCGGAGTAGTAGACCCCCGGGTAGGCCATGAACAACTTGAAGCTCGTCACGCCCTCGGCAACCAGCTCGTCCATCGCCTTGAGGGCATCGGCGTCCACCCCGCCCAGGATCTGGTGGAAGCCGTAGTCGATCGCGCAGTTGCCCGCGGCCTTGTTGTGCCAGGCAGCCAAGGTGTCCTGAACCCGCTCACCGTGTCGCTGGATCGCGAAGTCGATGATCGTGGTGGTGCCGCCGTGGGCGGCCGCGCGGGTGCCGGTCTCGAAGGTGTCGGAGGCGACAGTGCCGCCGAAAGGCATCTCCATGTGGGTGTGGGCGTCGACGCCGCCAGGAATGACGTAGCGGCCCGAGGCATCCAGGACCCGGTCGAAGGTCTGATCGGGATCGCCGAACAGAGCCAGCGCCGGATCGACCAGGGCGGCGATGCGCTCGCCGTCGATGAGCACGTCGAGCGCCTGACAGCCGGTGGGGGAAACGACGGTGCCGCCGCGGATGTACGTCGTGGTCATGGCAAGAGATCGTATGGCTGCCAACGTGATCCGGCCCATAGCCGCCGTGCAACGTATTGGCCCGCACAAATTGTGCACACGCACACCCGAGCGCCGTATCCACCCGGGTTTCGGGCCCCGAATTGGGCACCGGGGCGCAATCTCGTCCGGGAACAGATCAGATCGCTCACCCTACAAACCCGTCTGGTCTGCAGTAGCCTGCCCGATGATGCGCAATCTGTCCGACCGCCGCGAAGACACCCGGCTTCGCTGGCGCTGGCTGCTCCAGCAGCTCGACAATCTGGACGACGATCTCGCGGCCGAATACCTGATGCAGATCGACCGGGGTGCGCGGTTCTACGACAGCGTGCCTGAAGAAGACGACCTGCTCGGCGCTGCGCGCCTGGCCTTTCGCTACCTGCTGTCGGTCCTGCTGGAACGACCGATGAGCGCCGAGCTGGCCGAGTTCCCCACCGCGGTCGGGGCATTGCGAGCCACCCAGGGCATCGCCCTGGAGAATCTCACCGCGGCAGTGCGTACCGATTTCCTCGTCGCCTGGTCAGCGCTGCTCAAACTTGCCGGTGACGAAGACATGGCCGTATTGGCGCTGCACGTCGACGTACTCTGGCAGGCCGTCGACGACTTCGCGATCAGGGTGCAGAGCGGCTATCTGGACCAACGGCTGGCGATGGCAAGAACCAGCACCCTCGAGCAACAGCACAGTCTGTCCGAACTTTTCTCCGGCGAGCCCGCACCGGCGACCGTCCGACGCGCCGCTCAGATCCTGGGTCTGGACGAATCGGCCACCTATTGGGTGATCGGGACTCCCGGGGAGGACGCCGGACGTACCGTCACCCGGCGCCTGCTCACCCGACACCTGACGGCGCTGGACTACGTCGATCACGGGGTGACGCTCATCCTGGTGGCCGCCGACGGCCGCTGGGCCGACGACGAGTCGGTGGTTGCCGACCTGCTTGCAGACCTCGAAGGAGCCGTCGCACCCAGGTCGGTACGGCTCTCCGAGGTACACCGAGCCGCCGCGATCGTCCGGATGCTGGTCGACCTGGACCGTACGGCGACCACCTTGCGCGGATCATGGGCCCAGCTGTCGATAACCCAGCTGTCACAGGTCATCGAGGACCTACGTGGCTACGTTCTCGGCCCGCTCGACGAGGTTCACGACTGCGAGCTGATCGTCGAGACGATCCAGGTGTTCGCCGGGAGCGGTTCCGTTTCCGACACCGCCTCGGCGCTCTACTGCCACCGCAACACCGTGATGAACCGGATCCGCCGGTTCGAGGAGGCCACCGGTATCAGCTTGCGCAGCCCACGCTCGCTGGCCATGGTCCAGTTGTGCCTGCTGCCGGCCTAGGACCTGACACGACCTACGTGCCCTTCACGTTGAGCACCTGACGGAGCTCGTGTTCGATCTCGATCAGGCTCGCGGCGTCAGCCATCACCACGTCGATGTCCTTGTACGCGTCGGGGATCTCATCGACCCACTGCTCGCCGTGCCGGTACTCGATGCCCTGCATCCGCTGCGCGAGATCGTCCGCCGTGAAACGGCGACGTGCCTCGTTCCGGGAGAACCGCCGGCCCGCGCCGTGCGGAGCTGAGCACAACCCGGCGGCATTTCCCTTGCCGCGCACCACATACGACCGGGTCCCCATGCTGCCCGGGATCAGGCCCATGACCCCGCTGTGCGCATCGATCGCACCCTTGCGGGTCAACCACACCTCGCGGCCACCGTGGTGCTCCTTGCGGGTGTAGTTGTGATGGGTGTTGATCCGCTCGACCTCGAAATCCCCTGCCGTCTTCGGCCGATCCAGATGGGCATAGCCCATCCACGCGGCGAACACCCACATGTAGCGGTCCATCATCTCAGCGCGGTTCTCGAGCGCGAACCGCTGCGCCCAGTTGAGATCCCGCAGATAATCGCCGAACTCCGGGGTGCCCTGGGGAAGGTAGGCCAGATCGGGATTGGGCAGGTCGATCCACCAGCGCTTCATGAGCTTCTGCGCAATCCTGATGTGCTTCTGCGCGATCTTGTTCCCGACGCCACGGGAGCCCGAATGCAGGAACAGCCACACCCGGTCGGCCTGGTCCAGGCACAGTTCGATGAAGTGATTGCCGCCGCCGAGAGAGCCGAGCTGCTCGCGCCACTTGGGCGAATGCGACAAATCGATCCCGCCGTCCTTGGCCAGGTGTTCGAGGTCGGTGATGCGGCCCGCGGTGAACGGGAACCGCGCGAGCGTGTCGTTGTAGTTGCCCGGTGACAGCGGTATCGCCGTCTCGATCGCCGTGCGCAGCGCCGCCAGATCACGGCCCCGGATGTCGGCAGCGGTGAATTCGGTGCGGGCCGCGATCATTCCGCAGCCGATGTCGACACCGACGGCCGCAGGGATCACGGCGTCGATGGTCGGGATGACCGTGCCGACAGCCGACCCCTTGCCGCTGTGGGCATCCGGCATCAAGGCGACATGAGGATGCACGAACGGCATCGACGCGGTCTGCTTCGCCTGCTCGATGGTGTTGTCGTCGATGTGGCTGGCGAAGTTCAACAGCTTGTGGTCGACGACGCGATGCGTAGTCATGACGTCGATTCTGCCCATGCTGTCGAGTGCTTTATTTGTCCTGACTACACCGCGATCGGTTGGTAGGCCGCGTGCAGCAATACGGCCCGTTTACATCCGCGGACTGCCGGGAATCACAGGCTTGCGGGTTTTCCAGATCTTTCCTGCGTAACGACCGATTCACCGGTGTTCGACAGTGTTGCGCGGCGCAGTACTTGCGTCACGATTTGACGAGAAGCGGTACTGGCGCGCGAAAATATAGTTCGGCTCGCTTACTAGTCGTCGGCACCCGGGGGTCCGATGAAAATTGGATGGTATGTGTTCCTGCACCGCCCTGACGGTGGTGTGATGCCGATTGCTGGATTCTGGCTCAAGCGCACCGCGCTGCGGTGGATCGAGGAGCATGGCGAACCCGACCACCACCTTGAAGTCCATCGGTTCGGCTGGTGGTCCGCCGACGTTGCCGGTCAGCGGAAAGCAGCGGACCCCGCGAGCGGGTGCCAGGGGTCCGACGAGCACCGATAGGTGCCGACCTGCGCGTCCGGGTCACAGAAACCAAACAGGCCCCCTCGAAAGGGGGCCTGATCAGGGTGGCAGATGCAGGATTCGAACCTGCGTAGGCGTAAGCCGACGGATTTACAGTCCGCTCCCATTGGCCGCTCGGGCAATCTGCCTGGTTTCGCCCCGCCCCGTTTCCGGTTTGGTGCGAATAGCAGGGTACAACGAGGACCTACCCAAGTTACAAACCGGCAGGCCAGGTGCGACGAGGGCCACAACCGGTCGGCGCCCGGGCTATCGCCTTCGACCGCCGCAAAATGCATCGCGATCGCCATCGATTCCGCGTAGCTACGACAGCCCGCGTGTGGTGCGGACAGCAAGGTACGACGAGGATGTACCTAAGCTACAAAGCGGCAGCATTCACCGAGGGAAGAGGAGAGGCGTCCAATGGCGGATTCCAGCTTCGACGTCGTCAGCAAGGTCGACCGGCAGGAGGTCGACAACGCGCTCAACCAGGCCGCCAAGGAACTGTCCACCCGCTTCGACTTCCGCGGCACCGACACCACCATCGCCTGGAAGGGCGAGGAGTCCATCGAGCTGGTCAGCTCCACCGAGGAACGCGTCAAGGCGGCGGTCGACGTGTTCAAGGAGAAATTGGTCCGCCGCGACATCTCGATGAAGGCCTTCGACGCCGGCGACCCGCAACCCAGCGGCAAGACCTACCGGGTGTCCGGCGACATCAAACAGGGCATCACCAGCGAGCAGGCCAAGAAGATCACCAAGATCATCCGCGACGAGGGGCCCAAGGGCGTCAAGGCGCAGATCCAGGGCGACGAGATCCGGGTCAGCTCGAAGAAGCGCGACGACCTGCAGGCCGTCATCGCCCTGCTCAAGGGCTCCGACCTCGACGTGGCATTGCAGTTCGTCAACTACCGCTAGCGAGGCCGTCGACGGTGCACTCAGATCGCGTTCGACGACGAAATCGCGATCTGAGCGCACACTCGGCGCATTTTCAACGGATAGGCCGCGGCGAGAACCTCGGGATGAACCGGTGCATGGTCGCCGCCCCGGCGCACGACACCGCGCCCAGGGCGGCGGCCGCCACGCCCAGCGGCGCCACCGCGGCCACCCCACCGACCGCCAACGGCCCGAGGAACATCCCGCTGTCGTGCATGAGCCGCCAGGCGGCCAGAAACTCGGCCCGGGTTGTCGTGGGCGCCACATCCGCGCCCAGCGTCATGATCACGCCGTTGCCGAGCCCGTTGCCCACACCCATCAGTACCGCCACGGCCGTCATGCCGATCACCCCGGCGGCGAAGGACAGTGCAAACAGCGACGCACCGATCACCAGGAGCGAAGGCACCGCCATCGCCCGCCGCCCGTAGCGGTCCATCACCACCCCGGACGGATACGAGCACAACAGGTCGGCCAGTGCCCCGATGCCGAACACCACCGAGGCGGTCGCGGCACTCAGCCCGATGTGATCGGCCCACAACGGCAGCACCGCATCCCGAGACGACCGTGCCGCGCCCATCATCAGCGCGCCCAGGCCCAGGGTCCCCAGCAGCGCGCGGTGTGTGCGCACGATCTCGGCGAGTCGGGCCCCGCCGGGCACCGCTCCCTCGGCGCGCGGCGGATCCGCCAGTCGGGCCATCAGATACCCCGACACCACGATGCCGACCAGCTGCACGAGGAAGCCGCCGTGGGTCCCGACGGCCAGGATCACCGCGGCCCCGATGAGCGGCCCGATGAAATAGCCGAGCCGCCACGTCATGGCGAACATGGCCATCGCGCGGGCCCGCCTCTCGATGCCCACGGCCTCGGCCAGATAGCTCTGCCGCGCCAAACCCCATACCGCACTGGAGAACCCGGTCAGCAACACGCCGATGCCGAGAACCAGTGGATTCCAGGCGATCAGGCACAGCAGCACTCCCGCGGTACCGAGCGAGGACCCGACGATGATGGACCGGCGCTCACCGAACCGAGCGACCATCCGTCCGGCCGGCAGGTCGCCGCACACCGCACCGAGGCCGACGAGCGCGACGATGAACCCGGCTACTCCCACTGACGCGCCCAGATCCCGTGCGACAAGTGCGATCACGGGTGCGCCGGCGCCCTGCCCGATCCCGAAGATCGCGGACGGCAGGAATACCGTGGTGGCCAGAGAGCGGAGCGGGACGCCCTCGCTCACGCGCTGGTTTCGGCCGCCGTCGCCGTGTAACGGCTGGGCCGGTGCGCCAGCCCGTAATGTCCGCGAAGCGTCGTTGCGGTGTAGTCAGTGCGGAACAGACCGCGCCGCTGCAGGATCGGCACCACCTGCTCGACGAAATCCTCCAGTCCGCCGGGCAGATACGGCGGCATGATGTTGAATCCGTCGGCGGCACCCTCGGTGAACCACAGCTCCAGGTTGTCGGCCACCTGCTCGGCGGTGCCGGCGAAGGTCCGGTGTCCGCGGCCGCCACCGAGTTTGGCGATCAGTTGCCGCACCGTCAGCGACTCGCTGCCGGCCAGGTCCTTCACCAGTTGATAGCGACTCTTGTTGCCCTGGATCTGCTCGATGGGCGGCAGCGCGGGCAACGGCGCGTCGAGCGCATGCGCGGTCAGGTCCACTCCGAGCATCTGCGACAGCTGACGCAACGAATACTCGGGCGAGATCAGGTCGGTGAACTGCTGTTCCAGTTCGAGGGCGGCATCCTCGGTGGGGCCGATGAACGGCACGATGCCGGGCAGGATCTTCACCTCGTCGGCGCTGCGACCGAACTTCACCGCCCGGGACTTCACGTCGCGGTAGAACGCCTTGCCGTCCTCCACCGAGCGCTGCGCAGTGAAGATCGCCTCGGCGTACCGGCCGGCGAAATCCTTGCCGGACTCCGAGGACCCGGCCTGCACCAGCAGTGGACGTCCCTGCGCCGACCGCGGCGAGTTCAGCGGTCCACGCACCGTGAAGTGCTCGCCGTCGTGGTCGATCCGGTGTACCCGGTCCGGGTCGGCGAAGATTCCGGTGGACTCGTCGAGGACCAGGGCATCGTCTTCCCAGCTGTCCCACAATGCCGTTGCCACGTCGACGAATTCAGCCGCACGTCGATAACGCCCGGCATGGTCGGGAATGCCCTGGAGACCGAAGTTGGCCGCCTCGTCCTCGCCCGCAGAGGTAACGATGTTCCACCCGGCCCGCCCGCCGCTGATGTGGTCCAGCGACGCAAAGCTACGGGCCAGGGTGTAAGGCTCGATGTAGCCGGTGGTGGCGGTCGCGATCAGTCCGATGTGCTCGGTGACCGTCGCCATCGCGGTGAGCAGGGTGATGGGTTCGAAGATTGCCTGCGTGTTGTGCTTCACCCGCGGCCCCACCGCGAGCCCGTCGGCGAAGAAGACCGAATCCAACTTGCCGCGCTCGGCGAGTTGGGCCAGACGCTGGAAGTGCTTGACATCGGTCAGGTTCCGCACATCGGTGCGGTCGTGCCGCCACGCTGCCTCATGGTGGCCGACACCCATGAGGAAGGCGTTGAGATGAAATTGTCGCGTCATGAAGATCCTTTGATCAATTGGTGGCCCGCCAGCCCGACAGCCGCCCTTCGATGGCCACGACGATGCCGTTGAAGATGACGCCCACCAGTGCGATGGTGACGATGCCTGCGTACATGTTGGGAATCTGGAAGTTCAGCTGCGATGCGGTGATCAGGTAGCCCAATCCGGCCTTGGCGCCGACCATCTCGGCGGCGATGAGGACCAGGATCGATGAGGCCGCCGCCATGCGCAGCCCGGTGAAGATGGTCGGCACTGCCGCGGGCAGGATCACCTTCTGGAACAGCCGGACCGGGGAAAGCCCCAGGGAGCGCGCTGATTTGATCAGCAGCGGGTCCACGGTGCGTACCCCGGAGATGGTGTTGAGCAGGATCGGGAAAGACGCCGCGTAGATCACCAACGCCACCTTGGAGGTTTCCCCGATGCCCAGGATGAGGATGAACACCGGCAACAGCGCCAGTGCGGCGGTGTTGCGGAACAACTCAAGGATCGGATTGAGGAACTCCGCGACCGGCCGGTACCAGGCGATCGCCACGCCGAGCGGAATGCTGACCACTATCGCGATGGCTAGTCCGACAAGCGCACGCGACAGGCTGGCCGAAACATGCTCGGCCAGTTGGCCGTTGCCCAGGAGGGTGAACCAGGCGCTGACGACCTCGGAGAACGGCGGCAGGAAAACCTTGTCCACCAGCCCGATCCGTGGTGCCACCTCCCACAGGACCAGGAACGCGGCGACGACCACGGTGGGACGCAACAGCCGCCACGCGAGGGTCTGCAGCCGGCGACCGCGTCGCTCAGGCTCCGGTGCCGTCGGTGCCAGAGCTGGAGTTTCGACGTGCGACTCGACGGGGGCTACCGCGATGGCACTAGACATGTTGAACCTCCTCGGACCGGGCGCGTTCCACCTCGTCGTGCAGTAGCGACCAGATGTGATGGCGTTGCGCCCGGAAACCCTCGCTGGAGCGGATGTCGTCGGTGCTACGGTCGATTTCGACGCCGACGATCTTCTTGATCCGGCCCGGCCGCGACGTCAGCACCGCGACCCGCTGGCCGAGATAGAGCGCCTCGTCGATGCCGTGAGTGATGAACAGGATGGTCTTGCCGGTGGCCCGCCAGATGCGCAGCAGCTCGTCCTGCAGGGATTCGCGGGTCTGGGCATCCAGTGCGGCGAACGGCTCGTCCATCAGCAGCACCTCGGGGTCGAACGCCAGGCTGCGGGCGATCGCGACGCGCTGCTTCATCCCCCCGGACAGTTCGTGCGGGTAGCGATCGGCGAAGCCCAGCAACCCAACCAGCTCGAGATACTCCTCGGCCCGCCGCCGACGCTCGCCTTTCGGTAATCCTTTTGCCTCCAGACCGAATTCGATGTTCTTCCGGGCCGTGCGCCACGGCAGCAGCGCGTACTGCTGGAACACGATGCCGCGATCAAGGCCGGGACCGGTGACCGGTGTGCCATCGAGCAGGATCTCCCCGGACGTCGGCTGGGTCAATCCGCCCAACAGGTCCAGCAGCGTCGACTTGCCGCAGCCGCTCGGGCCGACCAGCACCAGGAACTCCCCTGCCCTGACGTCGATGCTGATGTCCTGGATCGCGGTGAAGCTGGTCTTCTCGCCACGGATCGGGAACTGCTTGGTCACATTGCGCAGCCGCAGCTTGGGTTGTGTACTCACTTGTGCGCCAGCGCTTTCCCATCGGGACCGCTGCCGTCGGGATAGGTTCCGTTGGCGTACGGGTTGAACTCGTTGGTGTAGAGGTCCTTGGCCTTCAGCTGTCCCTCCTTGAGCTCGCCATTGCGCACGAGCCAGTCGATCCAGGTTTGCAGCTCACGTTCGGCGATCACTGCGCCGGGCACCGGAATGCCTGAGCTGCGCCAGTATTCGATGGACTGGGTGTCCTCGTTGCGTTTGCGCTTGTCGATGATCTCGCGGAACTTGGCGACCACCTCGTCACGCGGGGTCACCTGGGTCCACCGGATGGCCCGTGCGGTGCCCTGGACGTAGTCGGCCACCGCGTCCCGGTTCTTGGCCAGGAAATCATCACGGACCACAAAGGTGCCGTAGCTGAACGCCCCGAACAGTGACTTGTCCGTGAACAGCGGCCGGATCCCGCCGCGTTGCTGCGCGGTCTCCCGCCAGATCCCGTTGAGCGCCGCGACATCGATCTGCTTCTCGCGCAGTGCCTGCTCGGTGTTGACCGGCGGCACCACGGTGAGAGTCACGGTCTTGATCTCGTCGTTGGTCAGCCCCTCCTTGGCCAGCCATTCCCGGGTGAGGAATTCATGATGGGCACCAAGGGTATTCATCCCGACCTTCTTGCCGATCAGGTCGCGTGCCGAGTGGATCGGGCTGTTCTCCAACACGAAGTATCCGGTGTATTCGCCCTCGTCGGCGCCATAGGAGCTGAGCACCGAGGTGATCGGGGCGCCGGCGGCGTTGAGCTTGACCACCGCGCCGTTGAACGCCTCACCCACGTCGATATCGCCGGTGGCCACCGACTGGATGTCCTGCGGCCCGCTGGTGGTGTTCCCCACCCAATCGAGCTTGATCTTGTCGTAGTAGCCGAGGTCCTCGGCGAGTTCCTGGAATCGGACCTCTCCGGCCCAACCCTGATAGCGCACCACGGTCTTGCCGTCTTCGGTGCGCGCGGACTCACCGGACGAGCCACACGCGGTCAGTACCAGCACGAGTGCACTGAGCATCGCGAGTACCGAACTGATTAGGCGCATGGCCGTTGCCCCCCATGAAATCGCACTGATTGGTGCGACTCATGCTGGCAACAAATCGGGGTCGGGTAACCCTTTAGCCTCGCGAAGAATCGAAAGCCCGACACCCGCGGGACCAATGTGAAGAAGATCGCGAGATTTTCGAGGAATCTCGCGATCTTCTTCACATTGGGCGATAGCCGACCGCGGTCAGGCGCCGCCGTACTGCGGCTGCAGTACCGGGGCGAGCGCCGAGAGCGGGATGTGCGCCTGCACCGTGCCGCCGTCCATCGACCACTGCATCCGGCCCGGGGTGAAATCGACCGGCGAGTCACGGCCGACCGGATAGTCCGGCATGTAGAGGATCAGCTCGTCCTGGGTCAGCGCCCAGGCCTTGTAGCCGCCCGAGTACACGTTGTTCGGGGTCCAGCGGTCCGGGGTAAACGGGTAGGTGCCGGGCTGGTGCGGCGGCGGTGCGGCATCGAGCGCGGCGACGATGAACGGTTCGCCCAGGCGCGGGATCTCGACCCGGTGGTCGACGCCCGGTTTGAACAGATCGGCCAGCTGCACCTGCCGCCCACCGGCGAACGTGAAGGTGCGGTAGGCGTCGCTGACGATGGGCGCGTTCGGATGTGAGAGCGCGTCGGTACCTACGGTGCCCGAGTACATCTCGTGGAAAACGGCCGTCGTGGCGTCGCCGTGCTGGAAGATCTCGAACTGCTCCTCGCCGAAGCTGTCGGCGGCCATCTTCTGCGCGGCGTTGCGCCAGTTGTTCATCAGGTTGGTCAGGTACTGCCGGATGACGGGGTTTTCCACCAGGTCGCCGGGCAGCGCCAGCTTGATGTCCCGAACCGCCTTCCGGTCCGAGGTCACCGACGTGTGACAGGTCTGGCCATCCCACTGTCCGGCAAGTTCGTCACAGAACGTTGCCGCCGAGGCCGCAGCGGGCGGGGCGACAGTGATGGCCACCGCTGAGCCCGCCACCAGGGCCACCGCGCCGATCAGCTTGCCGATGCGCAACATGTCAATACCTCAGGGAAGTTCCACTTTGCTTGCACGCCACTGCCCGTCGACCTTCTCCATCGTCATCTTGATGCGGCTGCGGTCGATCCGCGGATCGGGCACCGTGCTGTTGGCCACCGACTGGTCGACGAACAACAATACGACGACCTTGTCCTTGCTCGCCGACTGCACCGCCGACTGCACCACCACGCCGTGTGCCGTGGCCTTGTTGTCGATGAGCAGTTGGCGCAGCTGCATGCTCGACTGTGAGTACATGTCCTTGAACTCACCGGTGGCACCGGCCAGGACCTGGTTGAAGTTCTCGTCGACCTTGTTGGAATCGATACTCGTCAACACCTGGGCATAGTTGACCGCGGCATCCTGCGCCTGCTGGCCGGCCTGTGCGACCTGCTTGGTCTGCCACAGCTGCCACCCGAGGAAGCCCGAAAGTGCCAGGGAGGCAGCAACCACGACAGCTACGACACCGACGAGCGCCCAGCGGCGCCGGCCCCGTGAGGTTGCGTCCGAAGATTCGGGCTCGGGCTCTGCCGCCTCGTCGGCATCGGCTTCGTCGTCGGCCTCCGACTCGGAGTCAGACTCCGTCTCAGTATCAGCGACCTCCTCGGCCGTCTCTTCGATACCGATTGCGTCGTCGACGGTCTCGGTCTGATCGTCGTCTGTCTTCTTGTCCGTCGTCACAGTCACCGTCATCTCCTTTGGGTGAGGTTGGGTGGATTAGCGGGGCGGTTCGATCGGCAGGGTCGGGCCGCCGTAGGGCGTGGGAATGGTGTAGCGCCCCTTCGGTGTCGGATCGGTCGTGCGCCCGAGGTCGGCTCCGGGCGGCGGGCCCGCGGTGTCGTCACCTGCCGGACGCGGCGCATTCTTGGCGCCACGAACCAGGACACCGGGGTGGTCGTCGCGACAATACGTGTACATGTAGGGCTCCGGGTAGTCGGCCGACGCCGGTGGCCGGCGCGGTGTCCCGTAGTCACACGTATAGCGCGGATAGATGTCAGCCGTTGCCCACAGCCCGTTGTCGTGCATGACGCTGCCCAGCGCGTCGAGCACCGAGGTGCGGTAGTTCGGGAACAGTGCATTCAAGGCCGGCACCCGCAGATACAGCAATTGCGAAGTGCTGGCGAGGCTCCCGAGCAACTGCACCATGGTGTCGGAGTTGTCGGTGAACAGGTTGTCGACCGAGTTCAACGCTCCCGGGGTCTGATTCGTCAGCCGGCGGAAGCCCTCACGCATCTTGTTGATCCCGTCGAACGACGAGTCGAGGTTGTCCGAGGCGACGGCGATCCCGGCGTTCTTCTCCGACATCAGGTTGAACACCACGCGGCTGTTGCGCAGCATGCTCACCGTCTCGGGCAGCACCGAATCCAGGGTGGACAGCAGGAATGTGCCGCCGTCGATGACGTCTTTGAGCTTGCCCGGCCCAGCCTGCGACATGCTCAGTTCCCGGCGGATCACTTCCAGCTTGGCGGTATCGACCTGGGCCAGTGCGCCGTCGGCGTCGGCGAGCAGCTGGGCCAGGCTGACCGGCACCGTGGCCTTGCCCAGACCGATCACACTGCCGTCGGTGAGGAACGGGCCGTCTGCCGTGTTGGCCGCGAAATCGATGTACTGCTCACCGGCCGGTGACAATCCGGACACCCGGACATCGCTGGACTTCGGGATGGAGACCGCCGAATTCACGTTGACGACCGCGCTGACCCCGGCGGGTGTGATGTTGAGTCGCTCCACCCGCCCCACCCGCACGCCGCGCAACGTGACGTCCTGGTTGGGCAGCAGGCCGGCGGATTCCGGAAGCTCGATGGTGATGCGGTAACTCGAGTCGAACGGCTTGACCCGCAGCGCCCCGATCATCAGGTAGGCGCCGGCCACCACCAGGGTCATCACCAGCGCGCCGGCCGAAAGCCAGGCGCGACGCCGGTACCCGGCCCGGACCACGCCGACGACGAAGTCGGCCAGTGCGTTGATCATCGCGGCACCTCCGCCGCCGGCACCGGCGCCGGTGGCTCAGCGGGGACAGCCGGCGGCGCACCCGGGGGTGGCTCCGGAGGAGCCGCGGGTGCCGGGACGATCTCACCGGGCTCGGTCGGGCTGGGAATCACCGGCATCTGCGGTACCGAAGGGCCACGACCCACGACGCGCTCCTGCAGCCGCAACAACGTGTACTGCAGCGAGCCGACCAGCTGATGCCAGTTGTAACGCTTGGGGCCGTGCAATCCGGGATCACCGCCGAACCCGATATCGGGAATCGATCCCAGAACCAGCCGGTCGATGCTGGCGCGCACCGAAAGGCCGCTGCCGGACGTCGCTTTCACCAGGGGCGGCATCAGCCGGTTGAGCGCGTACAGCGAGGCATCCGGGGACAGCGCGACATCGTTCCACGCGCCCGCCACCTTGTTGGCATCGGCGATCACGCTGCGCCCGCTGGTGTCGGTACCCGCGATCGACGGGAACTTGCGCAATTGCGCAGAGGTGTCGCCGATCTGGGTGATCAGGTCGGCGATCTGGGTGGTGTGCTCGGCCAGTGTGTCGGTGGCCGGCCCGGCGGCATCCATCAACTCACTGACGGTCTGGTTCTTCTCGTCGATCTGCTTCAACAGCCGCGAGGTCTCGGTCATGGCGGTCGACAGCTGGTCGGAGCGCGCGTTCAGGGTGCCCAGCGTGTGGTTCGTCTTGGCGATCAGATTGCCGAACGCCTGACCCTGATCACCGGTGGCCTTGCCCATCCCGTTGATGATGTTGGTGAAGTTGCGCACGGCGCCACCGTTGACCAGGATCGCCGCCGAGCCCAGCAGTGATTCCACGGTCGCGGCGGCGCGGGTGTCGTCCAGACCGATGGTGTCGCCGTCCTTGAGGAGCGGCGCGTTCGCGTCGACCGGGCTCGGCGGCCTGACCGAGACGAACACGTCGCCCAGCGGTGTCGCCGAACGCAATTCGGCGGTGGTGCCGTGGGGCAGACGGACCCCGTCCATGATGCGCAGGGTGGTCACGGCGGTGTAGTCCTTGGCCACCATCGACTCGAGCTCACCCACGTCGGCACCGGCCAACTTCACCTTGGCATTGGCCGGCAGGTTCAAGGCGTTCGAGAACACCGCGGTCAGCCGGTAGCCGCCAGAACCGACGCCGGGAGCCGGCAACGGCAGGCTGGCCAAGCCTTCGGAGGCGCATCCCGACACGGCCAGGCATGCCGTCATCACCACCGGCAGAACGTATTTACGCCACGTTCGTTTCATCGCTGCCCCATCGCCGCCATGCCGTCGAGCATGTAGGAAAGCCCGAAGTCGGGACCGAAGTCCTGCACCGTTCCGGTGCTGCAGCCGAGTTGCCGCAGTCCCATCATGTTGCAGACCTCCTTGACGGTCTGCGAGTCGAACAGCACCTTGTCCACCAGGACGTGTGCCCGCGCCGAGCCGTTGTTCTGATCGACGATGTTGTAGATGTTGTCCAGCGTCAACGGGGCCAGATCGAGGAACTCTGCGAGATCACGCCGCTGGTCCACCGTCGTGGTCAGCGCGGTATTGCCGTTGAGGACAATCTGTTTCACCTCTTCGCGGTGGGTCTGCAATACCTCGCCCACCTGGGTGATCACCTCGTTGATCTTCTTGCCGGTGGTGCCGCTGCCGAAGTTCTCGTCGGCCAGGATCTGGCTGAGTTGGCGCACTGACGAACCGAATTCCCGCAACGTGGCGTCGTTGCGGGAGGCAGCTTCGAACAACGAGCTCAAGTTCCGCACGATCGTGGTGAGCTGGTCGCGGGTCACCGCTCCGCGATCCGAACTGAGCCGCAACGCGTCCGACAGTTCACCGAGGGCGTCCTTCATCTGCTGCCCGTTGCCGTCGGCGATCGCCGCACTGGCGTTGACGACATCGGCCAGCGGTCCGTTGCCCTTGCCGTCGCCCTTCAGCGACGAGGACAACTTGTCCAACACATCCAGCACCCGGGCGAACTCGACGGGCGTCCTGGTTCGGTTCAGGCCGATCGTGTCGTGATTCTGCAGCGTGGCCCCACCGTGGTAGGCCGGGGTCAGCTCGATCTGGCGGTCGGTCAGAATCGAGTTGGAGATGGTGACCGCCTGCGCATCAGCCGGGACCGAAACGTCCTTGTCGACGGTGAACTCGACCTCGACGTAATTGCCCTTGGGGGTGATCTTGGTGACCTGACCCACCTGCATGCCGAGCACCGCTACCGTGTTTCCTTCGTAAAGGCCTGCAGCACTGTCAAATTGAGCCGTCACGGTGATGGTGTCGGTCCGATTTTTCAGAAACCACCAACCCGCGCCGACCACCGCCGCGACCAGCACGGCACCGGCCACGCACAGCGCGGCGATCTTGCTCCTGAACACGCTCATTGGCAGTCCTTGTAGTACTGGATCATGTTGAACTGCTTGGCCCGGCCGCTGATCGCACACATCCAGGAGTCGATCAGCAGCCCGTTGCCGACGTGCATCTCCCCGGCGTTGCCGTTGCCGGTGGCGTTGGCGAGCCCGCGCAGGGCCACCGGGCCGGACTGCAGCGTGCTGCGCAGCAGATCGTCATGCTGCCCCAGCATGTTGGACAGGTCGCGGAGGTTGGTGAGCAGCTGCTCGAGCTGCGGCCGGTCGTCGATCACGATGCCGGTCAGCGTCTGGACCAGATTGGTCAGGGCCGCGAGCATGGCCTGAAATGAGGCCCGGCGCATGACGAACTCGCCGACCAGGTCGTTGCCCTGGTCGACCAGGTTGCCGATCGTGGCCTGCTGGCGACGCAGCGTGTTACCGACCAGATCCGTGGTCTCCAGCAGGGAGCCCAGTTGGTCGCGTCGGTCGGCGATGATGGTCGCCAGCGTGTGCGTGTTCTCCAGTGCCTTGGGCACCACCGCAGGCAGACCCTCCATCTGCTTGCCGAGGATGCCCAGTGTCTGCGCGAACTTGTCGGAGTCGACCTGTTCGAAGGTGGTCGTGACATCGCCCAACGCCTCCTGCAGGTCGTAGGGCACCTCGGTATGGGTGAGGTCGAAGGTGTTGTCGGGCAAGGAACCCGTGCCCGCCGGCTGCAGGGCCAGATAGCGAGATCCCAGGATCGTGGTGATCTTGATGACTGCCCGGGAGTCCTGTCCGAGCGGAACATCGTCGCGCGCCTTGAGCTTGGCCTCGACGTGGTCACCGGCCAGCTTCATGCTCCTCACCTCGCCCACCGGCATGCCTGCGACGGTGATCGGGTTGCCGGCCTTGAGCGCAGCAGCCTGCTGGAAGCGCGCGGTGTACTGCCGGTAACCGACATCAGCCACCTTGACGATCAGCATCGCCCCGATCAGCACGGTCACCACAGCGATCGCCATCATCCCGAGCCACGTCCGGTTGTAGCTCTCCAGGGGACGCCGCTTCTTCTTCGGCTTCTTCGGCGCCGGCGGATTCTCGGTCTTCGTCAGCTGATCAACCATTGGCCATGTTCCTGCATTTCGGGGTGTACTGCGCCTTGTTCCCCGGGGTGGCCGCGTCGACGATGATCGGTGTGACGTCGTTGAGACCAGGGAAGAATCCCGTCGCGTTCAGATCGCATGCATAGGTGGTGGCGTAGGCACCCTCGTTGGTCATCCGGGCGAATCCCTTGAGCAGCAACGGCAAGTTGGCGCCGGTGAAAGCCAGCTGCGGTTCGATCCCCACCATGTGTGCGGCGAACCCGGGCTGCCGGGTCACTAGTTCGTTCAGCGACGGATACACCTGGTCACTGATGGACGACAGCTGCTGCACCACCTTGGAGATGGAACCCAGGGAGTCCACCATCTCGGGCCGGCGAGCATCGAATGTGGCTACCATGCCGCGGGTTTGGGTGATCACCTCGTCCAGGCTGTCGTTGTGTTGCGCCAGGTTCTTGGCCACCGCGTTCAAGTTGTTGATCACCTCTCCGAGTTCCTGATCCCGGCCGGCGAAGGAATCGGTCAACTGCGAGGTCTGGTCGACGAGCGCGACGATCGAGGCGTTGTCGCCTTGCAGCGAGGCGATGACGCCTTTGGTGAGATTGTCGGCGTCGCGGGGATTGAGCACGCTGAACAGCGGCTCGTAGCCGTTGAGCAGGGCCCCGACGTCGAACGACGGATCGGTCTGATCGACCGGGATCGTGCTGCCGGCCGGAAGTGGGCCCGGATCACCGATATTGCCCAGCGACAGGCCGAGATACCGCTGCCCGACGATGTTCTGGTAGGTCACCGAGGCGACTGTCCGGCCGTACATCGGCTGGTTGTCCTGCACCACGAACGACACCTTGGCCAACGCGCCCTGCAGTTCGATCTTCTCGACGCGCCCGACCCGCACGCCGGCCATCCGGACGTCGTCGCCCTCACGCAGGCCGAACACGTCGGAAAACAGTGCGGCGTACGGCACCGTCTTGCCGGCCACATCACGGCGCAGCGTGACGTACACCAGCCACGTCAACCCGAGCGCGACCACCATGAAAAGCGACAGGCCGATCATTGCCCCGCGGTACTTCATCGGCCTCCCTCTCCTGAAACTGGTTGCGGCGCCTCGGCGGGCAGCAGTGGACCGTCAGGTGCCGGCGCTGCACCGGGTGCGGGAGCCGACCCGGGCACCGACGCCGCCGGCGGTGAACCGGGCGGCCGCGGTGCCACCGGTGCGATCGGCGACAGCGGCACCGGCGGAGGCGGCGTCGGCATGAGTGCGGGGTTCGCCGTCCCCGGCACCGGCCCGGCCGGCGGCATCCACGGTGGCAGCGGCGGATTCGGATCCGAAAGGTCGGGGTTCGGGTTGACCAACGGCGGACCGACCGCGACCAGATTCCCGTTGGCACCCAACGCCGTTCCGGGCGGCGGCAGCAGATCCGCCGGCGGTTGGTAGTTCTCCGGAAGCAACACATCCGGCAGCGACGGGCGGGTCGGCACCAGTGGGGCGGTGAAGCAGCTGGGACCCTTGAGCCCGGAGTACTGCGGGCAGTCGGCACGGGTGTAGGCGTAGCTCGGTGTCAGCGAGAGGTTCACCCGCATGTTGCCGAAGTCGTTCTCGGGCATCCACACGTGATCGAAGAACTTGCCCGACAGCTGGTTGAGCTTGACGAAGGCCGGCACCCAGTTGTTCGAGGTGTCCGCCAGCACGCCCAGTACCGGGGTCAGGTTCGACGTGGTCTTGACCAGTTGATCGGTGTGGTTGTCCAGCGCGGTGTGAGTGGTCCCCACGGTGTGGATCCCGCCGTTGATCATCGTGTTCAGCTGCGAGCGTTGCTCGACCAGCGTGCGCATCGGCTCCACCGCCTTGTGCAGGGCGTCGAGCAGATCCGGCGCGGTCTGCTGCAGGCCCTGGGTGGCGTCGATCAGAGCGGAGACGGTGGTGGGGCCGGGCTCCGTCGCGACCACCGCGTCGAGCTGATCGATCAACCGGTTCAATTGCGCCCCGCTGGTGAGCAATTCGTTACGGCGGTTCTCGGTCGCGGCATTCACTGCCGCCAAGATCCCCACTGTCTTGTCCTCACGGCCACGCCCGGTGGCGGCGAGTACGTCGCGCAGCTTGCTGATCGTGGTCTGGAACAACACCGTGGGAAGCTCGGTGTCCTCGGGGATCTGGGCGCCCGCGGAAATGGCGGTGCCCGGACTCGAACCATCTGCCGGCCCGCCGGCGCCATCCACGAGTTGCACCGACGACACCGCGAAGACGTTGCTGGGCACCACGCGTGCGGTCACCGTGTTCGGGATGGACCCGGCGTACTCGGGTTTGAGGTCGATGTGGACGAAGTTCGGGTCGCCGTTGGCGGCGGGGACGACGTCGTCGACCATCCCGACGAGCACGCCGTGGTACTTGACGTCGGACCGCTGCGGTAGACCGTCGCCGACGTTGACCAGCGCCGCCACCACCGGCACCCGGTCGTCCAGCTTCCCGGTGGCCTTCACCAGAAGGAATGTCGAAACCAGCGCTGCCACAACGAGTACCGCGGCTCCACAGCCGAGCAACTGACGGTCTGACGGACCCCGACCATCCATTTCCAGCGAGTTACCCATCTAGCCGCCGAACCTCGCTCCTGAATCGACCGTCCACAGCGCCATGGTGAGCAGCATGTTGACGATCACCACTACGGTGATGCTGGCGCGCATGGCGTGACCGGCGGCCACACCCACCCCTACCGGTCCGCCCGAGGCGTAGAACCCGTAGTAGCACTGCACCGTGGAGGCGATCCACACGAAGATGACTGCCTTCAGCACCGAGTAGAGGATGTCCTGCCCGGACAGCATGAGGCTGAAGTAATGCAGATAGGAACCGGTCGAACCGCCGCTGATCAGGAAGACCACCAACTGGGTGGTCAGATAGCTGACCGCAAGACAGAGCGCGTAGAGCGGGATCACGGCGATCACCGCAGCCATCAGCCGCGTGGTGACCAGATACGGGATCGGACGGATCGCGATGGAATCGAGTGCGTCGATCTCCTCGGCGATGCGCATCGAGCCCAGCTGCGCGGTGAACCGGCAACCGGCTTGCGTCGCGAAGGCCAGCGACGCCGCGATCGGTGCCAGCTCGCGGGTGTTCACCAACGACGAGATGATGCCGGTGGCCGGACCGAGCCCGAGCAGATCGAGAAAGTTGTAGCCCTCGATACCGACGAGTGCACCCATCGTGATGCCCAGTACGACCGCGACCCCGATGGTGCCGCCGCCGACCACGAGTGAGCCGTTGCCCCAGGCGATGTCGGAGAGTAGCCGGACGAATTCACTGCGGTAGTGCCGCAGCACGATCGGTACCGCTGTCAGCGCCCGGACGAAGAACACCATCATGTGGCCCAGCCGCATGACCGGCTTGGAGGCCCGCCGGTAGAGCCGGACCCACGGCGCCAGTAGCGGCGGAACGAATGCCGAGGCCGTCACGTCACAGCCCGACCCGGGGGAACAGCATGATGTAGAGCTGGCTTATCGCCACGTTGACCACCATCAGCAACAGAATCGATTCCACTACCGCCGCATTCACAGAGTTCGCCACACCGGTGGGCCCACCTTTGGTCGACAATCCCTTCTGACACGACACCACCGCGACGATGGCGCCGAAGATCACCGCCTTCACCAGAGCCACGATCATGTCGCCGGTGGTGGCGAACGAGGCGAAGGTTGCCACGAAGCTGCCGGGGGCGCCGTTCTGGAAATAGACGTTGAACAGGAAGCTGGCCAGGAAGCCGACGAAGCACACCACCCCGGTCAGCGCCACGCCGATCATGATGGCGGCGACGAAGCGCGGCACGACCAACCGCTGAATCACCGAGACACCCATGACCTCCATGGCGTCGGTTTCCTCACGCATGGTCCGCGAACCCAGATCGGCGGTGATCGCCGAACCCACCGCAGCCGCCATGAGGACCGCAGCGACGAGTGACGCGGCCTGCCGGATCACCGCCAGGCCACTGGCCGCGCCGGCCAGTGACGTCGCGCCGACCTGTCCGGCCAACAGCGCGAACTGGATCGAGAGGGTGACGCCGATCGGCAGGGCCACCAGCACGGTGGGCAGCACGGCGGTGCCGGCCATGAACGCGCCCTGCCGGATGAACTCCTGCCACTGGAAGCGGCCCGTCACAAGGTCGAGGAACAGGATCTGGACGGTGCGGACGCCGAGCACGAACTGGTCCCCGACCGTGGCGAGCGACGCCAGCGGATGACGCCGGGCATAACCGGTGGCCCAATTCTCGATGGCGTCGATTCCCCGCTCCGGTTCGACCCCATCGGTCACGCTCTCAGGCGGCGCCGTCATCCTCTCTCATTAAGCAGCAGAACCAGCAAAGATCAACCCTCCCCAAACCGAGGTACGGCCGCTCTCGGCCGAATAACTCGCATTGGATGGCACCGTAACGTCGAGACTCGATCCCCGTCAACGTTTTGCCGAATTATCATTCACTTAGCGAGATGGGCTCATCAATTTCCGGCAAACCACCCGCCGTCGGCGTCACGCAGCCACCACCACTCGAACGTGCGGACGATGCCTTGTCACTTCCTGTATCACGTGTAAATACAGTGCATTCAGGCCATTGCGAGGGCCATCGGCATTGACGCCGACGCAAGTGCCGCGCTCTGACCGACCGAGGATTCGCGCCGCACAAACGAACTCGGTGCGGAATCAGTGTCCGGTATGGCCGTTAACTTTGCCGATCGTGTGGAAACGGTGGAAATGCTGTCGGATTTTTGCCGACGATGGGCGTCCCGCCGCCGGGTTCACCGCCCGCGCCGAAGTCTACTGACTACGGGCGATGTCAGTCGGGTTTCGCAACATCTCGGCCGTGCCGGATTCCCGGTTCGCCTGCGCCACGATCGCGGACAGCAGACCGGGCATGGCGGCGTCCACATCATGCGCGCGCAACCGCTGATAAACGTGACCCTCACTGATCACCCGCTCGGTGAGGCCGGCGTCGCGCAGGATGTTGAAGTGGTGGGTGGCCGTCGACTTGTTGATGCCGTCATAGAGCCCCGCACATTTCACCGGCTCACCGGCGTCGTATAGACGACGCACCATCTCGAGCCGCACAGGGTCCTGCAGAGCAGCCAGCAATTGAGGCAACGTGCCCACCGGACACGGCACCTCGACCGTCGGAGCATCTGCCATGCGTGTCCCCCGCCAGAAACAAGTTTGATGAACGTCAAACCCAGCGTAGGCTCGGCCAGGTTCGATGAGCATCGAACCTACCGGACAGGGAGTGGCGATGGCGCAGATTTCGGCGGAGACCGCCCTCGGGCGCGAAGTCGAGCACGGCCAACGCTGGGCCTATCCGCTGCTGCTCATCTTCAGCGGGGTGGCGCTGGGAGTCTCGGGCCTGCCCGCGCCGCTGTACGGAATCTACGAAACAGCCTGGCATCTCACGCCGCTGGCCACCACGGTCATCTTCGCGGTGTACGCGCTGGCCGCGCTGGCCGCCGTCCTCATCTCCGGCCGCATCTCCGACGTGATCGGCCGCAAGCCCGTACTCGTCGGCGCCCTGATCGCCATGCTCATCGGGCTCGGCGTGTTCCTGGTCGCCGACAACATGGCCCTGCTCCTGCTGGCCCGCACCATCCACGGCGCGGCCATCGGATCGATCGTGGTGGTCGCCGCCGCCGCACTGCTGGACCTGCGCCCGCACCGCGGTGTGCGGTCGGGACAACTCAGCGGTGTCGCCTTCAACATCGGCATGACGGTGGCGATCATCGGCTCCGCCGTCCTCGCGCAGTACGCCCCGCACCCGCTGCGCACCCCTTACGCCGTCGTCGCGGTGATCTGCGTACTTGTCGGCGTCGGCGTACTGGCGCTGCGCGAAACCCACACCACCCGCTCCCCCGGCCCGATCCGTATCTCGAAACCCGCTGTGGCCAAGGAAATTCGATCAGACTTCTGGTTCGCCGCACTCGGCGCCATGGCGTCGTGGTCGGTCCTGGGCGTACTGCTGTCGCTGTATCCGTCACTGGCTGCCCACCAGACCCACATCGAGAACCTGGTGTTCGGCGGCGGGGTCGTGGCCATCACCGCGTTCTCCGCGGCCATGGCCCAACTGGCTGCCACCCGCATCCCGGCACACCGTTCCGCAATCGTCGGTGACATCGGCATGGCGATCACCCTGATACTGACCATTCCGGTGTTGCTCACCCACTCTTGGCCCCTGGTGTTCGTCGCGGCAGCAATGCTCGGTGCGACGTTCGGGCTCGGGTTCGGCGGATCGCTGCGGCACCTGTCCCATGTCGTCCCGGCCGACCAGCGCGGCGAGACCATGTCTGCGTTCTACCTGCTGGCCTACACCGCCATGGCCGTCCCGACCCTGCTGGCCGGCTGGGCCGCCACCCGTTGGGATCTGGCCACCGTCTTCCCGTGGTTCGCCGGCGCGGTGTCGACGGCATGCCTGGCGGCCGCGGTCATCGGCGCACTGAGCCGACGCAGAACCGCCACCGGCTGACCCAGTTCGACAAGTTGCGCTCAGCAACCGCGTCTCGGCAATACGCTGATCGCCATGGCACCAGCGCAACGCGAACCGAACGTCGTCGTCCTCGGCGGCGGATCCTGGGGCACCACCGTCGCCTCCATCTGTGCCCGGCGCGGGCCGACGCTGCAGTGGGTGCGCTCGGCGGAGACTGCCGAGGACATCAACGACAACCACCGCAACTCGCGCTACCTGGGCAACGAGGTGGTGTTGCCCGAAAGCCTCAAGGCCACCAACGATTTCAACGAGGCGGCCAACTGCGCCGACGTGATCGTGATGGGTGTGCCGTCCCACGGCTTCCGCGGAGTTCTCACCGAACTGGCCCGTGAACTGCGCCCGTGGGTGCCGGTGGTCTCCCTGGTCAAAGGCCTGGAACAGGGCACCAACATGCGGATGAGCGAGATCGTCGACGAGGTGCTGCCCGGGCATCCGGCCGGCATCCTGGCCGGGCCGAACATCGCCCGCGAGGTGGCCGAAGGCTATGCGGCGGCCGCAGTGCTGGCCATGCCCGACCAACATCTGGCAGCGAACCTGGCACAGTTGTTCCGCACCAAACGTTTTCGCACCTACACCACCGACGACGTGGTGGGCGTGGAGATGGCCGGCGCGCTCAAGAACGTCTACGCGATCGCCGTCGGCATGGGCTACTCACTGGGCATCGGAGAGAACACCCGCGCGATGGTGATGGCCCGCGCGGTGCGGGAGATGGCCAAACTGGGCGAGGCAGTCGGCGGCCAGCGCGACACGTTCGCCGGTCTGGCCGGCATGGGAGACCTCATCGTCACCTGCACCAGCCAGCGCAGTCGCAACCGCCATGTCGGCGAACAACTGGGATCGGGCAAGTCCATCGACGAGATCATCGCGTCGATGAATCAGGTCGCCGAGGGCGTCAAGGCCGCCAGCGTGATCATGGAGTTCGCCGACAAGTACGGGCTCAACATGCCGATCGCCCGCGAGGTCGACGCGGTGATCAACCACGGCGCGAAGGTCGAGGACGCCTACTACGGCTTGATGATCGAGAAGCCCGGCCACGAGGTGCACGGGTCGGGGTTCTGATTTTCCTCACCGAGAGTGACGCTGTGGTCGCTCTCGGTCGCTTGCCTTCGACCTCTACGTCACTTTCGCGGAACCCGGCTCGACGCCGCGCACCGCTGCGCGGAAGTCCTCGGCCCCGACCGGCGGGGCGATGGTCCAGAGCACCTCGGCCTCGTCGTCGGTCGGGTTGTGCCAGTCATGCAGTTGGGTCGCACCGAAGGTCATGCTGTCGCCGATGTCGAGCAACGTGGTCTGGCCCTCGACGGTGATGCTGAGTCCACCCTTGAGCACGTAGACGAAAATCGTTGCGGCATCGAGCCGATAGGCCCCTCCCGAACCACCGCCCGGCCGCATGATGGTGTGCATCACCTGCACATGGTGTTCGGTCTTCGGGGTCAGCAACTCTTCCCTGACCCCGTGTCCGCCCATCTCCAGCGGCGCACCGGCTCCGCTGCGCACCACGGGCGCCGAGGGGTACTCGAACAGATCACCGATGCCGATCTCCAAGGCATCGCAGATGCGCATCAGCACCGGGACCGACACGTTGGTCATCCCCCGCTCGGCCAGACTCAAGAAGCCCTTGGTCACCTCGGCCCGGGCGGCCACCTCGGTCAGGCTCAATCCGCGCTGACCGCGGAACTCACGCAGCCGTGCCCCGGCCCGCCCCATACCGGTCTCCGTGCCGGTCTGGCCCCCGTCCGCCACTGAGGCTCCCCCTTCCTGTTGACGCCCGTTCGTTTAGTGGTGTAAAACACAGCCATTGTTTTATGGCATTGAACCCTACACGTGGGCGGTGCCCCCAAAGCACAGAAAGGCACGCGGTGTCTGCACCTGCAACCGAACCCACCAGCGAGTCGACGCGGATTCAGGCCGCTGTCCTTGACGGCAACGGAACCATCAGCATCGAGCACGTCGACCTCGCTGCCCCCGGCCCCGGCGAGGTGCGGGTCCGGATCGCGGCCGCCGGCGTCTGCCACTCCGACCTGCACGTCACCACCGGCGCCTGGGATGTCCCGGCGCCGGTGGTGCTGGGACACGAGGGATCCGGCGTGGTCACCTCGGTCGGCCCCGGCGTCGACGACCTCGAACCCGGCGATCATGTGGTGCTCAGCTGGGTGCCGGGCTGCGGTGAATGCCGCGCCTGCCAGGCCGGCCGGCCGGCCCAGTGCGCGCTGGTGGCGTCGGTCGTGTCCACCGGCGGCACCCTGTACGACGGAACCACCCGGCTGTCCAACGAGCGCGGCCAGATCCACCACTACCTCGGGGTGTCCTCCTACGCCGAGCAGGTCGTGGTCCCCCGCAGCGGCGCGATCAAGGTCCGCAAGGATGCGCCACTGGAAGACATCGCGATCGTGGGTTGTGCGATCGCCACCGGAGTGGGCGCGGTGCGCAATACCGCCGACGTGCAACCCGATTCGACCGTCGCGGTGATCGGCTGCGGCGGGGTGGGTCTGGCCTGCGTCCAGGGCGCCCGACTGGCCGGCGCGTCACGCATCGTGGCGGTCGACGTCGTCGCCGAAAAGCTCTCCCTGGCAAGAAAACTCGGCGCCACCGATACCGTCGATGCCTCGGGGGTCGAGGACGTCGTGGTAGCCCTGCGCGAGGTGCTGCCCGACGGATACGACTACATCTTCGACGCCATCGGCAAGATCGCCACCACCGAGCAGGCCATCGCGGCACTGGGCCTCGGCGGGGCCGCCGTCATCGTCGGGCTCCCGCCTGCCGGTGAGCGGGCCAGCTTCGACCCGCTCGCACTGGCCGAAGCCGATCAACGGATCCTGGGCTCAAACTACGGCTCGGCGGTTCCCGAGCGCGACATCCCGCAGCTGGTCGACGAGGTGATGGCGGGCAACCTCGACCTGGCCTCGATGATCTCCGCCCGGCGCCCCCTGGCCGAAGCCGCGGACGCTCTCGACGATCTGGCCGCCGGCCACGCATTGCGCCAACTCCTCGTCCCGAACGCCTGAGAAGAATCGAGATCCCAAGTGACTGAAGATCTTCAGACCCGGGCCGAGACCCCGACCGGGGATGCGGGCCTGCGCCGCGGGGTGATGGGCGGTGGCGAACTGGCCGCGCAGGCCATCGCCAACATCGCGCCCAGCGCCGTCATCGCATTCACCGCCGCCGCCATCTACACCACCGCCAGTAACGGCACCTGGGTCTCGTTCGCCCTGGCCACCGTCGTGATTCTCTCGGTGGGCTACTGCATCTCGCAGTTCGCCAAGCGCCGTTCGAGCGCGGGTTCGCTGTACAGCTACGCCGCGACCGCACTGGGACCGTTCGGCGCCTACCTGACCGGCGTCAGCCTGATCATCGGATGCTTCGGCATCGCCGCGGGTTCCCTGAGCGGCTCGGTGGCTTACACCGCCACCCTGCTCAACCAACTCGGCATTCCGATCCACGGAGTGGCCGCGCAGATCGTGCTGGCCGCCGTTCTGGGTGCGCTGGCCACCTTGTTCACCATCCGCGGCATCCGGCTCTCGGCGCGGGTTTCGCTTGTGCTGGAACTGGTTTCGGTGTCCATCATCATCCTGCTGCTGATCTTCACCCTGGTGCACCTGGGGGCGAGCGCTTTCGATGCCGATCAGTTCGACCTGACCGGCGCCAAACCGTCGGGTATCGCGGTGGGCATGGTGTTGGCGATCCTGGGATTCGTCGGGTTCTCCAGCGCTGACGCCCTGGCCCGCGAAGCCAGGGATCCCTACCGCGCGGTGCCGCGGGCCATCATGTGGAGTGCCGCAGGCGTGGGTGTGCTGTACGTCTTCGCCGCCTACACCCAGGTGGCCGCGCTGGGACCCGAGCTCGGCGAATCCGCCCAACCGCTCAACGATCTCGCGACCCTGGTCGGTATGCCGGGCTGGTTCAACCCGATCCTCAACTTCGGTATCGCCGCATCGTTTTTCGCCGTGGTGGTCGCTCCGATGAACGTCATCGGCCGCATCTTGTACGTGATGGGTAAGGAGGGTGTGGTTCCGTCGGCGATCGGCCGGACCCACCCGACGCACCTGACCCCGCACCGTGCGCTGATCTCAGTCAGCCCCCTGGTGATCGCGGTGCCGGTGGTCCTGTACCTGGCAGGCGTCGACGCGATGGACGTCGTGACCTGGGTGGACACCTACGGGACCTACGGTTACATGGTGGCCTACGCCGCAGCTGCGATCGCAGCCGTGGTGTTCCTGCGCAGCATCAAGGTCCGTGTTCCGCTGGTGTGGCCCGCCGCCGCGCTCGCCATCGGATCAATGGCATATGTGTTCTACGCCAACGTGTATCCGGTGCCGGCCTACCCGCTCAACGTGATCCCGTGGTTGTTCCTGGCGACCGTTGCCGCCGCACTGGCCTGGTACTGGATTCTGAGCCGACGGTCACCGGAAGTGATCGCGAAGATCGGCACCAGCGACATGGAAACGCTCGAAGGAATCGGCTGAGCCTCAGCCGATCTGGAAGGTGGGCTTGAAGTCCGACTCCTGCTCACCGATGACGAAGCTGCCCGCCGGGCTGATCACGAAGCCCGCCTGATTGCGCCCGTCGATGCATGAGGTGGTCACCCCGTCGGTGCCGCAGCTCACCGTCTGATAGCTGAGCCGCGAATTGGGCGGCAACGGCTTGGGGTTCTCGACGACTGCGAAGACGGGGGCCGGCGAACTGGCGAACCCGGGTACTCCCGGCCCGCCGCTGACCAGGTTGGCCCCGTTGGGCGCGGCGGGGATCGGTCCGCTGCAGCCGTAGCTGCCGTTGCGCTGAATCACGCAGGTGATGCCCTCAGGGACGCTGAACGCGTACCAGGTCTTGTCCATCACCGCGTATTCGGAGGTCTTGACCGGTGCGTACGCGTTGACATTGGGGGCGGCAGGCGCGGGATCGGGCTCCGCGAGTGCGGCACCGGGCACGCTCATCACTGCCGCTCCCGCGGCGCTCACCAGGCCAATCACCACTCTGCTCAGCACGCCGCCACCCTAACCCGGGGCGATAGAACGGTCCACCGCTCCGGGGCTGGGGGCTACTTGTCCTGACCGCAGGCGAGGTCGACGTAGACCGTGGTGTAGCGGACACGCTCCTCGGTGTTGCCCCGCGGCGCGGCCTTCAGTTCGGTGATGTCGCGGCCGGGACGGACCGCCTTGACGTTGCAGTCATTGATCGACCCGCTGCCGACGCGGGACAGGATGACGCGGTAGCCCTCGTCCTCCAGTTGCTTGATCGTCTGCTGCGCCGACCCTGTGCCGCCGGGCGCCGCGGCGGCCGGGGCTGCCAGCGCGCCCAATGCCAGACCGGCTCCCACGGAGGCGATGGCAACAGTTTTCCAGATGTTCACCATTGAATTACCTGGCCTTTCTCTTGCTGAGGTAGTTCCAGCCTAAAGAGCCATTTCACCAGGGTCCATCAACTCATATTGAACACATACGAATTACCGCATACAGCTCGGCCGTCAAAGAATATTCAGGCCCGATTCATATTTTTCGCATGGGCGGCGACCGTCTCCGGGGCGACGTCGGTAGCGAGGGGGATCCGCACAGTAAACACCGTGCGACCAGGCTTTGAGGCGACAGCAACGGTCCCCTGGTGCGCCTCGACGATCGAGGCCACGATAGCCAGCCCCAACCCGGTGCTACCCAATTCCCGCGACCGCGATTTATCCGCCCTGACAAACCGGCCAAATAGATTCGGCAACAATTCGGCATCAATTCCGGGGCCGTCATCGGTGACCGTCAATTCTGCGAATTCTCCGGCCTCGGTCAACGCAATGGCGACCGTCACACCAGGCGGCGTGTGTATCCGGGCATTCGTCAACAGATTGCTGATCACCTGGTGCAGCCGGGCGAGGTCCCCGCGCACCCAGAGCGGATCGTCGGGCAGCTCGGCCACCCAGTGATGCTCGGGTGCGCCCACCGCCACGTCGTTGATGGCGTCCACCACCAGATCGCTCAGGTCGATGTCGTCGGTCTCCAGTTCCTGTCCTTCACTCAACCGCGACAACAGCAGCAGGTCGCTGACCAGCCCGGTCATCCGTCGCGCCTCGGCCTCGATGCGGGCCAGGGCGTATTCGGTGGTCGGCGGTAGGTTCGCGCTGTCCTGCCGGGTGAGCTCGGCATAGCCCTGGATCGCCGCCAGTGGCGTGCGCAGCTCGTGGCTGGCATCGGTGAGGAACTGCCGGGTGCGCCGGTCGGACTCGGCCAGCGCGGCCAGCGCGCTGTCGACATTGGCCAGCAGCTGGTTGAGCGTGTCCCCCACCAGGCCGACCTCAGTGTCCGGATCGGTGTCCTTGTCCCGTACCCGTGTCGTGATGCGGTGATCGCCACCGTCCAACGGCAATTTCGCCACCTTGGCCGCAGTGGCCGCCACCCGGCTCAACGGCCGCAGTGCATAGCGCACCACCGCGACCGTGCCCAACGCGGTGACGATCAGGGCGATGACGATCATCACCCCGACGGTCACCGTCTTGCGGGCGATCACCATGTTGGCGCTGTCCAGCGACACCCCGGAGACCAGCATGTCGCCGTTCCCTGCAGGCTGACTGGCCAATCGATAGGAGCCCAACACCGGAAGCTTCACCGTGCGCGGCTGCTCGTCGGTCCAGTCGTACTGGTCGAGTGCGGCGGTCACCGCTGCCGGCGCGGGGTGCGGCTCACCGTCGGAGAACACCGCCGACTGGATCACCTCGCCGTCGTGCAGCACCGCGATCAGGTTGCCCGGAGCCTGTCCGACGAACGCCGTGAGCGCCTCGGTGTCTGACGCGAGCTCGTGATCGGTACGGCTCTCCCGCCATTTCTCAAGGGAATGGCTGAACGCCGCCAACGACCGCGACACCTCGGTATCGCTCATCGTCGTCACATAGGTGTGCAAGCTGTACACGGACAACGCGCCGACGGCGAACAGCACCACGGTGACGAGCGCACTGACGCCCAGTACCAATTGCCGGCGCAGTGAGCGCGGCCCCCAACGCCTGGGCGGCATCAGTGGGTCACGAGGCCGGGCGCAGCATGTAGCCGACGCCACGCACGGTGTGGATCATCGGTTCGCGGTCGGTATCGACCTTTTTGCGCAGGTAGGAGATGTAGAGGTCGACGATGCTGGACTTTCCGCCGAACCCGTAGTTCCACACCCGGTCGAGGATCTCGGCACGGCTCAGCGCACGGCGCGGATTCCGCATCAGGTAGCGCAGCAGCTCGAACTCCGTCACGGTGAGGTTGATCGGCTCACCGCCGCGGGTGACCTCTCGGCTGGCCCCGTCGAGCACCATGTCGCCGACCTTGAGGGTCTCGTCGGCAGGCGGTGTGGTGTGGCTGGAGCGGCGCAGCAACCCGCGCAGCCGGGCCACCAGCTCCTCGAGGCTGAACGGTTTGGTCATGTAGTCGTCGGCGCCCGCGGTGAGGCCGGATACCCGGTCAAGCACCGAATCCCTGGCGGTCAGGAACAACGTGGGCGTGTAGCCGTCGGCCTCACGGACCCGCTGCAGAATCTGCAACCCGTCGATATCGGGCAGCATGATGTCGAGGACCACGACGTCAGGTTCGATCTCGTCGAACTTGGCTACGGCATCATGGCCGTTGTGGGCCACGTCGACCTCCCAGCCCTCGTAGTGCAGGGCCATCTTCACCAGGTTGGTCAGCGCCGGCTCATCGTCGACCAGCAGTACGCGAATCGCAGATCCGTCGGCGCGATGGATCTTCGGCAACTGTCCGAGGATGGCCTGGCGCGGTTGCTGGGCACGGGGGGAAACGGACATCGTCGTCATGTTTCCATTGTGCGGAGTACACAGACCGTTGTCACGGAGTTCATATGGAGTTCTAAGGGAATGCCGTTCACCCACCGACCCCTATGACTCACATCACCTTCATATGAAATCGTGATCCAGCCGAGATTCGGTGCAATACATATCTTTTCGAAACAATTTGGTGAACAATCGGTGCCGCACCCCTCATGCGTCAAACGGTTTTCCCTGCACACCAGTCATATTCACCGAATGACACACCTATGAAACATTTGGGTTCTCTATGCATGGCACAAACTTCCTTGCGCCTGCTTACAGCGATAAATACTCTCGCCCATAGCAATTGGGTGTTGCCGAGCTACATCTGAACTCAGCCGGCTTGTGTCGCGCTGTGCTCCAACACCTTTCGAAGTTGTTCACCGACAACGGCGTCAATAACTTTGCGCGGACCTGCAACGCGGCGGGTCCGCGCATGACCATCTCCACACGGAGGAGTGCAATGCAGCAAACGACTGATTTCGCAGAACGGGCCCGGGCCGTTCTGCGATACGACCTACCCGCCTCGCTGGTGGTGTTCCTGGTCGCCCTGCCGTTGTCCCTGGGCATCGCTGTGGCCTCCGGCGCCCCGGTACTCGCCGGGATCATCGCCGCGATCGTCGGCGGCATCCTCGCCGGCGCCCTCGGCGGGTCCCCGCTGCAGGTCAGCGGCCCCGCGGCCGGCCTCACCGTGGTGGTCGCCGGGCTCATCTCGCAGTTCGGCTGGGCCGTCACCTGCGCCATCACCCTGTGCGCCGGCGTGCTCCAGATCCTCTTCGGACTGAGCCGGGTGGCACGCGCCGCACTGGCCATCTCCCCCGTCGTGGTGCACGCGATGCTGGCCGGCATCGGCATCACCATCGCCCTGCAGCAGATCCACGTGCTGCTCGGCGGCAGCTCCAACAGCTCCGCCTGGGCCAATGTCACCGAACTGCCAGGTCAGCTGATGAACGCCCACGGCCACGGCGTCATCCTGGGCGCACTGGTGATCGCGATTCTGGTGGGGTGGCGCTGGGTGCCCGCCCCGATCAAGAAGGTTCCCGGTCCGCTGGTGGCCATCGTCGGCGTCACCGCACTGTCGTTGCTGCCGACGTTCGGTGACGTCACCCGCATCCAGATCAACGGCTCCCTGCTGGATGCGCTGGCCCTGCCCAGCCTGCCCGACGGCAACTGGGGCGCGTTCGCCGCAGGCGTCCTCACCATCGCGTTGATCGCCAGCGTCGAGAGCCTGCTGTCGGCCGTGTCGGTCGATCGCATGCACACCGGACCGCGCACCAACTTCGACCGCGAGATGATCGGCCAGGGCACGGCCAACATGGTCTCGGGCGCCATCGGCGGCCTGCCCGTCACCGGCGTGATCGTGCGCAGCTCGACCAACGTCGCCGCCGGCGCCCGCACCCGCGCCTCGGCCATCCTGCACGGCGTCTGGATCCTGATCTTCGCGGTGCCGTTCGCCGGTTTGGCCCAGATGATCCCGACCGCCGCACTCGCCGGCCTCCTGATCGTCATCGGCTGCCAGCTGGTCAAGCGTGCTCACATCGAAACCGCCAGGCGCACAGGCGACCTCGCGGTGTACGCCGTCACGGCAGCGGGTGTGGTGTTCCTCAACCTGCTCGAAGGTGTGCTGATCGGCCTGGCGCTGGCGGTCGCACTGACCGTGTGGCGGGTGGTGCGCACCAACATCGTGTCCGAATCCACCGGCGAGAACACCTGGCGCGTCGCCATCGAAGGCTCGTGCACCTTCCTGTCCCTTCCGACGCTCACCAGCGCACTGGGCAAGGTGCCGACCGGCTCGTCGGTGACCGTGGAACTGTCGGTCGACTTCATCGACCACGCCGCGCACGAGACGATCGAAGAGTGGCAGCGCCAGCACGTGGCCACTGGCGGCACGGTCGACATCCACGATGTCGGCGCCGTCGAGATGGCCAGCGCGGTGGCCGGGCCGCCGATGCGCGGCTTCACGCCGTTCGACAAGCGTTCCGGCGTGGTGCCGTGGAGCTCGTGGCAGCGCGAGGAGGTGTCCTCAGTCCTGCACGGCCTGGCCGCCTACCACCGTCGCACCGCCCCGGTGCTGCGCCCGCACATGCAGGAGCTGGTGCACGCGCAGCGGCCCGAGACGCTGTTCCTCACCTGCGCCGATTCGCGGGTGGTGCCCAACGTCATCACCAGCAGCGGGCCGGGTGATCTGTTCACCGTGCGCAACGTCGGCAACATGATCCCGGCCGGCCAAGCCGACGCGTCGATCGAGGCGGCCATCGCCTTCGCCGTCGACAAGCTCGAGGTCAGCTCGATCGTGGTGTGCGGACACTCCAGCTGCGGTGCCATGACCGCGATGCTCGGCAAGACCGACGCGGGCGACAAGCATCTGGAATCGTGGCTGGCCCATGGCAATCCGTCGATCGAGGCGTTTGACGACGGCCGCCACCCGGTGGCGCAGTCAGCGGCAGAGGCAGGCTTCGGCATGGTCGATCAGCTGTCGATGGTCAACATCGCCGTGCAGGTGCAGACGCTGCAAGCTCACCCGCTGGCCCGTCGCGTCAACGTCATCGGCCTGTTCTACGACATCGCCAGCGCCGGCGTGTTGCGGGTGACGCCCACCCACATCGAGACCCTCGCCGACGCCGCATAAGGGGCGTTCTCTCCGGCTTGCGCAACGAGCGTGCGCGTCTGCTGTTCGACCAGCAGTTCGCGCACGCTCGTTGCGTTTGCGGACTTGGCTATCGTGACTTCATGGGGGCGGATCGGCAGGCCATCATCGCGCAGCTGCGCGACGCCATCGGCGCGGTCGAGTCCAAGAGCGAAGGTCGACCACCGACGCTGCCACCGCGCCCCCAGCCGACACCGCCACGCGCGACCCCCGCCGTCCTCAAGGGGTGGGATGTTCCAGACGGCGACGACTGGCGAGACCACCTGCCTGCCCGATACGTCGACGGGCAGCACGGATTTGACCACAGGCTGATGGAAGACCTGGCCGCAGTCGGCGTCCGCTGCTACACAATCGGGCACTTCAAGGCGACCACCGCGCCGTCCGCCATTCCGGTCTTCGTTGACTGGCTCACCCATCTGGAAGCCCGGATCCCGGGTGAGGAAACCCATCACCGCAACATCATCCGGATCGGGCTGATCTGGAACCTGCATGACCGCGCCGCCCAGGGCAAGCAGCACATCGTCGACTTGATGCTGACCCAGATCCGCCACCAACCTCCGCTTACCCGCGGGGCACAGGATGCTGCGCTGTCGACGTTGTCATTCGTCGCCACGGCAAGGCATTTCGCCCAGATCGTCGAACTGCTGGCCGAACCCATCGACATGGCCGGCCGGAGCTGGCTGGTGAGCTATCTGGGAAAGGTGAAAACCGATGAGGCTCGCGCTCTGGCGGTCGGTTATCTGGACAGCCCGTACACGGCATTCGCCCTCAAAGCCCTGATCCAGATGAAAGCCGCCGGAGTCCGAGACCTCGTCGCACCGTATGTCGGCTCCCAGCATGCAGAGGTCCGCAAGTACGCACGGCGAGCGATGGAGCGGCTCGCCTAGCTTCAGGCGCTCAACGGCGAAGGACTAGAAGCGGCCCGGAGTTGACCCGCCATAGCCGGCCATGTCCTCCAGGCGACGGATGCGGTCGTCGATCGGCGGGTGGGTCGAGAACAGCTTGCCGATACGCTCACCGGCCCGGAACGGGCTGGCGATCATCAGATGCGCCTGATCGGCCAGTTGGGGCTGCGGAGGCAGCGGTGCCGCTTCGACGCCACCGGAGATCTTGCGCAGCGCTGACGCCAATGCCAGTGGATCACCGGTCAATTCAGCACCGGACTGGTCGGCCTGGTACTCGCGCTGGCGGGATACCGCCATCCGCACCACGGTGGCCGCGATCGGGCCCAGCAGTGAAACCAGCAGCATCGCCAGCGGATTCGTACCCTCACGGTTGCCGCCGAACATCCCCGCGAACATGGCCATATTGGCCAGGGCGGTGATCACCGACGCCATCGCGCCTGCCACGCACGAGATCAGGATGTCGCGGTTGTAGACGTGGGAGAGCTCATGGCCGAGAACCGCGCGCAGCTCACGCTCGTTGAGGAGCTGCAGAATGCCGGTGGTACAGCACACCGCGGCGTTGCGCGGGTTGCGGCCGGTGGCGAATGCGTTGGGGTTGGCGGTGTCGGAGATGTACAGGCGCGGCATCGGCTGATGCGCCGTGGTGGCCAACTCCCGGACGATCCGGTAGATCTCGGGCGCCTGCACCTCGGTGATCGGCTGCGCGTGCATCGCGCGCAGCGCCATCTTGTCGCTGTTGAAGTACACGTAGACGTTCATGCCGACGGCGAACAGCACCGCCAGGTACATCACGTTGCGGCCGAACAACGAACCGACGAACACGATCAGCGCCGAAAAACCGACCAGCAACAGGAATGTCTTGATTCGGTTTGCGTGCGGGTTCCACGTCATCGCAGTTTCCTCCTAGGCAACTACTCGGCAACCATCGCTGATTAAACGCTCAGTTACCGTCCGTGGTTCCGGAATCAGCCGTGACGGTTGACCGTGTAGTCCACGAGGGTGGCCAATGCGTCACGCCCGGGCCCGGCCGGAAGGCTGGCCAGCTCGTCACGGGCCTGCGCCGCGTACTCGGCCACCGTCTCCTTCGCGCGCGCCATCCCGGTCGACCGGCGCAGCAGGGTCAGCGCCTCGGCCACGTCCTCTTCCCGCTCGACGGGTGTGGCCAGCAATTCGCGCAGCCGGTCGGAATCCGGACCCGACTCACGCAGCGCGTACAGCACCGGCAGGGTGTGCACCCCTTCGCGCAGGTCAGTGCCCGGAACCTTGCCCGATTCATCCGGATCGCTGTCGATGTCGATGATGTCGTCGGAGATCTGGAACGCGGTGCCCACGATCCCGCCCAGCCGGTGCAGCCGCTCGACCTGCTCGGCATCGGCGCCCGAGAACGTCGCGCCGAACCGCCCCGAGGCGGCGATCAGGCAGGCGGTCTTCTCGTAGACCACCTTGAGGTAATGGTCGACGGAGTCGGCATGCTCGGCCGCACCGCGGGTCTCACGCATCTGGCCCGTCACCAACTGGGCGAATGTGTCAGCAATCACACGCACCGCGTCCGGTCCCAGCCGGGAAACCAGCCGCGAGGCCGTGGCGAACAGATAGTCACCCGCCAGGATCGCGATGTTGTTGCCCCACCGGGCGTTGGCACTCGGTGCCCCGCGCCGCATCTGGGCCTCGTCCATGACGTCGTCGTGATACAGCGTCGCCAGGTGCACCAGCTCGATCACCGCACCGGCGATTGCGACGTCCGGATCGTCGGGCCGGGGGCCCAGCGACGCCGAGAGCACGGTGAACAGCGGACGGAACCGCTTGCCGCCGGCCTGGAACAGATGCTGGACCGCCTCTGCCATGAGCTCGTCGGCTTTGCCCAGCTCGTCAGACATCAGTTGTTCGATCCTGGCGACGCTGTCCCGGACGTCGGCGGCGAACGCCGCGTCCCCGAAATCAACGCCTGCCACCACAGTCGCTGGTGTCCTCATTCGTCCAACATACTGGGGGACATGGATGCACCGGCGGGCAGGAGCGCAGCGACCCGGGGATTTACACAGGCAGACGTGGTCGTCGTCGGCGCGGGACCGGCCGGGTCGGCGGCCGCCGCGTGGGCGGCTCGAGCCGGTCGTGACGTGCTGGTCATCGACGCGGCGCAGTTCCCGCGGGACAAGTCCTGCGGCGACGGACTGACGCCGCGCGCGGTTGCCGAACTGGAACGGCTCGGCATGGGGCCGTGGCTCGACACCCGGATCCGGCACCACGGCCTGCGGATGTCAGGATTCGGCGCCGACGTCGAAGTGCGGTGGCCCGGGCCGTCGTTCCCGTCCACCGGAAGTGCGGTCCCGCGCACCGAACTCGACGACCGGATCCGATCGGTCGCCGCCGACGACGGCGCCAAGATGCGTCTGGGCGCCAAAGTCGTTGGTGTGAGCCATGACTCACGTGGGCACGTCGAATCCGTCCAGCTCGACGACGGCGCTACGATCGGCTGCAACCATCTGATCGTGGCCGACGGCGCGCGTTCGACGCTGGGCCGCGTGCTCGGCCGCACCTGGCACAAGGAAACCGTGTACGGCACGGCTATCCGCGGCTACATCGCCACGCCGCGCGCCGACGAGCCGTGGATCACCTCGCATCTGGAGCTGCGCTCCCCTGAAGGCCAGGTGCTCCCGGGTTACGGCTGGATCTTCCCGCTGGGCAACGGTGAGGTGAACATCGGTGTGGGAGCCCTGGCGACCGCCAAGCGTCCCGCCCACGCGGCCCTGCGACCGCTGCTGTCGTATTACACCGAGCTGCGCCGCGAGGAATGGGGATTCTCCGGGGAGCCGCGGGCCGCGCTGTCGGCGCTCCTGCCGATGGGCGGCGCGGTGTCCGGGGTGGCCGGGCCCAACTGGATGCTCGTCGGCGACGCGGCAGCGTGCATCAACCCGCTCAACGGCGAGGGCATCGACTACGGGCTGGAAACCGGCCGGTTGGCGGCCGAACTGCTGGGCTCCGGCGACTATTCACATGCCTGGCCCGCACTGTTGCAGGACCACTACGCCCAAGGCTTCTCAATCGCCCGACGGCTGGCCCTGCTGCTCACGTTGCCCCGGTTCCTGCCGGCGTCCGGACCGCTCGCGGTGCGCTCGTCGTTCCTGATGAACATCGCCGTTCGGGTGATGGGCAACCTGGTCACCGAAGAGGACGACGACTGGGTCGCGCGGGTGTGGCGGGGTGCGGGCCTGGCGTCGCGGCGCCTGGATCAGCGCAAGCCGTTCAGCTGATCGCGCTCACTTGCGGTTGAGCATCCAGATCCTCGTGGACAACGCGGTGGCGAAGGCACACCACAGTGGATAGGGCGTGAGGATGGCGCCGGGCGCACCCTGGGCCTGCACTGCACGACGGGTCAGATCGGCGCTGCTGGCAGTCAGTGCCGCGGCGGTGACGGCCGCGGCGCCGAGCTTGCGCTGGGAGAAGAACACCCACGACCATGCGGCATTGACGGCGAGATTGCCGGCCAGCGCCACCGTGTAGTCGCGTGCCTCGTCCTGGCGGCCCTCGGTGCGCAACCGGTCGATCGTGCGGGCCGACACCACCGCGATTCCCGTGTACAGGATCGGCCAGACGATCGGAAAGGCTTGCCGCGGAGGTTGAAAGGACGGCTTGCGCAGCTGCTCGTACCAATTCGACTGGGCGGGCCGACTGGCCAGGCCGCCGACGAGCGCAGTGGTCAATGCCGCGGTGGCCGTCTTGGCCAGAGTGATCGGTCGCATGGGCGAGTACATACCCGGATTGCCCGCCGTCAAAAAGTTTGACGAAGTTGCTTTAGACGTGTGGGCCGGAGAAGCAACCACAGCGGGGCCTCCCCCTCCACATGGTGCCCGCCAAGATCGTCAAAAAGTTTGACGAAGTTGCTCTAGACGTGTCGGCCGGAGAAGCAACCACAGCCGGGCCTCCCCCTCCACACATGGTGCCCACCAAGAACGTCAAAAAATTTGACGAAGTTGCTCTAGACGTGTCGGCCGGAGAAGCAACCACAGCCGGGCCTCCCCCTCCACACGTAGTGCCCACCACGATCGTCAAAAAACTTGACGTTCGCACGGGCGGGAAAGATGTCCCCACTGCTCGGCATACTCCGGCCATGGGAGACACGAGCGAGCCGTGGTGGGCGAACGATCCTGAGCTGAAGGAGTACTTCCGACGCTCGCAGGAGCAGCTTGAGCGGGAGATGGCCGCACACAAACCCGTTGCACCCGACAACCCAGCCGAAGCTGTCTGGGACCTGTCGATCGGGACACGCGTGCACGCACTGGGACTTGCCCGCGACGATCTCGCCCGGGCCCAGGCTCGCTATGAACGGGCGATCCTTGCCGGCCGCCGGGCCGGATTGTCGTGGGCACAGATCGGCAGGGTCCTCGGCGTATCAAAGCAGAGGCTGCACAGCAGATTCCGCGGCCGCACCGGATGAGCGGCCGAGTGAATCCGCGTCAGCGGTACTCACACAGGTAGGCGGTCTCCGCCTCGACGCGGACCTGGAACTTGCTGTCGGCGGGCACGGTGAATTGTGTTCCGGCCGCGAAGGTTTCCCACTGCTCGCTGCCGGGCAACTTGACGGTCAGCGCGCCAGAAACCACCTTCATGATCTCGAGCTGGGAAGTGCCGAACTCGTACTCGCCGACGGCCATGACGCCCACGGTCGCGTTTCCCTCCGGCGTGGTGAAGGCGATCGATGCGACGTCGCCGCCGAAGTACTCGTTGACCTTGAACAATGCGGCTCCTTGAATTCGGGTGAGCGGCCAGGATAACCGGACGGACAACCGCCGCCGCCGGCTACACCACGTACTTGAGCACCCCGAGCATCGCGTTCTCGTCGGCCGGCTCGCTGGTGCACCGCTCGAGGCCGGCCCGCAGCGCCGACGGGTCCATCCCGGTGCCGATCAGCACCAACTCGGTGCCGCTCGCCCGCCGCTTCTCGAAACGCAGCGAGCTGCCGACCAGCTGCAGCAGGAAGCGCTGGACGCCGAAGTCGACGAAGCCCTTGACGCGGTAGAGACCAGCGGGGCGGTCCCGCAGAAACTCCATGAACAGGCGTGGGTTGACCGCGGCATCGGTGCGGAAATCGACGCTCTGATATTCAGGATGGTAGTGATCGTGCTCGTCGTGCAACAGCTCGTCGAAGGACAGCTGAGCCTGCGGCGTCCGCTCCGGCGGGTCGATCAGCAGCTCGGGGTCGATGCGGGCGAAGTCGGTGGGCAGCACCGGAACCCGGGGACTGAACTGGCGGATCTGTGCGAGCAGGCCGTCGACGTCGGTGCATGAGGACGCCTTGTTGAGCACCACCAGATCGGCGACCGGCAGCCCGTGACTCAGGTCGGGTTGCAGGCCGTCGAGGACCAGAACCAGGCCGGCGTAATGGAAGCGGGGATCGTCGACGGTGACGATGGTGCGGGCCAGTGAAGCCGGTTCGGCAACCCCGCTGGCCTCCACGACGATGAGATCCAGCCGCGGTTTGACCGCCGCGAGCTTGCCCAGCATCTCGCCGACTTCCTCGCCGTCGACCGCACAGCAGATACAACCGTTGGACAGCGACGCCATCGCATCGACCTGCCCCGCCACCAGCATGGCGTCGATGTTGACCGCGCCGAAGTCGTTGACCAGCGCACCGATCCGGACGCCGCGGCTGTTGCGCAGCAGATGGTTGAGCAGCGTGGTCTTGCCCGAGCCGAGATGCCCGGCGACCGCCAGCACGGGTACCGATCCGGTGGACGACGTCACCGAGCCATCGTAGGTTTATTGAGAATTGTTTTCAGTAAGGGGGTCAGGTCGGCCAGCGGGTGTCGGCGATGTCGAACGCGTGGGGCAGCCTGGCCCGATATCGCGCCTTGTCGGCGGCCTTGAACGGCGCCCACCACGGTGCCTGGAACAGCCCGAGAACGTTGGCCTTCGGACCCGCGTAACCCGAGGCGAGCAGCACGCCGTTGGCGGCGTAGCGGCCGCCTTCGTTGGCACCCTCCATCGTGGTGACGTTCTGGTCGGTCTTGATCCACTCACCGGCCAGGAACAGGTTGTCGATCCCGGTGACGGCCTCCGGCCGGCGCGCCCACGACCCGGGGTCCTGGATGAACAGCGGTTCGTCGTTGCGCACATTGGGCGTGCCCGAGTCGATGATCGACGGGTCGAGAAACCATGAATGCACCATCTGATCCGTCACCACGATGCTGGTGTCGTTGAGATGGGCCTTGATCTGCGCCCAGGCCTCGGCGGCGATCTGCGGCGGCGTGCACTGCCTGGCGCTGAGCCCGTTGAAGTTTCCCTGCGTGCTCCAGTCCGAGATGATCGCCGACAGACAGTCTTTGACTGTGCCGTCCCCGTAGGTCGTCAGTGGCCGCTTCCAGAACTGGGCCTCGCTGATCGAGGTGAGCCCCCACCCGGAGTCGACGTAGTTGACATGCCCCTTGGTGACGTCGACGCGCTCGCGCAGGAAGAACATCAGACCGTTCATCCACTCGGTGCGCAACGCCGCCACCGACGCCAGCTTGGGATCGGCGGCGATCACGTCGGGAGTCAGCACCGCCGCGAGTTTTTCGCACGGCACGGCGGAGATGTACCAGTCGGCGACCACCGGTTGGGCCACCCCGTTGCCGTCCACCACCGTGGCCGATGCGATGTGCCTGCCGTTGGGAGTCAGCCGCGCCAGTGCCTGCCCGAGCCGGAACGTCACCCCGAGCGACTGCAGATGGGCCACCCAGGGATCGATCCACTGGGTGCTGGTGGGGCCGTTGAGCACCCGGTCGAATCCCTTGTTGTCGATGTCGTTGCCCAGCAGCAGGATCGACCACACCGAGGCCTCGCCGACCAGCCCGATCGAATGGGCGCTGGCGTCCTTGGACTTGGACGCGGCCAGGTTCCGGATGATGCCGTCGGCCAGGTAGCGGTTGTACTCCTTGCTCTTGTGGTCCGCCCCGATGAATTTCTCCCAGGTCATGTTGTCCCACTGGCCGAGCTTGCGCTCGTCGCAGCTGGTGACGTAGACCGCGAGTTTCTGCGCGGCGTACACCGCCTCCAACGGCGGCAACCGGAACAACGTCTGGAACACCGCGGCCACCGACTCGGTGAAGGCCTTGGGGGTGATGGGATTGGGCAGGGTCGGGATCGGAAACGGCAGTGGGATCGTCAGATCCGCCCGGCCCAACCCCGAGTGCAGATACGACGTGGCCCGGGTCAGGTTCTGCCAGACACCGAAAGTGTTGCCGGCAAAAGGAATGCGCCGCATCGTGTCGGTGACATTGCGGTAGAAGCCGGGGAAGAACCGGAAGCCGTGCTCAGCCGGCAGCGGGCTGCCCGACGGGGACGGCGCCGGAATCGACCGAGCCTTGCCACCCAACGCTTTTCGCTCGAACACCGTGACCCGGTACCCGCGCTCCGCCAATTCATGCGCGGCGGTCAGGCCTGCCACCCCGGCACCGAAGATCGCGACCGTGGAACCCGGTGCGGCGTGCGCGGTTGTCGGCCTGCTCAGCGCCGCCGCGGCCACGCCGGCCGTGGCCGTTCCGGCCAGAAATGACCTCCGCGATATGTGACGTTCCCCAACCCCACCCGACATACCGACACCGCCTCAGTTCGGCAACCCCTGTGGGCGCTAAGTTAATCGTGATTCTGCTGCGGGCCCCGTCCGACACGCCGAGTTGAATTCACGCGACAGTAAGGCGATCTCTTGATCACAAACTCGGGCCTCTCACCGTTCGAGACCTCACAAGACAGGCCCTCGCGACTCGAGAATGACCATTCACTTAATTCTTGCGAACGCGTCCCGAAATGTGACATGCTCCACAGACGACCGGGGGGTCGAAACGTGCTCCAGCACAGCCGGTGGTCACCGGTCGGCCCCGCGCATGCCACGACAAGCGGGGAAGGAACTCGATGACCTACGAGCTACCGGCGTCCAAGGGCCCCGTTCGGGACGTCCTGGTCCAGGGCGGCTACGTGCTCGGCTTCTCGGTGCAGGCGCTGGTCAGCGTCGTCACCGCGGTGGTGCGCCGACGCCTGGTGCTCGACGAAGTCGTCAACCAGACCCTGTTCATCGGCCGGGTGTGCACCGGCCCGGCGCTGCTGTTGATGATGCCGATCGGGGTGTTCATCGCCGTGTCGGTCGGCGAGCTGGCCGGGCGCATCGGCGCCGGCGGATACTCGGGCGCCGTGGTGGCGTTCATCATCGTCGGCCAGGCCGCGGCCCTGGTGTGCGCGCTGATGATGGCCGGCGTGGCCGGTTCGGCGATCTGCACGGACCTGGGATCGCGCACCATCCGCGAGGAGATCGACGCGATGGAGGTCATGGGTCTCGACGTGATCGAGCGCCTCGTCGCACCGCGCCTGGTCGCCGCCGTCATCGTGGCCCTGGCCCTGTGCTCGATCGTCACCTTCGGCGGCGTGATGGCGTGCTACCTGTACCACATCAGCGTGCAGCACCTGCCCGCCGGAACGTTCCTGGCCACATTCAGTCAGTACGGCCAGGTATCGGATTTCGTTATGGCACTGATCAAGTCGGCTGTTTTCGGCCTCACCGCAACCCTGGTGGCCACCTTCAAGGGCCTGCACACCAAGGGCGGCGCCGGCGGCGTGGCCAACGCGGTGAACGAAGCCGTGGTGCTGGCCTTCGCCCTGGTCTTCATCCTGAACACGACCATGTCCGCGCTGTACACCGTGGTGGTTCCGGCCGTGGGCAGTTACCGATGACCGCCCTTTCCAGCAGCGCTGCCCTGCACCGGATCTCGCGACCCGCAGTCGCCGGGTACGACGCGCTGGCGGTCGCCGGTCAGCACGTCACGTTCTACGCCAAGGTCCTCGGTTCACTGCCGTATGCACTGGTGCGCTACCGCAAGCACACCCTCGGCCAGATCGGCGAGGTCACCTTCGGCACCAGCTCCCTGCTCTCCGGCGGCGGCACCATCGGCATCGTGTTCGCGATGTCGCTGGCCGCGGCGATGATGCTGGGCGTCGAGACCCAGCGCGGCCTGGACCTGGTCGGGATGAACACCCTGTCGGGCATGCTGGCCGCGATCGCCAACACCCGCGAGCTGGCGCCGGTCGTGGTGGCAATCGCGTTGGCCGCCAAGGTCGGGACGGGCTTCACCGCGCAGATCGGGGCCATGCGGATCTCTGACGAGATCGACGCGCTCGATGCCATGGCACTACGGTCGATCCCCTACCTGGTCGGCACCCGCGTGCTGGCCTCGGTGGTCTGCGTCATCCCGATCTACATGATCGGCCTGCTGGCCAGCTACCTGTCCACCCGGACCGTGGTGGTGATCTTCAACGGCGCCTCCCCCGGTACCTATGACTACTTCTTCCACCTGGCCCTCGGACCCCGGGACCTGCTCTATTCCGGGATCAAGGCCGTCGTCTTCGCGATCGTCGTCGCCCTGGTGCACTGCACCTACGGCTACTTCGCCTCGGGCGGACCCGCCGGGGTGGGGCAGGCCGCCGGCCGGGCCCTGCGCACCGCGATCCTGGCGGTCGGCATCCTCGACGTGCTGCTCACCTTCGCGCTGTGGGGCCTGGTCCCCGAGATCCCCGGGATGGGAATGTGAAGCGCCTCAAACGATTCGGCAGGCGACGCAGGTATTCGGAACCCAGCCGAGCCCGACAGGCCCTGCGCGGCCTCGCCGCCGCCACCGTGGCGGTAGTAGTGGCGTCGGTGCTGGTGGCCCGGGCATCGGGGCATCTTGAACGCAGCGCCGATGTGTTCGTGGGCGTTCCGGTGTCGGCCGGACTCATCACCGGCGGATCCCCGGTGCGCTACCACGGCGTGAACGTCGGGCGCATCGCCGAGATCGAGTCGGGCACCCACACGTCCCGGGTCAGACTGGCGATCGAGCCCGACAGCCTCGGCATCATCCCGTCCTCGGCCGTCGCGCGGATCGTGCCCCGCACCTTCTTCGGCGACATCTACCTGCAACTCGTCGACCCGAAAGGCAACCGGTCCGCGACGGGCCTGAAGGCCGGCGACACCGTGTCGATCGACGACAGCCCCGATGCGATGGCCCTCTACGACGTGTTCACCAAGATCGTCGACCTGTTCTCACAGATCAAGCCCGAGCGCATGCAGACGGCCCTGACCGCGATCAGCCAGTCGCTGCGCAACCGCGGTACCGAACTGGGTTCCACGATCGACAATCTGAGCGCCAGCGCGCAGGTGCTGACGCCGTCACTGGTGCGATTCCTCGACACCACACCGCAATTCCGGGACGTCATGGCCTCGCTGAACACCGCCACCCCCGACATCATCTCGACGCTGTCGGCGGCGACGTCGGTGTCCAACCGGATGGTCGACGACCAGAAGGAGTTCGCTTCGACCATCGACGGTTTCGCCCGGTTCTCCTCGGTGCTCACCTCGTTCATGGCCGATCACCGCGAGCAGTTGATCACCGTGGTGGATGCGGCAGGCAAGATCATGGCGACCACGGCCGCCCAGCCGCTGGGGTTGGTCGACACCCTGGCCGGCGCGCAGTCGTTCGGTGAGGCCGGCGCCAAGGTGTTCGCGACGGGCAAGTTCAACATCACCGCCGTGGCGACCTTCGCCGGACCGATGCCGTACTCGATGCAGGACTGTCCGGTCTACGGGGCCACCCAAGGTGCCCGCTGCGCCGAATCGGCTCCGTCGGGCCAGGTTCCGGATCAGCCCGCCGACGTGCTGGCCCGCCCGGCCGCCGACCTTCCGGTCACGCCGTTCACGGCCCCGGCTCCGCACCTGCCGACGCACTCGTATCTGCCGCCGGGACCCGGGTTGCCGCAGTCCGCGCCGATACCGACGGAACCGCTTCCCGCCGAGGCAGTCGCCGCGGCACCGGCGTCCGCGGTCGTCGACGCCGACGGCCAGGCCCACGCCCTGGCAGTGCTGCAGGACGAACTCGTGCCCCCGGCCGGCGGCCCCTCGACGCAACCGAACATCGCCACGGTACTGATGCTGGGCCCGCTGGTACGCGGCACGGAAGTGCAGGTCTCATGAACCGGAACGGACGGTGGCAGTCGTGGGTCAAGCTCGGCGGCTTCAGCACGGCCGGGGTGCTCAGCGCGGTGCTGGTGATCAACACCCTGTCGGTGCCGGTGCGCGGTAGCACCGTCACCTACCAGGCACAGTTCAGCAGCGTCGAGGGACTCAACGTCGGAAACCCGGTGACCATGAACGGCATTCGGATCGGACGGGTGGACTCGATCCGGTTCGCCCCCAACACCGACGGCACCAGCCGGGCCGACGTCGACATCGAGGTCAACTCTGACTTCACCCTGACCAGCAACGTCACCGCCGCGGTGCGTTATGGCGACATGCTCGGTGCCCGTTATGTGGCACTGTCCGATCCGGGCGGAGCCATTATGGACGTCTCCACCGACGAACCGCCGGCCCGACTGGCCGCCGGGGGCGTGATCCCCCTGGCCCAGACCTCGCCGGCGGTCGATCTGACCGCACTGCTCAACGGATTCAAGCCGCTGTTCGACGCGCTGGCCCCCGAACAGGTCAACACGTTGACCCGGGGATTCGTCGAGACGTTCAGTGGCCAGGCCCAGACCCTGACGACACTGCTCACCCAGATCGCCGCCATGACATCGAGTTTGACCAACAACGCGGGGATATTCACCCAGCTCATCGACAACATGTCGACGTTGATGCGCACGATGAACACCCGACAACCGCAGCTGGAGCAGATGCTCACCGGACTCAACCGGCTCAGCGCGGCGGTGACCTCCGGTGACCGGCAGTTCGAGATGCTCATCGACCAGGGCAACGCCGTGCTGGCCACCCTGGCCAACACGGTCAACAACTCCAGCGCCGCCTACGGAGACACCATCACCAATCTCAATTCCATGCTGCAGACCTGGCAGCCCAACACCGAGGAATTCACCAAGCTGCTGACCCGGCTGCCGGAGTTCGGCGATGCCATCAACCGGACCTCCAGCTACGGCGGGTTCGTCAGCCTGTACCTGTGCAACTTCACCCTCAAGATCCGCAGCCACGAAGCGAACATCTTCGGCTACACGCATTCAGAGGTGTGTCAGTAGATGTTCCTCGTCAAACTGATCGACCTCTTCGTCGGCGCGGTGATCTTCCTCTTCGTGAAGGATCAGCGCAAACACAATCCATCAATCCCGTTGGCGCTGGGCATGATCGGCACCATCACCCTGGTGGCCATCATGGTCGTCTCCATCGGGATTCCCCGCGCGGTCTACCACGTGCGGACCAACTCCTATGTCGCGGAGCTGGCCAATGCCAGCGGGCTGACCGGAGGCGATCCGGTGTACGTCGCCGGGGTGCCGGCCGGGCGGGTGGAGGACGTGGCGCTGGCCGTCGACCGGGTACGGGTCGGCTTCCGGCTGGACAAGGCTCAGGCCCTCGGCAACCGCACCACGGTCACAGTGCGGCTGCGAACCGTGCTTGGTAAGCGGTTCCTCGACGTCATGCCCGCCGGGACCGTCAATGGTTTGGACTCCAACGTCATTCCGTTGTCGCGCACCACGGTTCCGTACAGCCTCGACGAAGTCGGGCGCAAGGCCGCCGACACTGCCGAGCACGTCGACCAGCAGCCGCTGACGGCGATGATGAACACCTTGGTCGAGACCATGCCCGGCAACAGCACCGAGCTCGGCCAGGCGCTGGCCGGGATCAGCGCCGCCAGCTCGGCCTTCGCCGACAACGGCGACAAGATCGACGAGATCCTGCGGATCAGCCGGTCGATGGCCGAAATGCTGTCGCATCAAACCGATTCGCTGGCTGATACCGCGGCCAATGCGCAGTACATCGTGTCCTCACTGGCCGCCCGCCGTCAGGCGCTGGCCGACATCGTCACCAACCTGACCGCGATCATGCGGCACCTGGCCGAGATCTACACCGACAAACAGGCCGATTTCGGCAGTTTGATCACCGGCCTCACCGCGGTCACCGGAACCCTGAAAGCCAATGTGGACAAGATCGACCAGACCCTACAGAAGATGCCCCCGGCGATCCGTGCGGTCACCAATGCCACCGGCAACGGAAACTGGGCCGACGTCAACTCGCCGTCCGTGGTGATGCCCGACAACCTGCTGTGCTTCCTCAATGTTCAGCGGGAGTGCCGATGACTCGACGGATTTCGACGGCGCTGATCGTCGTCCTGTGTCTGGCCGCCGGTGGCTGGTATGTGTTCGGCCGCACCGATCGGGCCCGCACGGTACATGCCGACTTCGGCTACATCAACGGCATCTACCCGGGCAGCAAGGTGACCGTGCTCGGGGTGCCGGTGGGACGGGTCACCGCGGTGACGCCACAGGGCACCACGGTGCGGGTCACCATGACGCTGCCCGACGACGTCGCGCTGCCCGCCGAACCCGATGCCTACGTGGTGAGCCCGGCCCTGATCAGTGATCGCAGCGTCGAACTCGGCCCCGCCTACAGCGGAACGGGCCCCACGCTGGCCGACGGACACGTCATCGGGGCCGACCACAGCCACTCCCCGATCACCTTCGACACCATGCTGGGCAGCCTGAGCACACTGACCTCGGCGATCGGGCCACAACAGGGCGACATCGGCGCGGTGCTCACCCGCGGTGCCGACCAGTGGCGCGATCAGGGCAAGCTGTTCAACTCCGCGATGCGCAATCTCAGTGCGGCCAGCGGCGTACTGGGTGCGCGGGCCGAGGACATCGGTGCGGTGGTCGACAACCTCAGCACCCTGATGGCGGCCTTCAACCAGCGCCAGGTGTCGCTGAACCAGATGGTCGACGAACTCGGTCAGGTCGGCGGCAGTTGGGCCGACGCCAACGTCGACATCGCCCAGCCCATGGCCGATCTGAAGGTGGTGCTCGATCAGGTCGACACCTTCGTCACCCAGCACGGTGACGATCTGGGCACCATCGCGGCCAACCTCAACGCCGTCGGCGATGTGCTGACAGCCAAGCAACCGCAGCTGGCCGAGTTCATGGACCTGGTGCCGCTGATGATGCAGAACCTGTCCAACACCATCGGCCAGGACCGGCGCGGCCGGATCCGGCTGAACGTGTCCACGGTGCTGTCACAGTTCGCCGCGGCCCAGAATTTCTGCGACCGCAACATGCTGCCGATGTGTGTAGGTGCCGGGATCACCAACCCGATCTCCTACCCGATCAGCCGGTCGGACCCGCTGGGCATCGTGTCCGCTGTCACCGGCAACGCCCCGGCGCCGAACCCGAAGTACCCGAGGTGAACGGTCATGCCTAGATCCCTGCCCAAACCCACCCTGCGGGGTGCGGCCGTCGGTTGCGCGCTGGTGGTCGCCGCCGCGAGCGTATGGGCGTTGAGCGATATCGGAATTCAGGACCTGCCCTTGGGCCGCACCTCACCGAGTGACACGATGGCCGTCACCGTGGTGCTGCCCACCGCCGACGGCATCACCATCGGGGCCGACGTCCGCAACGGGCAGAAGGTGGTGGGCCGGGTCAGCGGGATGAGCCTGGCCGCCTCGGGCGCCTCGGTGCAGCTGAGCCTGGCCGACGCCGACGGTCTGGACTCCGGGACCGTGGCCAGCGTGGAACTGCCGTCAGCCCTTGGCAATCCGTTCGTCCGGCTCAGCAGCGCACAGCTGGCTCCGCAGCGGGCGCTACGCGACGGCGACGTGATCCCGCCCAGTCACACCGAGCTGGGGCCGCAGATCGAGAGCGCACTGGCCACCTTCGGGGCGCTGCTGTCCCGCAGCGGCGTCGATCAGCTCGCCACCATCGTCACCGAACTGGACAAGGCCTTCGCCGGCCGGGCCGACAAGGTGCGCGGACTGATCGACTCGATGTCGCTGCTGGCCGCCAAGACCTCCGAACATCAGGGCGAGTTCGACCAAGCAATGAGCCTGGCCGCCAACATCACCGGACAGTTCGGCCACGAGCAGAAAACCGTTGCCGGCTACCTCGACGCCGTGCCGAAGGTGGTGGCGATGCTCGATGTCCAGCGGGCCAAGTTGCAGACGCTGTTCTCCTCCACCACCGCGCTGGCCGCCACCGCCAACAGTGTGCTCTCCTCGACCGATCTGAACGCCATGGTGTCCGACGCCGGCACCGTCGTGCAGACCATGGGCGCCTTCAACGACCGGCTGGGCGGGATGCTCACGGCGATGAACAACTTCCTGGAGAAGTTCGGCAGCTCGGTACACGGCGACTACCTGATGTTCGATGGCGCCCTGGACATCCCGGGCACCATCGACAAACTCCTCACCGGAGGGTTGATCGTCAACGGCACCCCGATCACCGGGGACGTCGCCCTGGAAGGGTTCTTGTCGGGAGGTCTGAATTGAGACGCCTGGTAGTGGTTCAGCTGGCGATCTTCGCAGTGATCGCCGTGATCGTCATCCCGTTCGGCATTCGTTATGTGGCCGGACCGCAAGGGTTCCGGACACCGATGACCCTGACCGCGACGATGAGCGACGCGTTCGGACTCACCGCGGGCACCAGCGTCACCGTGCGGGGGGTGCAGGTCGGCACCGTCGACGACGTGTGGCTGTCCCCCGACGGCACCGCGATGGTGCGGCTGGCGATCGATCCCGACACCCGGATCCCGCGCGATGCGATCCTGACCGTCGGGATGGGCACGGCCGCCGGCATCCAGAGTGTCGACATCATGCCGCAATCCGATGCCGGTCCGTACCTGGCGTCCGGGGACACCATCGCCGCACCTGCCGACCGTCAACCGATCCAGATGGACCGGATCATGGGCGACACCGCACAACTGGTGAAAGGCATTGACACCCGGGCGGTCAGAGACGTCGGCACCGAACTGTCGAACGCCTTCGACGGGTTGGGACCGGATCTGGCCATGTTGATCGACAACGCGTCGGACATGTCCACCCGGATTCGGAACCAGACCGGCCAACTGCAGCCGCTGATCGAGGGCACCGCGGAGCTGGTCACCACCATGGCCGGTCAGGGTGACCCGTTCGTGCGCGGCATGGCCGCCAGCTCACGGTTGGCCAATCAGCTCGATGGCAGTGGCCCGGCGTTCCTGTACCTGACCGACCGGTCCCCCGCCGCGCTGAAATCCCTGCAGCGGGTGCTGGACACCTACCAGGGCACCTTCGGCGCCACCCTGGCCAACCTGGCCACCGTCACCCCGATCATCGGTGACCGTACTGATTCGCTGCAGACGGGGCTCACGACCATCCCCAAGGGTCTGCAGGACCTGACCTCGATCGTCAAGGTCGACGCCACCGGCCAGACCCGGGCGGATTTCTCGTTGATCGCCACGCAGGGACCGGTGTGCAACTACGACGTCGACCGGCGGGCCATCGGCGATGTCAGTCCCACCGAACCCAACCTGGTGATGTACTGCCCGCCCGCACCCGACATGCTGATGCGGGGGGCGGTCAACGCACCCCGACCCAACGATCTCGGCCTGCAGAACTCACAGACCCCCGGACATCCGATCGGACCCGAGGTGGTCAGTGACCCGGTCAAGATCCCGACCCTGGCCCAGCTGGCCTACAAATGGCGCAGCATCCTGAAAGGTGGCCCGCAGTGAGCAATTCCGACGATGACTCTGCCGACGACGACCGCAAGGAATCGGTGCTGACATTGGACAAGCCCTCCGACGATGTCCCCGAGGATGTCCCCGAAGACGCCGCCGAGGATGTCCAGGACCCCGACGTCGACGAGCCAGAGGCCGAGGACTCCGAACCCACTGCGCCCGGCCGGCTCAAGCGCCGGATCGCAACGGCTCTGGTCGCACTGCTCGCCGTCGCCGCCGTGGCAGCGCTGGTGGTGTTGTCGCTCGGCGAATACCACCACCGTCGCGACGACGCACTGCGCACCGACGCCGTGGCGATGTCCCGCGACTATCTGGTGGCGATGGCTGCGTTCGACTACCAGAAGATGGACGCCAACCGTGAGCACATCGTTGCCAATTCCACCCCAGGATTCGCGGCCAAGTACGACGAGATGGTCAAGGCGCTGCGCGACATCGTGGTGACCAGCAAGGGTGTCGCGACCGCAACGGCCGATCACGTGGTCGTCGACAGCCTCGACGGCGACACCGCCACCGTCGTCGCCTTCGTCGATCAACACGTCACCAATGTGACTGCACCACAAGGCAGTAATCAGAAGTACCGAATGGTGGTCAAGCTGGTGCGCAGCGGCGACCGCTGGATCGTCGACGACGTGCAGACCGTGTAACCCGCTGTTAGCCCTGTTTCGCCCCCGAGAGGAGCCCCCATGCCAGCGACGTACGTGGACCTGGCCGCCGAGCCGCGGCTGACTACCGCCGAGACCCGCATCACCGTCACGCAACGGGTGCCGCGGTGGATCCGGAAGAAGCACGTCGACCTCTCGGACGCGCTGGACTTCTGGTCCGCCGCCGGAGCGGCGGCCAATGTCATCATGCAGATGAGCTGGCCCGAAGTGGGGTACGGCGTCGCCGAAAGCCGGGTGGAATCAGGAAGTTTGGTGCACCACCCGTGGAAGCGGCTGCGCACCACGGCGCAATACCTGACCGTGGCGATCCTCGGCACCGACGAGGAGAAGAACGCCTACCGCGAAGCCGTCAACGTTGCGCACCGGCAGGTTCGGTCCACCGAGGACAGCCCGGTCAAGTACAACGCGTTCAACCGCGAACTGCAGTTGTGGGTGGCGGCATGCCTTTTCATTTTCTATGAAGACACCCATCAGCTGCTCTACGGCACGATGACCGAGGAACAGGCCGAGACCTTCTACCAGAGTGCGATGACCATCGGCACCACGCTGCAGGTCCTCGAGGAGATGTGGCCGGCCACCAGGGCGGACTTCGATGCGTATTGGAACACCGCATGCGAACGCGTCGAGATGACCCCGTTCGTCCGGGATTACCTCATGGTCCTGGTGGAGTTGCGGATGATCAACTGGCCCATGCGAAAGATGCTGGCGCCGCTGCTGCGGTTCTTGACCATCGGCTTCCTGGCGCCGGTGTTCCGCGACGCGATGGAATTGGAGTGGACCGATACCGACCGGCGCCGCTTCGAGCATCTCTTCCTGTTCGTGGCGTTCGTCAACCGCTTCCTGCCGAAGTCACTGCGCAACGGCAACTATGCGGTGCTGATGAAGGACCTGCGCCGCCGGATCCGCCGCAAGAAGGCGCTGATCTGACCTCCGTGGCGGCCGGGCTCGGCCCGGACACCATGCTGTCGCGTTATCTGCAGGACCGGCGGTTCCTGTTCGTCCTGCCGAGGGCAGTCTGCCTGCAGTCACTGCATCCGACGATCGCCACCGGGATCACACAGCATGCGCTGTTGCACCGACGGGTGTGGTTGCACCACAAACGCACGGTGACCCAGGCGATCAGGATCGCCTTCACCGACATCGACATGCGCCCCTACATCCGCTTCGCGCACGAGGACGTGAAAGGCCGGGACCCGGCCGGGAACAAGTACCACGCGCTGAACCCCGACGTCTTCCACTTCCAGCACGCCACATATGTGGAAAGCATTGTGACGATGGTGAATACGTTCATCCGGAAGCTGGACGAAGGCGAGCACGAGCAGCTCTACCAGGAGTGCTGCGCGTGGTATGGGCGTTACGGCATCTCCGCGCGCCCGATGCCTGCGAGCTGGCCCGAGTTCTGCACCTACTTCGAGGACGCCTGCCACACCCAGTTGGTGGCGGGCGAACACTTCGAGCCGTTCCGGCGCCAGATGTTCGCGCCGACGGACTGGTGGCCACGGGCGGTGCCGCGCCGGGCGATCCGGGCGCTGCAGCATCCGCGGGCAGCCGAGCTGACCGGCACGGTGATCAGCGCTCGCGACCGCCGGTCCCTGCGGCGGTTCGTACTGACCAGTCGGGTGCTGTCGTAAGAATCCGCCGAAACCGCATTCCAGCAGGTGGTTACTCGAACAACTCCTGCTGGAATGCCATTTCGGCGACAGAGAGAAAATGGAGTCAGGGAGACGGCTTGGTCGCTGCGTGCAGCGCCACGATACCGCCGGTCAGGTTGCGCCACTTGACCTGTGACCAGCCGGCTTCGCCGATACGCCGGGCCAGCTCGGCCTGATCCGGCCAGGCGCGGATCGACTCGGCCAGGTACACATAGGCATCCGGGTTGCTCGACACCGCGGTGGCCATCCGCGGCAGCGCCTGCATCAGGTACTCCTTGTACAGCGTGGCGAACGCACCGTTGGTCGGCGTCGAGAACTCGCACACCACCAGTCGGCCGCCCGGCCGCGTCACCCGGGCCATCTCCCGCAGTCCCGCCACATGGTCGACGACGTTGCGCAACCCGAAGCTGATGGTGACCGCGTCGAACACCCCGTCGGCGAACGGCAGCCGGGTGGCGTCGGCACCCACCTTCGGCACCGGCCGCGATGCCCCGGCGGCGAGCATGCCCACCGAGAAGTCCGCCGCCACACACCACGCGCCGGAGCTCGCCAGCTCGACCGTCGACACCGCGGTGCCCGCCGCCAGGTCCAGCACCTTGTCGCCGGGACCGATGCCGAGCGCCGCACGCGTCTGCCGACGCCAGAACCGGTCCTGTCCGAGGGATAGCACGGTGTTGGTCAGGTCGTAGCGCCGCGCCACGGCATCGAACATCGATGCCACTTCGTGGGGGTTCTTCTCCAGGCTCGCTCGACTCACGGTGCTGACGCTACCGGGCGGTGCTCAATAGATTGACAGTGACCGAAACCGTGGCGCACCGTCGCGGCTCCCTGTGGACTTCCTGCAAGTCGGACGGCCGGGGGAATGGGTGGCTGCGTCCGACCGCTGAACTGCAGGGAACGAAACGTCGAAGGGTTGATCATGAGCGAAAAAGTGTGGTTCATCACCGGTGCATCGAGGGGTTTCGGCCGGGAATGGGCAATCGCAGCCCTGGACCGCGGTGACAAGGTGGCCGCCACCGCGCGCGACACCGCCACGCTGGCCGACCTGGCCGACAAGTACGGCGACGCGCTGCTGCCGATCCGCCTTGATGTCACCGACCGAGAGGCGGACTTCGTCGCCGTCAAACAGGCCCATGACAACTTCGGCCGGCTGGATATCGTCGTCAACAATGCCGGTTACGGCCAGTTCGGGTTCATCGAGGAGCTGTCGGAGGCCGACGCGCGGGACCAGATCGAGACGAACGTCTTCGGCGCACTGTGGGTCACCCAAGCCGCGCTGCCGTATCTGCGCGCCCAGGGCAGCGGGCACATCATCCAGGTGTCCTCGATCGGCGGCATCACCGCATTTCCACTGGTCGGCATGTACCACGCGTCGAAGTGGGCGCTGGAAGGGTTCTCACAGTCACTGGCCCAAGAGGTCGCACCGTTCGGTGTGCACGTGACGCTGATCGAGCCTGGCGGCTTCTCCACCGACTGGGCCGGATCCTCGGCCAGACATGCTGCCCCGCTTGCCGATTACGACGAGGCCCGCGAGGCCGCGCAACGCGCCCGCGCCCAGCGCAGCGCCAAGCCCGGCGATCCGAAGGCGTCGGCCGAGGCGGTGCTCAAGATCGTCGACGCCGAGAACCCGCCGCTGCGGGTGTTCTTCGGTGAGCTGCCCCTGCAGTTGGCCAGGGCCGACTACGAGAGCCGGCTGGCGACGTGGGAGCAGTGGCAGCCGGTGTCGGTGCTCGCCCAGGGCTGACCTTCCCGGCGCGAGTTTCCTCCGGCGAGCAGACGCTCCGGTACCCCGTAACGCCATTACCGGGGTACCTACGTGTCTGCTCGCCCGGGGATGGTGAGCTCGGTTTCGGGGCGTGAGCACGCGGGAACGCTAGGTGAATGCCGGAGAGCGTCACACAGAAGTTGATCGGGTCCCATCTCGTCTCCGGGTCGATGACACCCGGGGACGAGATCGCGATCCGGATCGACCAGACGCTGACCCAGGACGCGACGGGAACGCTGGTGATGCAGGAGCTCGAAGCCCTCGGGCTCGATCGCGCCCGCACCGAGGTCAGCGTTCAGTACGTCGACCACAACCTGCTGCAGACCGACGAGAAGAACGCCGAGGATCACGAATATCTGCGGACCGCGGCGCAACATTTCGGGCTGTGGTTCTCCAAGCCCGGCAACGGCGTCTCCCACCCCACGCATATGCAGCGCTTCGGCATACCCGGCAAGACGATGGTGGGTTCGGACTCCCACACTCCGGCAGCCGGATCACTGGGAATGCTGGCGATCGGTGTCGGCGGGCTCGAAGTGGCGCTGGCCATCGCCGGCGAGCCGCTGCACCTGCGGGCACCCCAGGTGTGGGGTGTCCGATTGGAAGGCGAACTCCCGCAATGGTGTTCGGCGAAAGACGTCATCCTCGAAATGCTGCGGCGCCACGACGTCAAGGGCGGCGTCAACCGCATCATCGAGTACTACGGTCCCGGTCTGGCCGGGCTGTCGGCCATGGACCGGCATGTCATCGCGAACATGGGCGCCGAGCTCGGGGCCACCACCACCGTCTTCCCCAGCGACGAAGCGGTGCGTGACTTTCTCACCGGCGAGGATCGCGGTGACGACTGGACCGAACTCGTCGCCGACGACGGCGCGCAATACGACATCGACGAGGTCATCGACCTGTCGGCGCTCGAACCGCTGATCGCCAGACCGTCGTCGCCGGGCAACGTCGTGCCGGTGTCGGAGGTGGCCGGTGAGCCCGTCGCGCAGGTCGTCATCGGCTCCAGCGCCAACCCCGGATTACGCGACTTCGCGATCGCAGCGGCCATGGTGCACGGCCGCCAGACCTCGCCCGACGTCAGCTTCGATGTCAACCCCACCTCCCGCGAGATCCTCACCGACCTGACGAGAATGGGCGCCACGACCGAACTCGTCATCAACGGCGCGCGCATCCATCAGGCCGGCTGCATGGGCTGCATCGGCATGGGCCAAGCTCCGGCCACTGGCCGGAACTCGCTGCGGACCATGCCCCGCAACTTCCCCGGCCGGTCCGGCACCAAGGAGGACTCGGTGTGGCTGTGCTCGCCGGAAACCGCTGCGGCATCGGCGATCACTGGGGTCATCACCGACCCGCGGCAGTGGGCCGCCGACAACGGCATCGAGTATCCCGAGCTCGATCTGCCCACCCATTTCAGCGTCAACACCGCCATGCTGGTCGCCCCGGCCGCGCTCGAGCAGGCCCGGGCCGTCCAGGTTATCAAGGGCCCCAACATCTCCAGCCTTCCTGAGCTGACGCCGCTGTCAGATGCAGTGACGGCCCCGGTCCTACTCAAGGTCGGCGACAACATCTCCACCGACGAGATCTCACCGGCAGGCGCGCGTGCCCTGCCGTTCCGGTCCAACATTCCCAAGCTGGCCATGTTCAGCTTCACCCAGATCGACGAAAGCTATCCGGAACGGGCGCAGTCCGCCGAGAACGGCCACATCATCGTCGGCGGGGAGAACTACGGTCAGGGCTCATCGCGCGAACATGCCGCGATCGCGCCACGCTATCTCGGGCTGCAGGTCGTGATCGCCAAGTCCTTCGCCCGTATCCATTGGCAAAATCTCGCCAATTTCGGTGTGCTGGCACTGGAATTCGTCGATCCGGCCGACTACGACGGCGTCGCTCAGGGTGACGTGCTTTCCCTCACCAACGTACGCCAGGCGTTGACCGACGGCCTTCCGATGACCGTTACCAACACCACGAAGGGCACGAGTTTGCCGGTGCAGCACAGACTTTCATCGCGCCAGATCCAGCACGTCCTGGCCGGCGGCCTCATCCCGTGGCTGGCCGCCCAGCAGAAAAACTAGGCCGAGAACCCCGCCGGCAAAGCGCGGATGGGCGTAGCGTCGAGCACATGCCTAAGATCACGACTTCTGACAATGTCGAGATTTTCTATCGGGACTGGGGCTCCGGCCAGCCCATCGTCTTCAGTCATGGTTGGCCGTTGTCGGCCGACGACTGGGACACGTTCATGCTGTTCTTCCTTCAGCACGGCTATCGGGTTGTCGCTGTCGACCGGCGTGGGCACGGGCGCTCCTCCCACGTGGCCGACGGTCACGACATGGACCACTACGCCGACGACCTCGCCGCGGTGGTCAAGCACCTCGATCTGCACGACGCCATCCACGTCGGCCACTCCACCGGCGGGGGTGAGCTGGTGCGCTACCTGGCCCGTCACGGGCTGGATCGGGCGGCGCATGCGGTCCTGATCAGCTCGGTGCCGCCGCTGATGGTCAAGACCGACGCCAACCCGGGCGGCCTGCCCAAGTCGGTGTTCGACGATCTGCAGGCGCAGCTGGCGGCGAACCGCTCGGTGTTCTACCGCGCCCTGCCGTCAGGTCCGTTCTACGGCTTCAATCGCGAACAGGAGAAAACTCCCCAGCCTGCCCGCGAGGCGATCATCGCCAATTGGTGGCGCCAGGGCATGATGGGCGACCCCAAGGCCCACTACGACGGCATCGTCGCCTTCTCCCAGACGGATTTCACCGAGGACCTCAAGAAGATCACCTTGCCGTCACTGGTGATGCACGGCGAAGACGACCAGATCGTGCCGTACGCGGATTCTGGTCCGCTGTCGGCGAAGCTGCTGCCCAACGGGACCCTCAAGAGCTACCCCGGTTTCCCGCACGGCATGCCGACCACCCACGCCGAGACCATCATGGCGGATCTGCTGGAGTGGCTGCGGTCCTGAAACCGGTTGGAGCAGTAGCCAAGTCAGGCGGCGCGCAGCCGGCGTAGGCCCTGCACGGCTTCGTAGTGCCCGATCAGCTCGTCACAGATGGCGGGCCAGGTGCGGCTCAGCACGCTACGCCGGGCGGCCACCGAGTAGCGCGACCGCTCGGCGATCAGGTGCTCCACAGAAGCGGGTAGCGCGGACTCGAATTCGTTCACGGGCAGCAACAGTCCAGTGCGGTAGGGCGCCACCAGATCCCGAGGCCCACCGGCATCGGGAGCGATCACCGGCAGACCCGAGGCCATCGCCTCCTGAACGGCCTGACAGAACGTCTCGTGCTCGCCGGGGTGGACGAACACGTCCATGCTGGCGTAGGCCGCCGCCAGTTCCGAGCCGTGCAGTTCACCGGTGAAAACCGCCGATGGCAGCACAGATTCGAGCTTGGCCCGGTCCACCCCGTCACCCACCACCACCAGCTGCAGGTCGTCGCGCACGGCCAGCGCCGCCAAGCGCTCCACGTGCTTCTCCGGCGCCAACCGTCCGACGAACCCGACGACCGGCTTGCCCTCGGCCGACCACGACGCCCGCAGCTGCTCATCGCGAGCCGACGGGGCGAACCCGGTGATGTCCACGCCGCGTCCCCACTTGAACACTCGGGGAATCCGATGGGCCTCAAGGTTTTCCATCGCCGAGGTGGACGGCGCCAAGGTGCGGTCGGCCTTGCTGTGCAGACGCCGGGTCCAGGCCCATGATGCCCGCGACAGCACGCCAACGCCGTAGCTCTCGGCGAAACCGGCGACATCGGTCTGGAACACGGCCACCGACGGCACGCCGAGGTAGCGGGCGGCGTGTACGCCGCCCCAGCCGAGCAGCGCGGGTGAGGCCAGGTGCACAACGTCGGGGTCGAAGCCGCGCAGCACATTGACCATCCGCGGCCGCGGCACGCCCAGCGGCAGCGAGGTCACCTTGGGAAACATTCGCGAAGGCACCCGGTGCACCCGCACACCGTCATGCACTCGTTCGGCAGGCGGCTGACCCCGCGGAGTGTCCGGGGCGATGACGAGTACCTCGTGGCCGGTGCGGCGGAGATGCTCGATCACCCGAAGCACCGAGTTGGTGACGCCGTTGACATTCGGGAGGAAGGACTCTGCAACGATCGCAACGCGCACACCAAGATAGTCCCAGCGGCACCTGTCCCCGAGGTAGCGTCCGGGGATACGACACGCTAAAACCTGATGCCCGGGTCTAGGGTTGGCGAATGCGATTACCGCGCGTTGCTGCAGCGATGCTGGCCGTGGTGGCCCTGTCGGTCGCAGGTGCCACCTCCGGGTGCACCCGATTGGTCGACGGCACCGCGCAGGCCAACAGCAACAAGCCCGGCAGCGTGATCACCGAGGACGGCTGGGGTATCCAGATCGGCTTCCCGGATGCGCCTGCCCAGATCGAGTTTTTCACCGAACCGCAGTGCCCGGCCTGCGCCCACCTGCAACATGAGTCCGGCGATGCCATCGCCGCGGCCATCGGCCAGGGCCAGCTGGCCGTGACCTACCGGCCGCTGACCTTCCTGGACCGGATGGGCACCGAGTACTCGGCCCACGTGGCCAACGCGCTGTTCCTGGCCGCCGGCCCGGGCACCACGGGCATGGCGTTCCAGGCATTCGTTCAGGACCTCTGGGGCCACCAGGAGCCCGAGGGCTCGCCCGGCCCGACCGACGACGAGATCGCCGCGATGGCATCCGGGAGCGGGGTCGGCAGCGAGCAGACCGACAAGATCGCGGCCGGCGCGCAGGCCATCGACTCCGAACAACTCAACGAGGCCAACGCCGAACTGCTCAGCGAAACCCAATACGAGGTGTCCACCCCGGCGATCTACGACCTCGTCGGCGAAGAGGTCGTCGATATCAGCGACCCGGACTGGCTGGCCAAACTGCTTGCTACGCCGAGGAGTTGACGGTTCCGGTTGAGCTGGGCCGGCGCTGCAGAAAAGCCAGCAGCGCCAACGCCGCAGCCGCCACCAGCCAGCCCACCACCGCGATCGATCCGGCCGGGATGATCGCCAGTGACGCGTCGCGGTCCCGCACCCGCACCAGATCGGGATTGTTCTTGTCGTACTCGACGTAGATCCGCATCCCGGTGTCGAGCTCCGAGGGGTACAGCACCCCCAGCTCGGGGCGGTAGGTCACTCGGTCCGGCGTGACGAACTCGATGGTCGAGCGCCGCGGTCCGGCGCTGAGCACCTCGGCCGCGGCCACCCCCATGTTCCGCTCGATCTGCTGGTCGTTACGCCAGGCGCCCATCACCAACAGCACAGACTGCAACGTGACCAGGCAGGCGGCGATCACCACGCCGATCCGCACCCGCCGGATGATCCGCTGCGAGCGGGTCTCCCCCGGCTCGCCGTACAGGTGCGGGATCAATGGCTGCACCATTGCCCGCAACCGCGCCGCGATCTGTGCGGGCCTCACAAGGCTGCCTTGATCGACGCGTGCAGGGCACGCAGCGACGACCGGTCGGCCTTCACCTCCAGCACCCGCATGCCGTCGAAGGGTTCGGCCAGGGCCGCGCCGAGCGCGCCGGCCTCCACCTGCCCGCACTCGACGTGATAGGCCCGGCACAACGCCGCGATGTCCACATCGTGCGGCGTGCCAAAGATCCGGGAAGACACGTCGGAGAACCGCGGATCACCCTGTTCCAGCAGCTCGAAGATGCCGCCGCCGTTGTCGTTGGACACCACGATCGTCAGGTTCCGCGGCGTCGGCTCGGTGGGCCCGATCAACAACCCCGAGCTGTCGTGGACGAAGGTCAGATCCCCGATCAGCGCGACGGTCCGGCCGTCGTGCGCCAGCGCCGCGCCGATCGCCGTCGACACCGTGCCGTCGATACCGGCCACACCGCGGTTGGACCGCACCTTGACGCCCTCGGTGGTCAGCCCGACCAGGGCGGCATCGCGCACCGGGTTGGACGCCCCGAGCACCAGCTGATCCCCCGGGCGCAACGCATCGGCGACCACCGCGGCCACGTGCAGGCCGGTGGTCAGCGGGTGGGCCTCGAGTTGTTGACGCACCGCAGCCACCGCGTGCCGGTTCACCTCGGCGCAGCGGTTCAGCCAGGCCGGGTCCGGGGTTCCGGTCGCCACCGCCCGGGTACCGGTCGCCATCGAGTTGCCGGAGACATCGGGCCAGCGTGGACCCGTCGTCAGCGCGTAGACCGGCACCGCCGGATCGGCCAGCAGCGCCGACACCGGCCGGTGCAACGTGGGCCGGCCCAGCATGATGACCTGCTTGGGATGCACCAGGCGAAGTGCCAGCGGGTGCAGCGGGTTGGCGGGCAGCGGCGCGGTGGGCTCGGCCACCGTCGGCAGACCGGCCAGGTTGGGGTGCACACCGGCGCCGTGCCCGGCGATCACCACCGTGTCCGGGGTGAGGTCGATCTCCAGCGGCTGATCGAAGCTCACCGCCGGGGTGTACGTCCACGGCTTGCCGTCCGGACGGCCTTCCGACGAGCGCTCGCGCGAGGAGCCGACAAACCCCGGTAATGACTCGTCCGCGTGCACGCTGTCGGGAACCAGCGGTTCGCGCAGCGGGATGTCGAACTGCACCGGGCCCGCGTTGGCGGTGCGTGATCCGGTGGCCGCCGCGAGCACCCGGCAGGTCGCCGAACGCCATTGGGCGTTGAGTGAGTCCAGCTGTTCTGGGCGGTCTTCAGCCAGGCCGAGGCTGATGTTGGCCCGCACCTGGGTACCGAAGTAGCCCAACTGCTCGAAGGTCTGATTGGCGCCGGTGCCCAACATTTCATAGGGCCGGTTGGCGCTCAGCACGATCAGCGGAACCCGGGCGTAGTTGGCCTCCACGACCGCGGGGCCGAGATTGGCCACCGCGGTACCCGAGGTCATCGCGATGCAGACCGGCGCCCGTTCTGCCACCGCAAGACCGATCGCCAGGTACCCGGCCGTGCGCTCGTCGATGCGGACGTGCAGACGAATCCGGCCGGCCCGGTCGGCGTCGGACAGCGCGAACGCCAGCGGGGCGTTACGCGAGCCCGGGCACAGCACGACATCGCGGACGCCGCCGCGGATGAGTTCGTCGACGACTACGCGCGCCTGTGCCGTCGAGGGGTTCACCACTTCACCTTATTCGTCAGTACTGGCCGGTCTGGCCGGTCTGCCCGGCCAGGAACTCGAGCAGCACGGCGTTCACGGCGTCGGGCTTCTCGATGAAGCCGAGGTGACCGGTGTCGGGGATCTCCAGGTAACGGGCGGTGGGAATCGCATCGGCCACCTCACGGCCCAGATGCGGCGGCAGCACCACATCGTCGGCGAACCCGATGACCAGCACCGGAGTGGTGATCGCCTGGTACGCCGGCAGCCGGTTGCCCACCGGACCAGCGTCGGACTGGGCGGCGAGACCGGGAGTCTGCTTGGTCGGCCACATGGTGAACATCTCACTCCAGTCGCGCACCAACGCGTCGTCGTTGAGCGTCTTGGGCGAAAAACTCTCCATCATCCGGAGCTTGGCGTCGAACGTCGGCGGCAGCTGCACGCCTGAGGCCGCCAGGTCACGCTCGGCGGTGCGGAAGAACTCGCGGGCCCGGTCGTGACGGCCACGGGTGGCCATCAACACGGCCGACCGCACCAGATCGGGACGCGCCAACATCAGCTCCTGTGCGATGAACGACCCCATCGACACACCCACGATGTGCGCCGGGGCCGCCCCGAGCTTCTCGATCAGCTCGGCGGTGTCGGCCACCATCTGCTCGGTGCCGAATCCCTGGGCGTTCTCCGTCGCGCCGACCCCGCGGTTGTCGAAGGTGATGACGCGGTAGCCGGCCCGCTGCAGCGCCGGGACCTGGTGCAGGTGCCAGGTGCGGCCCGCACCACCGCGGCCGGCGATGAACAGCACCGGGTCGCCCTTGCCTCGCTCGTCATATGCCAGATTCACCCGGCCGACGCTACTCGATCACCACCAGTGCACCAGATCACGCAGTGCGACGGCCCCGGACCTTCCTGATCGCCTGATCCCACGCCAGCAACACCCCCGCCTTGAGCGGTTCGGGCTTGATCATGTCCTTGCTCAGCAGCGCGGTGGCACCGGCTTTGGTGGCCGCGCTCGCCTTCGACATGTGCCCGGAATCGAACGGCGGCTGCGGGTCGTACTCGATCATCAGCTGAATGGCCTTCGCCTTCGCCTCGCCGCCGATCTGGCCCGCCAGCCAGACGGCCAGGTCGATCCCGGCCGAGACGCCCGCCGCGGTGATCACCTTCCCGTCCGGGTCGGCCCGCACGATGCGCTGATCCCCGACCGGTGTCACACCCATCATCTTCAATGCGCTCAGCACCGACCAGTGCGACGTCGCACGTTTCCCGTCGAGCAGGCCCGCCGCGGCCAGCACCACCGAACCCGAGCACACCGACGCCATCCAGGTCGTTCCCGGATAGACCTGACGCAGCCAGCCGAGCACCTTGTCGTCGCGGGCGGCCATGGTGGTGCCGGGGCCGCCGGGCACCAGCACCACATCGGGTGACGGGGTTTCGTCGAAACTGTGGGTGGCCCCCACCGTCAGCACGCCGGAGTCGGCGGTGACGGGACCCGGCTCGTGCCAGACGAACCGCACGTCCGCGTCGGGCAAGTTGCGCAGCACTTCGTAGGGCCCGATGAAGTCGAGCGCGGTGAAGCTGGGGTACAGCACGATGGCGATCTGCATGGTGTTTCCTTTCACGCGAAGGTCTTGCGGTATTGGTCGGGCGAAATGCCCAGGCGCCGAACGAAGTTGCGCCGCATGGTTTCGGCGGTGCCGAATCCGCAGCGGGCGGCGATGACGGTGACGGTGTCGTCGGACTCCTCCAGCTGGCGCCGCGCGGCATCGGTGCGGATACGTTCCACGTAGGCGCCGGGCGCCTCACCGACCTCGTCGGTGAACACCCGGGTGAAATGCCTTGGGCTCATCGCCGCCCGTCGGGCCAGCTCGGAAATACTGTGCACCCCACCGGGTTCGACCTCGATGGATTCCTGAACCACGCGGATCGGGGCACGCTTGGCCCGCGGCATCCACACTGGCGCGGCGAACTGGGTCTGACCGCCGGGGCGGCGCAGGTGAAGCACCAGATAGCGCGCGACCGTCTGGGCGATGTCGGTGCCGTAGTCGTCTTCGACGAGCGACAACGCCAGGTCGATGCCTGCGGTCACTCCCGCCGCTGTCCACACCTGCTCGGAACTTCTGACGAAGATCGGCTCGGGATCGACTGTCACCGAAGGGAATTCATCTGCCATCCGGCGCGCGGAGGACCAATGCGTGGTGGCGGGGCAACCGTCGAGCAGTCCGGCCTGGGCGGCCAGGAACGCACCGGTGCACACGCTGACGACGCGGCGGGCGTTGCGCGCGGCCGTGCTGATCCAGTCGATGACCGCCGAGTTGGCCCGGGCGGCATCGGCGCCGATCCCACCCGGGATGACGATGGTGTCGATCGGACCGTGCGGGTCAGGCAGCGGCGCGGCGACGAACTCCAGCCCGGTGAGGGTGCTGACGGGCTGCCCGTCCGCCGAGGTCACCGTGACGGCATAGCCGTCGCCAGGTCGGCCCAGGCCGGCCAGTGCCAGCGTGGCGGTGGAGAACACGTCGAAGGGCCCGACGAGGTCCAGCGCCTGCACCCCGGCGTAGCCCAGGATCACCACGGATCGCGTCACGCCTTCAGTGTTCGCGACGTCGGCGATGGCGTCTACGTCACGCACCCCACATATCAGGACATGGGCCGGCATCCGGCCTCTAGAGTTTCTTGATCCCGCGCACCACCCGGTAGAACGACGGCACCGTCGCCACACCGTGCCGCAGACTGCGCTGCATCAGGCCGCCGTTGGTCAGCACGAGGTGGCGCACGCCGCAATCCCGCCACTCGGCCACCCGGTCCAGCACCTCGTCGGGCGTCCCGATCAGCCCCATGTCCCGCATCAGGTGCGGCGTGATGCCCTTGATGTGGGAGAGCGCGGTCTGCTCGTCCCAGTCCTGGGGCAGGATGTCCTGGCCGCCGGAGAAACCCACTCCCAGTGGATGCTCTGCGCCGCGCCGCGCGAAGTACTCATCGGACGCACTGAGGCAACCTGCCCGCATCACCTCGGATTCCAGGGCATCGTCGACCTCGGCGCGGCTGCGCGCCGTCACGACCATCACCAACAGCGCCGGGGTGATGGCCATAGGGTCTCGGCCCGCGTCGGATGCGGCCCCGCGCACCACCTCCAACCGCTGGGCATAATCCTGGGGCGAGTGTGGGAACGCCGGGAAGAACCCGTCACCGTAGCGTCCGGCGATACGCAACATCCTGGGGCCGTGCGCGGCAACCCAGATCGGCGGCCACTTGCCCCGGTAGGGCGGCAGGTCGAAGATCGCGTTGCGCAGCGGGAAGAACGGCGAATCGCGGTTGACCAGTTCACCATTCGAGTCCCACAAGGCACGGATCGTGGCCATCGCCTCCTCGAACCGGGCCACCGGTTTCGACCAATCCACACCATAGGGCTCATTGCCCTCGCGCTCGCCGGGGCCGATACCGAAGATGAAGCGCCCCTTGGTCAGCAGCTGCATGGTTGCCGCCGCCTGAGCGCTGACAGCCGGGTTCCGGCGCCCGGCATCGGTGACACAGATGCCGAGCGGCAACCGCGCGAAGCGGTTGCGCGCCGCGAGCTTCCCCAGCATCGTCCACGGTTCCATGCAGGCATCGACAGAGGGGACCAACTTGGCTGCAGCGCAGTACTTCTCCTGCCACAACGCCCGGGGGAATATCGCGTTGAGATGGTCGGGCACCCAGAAGGAATCGACCCGGGCACCGACGGCCGACAGATAATTGGCGCTGGTGAAGGTGTCTGCCGCCGGCTTGCTCGCGGTGATCAAGTCCAACAGGCCGACCTGCAGACCGCCCATGGGGATCAGAGCTTCTTCAGCTTGCGGATGACCTGGCTGTACAGCAGTTGCGACGTCAGGCCCCTGCGGAGCGTGCCCTGCAGCGGACCGACATTCGCCAGCACCAGGTACCGAACACCGTGGTGGCGCCACTCCGCCGCCTGCTCGACGATCTCATCCACTGTCCCGCACAGGTACATCTCCCGCAGCAGCGACGTCGGAACCGCCTTGACATAGGACAGCGCCGTCTCCTCATCCCAGTCCTGGGGCAGGATGTCCTGCGCGCCCGAGAAACCGACGCCCAGCGGGTGCTGGGCACCGTGTCGGGCGTAGAAATCATCGGGTGCGTTCAGCGCACCGGCCTTGAGGACCGCCGATTCCAGTGCCTCGTCGAGGTCGTCGGGCGTGCGCGCCGGCACGACCATCATCCACAGGGCAGGGGTGATGGCCATCGGATCGCGCCCGGCGTCGGAGGCAGTCGACCGCACGACCTCGAGACGCTGGGCATACTCCTGCGGCGCATGGGGGAACGCGGGAAAGAACCCGTCGGCGTAGCGGCCCGCGGCCCGCAGCATCCTCGGACCGTGCGCGGCAATCCAGATCTCGGGCCAGCGTCCGCGGTACGCGGGCAGGTCGAAGATCGCGTTGCGCAGCGGAAAGAACGGCGAATCACGGTTGACCAGTTCACCATTCGAATCCCACAGGGTCCGGATGGTGGCCATCGCCTCTTCGAACCGGGCCACCGGTTTCGCCCAATCCACACCATAGGGCTCATTGCCCTCGCGTTCTCCGGCGCCGATGCCGAGGATGAACCGGCCCTTCGTGAGCAGGTTCATCGTCGCAGCGGCCTGCGCGGTGACGGCCGGGTTGCGCCGGCCGGTGTCGGTCACCCCCACTCCCAACCTGAGCCGGGCAACCCGGTTGCGGGCGGCGAGATTACCCAGCATCGTCCACGGCTCCAGGTAGGCATCGGCCGAGGGCAGCATCTTGGCGCCACCGCAGAACTTCGGCTGCCACAACGATCGGGGGAACAGCGCGTTGAGGTGGTCGGGCACCCAGAACGAGTCGACGCCTCCGGCGACCGCACTCAGGTAGTTTGCCCGGGTGAACAGGTCCACGGTGGGCCGTGAGGCGATCGTCGGGTCCATGATGCCGACGCGAAATCGAGTCATCCAGCGAGTGTCGGACGACCGAGCCGGTTTGCTTAGAGTAGTGCCCTACTCCAATGTCAGTGGGTAGCACTCGCGTACCCGGTTGATCCACCATTGCCGACGCTCCGGCGTCGCTGCCAACGCGGACAGTCGGTCGGGATCCGGCACCACCGTCTCCACCGGCAGGTACCCGTCGACCGGCGCCGGAACCTCGGCTACGTCCGCCACGAAGAATCCGCCCGTGCCCAGACCGCACGCGTGCTCCAACTCGGGCAGGACGGCGGCGGCCAGCAATCCGCGCGCGATGCCGACCGCTGAATCCAGCGCACTGGACACCACAATCGGGATATCGATCTGCTTGGCGATGTCGAGCATGCGTGCCACCCCGCCCAGCGGCGCCACCTTGAGCACCGCGACATCGGCGGCACGGGCCCGCACCACCCGCAACGGATCAGAGGCCTTGCGGATCGACTCGTCGGCCGCGATCGGCACCGACACCTGCCGCCGCAGCGCGGCCAACTCGTCGACCGTCGAACACGGCTGCTCCAGATACTCCAGTGGCCCATCAGCGGTGAGCGCTGCGGCAGCCTCGACTGCCTGCGGCAGCGTCCAGCCTCCGTTGGCATCCACCCGTACCACCGGAACCTGCGCGCGCACGGCGTTGACCCGCGCGACGTCGTCAGCCAGGGTCTGCCCCGGCTCGGCGACCTTGACCTTGGCCGTGCGTGCACCCGGGAACCGCGCCAGCACCTCGGGCACCTGGGCGGCCGGGACCGCGGGCACGGTGGCGTTGATCGGGATGCGATCGCGGTGGACCACAGGCGCCGGCCGGTACGCCGCCTCGATGCCGGCGGCCAACCAGGCCGCCGCCTCCGGCGCCCCGTATTCGACGAACGCGCCGAACTCCCCCCAACCGGCCGGGCCGTCGATCAGCGCCACCTCACGAACAGTGATGCCGCGGAAGCGAACCCGCATCGGCAGTGCCACGACATGCAGACGGTCCAATAGGTCATCCAACGTCGGCGCCGCGTCCATCACGCCGTCAATGATGCCCAACGCGGTCAGGCGGCGCCCAGGGTCCGTTGGATGTCGGGTTTCATCTGGTTCAGCTGCGCACCCCAGTAGCTCCAGGTGTGGGTGCCGGTGGGCGGGAAGTTGAACACCGCGTTGTTTCCGCCCGCTGCGACGTACTGGTCGCGGAAGTTGAAATTGCTCTGCAGCGCAGTGCCCTCCAGGAAGGTGGACGGCAGGTCGCCGCCGCCCAGCTCGCCCGGGGTTCCCGAACCGCAGTACACCCAGATGCGGGTGTGGTTCGCCACCAGGCGCCCCACCTGCAGTGTCGGATCGTTGCGCGCCCACGCCGGATCACCCGGCGGACCCCACATGGCCGCCGAGGAGAAACCACCGGAGTCGTTCATCGCCAAGCCGATCAGACCGGGCCACGGGCCGGCCGAGGGATTCAGGAACGCCGACAACGACCCCGCGTAGCGGAACTGTCCCGGGTAATAGGCGGCCAGGATCAGCGCCGAGCTACCCGACATCGACAGTCCGACCACCGCGTTGCCCGATGAGGACACATTCCGGTTGGCGGCCAGCCACTGCGGCAACTCGCTGGTCAGAAACGTCTCCCACTTGTAGGTCTGCACACCGCCGTTGCCCGCCGCCGGCTGATACCAGTCGGTGTAGAAGCTCGACATGCCACCGACGGGCATGACCACCGACAACCCCGATTGGTAGAACCACTCGAACGCCGGGGTCTCGATGTCCCAGCCGTTGGCGTCGTCGCGGGCACGCAGGCCATCCAGCAGATAGACCGCGTGCGAACCGCCGCCTTGGAACTGCACCTTGATATCGCGCCCCATGGCGCCCGACGGAACCGAGAGTGTCTCGACCGGCAAACCGGCTCGTGACCAGGCATTCGCTGTCGGCGGTGAACCGAGAAGACCGGCCGTTACGGCCAACATCAGTGCGGACAAGACCACCAGCCCGCGGGAAAATCCCTGCCGAATATACGTATCCACCATGTCCGCACCCCAGTTCTCGCGCACACGTATGGATTCGAAGCTACTCCGGCTGGAACAGGAAATACAGAGCCAATTCTCACACGGTGGCGCGGTCGCGACCCTCCCAGTAGGGCTTTCGCAGATCCTTCTTGAGGATCTTGCCGGTGGGATTACGCGGCAACTCGTCGACGATGTCGACCGACTTGGGGCATTTGTAGGCGGCCAGATGTTCGCGGGCGAACGCGATCAGGTCTGGCTCGGAGACCTCGCCTTCCAGTGTCACAACGGCTTTCACCGACTCACCCCATTTTTCGTCGGGCACCCCGATCACCGCGACGTCGACGACAGCGGGGTGTTCGGCCAGCACGCGCTCGACCTCGATCGAGTAGATGTTCTCCCCGCCGGAGATGATCATGTCCTTGAGCCGGTCTTCGACGAAGATGTAGCCGCCGTCGTCGACGCGGCCGATGTCGCCGGTGCGGAACCAGCCCTCAGGCGTGATGGCCTCTGCCGTCGACTCCGGTCGGTTCAGATAACCCTTCATCAATTGCGGTGAGCGGAACCACAATTCGCCCTGCTCGCCAGCGGGCACCTCGGCACCGGTGTCGGGATCGACCACCCTGACCTCGGCGCCGGGAACCACGGTGCCCGCACTCATGAGCCGCTCTTCACTGGCCTCACGGTGATCATCGGGCCCCAGCCGGCTGATCGCCCCGGAGACCTCGGTCAGCCCGTACACCTGGATGAACTCTGTCTCCGGCCAGGCCTGCAGCGCAGAACGCAACAGCGGCAACGGCATCGGCGATGCGCCGTAGGCGAAGGTCTTCAACGCACCGAAGAGTTTCACCGCGTCCTCGCCGGTGTCGAACACCTTGGCCAGCACGGCAGGAACGAGGAACGTCCGGTTCGCCCCGGCGAGAATCCCGCCGGCCAAGGCCATCCCGTCGACATCACGCGTCATGTACGTCGGCGCCCCGTGATACAGCCCCCACTGCATGTAGGACGACCCTCCGACGTGGAACAGCGGCATGGCCACCAGACTCTTGTCGCCGGCGCTGAGCGTCCAGCCCTCGAATGCGTTGATCGTGTGGGCGATGACGTTGGAGTGGGTGAGCGCAATGCCTTTGGGCCTGCCGGTGGTGCCCGACGAGTACATGATGATGCACGTGTCGTCGGGCTGAACATCGGCCGAACGACCGGCCGGCGACGCACCGGCCAGCAGCGCCTCGTACTCGTCGCCGTCACCGCCCTCTGGCGTCACGGTCACGATGTGCTCGACGGACGTGAGCCGATCGGCGATGGCGTCGATACCCGGCCGGAGCTCCTCACCGACCACGAGAACCTTGGCCCCGCAGTCGTTGAGCACGTAATCCAACTCGTCGGCGGCGAGCCGGAAGTTGATGATCGCGTTGGCCGCGCCGAGCGACGCGGCCGCGAGCGTCATCTCGACACACGCCACGTGGTTCTTGTCGAGGAATGCCACCACGTCACCACGCCCGACGCCCCACGCACTCGACGCACCGGCCAACCGCTGGACCCTGTCGTACCACTGCGACCAGGTCCAACTGCGGCTCAGATAGGTGACCGCTTCCTCGTCAGGCTTTGTGGCCGCCCAGTGGGCGGCGCGTTCGTCGAGAAACTGCGGAGCCGGCAAATCTGACATGTCCAGAGCGTGCCATGGCACGCGAGCCGTCAACCGGCTTTCGGATAAACCTGCTGCCCAGCCAGGAATGTGGCCTGTATTTCCAGGTCGGCGATGCTCTCCGGGGCTGTCGTACGCGGGTCGGCCGAGACGATCACCAGGTCGGCGTACTTACCGACCTCGAGTGAGCCGATCACGTTGTCGGCGAACAACTGCCACGCGGCGTCGATGGTCTGCGCCCGGATCCCCTGTTCGACGGTGAGCCGCTCCTCGGGGGCGAGCACCCGGCCGCTCGGCGCGGTCCGGGTGACGGCCACGCTGATGTTGCGCAGAGGTTCCTCCGGGGTGACCGGCGGATCGTTGTGCAGCGAGATCCTCATGCCGGTCGCCACTGCCGAGCCCGCGGGCATCCAGCGCCCGCCATGCTCGGGCCCGAACAGCCCGTCGACGAGGATGTCGCCCCAGTAGTGCAGATGGTCGACGAACAGGCTGCAGGTGACCCCGAGGCCGTGCGCACGCTGCAACTGCTCGGGCGTGATCGCGCCGACGTGTTCCAGCCGCAGCCGATGATCTTTTCGTGGCCAGCGCCCCAGTGCTTCCTCGTAGACGTCCAAAATGGTGTCCACCCCGGCGTCACCGTGCACGTGACAGGCCAGCTGCCAACCCTGCGGGAAAAACGTGCCCACGATCTCGGTGAGCTGTTCCTTCGTGTAGTTGGCGTGGCCGCACGAGCCGGGCACCACACCGATGGTCCGGGTGGCATCGGTGTCCAGGTACGGGAACGTCAGATCGATGTTGCCCACCCATGGCGACCCGTCGACCCAGATCTTGATGCCGACCTGGCGCACGATGTCGTCGCCCTCGGCCGGGCTGGCGTCGGTGTGCAGCGCGGCGGTCGACATCTCATAGGTGCGCAACCGCACCGTCAGCTGGTCGTGCAACTGCGCCAGCAACGGCCGGAACATCGGGTCGAACGCCATCTCCGAGCAGGTGGTCAAGCCGGCCCGGTTCAGCCGCGCGCATTCCGCGGCCAGCATCTCCGGATAGTCGCGAGCCGAGATGGCATCGCCGAGCAGCGGGAACACCGCCCCGGTTTCCTCGGCGGTGCCGTCGAGCTCCCCGTCTGCCGTGCGTCCGTACTTGGCGCCCTTGGGGTCAGGAGTGTCTCGGGTCAGCCCGGCACGGCGGGCGGCCGCGCTGTTGAAGAAGGCCTTGTGGCCCGAGTTGTGCACGATCACCAGCGGCGTGTCGGGCGCGATGCCGTCCAGCCAGGCCAGGGTCGGGTCGGGCAATCCGTCCTGCAGCAACGGATCCCAGCCGTTCAGGAACGCGCCGTCGGCTCCGCGCTGGGCGACCTCGGCATCTATCGCGTCGAGCACCTCGCCGGCACTCGGCAAGGTGACCGGGCGGATGTCGACGATACGGCCGGAAAGTGCGACCGCCTCCATCAGCGGATGACCATGAGCCTCAACGAAACCCGGCATGACGCAGCCATTGACCTCACGGACATCGGTGCGCTCCCCGACCCAGCCGGCCACCTCGGCCCGGGAGCCGACGGCGACGATGCGCCCGCCGGAGACTGCGAGCGCCTCGGCAGTGGGTTGCGTGTCGTCGACCGTGAGAATGGTTCCGTAGAGGACGAGATCAGCGGACTCGCTCGGGCTGGTCATGCCCGGATGTTAGAGCGTCGCCCGTCTTCGAGGAGCCAATGCTGAAGATAGCGGTCATCAGGTGGCCGCAATCTTCAGCGCAAACAGCCGTGGCCTGCGGATTGAGAAATTTTCAGAAAGTTTTCGGCCTGTGTCGATTTTCGGGGGGTGCCGTTCGACGTAGTAACGAGGGCACGATAGGCCGAGCCCCTTCCCGACGCACGAAGGAGACACACAATGTCGCGCTACATGCTGATCATGCGGTCCACCCCCGAGGCCGAGGCCGCGATGGCCGAGGAGAACATCGACTTCGACGAGATCATCGCCCAGATGGGCCGCTACAACGAAGAGCTGATCAAGGCCGGTGTGATGCTGGCCGGCGAGGGCTTGACCGATCCCGACGAGGGCTTCGTCGTCGATTTCAACGCCGATCCCCCGGTGGTCACCGACGGGCCGTACACCGAGGCCAAGGAACTGTTCAACGGGTTCTGGATCCTGGAGGTGTCTTCCAAGGAGGAGGCCAAGCAGTGGGCCCGGAAGTGCCCGCTGGGATGCGGCGTGAAGCTGGAGGTCCGCCGGGTCAGCGAGACCGAAGAGTTTCCACAGGACAACGAGTGGGTCCAGAAGGAAATCCAGTGGAAGGCCGACCTCGCGGAAAAGGCGGCGAAGGCCGCCCGCGCCGCCGCCAACCGCTGATCCGAGCACAAGCCCCGGCGGTCCCTAACCCGCCGGGGCCCGGCTCCGCCCCCCACATCTCAGAGATTAAGCAGCGCGGACTTCGTGGACACGAGTACCGCACTACCTGTATTTCGGTCTGTATTTCGGTCCGCGATGACCTTGTGTTACATCCCACATCGGGGGATCGGCTCCGCAGTTTCTGGAACACGTTCTAGTCTGTAGTTCATGAGTGATGCGCTGCTGCACCATCCCATCCATTCCGGCCACCTCACCGTCAGTGCGCTCAAGCGCAACAAGGACAAGCCTGTGCTGTTCCTCGGCGACACCACCCTGACCGGTGGCGAGCTCGCGGAACGCATCAGCCAGTACATTCAGGCCTTCGAGGCGCTCGGCGCCGGCACCGGCGAGGGCGTCGGCCTGCTGTCCCTGAACCGGCCTGAAGTCCTGATGATCATCGGCGCCGGCCAGACCCAGGGGTACCGCCGGACGGCACTACACCCTCTCGGTTCGCTGGACGACCACGCCTACGTGCTGTCCGACGCCGAGGTGACGACGCTCATCATCGACCCCACCCCCGCGTTCGTGGAGCGGGCCCTGGGGTTGCTGGAGAAGGTGCCCTCGCTTCGCCAGGTGCTGACGATCGGCCCGGTGCCCGAAGCCCTGGCCGCGTCCAGCGCGTCGGTCTCCGATCTGACGGCCGAGGCCGCCAAGTACTCCCCGGTGCCGCTGACTGCCGCCGAACTCGCTCCCGACCACGTCGGCGGCCTCACCTACACCGGTGGCACCACCGGCAAGCCCAAGGGCGTGATGGGCACGGTGCGTTCGATCTCCACCATGACGACCATTCAGCTCGCCGAGTGGGAGTGGCCCGAGAACCCGCGCTTTTTGATGTGCACCCCGCTGTCACACGCCGGCGCGGCGTTCTTCACGCCGACCATCGTCAAGGGCGGCGAACTGGTGGTGCTGACCAAGTTCGACCCGGCCGAGGTGCTGCGCGTCATCGAAGAACAACGCATCACCGCGACCATGCTGGTGCCGTCGATGATCTACGCCCTGATGGACCACCCCGACTCGCACACCCGCGACCTGTCCTCGCTGGAGACCGTGTACTACGGCGCCTCGGCGATGAACCCGGTGCGGCTGGCCGAGGCGCTCAAGCGCTTCGGGCCGATCTTCGCGCAGTACTACGGCCAGTCCGAGGCCCCGATGGTGATCTCGTACCTGGGCAAGAAGGACCACGACGAGAAGCGGCTGACCTCCTGCGGGCGGCCCACCCTGTTCGCGCGGACCGCGCTGCTGGACACCGAGGGCAACCCGGTGCCCCGGGGCGAGGTCGGCGAGATCTGTGTGTCCGGACCGCTGCTGGCCGGCGGCTACTGGAAGCTCGAGGACGCCACCACGGAGACTTTCCGCGACGGCTGGCTGCACACCGGCGACATGGCCCGCGAAGACGAGGACGGCTACTGGTTCATCGTCGACCGGGTCAAGGACATGATCGTCACCGGTGGGTTCAACGTGTTCCCGCGTGAAGTGGAAGACGTTGTCGCCGAGCATCCTTCGGTGGCCCAGGTGTGCGTGATCGGCACCCCCGACGAGAAGTGGGGCGAAGCCGTCACCGCGGTGATCGTGCTACGTCCCGACGCCGACTCCAGCGACGAGGCGGTGGCCACGGTGACCGCCGAGATCCAGGCCGCGGTCAAGGACCGCAAGGGCTCGGTGCAATCGCCCAAGCAGGTGATCGTCGTCGACTCCGTGCCGGTGACCGCACTCGGCAAGCCGGACAAGAAGGCCGTGCGCGCCCAGTTCTGGGAAGGTGCTGCCCGCGCGATCGGCTGATTTTCTCGGGCCTGCTTGCCCGCTTGCCCGCTTTGTCACTTGCCCGCTTTGTCACTTGCCCGCTTTGTCACGCTGGAGTGGCGCTCGGCCACCAGTGCCACTCCAGCGTGACAGTGGGGTGACACGTCGCCATCGACCATCCAGCTTTGTCACGTTGGAGTGACTGTCGGCCACCAGTGCCACTCCAGCGTGACAATGGGCGCCCGGGGCAATGGACGCCCGACAATGGGCGACGCGTCTGCTCGGCAGAATGGGTGAGGTGCCCGACGTGCCCGCCACCGCTGCCGACATGCGCGCAACGCTCGACGCGGTCTGGCGGATGGAGGCGGCCAAGATCCTGGCCACGCTGACCCGCACCGTCGGCGATGTCGGTCTGGCCGAGGATCTCGCCTCTGACGCACTGCTCGACGCCCTCACGCAGTGGCCGCAGACCGGTGTGCCGCGAAACCCCGGGGCCTGGCTGACCACCGTGGCCAAACGCAAGGCCATCGACCACTGGCGGCGCGCGGAAAACCTCGACGCCAAGTACGCCGTGCTGGCCCACGACCTGGCCGAGCACGTCGACGAGGCCTGGGACCCCGACCGCATCGACGATGACGTCCTGCGCCTCATCTTCATCGCCGCGCACCCGGTGTTGTCCCGCGAAGCCCAGGTCGCGCTGACATTGCGCATGGTCGGCGGGCTTAGCACCGAGGAGATCGCCCGGGCCTTCCTCATCTCGACCGCCACCGCGGCCGCGCGCATCACCCGGGCCAAAAAGACTCTGGCACAAGCCAACCCGCCCTTCGAGGTACCGCCGCGCGACGAATACCCGCACCGACTGTCGGCGGTGCTCTCGGTCATCTATCTGATCTACAACGAGGGCTACTCGGCATCCGCCGGACAGCGCTGGATCCGCGACGAATTATGCACCGAGGCCCTGAGATTGGGGCGGGTGCTGGCCGCCCTGGTGCCCGACGAACCCGAGGTCCACGGCCTGCTCGCCCTGATGGAGTTCCAGTCCTCACGCTTTGCGGCGCGCACCGATGCCGACGGCCGGCCCATCCTCCTGGAGGACCAGAATCGGGCCAGCTGGGACCGGGCCCAGATTCAGCGCGGCATCAAGGCCCTTGAGCGCTCCGCTACAGCACGGCAGCAACGTGGTTGGGGCCCATATGCGTTGCAGGCCGCGCTCGCCGAATGCCACGCAGTCGCCCCGACGGCGGCCGACACCGACTGGGCGCGCATCGTCGCCCTGTACGACGCGCTGCTGCAGATCACCCCGTCCCCGGTGGTCCAACTCAACCGGGCGGTGGCCGTCGCCATGCACTCCGGCCCGCAGGAGGCATGGGAGATCGTCGACGGGATCGAGGGGTTGGACAGCTCGTACCTACTGCCCAGCGTGCGCGGCGAACTGCTGTCCCGGCTGGGCCGGCACACCGAGGCCGCCGAGCAGTTCGACCGGGCCGCCGCCCTGACCGACAACGAACGCGAGCGAGACGTACTGGCGAACAAGGCAATCCGCGAACGCGGCTGATCCCGGGCGGGGTCGTGGCACGATGGCGGACATGGTGTCGGCAGTGTTGTTCGACTTCTCCGGGACCCTCTTCCGCCTCGAGGAACAGGACAGTTGGTTCGCCGGGATGGCCGTCGATGAACGTGAGGTCGACGGCCACGTGCAGGCCGAGTTGATGCGCCGGCTGACCGCCCCGACCGGACGGTCCGTGACCATGACCGATGAGCAGTACCAAGCCTGGGCCAACCGGGACCTGGCCCCGCACCTGCACCGTGAGGCCTATCTGCATGTGCTGCGGGAATCCGGGCTGGCCCACCATCACGCCGAATCGCTGTACAACCGGGTGATCGATCCGGCCAGTTGGACGGCCTACCCCGACACCGCGCGGGTCTTCAAAAGCCTGAAAGCACAGGGACTCCGGACGGCCGTTGTGTCCAACATCGCATTCGATGTACGTCCGGCCTTCACCGCGATCGGCGCCGCCGAGCACGTCGACGAGTTCGTGCTGTCCTTCGAAGTGGGTGCGGTCAAACCAGACCCGGCGATATTCACCACGGCACTGCAGCGCCTCGGTGTGCCGGCACAGGAAGCGCTGATGGTCGGCGACAGCGAGGAGGCCGACGGCGGTGCCCGTGAAGTCGGCTGCCAGTTCGCACTGGTCGATCCGCTGCCCACCGAGCAGCGGCCCGACGGGCTGATCACGGCCCTGCAGGCTGTCGGTATCCGCGCCTAGTGTGGAGTCATGGCTGACGACCGGATCCGGCCACCGTGGTGGCTGAAATACGTCAACAAGGTGATGATCGGGCTCAACAAGCTCGGCGTCGGCGGCGACAAGGGTCCCGTGGTGCTCACGGTGACGGGCCGCAAGAGCGGTAAACCCCGGTCGACGCCCGTCACCCCGATGACCGTCGACGGGCACCGCTACATCGTCGGCGGACTGCCGAAGGGCGACTGGGCCGCCAACGCCCGCGCTGCCGGCGAGGCCACCGTGCACCAGGGCCGCAAAGACCAGCGGGTCCGAGTGGTGGAGATCCCCGTCGAGCAGGCGCGGCCGCTGCTACGCCAATTCCCCGTCCTGGTGCCGACCGGTGTCGGGTTCATGCGCAATGCCGGGCTGGTGACCGGGCCCAATCCGGACGAGTTCGAGGCACTCGCCGGGCGCTGCCCGGTGTTCCGGCTGGACCCGATCTAGAGCCTGCCCGTCAGCTCAGGTGCGGGGCTTCCTTGATCTTGGAGTCCTGCTTGCCCACGGTCTGGCAGAAGGCCTGCACCGCCATCCGGGTTCCGGTGATCTCGAGCTGGGCTGGATCGTTGCCCTTCTCATCCTTGAGCATCTTGGACACGGCTTCGTCCTGGGTCTTCTCGTCCTGCCCGATGAAGTCCTTGCACTTGGTGTCACCACCGGTGATCGCAGGTGAACATCCGACGAGTGCAAGGCCGACAGCCAACCCCGAGAACAACACACCTGCCGACTTCTTCATTGTGGTCAACGTCGCCTCTTTCTGATCTGGTGATGCGCTGTACGCATCATCGCGCCAGGTTTTGTACCCCGCGACGGTACCTGTGAAACGTCGAGTTGCCCTCGCTCTACAGTCGAGCACGTGAGTGCAGACAACCCGTTCGACCCGACAGCCTGGGAGCCGGTGCCCGGCTTCGACGATCTGACCGACATCACCTACCACCGCCACGTCGCCGACGGCGCCCGGCAGCCCACGGTGCGGGTCGCGTTCGACCGGCCCGAGGTGCGCAACGCGTTCCGGCCGCACACCGTCGACGAGCTGTACCGCGTCCTCGACCACGCCCGGATGTCCCCCGACGTCGGGGTGGTGCTGCTGACCGGCAACGGCCCGTCGGCCAAGGACGGCGGCTGGGCCTTCTGCTCCGGCGGGGACCAACGCATCCGCGGGCGCTCCGGGTATCAGTACGCCGACGGGGAGACCGCCGAGACCGTCGACCCGGCCCGGGCCGGACGACTGCACATTCTCGAGGTGCAGCGGCTCATCCGGTTCATGCCGAAGGTGGTGATCTGCCTGGTCAACGGCTGGGCGGCCGGTGGCGGGCACAGCCTGCACGTCACCTGCGACCTGACCCTGGCCAGCCGCCAGCACGCCCGGTTCAAGCAGACCGATGCCGACGTCGGCAGCTTCGACGGCGGCTTCGGCAGCGCGTATCTGGCCCGCCAGACCGGGCAGAAGTTCGCCCGCGAAATCTTCTTCCTGGGCCGCGCCTACGACGCCGAGACCATGTACCAGATGGGCGCGGTGAACGACGTCGTCGACCACGCCGAGCTGGAGGCGGTCGGCCTGCAGTGGGCGGCCGAGATCAACGGCAAGTCGCCCCAGGCCATCCGGATGCTGAAGTTCTCGTTCAACCTGATCGACGACGGCCTGGTCGGCCAGCAGGTGTTCGCCGGAGAGGCCACCCGGTTGGCGTACATGACCGACGAGGCCGTCGAGGGCCGCGACGCGTTCCTGCAGAAGCGCGATCCCGACTGGAGCGGTTTCCCGCGCTACTTCTAGAAACGGAAACCCGTCTGGCCATGGGGTGACTTCGCGAACGCCAGCACTTTGGCCGGGGTGACCCGGTAAACGATCGCCGCCTCACCGTCCGGATCGAAAACCTCGTCGTCGCAATCGAAATCCCAGTCGTCGCCGTACTTGCTCCGATAGGCATCGGCCAGGGTGGTCAACCGTTGCCGACCGGTCACCCGCGCGGCGGTCCCCTCGACCACGATGTCCAGGCCCGCATTCCACGTGTTGGTTCCGGTTGTGACGACGACGGCAGCGCCCGCCTGCAGGTTGCGGGCCTTCTGCTCGGAGGGCCCGGTGCAGAACACGAACGCATCGTCGGTCCACACCCCGACCAGTGGTGTGACGTGCGGCCGCCCGTCGCCGCGCACGGTCGTGAGCCAGTACAGCCCGGCTGCCTGGAGTGCGGCCGCGGCGGCCGGCCACGTGGTCGGTTCGGTCGCCTCGCTGAAGCGCTGGTCGAGCTTGCCGGTGATGGTCATAGCGATATCGACTCGGGAGGCGCCCACAAGTCATCGCGGAAAGGTAGGCGACCTAAACTCGGCGCATGAGCAAGAACCCGCTGCGCCGGCTCTCTGAGCAGGTGCTGTTGACGAGCATGCGCCCGCCGCTGACCGAACGGCTGCAGGCCCGTGACGATATCGATGTCGCAGGCAAGCGCATCCTGCTGACCGGCGCCTCGTCGGGCATCGGCGAGGCCGCAGCGGAGAAGTTCGCCGCGAAGGGAGCCACCGTCATCGCGGTGGCCCGCCGCCAGGAACTGCTCGACGACCTGGTCGGGCGGATCTCCGCCAAGGGTGGCGACGCCCACGCCCACGCGGTGGACCTGTCCGACATGGACGCCATCGACGAGCTGGTCGCCACCGTGGAACGTGACCTCGGCGGTGTCGACATCCTGATCAACAACGCCGGCCGGTCGATCCGGCGGCCGCTGGCCGAATCTCTGGACCGCTGGCACGACGTCGAGCGCACCATGACGCTCAACTACTACTCGCCGCTGCGGCTCATTCGCGGCCTGGCCCCGGGCATGCGGGAACGTCGGGACGGGCACATCATCAACGTCGCCACCTGGGGCGTGATGAACGAATCCTCACCGCTGTTCGCGGTGTACAACGCGTCCAAGGCAGCGCTGGCCGCGGTCAGCCGGGTCATCGAGACCGAATGGGCCTCCGTCGGCGTGCATTCCACCACGCTGTACTACCCGTTGGTGAAGACCCCGATGATCGCCCCCACCCGGGCCTACGACGGACTGCCCGGACTGTCGGCTGCCGAGGCCGCCGACTGGATGCTGACCGCGGCGCGCACCCGGCCGGTACAGATCGCGCCACGGATGGCAGTGACCGCCAAGGCACTGAACACCGTGGCACCCGGTCTGGTCGACGCCCTGATGAAACGGCAACGGGTCCAACCGGTCTGATCACGGCTTGGTGATGCTGCGGGGCTCAAGTCCGAGCGACCGCACATGCTCGGCGATCGCCCCGAGACTCGTGGTCCACACATCGGCGTGGTCACGCACGTATCGCATGAGGTGGTCGAGTTCGGCTGCCCGCGAGGCCCGTCCGGACAGGAACGGGTGATTGGTCAGCACCCAGCACGCCCCGGCGCGGCGGAGCGCGTCGAACTCCAGCTGCCAGATCTCCCGCGCCTTGCGCGGGCTCTCGATCAGACCGGATCCGGAGATGTCGGGCAGATAGCAGTACTGCTCCCAGTCGTCGAGCGCCCACTGGATGGGGATCTCCACCAGCGAGCTGTCACCGACGGCGAGCTCATAAGGGCAGTCGGCGTCCATCAGGCTTGAGTCGTACAGGAAACCGCGCTCCGCGAGCAGCGAGGGGGTGTGCCACGACAGGTCCCACATCGGCGCGCGGTAACCGACAGGCCGCACCCCGGCGACCTCCGCCAGCGCCCCCAGCCCACGGTCCAGTGCATCGACCTCCTCCTGCACCGTCAGCGCCGTCGGCTGCTCGTGAAGATATCCGTGGTGGGCGATCTCATGCCCGGCGGCCACGATCGCCCGCACCGCCTCGGGGTACCGGTGCGCGGTGTGGCCGGGGACGAAGAACGTCGACGGAATCTGATGGCGATCCAGCAGATCCAGGATCCGGGGAATCCCAACCAGCGGCCCGTACGCCTGGTGGGACATCACGCTCATCCGCGCCGCGGCGCCCTCGTTGCCCCACAGCACCGCCGACTCGGCATCCACGTCGAAGGTGAATGCCGCCGCCGCGATTCTGCCGTCCGGCCAAGAGAATTCAGCCATCGGCCATCAGCGTAACCAGTTCGTAGGCCAGATTGGCCGCGGCCACCGCGGTCACGTCGCCGCTGTCGTAGGCCGGGGCCACCTCGACCACGTCGGCACCGACGATCGACAGCCCGCGCATGGCCCGCAGCACCGCGACCAGCTCCCGGCTGGTCATCCCGCCGATCTCGGGAGTCCCGGTGCCCGGCGCGAACCCCGGGTCCAGCACATCGATGTCGATCGACACATACACCGGGTGATCGCCGACTCGCTGCAGGATCCGCTCGATGACACCGTCCACACCGATGCGGTCGATGTCGCGGCAGTGCACCACCGTGAACCCCAGGGACTCGTCGTCGAGCAGGTCGGCGCGGTCGTAGAGCGAGCCGCGGATGCCGACGTGCGCAGAATGGCCCTTGACGATCAGGCCCTGCTCGGAGGCCCGGCGGAACGGGGTGCCGTGCGTGCAGGGTGCCCCGAAGTAGGTGTCCCAGGTGTCGAGGTGGGCGTCGAAGTGCACCAGCGCCACCGGGCCGTGCACCGCGTGCACCGCCTGTAGGGCCGGCAGGGCGATGGTGTGGTCCCCGCCGAGCAGCACCACCCGCTTCTCGGGCCCCGTCAGCAACTCGGAGATCCCGTCCCGAATCTGGTCCACCGCAGCGTCGATGTCGAACGGATTGGCCGCGATATCACCGGCATCGACCACCTGCGCCTGGGCGAACGGACTGACATCCAGCGCCGGGTGGTACGGCTTCAGCAGACGCGAGGCCTGCCGGATCGCGGCGGGACCGAACCGAGCACCCGGCCGGTAGGTGACGCCGGCGTCGAACGGCACTCCGACGACGGCGATGTCGTAGTCAGAGACCTCGTGGCGCTGTGGGAGCCGGGCGAACGTGGCGATACCGGCGTACCGCGGTACCACCCGAGCGTCGACCTGACCGACGTTGCCCGTCTCCGACCGCACATACGGCTGGCCCGTCACCTGATTTCCTTCCGTCATCACTTCACACTCTCGTCCGCGTCGCCCCGCCGTTGCAGGAGATCACCTGCCCGACGACAGCCGACATGTCGAAATCTGCCAGCAACTGCACCGCGGCCGCGATCTCGTCGGCAGAGCCGATGCGGCCCAACGGAATCGACTCCGCGTAGCGCGCGTGCACATCTGCCAAGGTGATCCCGGCGGCATCCGCGTCCACCTCGAGCTGCGGAGTGTCGGTCACGCCGGGCGCCACCGCGTTCACGATGATCCCCTCCGGTGCCAATTCCCGGCCCAGGGTCTTGACCAACGAGATGAGCCCGGCCTTGGACGCCGCATACGCGGTGGCCTCGGGCCAGCCGGTGACACCCCACTCGCTGGAGATCACCACGATGCGGCCCGCGCCGAGCCTGCGCATATGCGGCAACACCGCCTGCACCAGGTGAAAGGTGCCACCGAGATTGGTGTCGATGACCCGCCACCAGTCCGCCTCGTCATGCTCCAACAGTGGGGCCATGGTCATGTAGGCGTGGTTGGCGACCAACACGTCGAGCCGACCGGCTGTGGCCGCCACAGTGTCAGCGATCTGAGCGCAGGCGTGCGGATCACAGACATCCCCGGGGACGGCCAGGCCACCGATCTCGGCAGCCAACGCATCCAACCCGGCGCCAGAACGAATGTCGTTGACCGCGACCGTCGCTCCCGCCGCGGCCAGCCGCCGGGCATGCGCGGCGCCCATCCCCTGCGCGGCACCGGTGACCAGCGCGACCCGTCCCTGTAACGAGCTCATATCACCGCTCCTGCGTTGACATTGACGACGTCACCGGTACTGAAGGTGGCGTCACACACCAGATATCGCACACACTGCGCCACCTCGACCGGGGTGACCAGCCGACCCAACGGCAGCGTCGAAAGATAATCCGCTGCACGCCAAGGGGAATCGTCGGACAGCAACGGAGTGTCGGTAGGGCCCGGGGCCACCGCGTTCACCCGGACACCGCGACCGGCCACCTCAGCGGCCAGGCTGCGCACCAGGCCGAGAATGGCCCCTTTGGCCGCCGCGTAATGGGCATCACCGTCGCCGCCACCGACCGCGAGCTCACTGGCCACCGCGACCATCGCCCCCGAACCCCGGGCGAGCATGTCAGGCAGACACGCGCGTGAGGCGTGGAACAACCCGCCCACGTGCACCCGCAGCATGCGCTGCCAGGCCTGGGTGCTGATCTGGCTCACCGGGGCCATCTCGTAGTGGCCCGCCGAGGTCACCAGCGCGGTGATCGGGCCGAGTTCGGCGCGGATCTCGTCGACCGCACCGGTCACCGCGGTGCCATCGGAAACATCTACTGCGACAGCGTGATCCGCCTTGGTCGAACCCGACAGATCGAGCGTTCCGATGACGTATCCGCGTTCCCGCAAGGCGGTGACCACGGCGGCGCCGATTCCGCTGGCGCCTCCGGTGACGACCGCGACCGGTGATTCAGTCATCGCTTCCCACCTTCCCCGTCGGCGCGCTCGTCCAGGGCCTCGACGTCGTCGATCACCGCGGCGCTCACGATCCGCTGCCGCACACTGAGCAGGACGGCCAGCCCGATCATGCCCAGCACGGCCACCCCGATCCACACCGACCAGTCCAGGTAGCGCTGCTCGAAAACCGGCCTCGGCCAGGCGATGTTGAGGGTCTGCAGAACCGCCCACACCGCAGCCACCACCGCGACCGGAACTGTGGCACGGCCCAGGCTGAACGCGCCGTCCGTCCAGCTCCGTCGGGCCAGCACCACCACGAACCCGATCAACGGGAACAGGAAGGCCAGGTAGAAGCCGCCGGCGGTGAAATTGACCATGAGCGAATAGATGTCGCCGGCCACGATGGACAGCAGGAACAGTGCCCCGCCGACCACCGTGGTGACCAGGATCGGCACCACCGGGATCCGCGCCTCACCACGCAACCGGGCCAGCGCCTTCGAGGCCGGCAGCGCGCCGTCACGGGCGTAGGCCCAGATCACCCGGGACGCGGAGGTCTGCAATGCCAGGAAGCTGGCCAGGAAGCCGATGACGAACAGCATCTCGACCGGTTTGGCGATGCCGTGGCCCAGTGCGGCCGTGAGGGTTTCGTACACCGGGTCGGCCACGGAGCCGGAGATCACCGCATCCAGGTCAGGGATCGCAAGGATGATCGCCAGGCTGGAGTAGGCCACCACCAGCGCGATGAAACCCAGCGAGAAGAGCACGGCCTTGGGCAGGTCCCGCCGCGGCTCATGGACCTCCTCGGCGATGGCGCCCGCACTCTCGAACCCGACGAACGAGAATCCGATGAACGCCACCGCGATCAGGAACGGCCCGCCCAGGTAGCTCCAGGTGTCCACCTCGGGACCGCCGCCGTCGAACAGCACCGACAACGAGTTGTTGCGGTGGAACAGCAACAGCCAGGTGCCCAGCCCGATCGAACCGATCACCTCGGCCACGATGCTGGCCGTCATGAACACCTTGAGCGCACCGCGGCCGATCAGGTTGATCGCGGTCCCGCCGAGCAGGATCACCAGCGCGATGACGGCACGTAGGCGGCCGGACGGCGATTCCACCCCGGCGATGTTCGCCACGAACCCGGCGGCGCCCAGCGCCACGGTCGCCATCGCGATCACCAACGTCCACATGTACACCCAGCCGGCGAACCAGCCGTAGGACGTGCCGAGCAGCCGCCGCGACCACTGGTATATAGAACCCTCCAACGGCCAGCGCGACACCAGCATCGCGAAGACCAGGGCGACCAGCAGCTGACCGCCGAACACGAGCGCGAATCCCCACCAGAAACTCGGGCCGGCCGAGGACAGCGCCAGACCGAAGATTCCGTAGAGCGCGACGATCGGCGAGATGAACGCAAAAGCAAAGGCGAAGGCCGACCACAGCGAGAATTCGCGCCGCAGCACGTTGGGCCCGTCCGTGTCGTGCTCGGGCAACGAGATCGGCGATGCAGTCATCGTGTGCTCCCTCTGTGTGGTTGGAGGAACTATCACGCCGCAGTGGCGTAACCACCAAGCGAATGCGACCAACACGCTGCGAATCCACTGTCACACCACGCTGCCATTGGAGGATCCGACAATGCCGGCGGGCACGGGGATGACGACGGCGTTACGCTCACCCCATGTCGGACCGCGGCGATGTCAAACCGACACTGCGCGACCTCCTCGAGTCACACCGTGGGCTGCTCACTCCCGACGAGCCAACCGGCGACCTGGATCACCGGATCAACTGGGTGCACACCACCGAGTTACGGGACCCGTCGAGGTACCTGCACGGCGGTGAACTGGTCTGCACAGTGGGCATCAGCCTGCAGACCGAGCAGGACTGCGCGGCGTTCGTCGAATCGCTGAGCCGGTCCGGGGCGGCCGGCCTGTGCTTCGGCATCGGCGATGTGCACGACGCCGTTCCGGCTGCCTTGCTCACCTCGGCCGCACGCGCCGGCCTACCGGTCCTCATCGCCCCACCCAATGTGCCGTTCTCCTCGGTGAGCCGCTACGTCGCCGACTTCCAGGTCGGCGGCGAGATCGCCGTAGCGCGGGCCACCAATTCCCTGATGCCCGAACTGCTCTCGTCCCAACGGCGACGTGAGTCGGTGCGCCAGTTGCTGGACCGGGCAGGCGAGGTGCTGGGCTGCCATCTCCTGGTGGATCCCGACCAGGCGTCCGCGGGTGCAGGGGCCGGTGTCCCGCTCGGCGACTTGGGAACCCTCACCTCGGTCGGCAGCGACGAGCCACCGGAGCCCACGGTGCTGGACCTCATCGGCCGATTCGTCCAGGCCGCCCAGGGCGAACGCGACATCGAATCCGCACTCTCCCGCGAACGCGTCGGGCAACTGCTGTCGCTGATCGAGCGACGCATGCTGCTGCCCGACGCCCTCAATCAGCTACTGGACTGGCCGGGGCTGGCGGCCCCCGAGCTCGCCTGCTCGGCCTGGCCGGCCGGGGCCGGGGCCGTGTTGTCGATGGCATTTCCCGATGCCCTGGTCGGCGATGCACCCGAGGTATGCCTGGTACTGGAGGCCGGCCCGCGGGCCCAGCACCCGGGCGAACTGTCCCTGCCCTCGGGCCACGCCGCCGCCGCTCCGCTGTCCGAACTGGGCGCGGCGATCACCCAGGCCCGCATCGCCCTCGACCTTGCCCAGCAGCACGGCGGCAGCATCGGCCCTGATCAGCTGAGCACGTTCGACAGCCTGCTCGAAGGCTTGCCGCTGAACCGGTTGGCCCCGTTCAAAAGCCAGCTCATCGACCCGCTGGAGACCCTGGACAACGGGCGGGGCACCCAGCACGTGCGAACGCTGCGCACCTTCCTGGCCACCAATGGGTCGCTCATCGACACCGCCCGTGAGTTGTTCCTGCACACCAACACCGTGCGTCACCGGTTGAGCCGCATCCACGAGATCACCGGACGAAACCCGATGAGTTTCGAGGACCAGGCCGCGTTCGCCATCGGATTGCGGGCCAGCGACCGCGCCCGCCGGATGCCGGGGCGCCCCGACTGACCCGTGTCGCGGATTCGCCCCGGCACCCGGCGGTGGTAGACAAGGGATATGGAGATCCTGGCCAGCAGGATGTTGATCCGACCGGTCGATTACCCGAAGTCAGTGGAGTTCTACCGCGATGGGATCGGCTTGGCCATCGCCCGCGAATACGGTGCAGGCACAGTGTTTTACGCGGGCCAGTCACTGATCGAGCTGGCCGGGCACCACAGCCCCACCGAATCCGGGGTGTTCCCCGGAGCGCTGTGGCTGCAGGTGCGCGACGTCTACGCCACCCAGGCTGAACTGGAAACCCGCGGCGTGACCATCGCCCGCGCCGCGACCCAGGAACCGTGGGGTCTGCACGAAATGCACGTGATCGACCCCGACGGCATCACCCTGATTTTTGTCCAGGTGCCCGACACTCATCCACTCCGGCGGGACACGCGCTGACTTGGAACTGACGCTGCACTTGTGCGGGTTGCGGTGCGCGTGAACTCAAAGTCAACAGCCGGGCTCAAATATGCCCGTGTCCCTCAGCGCGTCGGGGTCGACAGCGGCCAGCCCACCGAGGCCAGCCGAGCGGCGACCTGGTTGACCTCTTCTGGAAGCGGTTCCTTGTCGATGACGTTCTGCACCGCGTCCCGGATCTCGTCGTCGGTGACAGGGCTGTCCCCGTCGGAGGAGCGCAGGATGTCGTGGGTGGCCCGGACCACCTCGTCCTCGGACAGTGACCGGGTCAGCAACGCCAGCAGGGCGAACTGGTCCTTGTGCGGCACGCCCTCCGGATAGCCGGCCCGCAACCAGCTCAGCACGTTGTCGAGGAAGCTCGTCGTTTCGGTCATGCTGCGCTCACTTACCCGGAATGAACGGGACGGGGTTGAATCCGAAGTGATGAATGATCGTGGTCTTGGTGATCCACAGGATCGCGATCACGATCACCGCGGCGACGACGGCGAAGAGCGCCAGACCGAGGAACTTCAGCACCGGGTTGGGCGCCACGACGGTGCCGTCCTCGTGAGTGCCGCCGGCGCCGTTCGAGTAGGCCACCAGACCTGTGGCGAACACCGCAGGCAGACCAGCTCCGAGGATCAACCCCACAACCAGCACCTTGAAGATGGAGTCCACATAAATCATCAGCTGATTCCTTAGCTAGATCCGGTCAGACTGCGGCTTTGTCGACTGTGGCGGCAGGCTTGCCGGCCTCACGCACCTCGGCCGGCACGACCGAGTTGGTGGAGTCATCCCAATCGGCATTGACGTTCTTGTGGTCGACCTTCTGCTGCTGAGCGCGCCACCACATGTATCCGGACAGGGCGACCAGGATCAGGAAGATCAGGCCGTCGCCGGCGAGCGCCGCCCCGGTGAGCGACTCGACACCGTGCGACAGCCAGAAAGCCAGCGCGCCGACGATTCCGGCGGCGGGCAGCGTGATCAGCCAGGCCATCGCCATGCGTCCGGCCACGGCCCAACGCACCTCGGCGCCCGGCTTGCCGACGCCGCTACCGAGGATCGAGCCGGTGGCGACGTGAGTTGTGGACAGCGCCATACCCGCGGCGCTGGAGCTCAAAATGATTGCGGCCGAGGATGCTTCGGCGGCCAGCCCCTGCGGGGATTCGATCTCGACCAGGCCCTTGCCCAGCGTGCGGATGACGCGCCAGCCGCCGATGTAGGTGCCGAGGCCGATGGCCAGTGCGCAGGAGGCGATGATCCAGAACGGCAGACCGTTCTCCTTCACATCCCCGGTGAGGTGCCCGGTGGTGATGAGGGCGAGCGCGATGACACCCATGGTCTTCTGGGCGTCGTTCGTTCCGTGCGACAGGGCGACCAGCGAGGCGGTGGCGATCTGTCCCCAACGGAAACCCTGCTCGCGGCGCTTCTTCAGCACGTTGCGGGTGATGCGGTAGACCAGCCAGGTTCCGGCCGCAGCGACGAGGCAGGCGATGAACGGAGCCGCGATCGCGGGGATGAGCACCTTCTGGAGGACGCCGGACCAGTTGACCCCGGACAGTCCGATAGCTGCCAGCCCGGCGCCGATCAGACCGCCGAAGAGCGCGTGCGACGAGCTGGACGGAATGCCGAAGAGCCAGGTCAACAGGTTCCACAGGATGCCGCCGATCAGGCCGGCGAAGATGATCGTGAGACCCGTCGAGGCATCGATGCCGGATACCAGCGACCCCGTCTTGCTGTCCTGAATCTTGAGCACCGATGTGGTGACCGTGACGGCCACCTCGACCGAGAGGAACGCGCCGACCAGGTTGAGGACACCCGCCAGGATCACAGCGGTCTTGGGCTTCAGCGCCCCCGTGGCGATCGAAGTGGCCATGGCATTGCCGGTGTCGTGAAAGCCGTTTGTGAAGTCAAAGGCCAGTGCTGTTGCTATCAACAGCACCAGGACGATCAGCTCAGCGCTCATGGCGGTAATTCTGTCGGACCATTGGCGTTTTTGACCAGCCGGAAACACCTCGCTGAGCTGGGAATTCGAATACGCTACGAATGAGTTCACCGAGTGTTCATCTGTCCACCCCGGTTTGTTCGCCGGGGCGGTTTGCCGATCTCCGAGCGGGCTATAAGTTCACTGCGAGCCAGAGTCGGCCGGCACCACTAACATCAATGCGGTCCTCCGACTCAAACTCGTATGTCCGGTGGAACGTCGCTCGGGTGCATCAGGAGTAGGCACAGTGAACGCTTTTCTCGCGAAGATCGCGGCCTGGCTGAACGCCGGGTACCCCGAGGGGGTGCCCGGACCAGACCGGGTGCCGCTGTTGGCGCTGCTGACCCGGCGCCTGACGAACGACGAAGTCAAAGCAGTCGCACGGGATCTCATCGATCGCGGTGATTTCGATCACATCGACATCGGCGTGCTGATCACCCAGATCACCGACGAGCTGCCCCGCGTGGAGGACGTCGAACGGGTACGGCAACGACTCGCCGCCAAGGGCTGGCCGTTGGACGATCCGCGCGATGCCGAGGATTCCGTCGGCACCGATGAGACCGGCCGCGCCGACGGTGACGACCCGAAAGAGCCAGGGGGCCCGGCATAGCCGTTCTCCGCCCCGTCTCCGTCGGATCTGCGACGGGCCCGTTGCTGGCGGTCCTCGATGACGTCCTGACCGGACGCGAGGCGGCGATCCTGCCCGTGCCCGCAGACGACGAGCGTCAGAGTTCCCTGCTGACAACCACTTTGCGCGCCGGCGAGGAGATCGACGACGAGGTCGCCCTGGTGATCTCGACCTCGGGCACCACCGGCAAGCCCAAAGGCGCGTTGCTGACCGCGGCGGCGTTGCGATCCAGCGCCGAGTCCACCCACGCCCGGTTGGGTGGTGCGGGCCGGTGGCTGCTGGCCCTGCCCGCCTATCACATCGCCGGCCTGCAGGTGCTGGTGCGCAGCGTGCTGGCCGGTACCACGCCCGTCGCCATCCCGGCCTCCTTCGAGCCGGGCGAGTTGCCCTCGGCGGTAGCCGCTTTGGGGAGTGGGCGCCGCTACGCCTCGCTGGTGGCGGTACAGCTGGACAAGGCCCTTCAGGACCCGGCCGCCGCGGAAGCGCTGGCCGGACTCGATGCCGTGCTGATCGGCGGCGGACCGATGCCGGCCGGTGTGGCCGAACGGGCCCGAGCGGCGGGGGTGAACGTGGTCCGCACCTACGGGATGAGCGAGACCGCAGGCGGCTGCGTGTACGACGGTGTGGCGCTCGACGGTGTGAAGGTGCGGATTGACAACTCCCGCATCCTGCTCGGCGGCGCCACCGTGGCCAAGGGGTATCGCAACCCGGTCACACCCGATCCGTTCGCCGAGCCCGGCTGGTTCCGCACCGATGATCTTGGTTCCGTGGATGATTCGGGTGTGATCAGGGTCTTGGGCCGGGTCGACGACGCGGTCAGCACCGGAGGGCTGACGGTACTGCCGCAACTGGTCGAATCGGCACTGGCCGGCCACCCGGCGATCGCCGACTGCGCGGTGTTCGGGGTGCCCGACGAACGGCTCGGTCAGCGGGTGGTGGCCGCGCTGGTGCTGGCTCCTGGTTCGACAGCCCCCGACGTGGCCGAGTTACGGGCCCAGGTGTCCCAGACGCTGGATGCCACCGCGGCACCGCGCGAGGTGCATATCGTCGACGAGTTGCCCCGCCGCGGCATCGGCAAGCTGGACCGCCGGGCGCTGGCGGCCCGCTACAGCTGAGCGCAGGACGCCCAAAACAACGCCACGGCTGTTCCCCGCCACGGAGAACGACCACTGCGTTGTTGTCGCGGGAGCATCGCCGCAACCACGGAGCCGGAATTTCACTTGTCGGCTTGGGCATGATGGAGACATGCGCCGAGAAGTGACCTCCGCGGACGAGCTGCGCGCCATCGTCGGGCAACCCACCCCAGCCGTCGCAAAGAAGGTGACCGACCGCCTGTCCGAAGCGCAGCAGGGCTGGCTCAAGCAGTCACCCCTGGGTTTCGTGGCGACCACCGATGCGCACGGGCGCGTCGACGTGTCCCCGAAGGGCGACCCGCCTGGTTTCGTCCAGATCATCGACGACACCACGATCGCGATCCCGGAACGGCCAGGCAACCGGCGCGTCGACGGCTTTCTCAATGTCCTGCAACGGCCGCACGTGGGCACGGTGTTCGTCATCCCCGGCCGCGGCGACACCCTGCGAATCAACGGCTCCGCCCGGATCCTTTCGGACGCCGATTATTTCGATGCCATGGTGGTGGACGGCAAGCGGCCGATCCTGGCTCTGGAAATCGACATCGAAGAGGTGTTCTTCCACTGCCCGAAGGCGTTTCTGCGCTCCGACGCCTGGAAACCCGAGAGCTGGAATCCGACGGCGGTGCCCTCGGTGGCGCAGATGGCCAAGGCCTTCAAACCCGACCAGACCCAACAGGAACTCGACGCGTATTACCGCGAGGACAACCTGCGCAAGATGCTCTACTGAACCGCCGCAACCGGTTTCACCAGGATCGCCCGCGTGTACAGCAGCTGGAATCCTCGACGCTGCACGTTCTGCTGTGACTTCGAGCCGGGAGCCGTCGTCACCACGGCGATCTCGCATCCGGCGTCGGCGGCCTCGGCCAGCCGCGCCGCCAGCAGCGCGGCCTGCACCCCGCGGCGCCGGTAGGCCGGCGCGGTCGCGGCTCCGGCCAGCTGAGCGATCCCGCCGCTCAGCCGCATCATCCCGCCGCCGGCGACCGCTCCGCCATACAACGCGATATACGCTGTGGCCCCGGCCTTTTCCATGTCCCGTTCGGCCCTCTCGATGATGTCAGCAGGGAACTGCTCATGGCTGACCGGGCCTTCCCCGTCCGGATGAGCGAAGCCCTCCACCACGACGTTCACCCACGCGGTGAGATCGTCGGCCCGGCGCACGTCCACCTCCGTCGCCAACGGGGCCTCGACGGCGATCGGGCGGCCGAGGACGTTCTCGAACTCGGCGAGGCGATAGCCGCGGCCGGACAACAGCGCGGTGATCTCGGGATCGGCGAGATTGGACAGTTCGACCCGGGTTTCGCTGCCCCTGGCCGCGAAGGCCCGTTCGATCTCGCCCAGCACGGCCTCGTCGGGCACGCCGTCGAAGCCGAGGCCGACCAACTTGTTCATCGGCGACTCAGCCTCGGCGAAACAGGCGAATCCGCCGGCGACCGGCAGCACCAACCCGTCGGCACCACGGTCGCCCGCCGACCGGGTTGCCGCGACGATCAGGTCCGACTCGGCTTTCTCGATGCGGCGGGCCAGCTCGACCCCGCAAAACAGTTGTCCTGTACCAGCGTCCGAATCATCGTAGATAGCCACGTCGATATTGTGCCCGCACAGGCATTTCCGAAACGTCCCGACATCGTGTCGGTCAGCGCGGCGGCCCAGCCGGCTCCCAAGACTGCATCGCGGTGTCGAGCTCATCGCTGTCGAGCGCCTTCACCGGAATGCACGATTGGCCGGCGTGGTAGCGCATGCCGTCCAGGAGGATGGCCACATAGCGACGCCACAGTTCGGCATCGACATTGCCGGCGAATTCGCTGACCGTGCCGGCCAGAAGCCCGAAGATCGGCATGTCCGTGGACGACAGCTCCGGACGTAGATAACCGTCACGCTGGGCCCGCTCGACCAGTTTGGTCAACACCGGGACGAGCTGCTCCTGGCAGGCCTTGACCCGGTCGCACCCATAGGACTTGCTGAACGCGATTTCCCGCAATCCCCGGTCAGTCGCCGTGATCTCGCACATCTTCTCGACGTACCAGGCGAATCCCTGCCACGAATCTTCTTGTTGCAGCGCAGATTCTGCCAGCGCAGTGAGCTGCTCCATACCGTCGACGAAGATGGCCGCGATGAGCTCTTCCTTCGTCGCGAACCGTCGGTACACCGTGCCCACCCCGACATTGGCGTAGCGCGCCACATCGTTGAGCGTCGCCTCAAGACCTTTCTCGGCAAACAGCTCCCTCGCAGCGTCAAGCACCCGCTGACGGTTGCGCTCTGCGTCCTTGCGCAGCACGGGTCTTGTTTCCTCGGTCATATCTCTCTGTCCAAAGTGAGCGGCGTCATAAGTGGATTGATCCTATCCACTTATTCGGATAACTTTACGCCTCGAAGTGCGTAGGACGCCTAACAGCAGGGTTGTCGCGATCGCATCGAAAACGTCGGGAGGCCCACCAGTGACACCTGTCATCGAAACGCCCGCCGCGGGCCTCCTCTCGGGGCCGCCGCGATGCTGAAGGCCATCCGCCGAATCTGGCTCCCCGTACTGATCGTCATCGCGATGGGGGCCGGCGTGCTGATCGTGATGAACGTCCGCAAGGTCTTCGGCGCACATCCGGTGATCATCACCGACACCACCTCGGACAACGCCGAAGACTTCAACCCCAAGTTCGTGAAGTACGAGATCTTCGGAACGGGCGGCACCGCCGTCATCAACTACATGGACCTCGAAGGCAAACCCCAGCGCACCGGAACCGTGCCGCTGCCATGGTCTTTGACCCTGCAAACCACATTGCCGTCGGTGCAACCCAACATCATGGCGCAAGGCGACGGAAGCAGCATCAGTTGCCGAGTCACCGTCGATGACGAGGTCAAAGAAGAGAGAACGGCTACTGGATTGAACGCACAAACCTTCTGCTTTGTGAAGGCAGCATGAGCAGCCACACGGAAGAAACCCAGACCGACGACACCCCGACCGACGCCATCCCAACGGGACGCCATGCGGCACCTCCGCACCCGATGCTCCCGCGATTCATCCGGGCCTTCGCCCTGCCGATCATCCTGATCTGGATCGTGATCGTCGCACTGCTCAACACCGTCGTGCCGCAACTCGAGGTCGTCGGCAAGATGCGCGCGGTGTCGATGAGCCCCAACGACGCACCGTCGATGATCGCCATCAAAGAAGTCGGCAAGAAGTTCCAGGAGTACGACACCAGCAGTTCGGTGATGGTCGTGCTCGAAGGCGACAAGCCACTGGGCCTCGAAGCGCACGTGTTCTACGACCAGATGGTTCGTGACCTGCGCGCGGACACCACCCACGTGCAGCATGTGCAGGACTTCTGGGGTGACACCCTGACCGCCAAGGGCGCCCAGAGCCGCGACGGCAAGGCCGCCTACGTGCAGGTCTACATCGCCGGCGACCAGGGCGAGACGCTGGCCAACGAGTCGGTCGAGGCAGTGCGGCGCATCGCCACCGACAGCCCCGCGCCTGACGGCGTGAAGGCGTACGTCACCGGATCGGCGGCCTCCAGCACCGACCAGAACATCGTCGGCGACGAGAGCATGGAGCTGATCGAGCTCGTCACCTTCGGTGTCATCGCCGTGATGCTGCTGGGCGTCTACCGATCGATCATCACCACGCTGATCGTGCTGTTGATGGTCGTGCTCGAATTGTCCGGCGCACGTGGACTTGTCGCACTTCTGGGCTATAACAACTTCTTCGGTCTCACGACGTTCGCGACCAACATGCTGGTGACCTTGGCCATCGCCGCGGCCACCGACTACGCGATCTTCCTGATCGGCCGATATCAGGAAGCACGAAGAGCCGGCGAGGACAAGGAAGCGGCCTACTACGACATGTTCCACGGCACGGCCCATGTCGTGCTCGCGTCGGGTCTGACCATCGCCGGTGCCACGTTCTGCCTGCACTTCACCCGCCTGCCGTACTTCCAGACCATGGGCATTCCACTGGCGATCGGAATGACGATGGTGGTCGCCATGGCACTGACCCTGGGACCGGCCGTCATCTCGGTGGCCAGCCGGTTCGGCAAGATCCTTGAGCCCAAGCGGCATTCGAAGTCCCGCGGGTGGCACCGGGTCGGCACCGCCACCGTCCGTTGGCCGGGTGCGATCCTGGTGTGCGCCATCGTCGCCGCATTGGTCGGTCTGCTCGCCCTGCCCGGCTACCACACCACCTACAACGACCGCATCTTCCTGCCCAAGGACGTGGGGACGAACGTCGGATACGACGCTGCGTTCCGGCACTTCTCGCAGGCGAAGATGAACCCGGACCTGATGATGATCGAGTCCGACCGCGATCTGCGGAACCCGGCCGATTTCCTGGTCATCGACAAGATCGCCAAGGCCCTCAAGAACGTGCACGGCATCGCCCAGGTACAGACCATCACCCGTCCCGACGGCGATCCGATCAAGCACTCGACGATCCCGTACACGCTGGGCCAGAGCGGTACGACCCAGCTGATGAACAACGACTACGCGCAGACCAACCTGCAGAACATCCTCGATCAAGCTGAGGATCTGCAGACCAGCATCGACGCCATGACCGAGATGATGAGCATCCAGACGGATCTCGCTGCGGTGTCACAGCGCATGGCCGACAAGATGAAGACGACGTCGGGCGACATGAACGACGTCCGGGATCACCTGGCTGACTTCGACGACCAGTTCCGGCCGCTGCGCAACTACCTGTACTGGGAACCGCACTGCTTCGACATCCCGATGTGCTGGTCCATCCGGTCCATCTTCGACGCCCTCGACGGCATCAACACGATGTCCGACGACTTCCAGGACCTGGTTCCCGAGATGCAGCGCATGGCCGACCTGATGCCCAAGATGGTCGCCACGATGCCACGGCAGATCCAGTCGATGAAGCATCAGAAGCAGATGCTGCTGAACCAGTATCAGGTGCAGAAGGCCCAACAGGATCAGACGATGGCGATGCAGAACACCGCCACCGCCATGAGCGAAGCGTTCGACACGGCCAAGAACGACGATTCGTTCTACCTGCCGCCGGAGGCGTTCGATACCGCCGACTTCCAGCGGGGCCTCAAGCTGTTCATGTCGCCTGACGGACATGCGGTGCGGTTCACCATCATTCACCAGGGTGATCCGCTGACTCCGGAAGGCACCGCACGCATCGAACCGATGAAGGTCGCGGCGACCGACGCCATCAAGGGCACACCGTTCGAGGGGGCCAAGATCTACCTCGGCGGCAGCTCGGCGACGTACTACGACATGCAGAAGGGTGCCGACTACGACCTGATCATCGTTGCCGCAGCGGCACTGATCCTGATCTTCATCATCATGTTGGTGCTCACCCGCGCCGTGGTGGCTTCCGCGGTGATCGTGGGCACGGTGGTGCTCAGCCTTGCCTCGGCCTTCGGCCTGTCGGTACTGCTCTGGCAACACATCGTGGGTATCCCCCTGCACTGGATGGTGATGCCGATGTCGGTCATCGTCCTGCTGGCCGTCGGCGCGGACTACAACCTCCTGCTCGTCTCACGAATAAAGGAGGAAATCCACGCCGGGCTGAAGACCGGAATCATCCGGGCCATGGTCGGAACCGGCGCCGTGGTGACCTCCGCGGGCCTGGTCTTCGCCTTCACCATGGGATCGATGGCGGTAAGCAGTTTGATCGTTATCGGTCAGGTCGGAACGACGATCGGCTTAGGCTTGCTGTTCGACACGCTTGTGGTTCGGTCGCTGATGACACCGTCCATCGCCACGTTGCTCGGGCGCTGGTTCTGGTGGCCTCAGCGGGTCCGTCAGCGTCCGCTGCCACAACCGTGGCCGAAGCCCGTCCAACGAGACCCCGAGGAGGCCCTGGCCTGATGAAACGCCTGATCATTGCCCTGTCGATCTGCGCCGCAACCGGTCTCGCCGTCGCGGCACCGGCCTCGGCCGATCCGGACACCGATTTCGCCAATGAGCTGCACACCTTCGGTATCTACGGGCAGCGGGACTACAACGCCTGGATCGCCAAGATCATGTG